>NZ_PVWN01000039.1 GCF_003003885.1 Chlorogloea sp. CCALA 695 | reverse complement strand
TGCGGATGTGGGTCGATCTACATTCAGGGCATTGCATGATGTGTTCCCTTGATATCATCTTTTAATTATGCAACGCCCGAAATCTATCTCAAAGTCGTAAGTAAATTGTTTGCAGAGAGATTACATTGATAATATTGTATCTAACACATACATTATGACTATTGACCTTTTGTTGCAAGTAGTAATTGGTATCGGCTTGGGCTGAAAAATAATAAATGCAAGAGCATTTTGCCATTTAGCATATTAGTGAGAAGCGCGATCGCAAGAATCGATACTTATGTCGATAACATTCCAACCAAAATCAACTTTAAAATGATCGAAATGTTCATTGTCACTGAATCAGAACTCATTAGGAATGTATTCGATTTCTGCTTTAGAGATAATAAGCTTTTTCAGTCTAAATACAACATTAAAATGTGACAAATCGGAACATACAATATCAATAATTAATTAGTCCAGCTAGGTACAATATGAGTGAGCATCAAGAACAGTCAAAATCTAAAACAAAAATTTCACCAACTCTCTCTCGCAGCGCTAGTTCCTCACGCTCTGGAGATGAGCAATCTCCGAGTTCTATCCAGGGCAATTCCCGTAGCAATACTTCTGTTAATGCTTCTGCGCCGAAAGAACTAAAGCCGATAGAAAATGAGCTTGTTGATAAAAGGACTCGAAGAGAGACGTTTCTTAGGAAGTATCCGAAGGCTGCCGAGATGTTGAGAAACATTGATATACAAGGAACCGAAAAGGAAAATCTACAGGCTCTGAAGACAGCATTTAAGGACAACTCTGGATTTGAATACACCATGGGGACAACAAGTGCAGATGACTTCTTAAATGGCAAGAAAAACGGAGATTGCCGCACTCTTGCCAATGCCTACGTTAAAATTGCCCAAGAATATTTGGGCATCGAGGACGTGGAAGTTATTTCTAAAAGCGGAGATTTCTTCGTTCCTAATGGAGGGAAAGTGTTGGATAAGAATGGTGCAACGGGGAATGTGGACAAGGGTACACATTGGGCTTTCACTAACCACTCCTGGGTTAAGTCTCCAATCGGCACTATCGATCTTCTTTTCCTCGGAGAACCGGTGAAGCAAAGTCAATGGATTAACAAGACCGGAAAAGGAGAGGACAAGGAGAATAAAATTGAGTACCGCATTTTCGGAGATTACACGGTGTATGATGCCAACTACAAATCTCAAACTCTAAAAGACAAATATGCAACTAACTTAAACGACGCGCTTCAGGGTAAAGTATTGGCGGTGGCGGAGATGGCGGCGGAGGAGGAGGCGGCGCGGGTGAGAAGGGTTGAATCAAAGCGATCCCCTAACTTGCTAAAGTGTTGCAACGTGATGTAACTTTAACTGCTTTGTGATGCTGTTTGCCTACTTGCCAGAGTATAACCATGACAATTATCTTCATTGATTCAAATCCCATTGCCGTTTATCGCCCCGCTTGTTCGCAAAGTTTTTTAGATATTTAACGAACTAAAGGGGTGAAGCAAATGAAATTCTGAAAAATTGGAGTGGCACTGAATACATTTAGAGAGCCTAAGATATTTACATAGACTTTCTGTTTGTCAAGGAGGCTTATGTAAATATCTCCGTTCGCACTTGCTAATCTTGTTAATCGATTGAAGGTAGATATTACGAATGGTCACTTACAGCATTGCTCAATTCAACTTGCAAGCAAATCAACCGCTCTTGACCTAGCTGTAATTTATCTCCGTGACTTAGTGAATGGGGCGCTCCACGAGGTAATAATTTATCATTAAGATAGCTCCCGTTGCGGCTATCATCAACAATCATGTAAGCTTGTTGAGCGCAATCCCAGTAGAGATGAGCATGGGTGCGAGAGATGATACCTGCATGAGGTATTCCTGTTAAATCAATTTCAGGTCGCATACCATTAGCTAGACTTTGACGACCGATCGCGCCAGACTCCCTAAGCAATAAAAAACTTTGGTTGCTGGGATGAAGCAACTTCAACTGAGGACGCTTCTGACTGTTGCTTGTTGATGAAGATTGGGGCGAAGGAATAAAGGTTTCATAACTTGCTACCGAGGCTACCATAGCAGGGGCTTGTACTGCCTGTGCTAAGGAAGTACCGCACATCGGGCAGATTTTAGCGTTGTGCGGCAGTACCTGATTAAAAAAAGAGCAGCTTGGCTCTGGGCAACGATGAGTTTGGCTTGCCATAATAATTGCGCTCCTTAACGATTTAGAATAGATGACGATAAAGTGTAGTTTCTAGGTGCAGTCTGCAACGGCACAAGACCCGCTTGCTGTAGGAGATACTGCCCATCTTGAGTTTTGAGAAAATTAGCGAAGAGCGGCCCTGATATATGCCCAGGCAAATTATTATCTCTAGGATAGGCGATAACTAATGGCGTGCTGAGTGGATAGGTCACCTGATGAAAAGCCGCTATATTAGGCAAAGGTTTTTTCTCTAAACAGAGATTGTCTGACGGAGAAATAGGCTGCATTGTCCCGTTGGTGGTTTCTCTCAGGAGTGGCTGTACTGGATGTTTATTTCCCTGAGCAATGGCTAGAGGATAAATCTTACATTGATCCCAAGTTTGGGTTAATAGTCCGAAACTAATTGAGCCAGCTTCAGTTTTTTGCGCCTGATTTTCTCCAACCGCGATGGAGCGCAAGGTATTAAAGGTTGAACGTTGCTCAATCTTGCTAAATTGAGCAATTAGATTTGGAGCGTTGTCCAAAACTTTCTGTTGGAACAGGCGTAATGCTTCAGGTTCTAAAGGTCGATAGGGTTTGATTGGTAGGTCAGGAAAATCTGAACCTAGCTGTTTCCAGTGAGTGAGTTGCCCTGTAAAAATTTGCTGCAATTGGGCAAGACTAATCTTGCCTTGCAATGCCCTTGGTAGGTTTTGACTTTTGTAGGCAGGCACATAGACTAAAAGACCATCGTAGGCAATGGTTTCTTTAATTAACCCTTCGGGCAGTTGGGTTGATAAACTAGCGATCGCAAAATTAGATTTCCCATTAGCTTCAAGAACTTCGTTTAATGGCGATTGCACAGGCGCATAAGTTCGGTAGTTAAAAATAGCTGCTATATCTAGCTTTGGTTGGGTTAGCAATTCTCTAGTTTTGCGATCGCTTGCGGGCTTTTTATCTAAGACTGTTGCCCAAGTTCCCAGCGCTTCGCCTGTATAAGGGTACTGTCCGGGTTCGATTCCATTGACATCTGCAAACGATGGCAAAAGATGCTTAAAGCTAGTATCTGCATAAGACTTTGACATAGATTGGGGCAGTAATAACCAAATTAGTCCTCCCAATAGCGGCAAAGCTAGCAAACCCAATAACCAATACTTTCGAGATTTTGATTTCGTTGGAGACTCTGAGTGAAGATTTCTATGAAAACTAGCCGTTTCAACTTGAGGCAATTTTATCAAATCCTGACGAGCTTCTGCCGCAGAGTTGAACGGGGTATCTAGCCCTAACAAACGATGTAGAAAATCTTTTAGGGGCGGATCGTTTTGGGGCCAATGTTCAGCCTCGCGCGGATTTGGCGGTTCAGCATCAGAGTGAATTGCTTGAGCCGTCCAAAGCGCAAATGCGATCGCTCCCAGGTCGATTAAATCTTGTTCCAATAAAGGCATCGGACGCAGAGTAGGGACAAAAAGCTGCTCCCAAAATGCCAGATCGCAGACATAGACGTAGCCGCTATCGCTGATGACCAAGCTGTCAAGCCCCAAGTTGCCATGGGCAGAACCTACCGCAGCAGATGCCATTGAGGGCTGACTGTGGAGGAAATGTAACGACTGCAACGTTTGGTCTAGAAATTGTCGCACTCTTGATGCTGAAAAGGCTCCAGTCTCTCGCAAAACCTGCTTCAGGGTAGGAAGTGCGGCAGTTTCACCGGGAAAAATCAGATAGGCGCGATCGCTGGATGGGTCGGCAATAGTCTCTAATGGGCTAACCAACCTAAACTCCCGACCCTTGGGGGTAGTCAAATTGCTCTTGGCTACTTGACTCAAGGCTATTCTGCGCTGGTGCGCTTCCACATCGTTAAAACATTGTTTAGGTAGTAAATACTCTTTCACCACAACAGGTTGACCATTACTGGTCTGACCTCTGTACAGCCGTCCTATTCCCTGAGACCTAAACATTTCAGCAAGGCGATAAGTGCCTAAACTGCCCCAAAGTTCGGTCTGAACTGGCAATGTAGCGGGGAAGCCGCATTCCAAACAAAACTTGGCTCCTGGTATCTTCTTCGTAGTTTCTATCGGATTATGACAGCCTAGAGGCGCATTTTGGGTACATCGATACAATTTAGCTAAGGCATTAGAATCAACAATAGGCATAGAATCTTCTCGGTAGTTAGGGTTGAACCAAAATGACTGATTCCAATTACGACTGAACCAGATTCATCTTGATGGCTGCCACAATAGCTTGCGTCCGACTTGTTACCTGAAGCTTCAGAAAAACATTAGTCAGGTGAGCTTTAACAGTAGCTACTGAAATATAGAGTTGCTTGGCAACTTCGTCGTTTGAGGCTCCTTGAACGAGCCAATATAAAACATCGCTTTCTCGCTCAGATAGTTTGCAAGGCTGACCGATCTGTGAAGGCAATGAGGCTTGGGTTTTTTGGAATCTTCTAAAGAAGCCAGTGGCAACTTCCGGCGGTAGATAGATTTGATCTTGCACAATAGATGCGATCGCATCTAGCAACTGCTGTGAAACTTGGCTTTTAAAAACATAGCCATCTGCTCCTGACTGCATAGCCTGATAGATCCAGTAGTCTTCTTGGTGACCCGATACAACAAGGGTTTTACTTGATGTATTGCTATTTTGAAGCTGCTGTAGCAGGGAAAGACCATCTCCCCCGATTAATTCCATGTCAATCAAAATTAGATCGGGAGTATTTTGCTCGGCAAGGGATAGAGCCAAAGCCGGACAATCCGCTTCCCCAATCACGTTAATGGCTCGATCTTGAATCTGAGAGCAGCTTAAGAAGGTTCTGATTCCAGAACGAAATTGGCGATCGTCATCGACTAAAAGTATCGATAGTTTGGTTTGTTCTACTTGAGTTAACATACGGCGTTGTCCTTTGATAAATCAATAGATGGAATCAATCGAGGTAGACTTAGCAAAAATTCTGCACCTTTATTGGGTGCATTTCTTGCCCATAGTTTCCCTCCGTGAGCGATCGCAACTTTTTGGGCAATTGCTAATCCCAAACCTGTCCCCTCCGAGCGGCGGGTATAAAAAGGTTTAAACAACTTCTGCAAATCTTCTGAAGATAGACCAGGCCCTTCATCTCTCAAGGTCAGCAATACATCGCTCTGCTGCTCTTGCCAATCGATGAAAATTTTTGCCCCAAAGGGACTAAAATGAATGGCGTTACTTAATAAATTACTGACCGCCTGTTTGATTTGAAGTGGATCGAGTTTCAAAGTCAGCGCGCGATCGGTGCAACAAACCTGAAGTTCTTTCTCCAAAATCCAGCCTTGAAATTCTTCCAGCGTTTTATTGACGAGACTGCGAATATCTTGGGGTACAATCTGCAACTTTTCACTACTTGCACACTGCACGATCTCAGTGAGAGTTCGATCTAGGCTCAGAGCGGTTTTGCAAATGACTGAAGCTTGTTCTTGCTCCTTACTTTTAGGCAGAAGACGACTAAGGTTATGAGCATAGAGATTAATTAAACCCAAAGGATGACGTAACTGATGCCCTACTCGTTGAACGATATCTTCTAAAATTTGAATTTTCTGGCGGTGTCGCCAGTTTTGCTGATGTTCGTCTAGATATTCACCTATACTAGCCGCCGTTCGCTTGATGAATTGCCGATGAGTATAAGACAAAGGTTCTTTGGCAAATAATAGTAAGTATTGATTAGGCTGACTTTGTTCGCCAAAATGACAATAATAAAAGCCTTTGGCTATTGACTCTGAATCAATCGGCTTTAGCGCTAAAGCCGATGAAATATTAACTAACCAAGCTTCGGTCTGTAGGTAATTTAGAGCTTCTTTCGCAAAGGGGAAAGGCATTTGAGATGCTTCAACTTGTTGGCGATCAGACATCTGCGGATCTTGATAAACCACTTGCGCCCATTGAATCTGCGATTGAGATGCTAGTTGGTCAATCTGTAGCTGCAAGAAATGCTTTAGTTTGCGGGTGTAATGCTCAGGAGTTCCCCTTTTTGACTGAGGACTCGGATTTGTTAAGAGTTTGAGACTTATGCCGGGATTATTTGTGCGACTATTCATCCTTTCCTCCAAGTTGTATACTGTACTTATGGTCTGGTACAAAAAATATTTGAAACGATCTAAAGTCTCTAGGGCGTGTCTGCAAACTACAGAATCAATGATTTGAGCTTGTGAATATTACCTCAAGATTACGTCTTTCCTTTCCAGCAAGATGTCAGTTTTCGTAAAAAATCTTCACAAAATTTATTTTGCAGACACGCCTTAGAAATAGAATTGTTTAGATCACAACGCCAAAGATATTTGTCATAAATTTTACTTAAGCTATAAAGTTTCTTTTGCTTACTCCAAATAGAGTGGAAAGCGCTAGGGCGATCGCCTTCAATCGATGGTTAGCCGCTTGATTTATATATTAGAGAATTGAATGGGCAAACGCTTTAATCTCACGTACCAAGCTGATGACACAAATCAGCTAACTTAATTGCACGAGTCTGCAATGTATTACCTGATTGATTTAGGTATCTTAATTAAAGTTAGCCAAATCTATGTTTAAATCGACAACTTGTCTTATGATTCGCTGAATAAAGAAACGAAAAGATACATTGTGTAGCTGTTTCTTTATCTACCCGCCAAAAATTTAAGGCTACAGTCGGCTTTAAGAAACCGATCCTCTGTACCGGAGTAGAGAAAAAATTTTCTTCTCTGTTACTTTCCTCTATCACAACCCATCCAACGCCATAATGAACAGTAACATTGTCAATTTTGATTTAATATGACCCAGGATTTACGAAAACTAGGGACGCTCAAAATACTTATAGTAGATGACCACGATCTAATCTTGAGTGGAACGCTTGATTTGCTAAAACAGCACTACCCACAAGCTGAAATATGTACAGCCAAGACAACCCAGACAGCACTCCAGCAGGTCAAAGTTTTTGCACCCGACTTAGTTATTATGGATCTTTCCTTGCCAGAAACCTCCGGGGACACTGCCGAAATTAATCAAGGTATTAAAAGCTTAGAGATTTTAATCAAAAATTATGCCACTCTCAATCTCGTAGTGCAAAGCAGCTATGTCAAAGCACTCGTGCGGCTCAAACCTGATATTGATGCTCACGAAGGAGGATTCACTGTAGCAGATAAAGGACTTTCTAGTCAGGAGATGTTAAAACGAATTGACTTAGCGCTGGTTGGAGTTACCCATACTAAAGACCTCAAAATTCCACCAGGGGAAGTCAAGCCAGAGTGGCTCGAGGTACTTAATCTTGCTTTTGCAGAAGGATTAGAAGATAAAGTCATCGCCGATCGCATGAAAGTATCCCCTAGAACAGTACGCCACTATTGGACTAAAGTTCAAGATGTTTTGGGTGTTTATCTTGAAGATGGCAAAAGTCTTCGTATTCAAACAGAAAAACGAGCTAGAGAAGAAGGATTTATTGATTAACCAAGTTTGTTGGGGTAGAAACTGGTGATAGTTGGCATTTGGCGCAAAAGACAAGAAATGACCATTGGGTCTGTAGGAGTGCTACCAGGAATTATCGCTCTGGGATTAGTTATACTTCTCGGTGGGCTACAATTTCTAGAATGGGTGACTCTTGTAGGTTTGCGCCTGTTCAATGAGTAACCGCTCCACCTTTACCAAATTATTAGAGGAGCGATCGTTAACGATCGCTTCTTGCCAAGTATTGATTGCTTGCTTGAATTGACCGATTTGCTAGTAGGCTAAGGCGAGTTTTTCGCTGACAATTGGTTCATTTGCCAGGTTGTTGAGGTTCTGATAGGCACTTAAAGCAGTTTGCCAATAAGCGATCGCTTTAAGCATATCTCCGGCACGATACTGTTCGATCCCTTGCTATACCAATTGGCTAGGACTGGAAGACTGGGCGATTACTTCTCCCCATTTTACCTGTACAATGAAGGGAACGCGATCCAGCCTTAGACAGAACGTGAAACTGCTCAAAAATAGAATTACTAGACAGCAGGCGTGGCATCGGCGGTGTCGGTTTGGCATAGCAAAATATGGTAAGTTACAGAGAAAACTTTGGAGCGTAATTTCAACTTTATATCGATCTGAAGTTAAATACTTGGGCAATAATAATAGCTGCCTAGTTATGCGATCGCGCCTTTCCTAAGCGTGCAACTAACTTATCGCCACAGGTGAAAGCATAACTTTATCAGTTTAATATTTACTGTATTGATTAGGTCAAGTTTTGTGCTGGCGGCAGTAAAATGCTGAGAAGAAACTCCAAAGATACATTGCTAAAAATGTCGAAGAATTACTTTATGATTGCTAAAAGCTGGTGTAGTGGGTGTTGGCAGTGGGCAATTGGGGGTTTAGTTGGGCTGTCAATAGGAGTAGGTGACGGTGTTTTAGCGCAAGTCATACCTGATAACACGCTGGGTGCTGAAAATTCTGTAGTTACACCCAATGTTGATATTCAGGGGATTTTTAGCGATCGCATTGATGGTGGCGCAACTCGCGGCGCTAATTTATTTCATAGTTTTCAAGAGTTTAATGTCGGAGAAGCTGGGAGTGTTTATTTTGCTAGTCCTACTGGAATCGAGAACATCTTAACTCGCGTCACGGGCAGCAATCCTTCTAATATCTTAGGCAGGTTAGGGGTTGTGGATGGGGCAAATTTGCTGTTGCTTAACCCCAACGGGATTATTTATGGATCTAATGCCCAGTTAGACGTTAAAGGGTCATTTCTGGCTTCTACAGCCAGCAGTTTCACGTTTGCCAATGGCGGTGATTTTAGTGCTACCAATCCTCAAGCACCGCCTTTATTAGCGATTAGCGTACCTTTGGGCTTGCAATACGGAAACAACCCTGGAAACATTCAGGTGCAGGGGTCTATTCTACAAGTGAATCCAGGTAAAACTTTAGCGCTCGTTGGCGGTAGCGTGAGCATCGATGGCGGGCAACTTCAAGCTCTAGGTGGTCGAATCGAGTTGGGCGGAGTAGCAGGAGAAAGCACTGTCGGTCTAACTTTTAATGACTCCTATATTGGTTTGAGTTTTCCTATCTCCGATAGCGTACCGTTGTCCGATGTATTTCTCGATAATGGCACTTTAGTGAACGTAAGCGCTAGTGGTGATGGTAATTTAATCGTCAATGCCCAAAACTTAAATATGGCGCGAGGAAGTGGACTGCGAGCAGGAGCTTCATGGTTAGTATCGTCTAACAACAACCCTGGAATTATTGAGATTAATGCTACAGGAGCAATAAACCTTACTGATGCTAGCTTTATCGAGAATTTGGTATTCGATGGAGCCATGGGTAAGGGAGGTGATATCAACATTACAGCAGACTCTCTTACAGTAAACAATAGCGCTCAACTGAGAACAGATAGCTTTGGCAGAGGGGATGCGGGAAATTTGAATATAATCGCCCGTGATTATGTCACCTTTGATGGGATAGATAGCAGAGCGGAAAGTGTAATAGCATCTGAGGCTGAGGGTCAGGGAGGCACAATTAACATTACAACCCCTTCGCTATCAATATCCGGTGGCGCTACTTTGGTATCCCATACCTTCGGTCAAGGAAATGCGGGTGATGTGATTATTAATGCTACTGAGTCCGTTTCCCTGAAAGGGTCATCTACTGGCATAGGCAGCCAAGTATTTGAACAAGCAGTGGGCAATGGGGGCAAAATTAATATCATTACAGGCAATCTGTCTGTCACTGACGGTGCTACCTTAGTTGCTAATACCTCCGGTCAAGGAAACGGAGGCAACATTAATATCACTACAGGCAATTTGTCTGCCACTGACGGTGCTACCTTGGTTGCAAATACCTCCGGTCAAGGAAACGCTGGTGATGTAATAATTAGTGCTACTGAGTCCGTTGCTCTGGAAGGGTCTTCTACTGTCATAGGCAGCCAAGTATTTAAACAAGCAGTAGGCAATGGAGGTCAAATTAATATCACTACAGGCAATCTGTCTGTCACTGACGGTGCTACTTTGGTTACTAATACCGATGGTCAAGGAAGTGGAGGCAAAATTAATGTCACTACAGGCAATCTGTCTGCCTCGGATGGTGCTACCTTGGTTGCGAATACCTCCGGTCAAGGAAATGCTGGTGATGTGATGATTAGTGCTACTGAGTCCGTTTCCCTGGAAGGGTCTTCTACTGGCATAGGCAGCCAAGTATTTGAACAAGCAGTAGGCAATGGAGGTCAAATTAATATCACTACAGGTAATCTGTCTGCCTCGGATGGTGCTACCCTCGCTGCTAATACCTTCGGTCAAGGAAATGCTGGTGATGTGATTATTAATGCTACTGAGTCCGTTGCTCTGGAAGGGTCTTTTACTAGCATAGGTAGCCAAGTATTTGAACGAGCAGTGGGCAATGGAGGCAAAATCAATATTACTACAGGCAATCTGTCTGCCTCGAATGGCGCTACTTTGGTTACTAATACCGATGGACAGGGAAACGCTGGTGATGTGACCATTAGCGCTACTGAGTCCGTTTCCCTGGAAGGCGTAGGGATTAATACGCAAGTTACTGGCGTAGGTAGCCAAGTGCTTCTTAGTGCCGAGGGTAATGGCGGTAAGATTGATATAACTGCAAGGTCGCTTACTGTAACCAATGGCGCTCGACTGATTGCCAGCAGTAGCGGACAGGGGAATGGGGGTGATGTGGAAATAATTACCCGCGATACGGTTTCCTTTGATGGGGTGGGTAGTAATGGAATAAGCAGTGGAGTATTCAGCAGTGTTGAAGTGGGTAGCGAGGGCGAGGGTGGTGACATCAGAATTACAACTGATACCCTGAACGTATCTAATGGAGGCGTTTTAGATTCCCAAACCCAAACTAACTTTAAAGCGGGCGATCTTGAATTGAATGCCCAACAATCTGTAAACATAAATCAGGCAAGTTTACTTGCTCAGTCTATAGACAAGTCAAATGGTGCTGGGGCTGCTGGTAACGTAACGATTAACACCGGAAATCTAACCGCTAGAAATGGCACGGTTACAACCTCCTCTCAGCAATCTGCTGGGGGAAGTATCACCATTACATCTGCTAAAATTCGCTTATTTGGCGACAGTGACATTACGACTAATGTCAATCAAGGTGCAGGAGGGGGGGGAAACATTGACCTGAAAGCCGACTCAATTCTTGCTTTCGACGACAGCGATATCCTCGCTTTTGCCCGTGATGGCAAAGGCGGAGACATAACCCTCAATACTCCTGCCTTCTTTGGTGAAAACTACCGTCCTGTACTTCGTGGCACTAACCCCGATACTGTTGATAATAATAATCGCGTCGATATCAATGCCACTGGTGCTGTTAGTGGCATCGTCACTATACCCGATGTCAGCTTTATTCAAAACAGCCTGATTGAGTTACCAGAAAATCAGATCGATACCAACAGCCTGCTCGCAAATAGCTGCATTGTCCGCCGCAATCAACCAACGAGGGGAAGCTTCACGATTACGGGGACTGGTGGCTTACCCCAGCGTCCTGGAGATGTTCAAATATCTAGCTTTCCTACCGTAGATGTAGAAACTCTACCTACCAATGACAGTACACCCGCAACTACTAACTCTAATCGTTCTTGGCAAAAAGGCGACCCCATTGTCGAACCTCAAGGAGTATATCGACTACCAAACGGGAAGCTCGTATTGAGTCGAGAATGTTCTTAATTTATGACATGAATATGTATCCAAATTTAAGGTGGGTTACCACTCCAGGTTTTTACCTAGCGGCCTGGCTTTGCCTTGCTGTCAGTGCGATCGCTCAATCCACACTGCCACCAGGCGTTGCTATTCCTTCAACTACACCTGACGCAGTAGAGCAAACTATTCCCCAACCCTCCCGATTGCCGCGTCCGCTCCCACTGGAAACGCCCACATTACCCCCACTTCAACTGCAAACTCCCTCAACTCAAGAGCCACCTCAAGATAGTCTTTCAACAGGCGATTACTTTTTTATCAAAAAAGTGGAAGTGCTGGGCAATACCATCTTGCACGACGAAATCACGGGCTTAACTCGGCTTTACGAAAACCGCGAAGTTACGTTTGAAGATTTGCTCCTCCTGCGCTCGGCGATCGCCCAACTCTATATTCAAAACGGCTACATCACTTCTGGCACTTTCCTACCCACCAATCAAAACCTCAGCACTGGTATAGTCCAAATTCAAGTTGTAGAAGGGGAACTCGAACGGATTGAAATTGGTGGGTTAAGGCGATTAGACCCAAGATACGTGACTTCGCGCCTCAAGAGAGCCACCTCTACTCCCTTAAACCAGCAACGCTTAGAAGAAGCATTGCAATTATTGCAACTTGATCCGCTCATTGAGCAGGTGACAGCCGAGCTAGTTGCAGGTAGCACTCAAGGGCAAAATATTTTACGGGTTAGTCTTACTGAAGCACCCGCTTTTCACGCGGCGATCGCCATTGAAAACAACCAATCTCCCAGTATCGGTTCTATTCAAGGCAATGTAGAAGTAAGTCACGATAACGCTTTAGGATTTGGCGATCGCCTTAGTGCCAGCTACGGTCGTACTGAAGGACTTGCCTTCTACAATATTAGCTATAACATCCCTGTAAATGCTCTTAACGGTACTTTTAGCCTCCGCTACAACAACGATGATAGCCGCATTATTGCAGCAGATTTTCGAGATGTCGGCATCAATAGCGAAGCTCAAACTTACGCTTTTGGTTTCCGTCAACCTCTGTTGCGATCGCCAAATAGTGAATTTGCCTTGAGCTTAGGTTTAGATTTACGTCGCAGCCAAACGTATATACTTGACGATATTCCCTTTTCCTTCACCGCAGGCGCTGAAAATGGGGAATCTAAAGTTACAGTAATTCGGTTTTCTCAAGATTGGTTCAATCGCAGTGTGAGAACAGTTTTAGCCGCTCGGTCTCAGTTTAGTTTCGGAGTAAATGCCTTTGATGCAACCATCAACGATACGGGTACAGACGGACAATTTTTTTCCTGGTTAGGACAATTTCAATGGGTGCAGCAGTTGTCACCTAAGAATCTTTTAGTAGCGCGAATTGATGCCCAGCTAACTCCCGATTCTTTGCTATCTCTAGAACGTTTCAGTTTAGGTGGAATCGATACAGTTCGCGGCTACAGACAAAACCAACTAATTGCTGACAATGGGATCTCAGGTTCGGTTGAGGTTCGTTTTCCCCTCACATCAAATTCTAGAACACTGCAATTAGTGCCTTTTTTTGAAATCGGTACAGTCTGGAACAATCGAGAAATCGATCCCGACCCGGCAACAATTGCTAGTTTAGGACTGGGCTTGCGTTGGCTGATTCAGCCAGATTTATCAGTGCGTTTAGACTACGGTATCCCTTTAGTTTCTGTTGGCGATCGCGGAGACTCACTGCAAGAAGATGGTTTTCATTTTTCACTACTCTATCAACCATTTTAAAATGCTTCAATCTTCTCAAAAAACTAGATAATCAGATGGTTAGCACTACCGTACACGCAATTCGGTTGTGTTGCAAAAAATAATCGGCTGAAATAATTCTATTTGTACCTGATGAATCCCAAAACCCCATTCAAGTGGCAGTAATATCAATCCAAAATCATCCTGTATTGCGTCTGATAGTATCTGCGCTATCCGCTTTCCTACTCAAGTAGCAAAGAAAAGGACGGGTTTTAGGACATCCCTTGGGAACCGTCAAAGAGCGAGTTATCTTCCTCAATCAAATCAGAGGAATGGTTACATGGAAAAACTCTTTTCCAATCAACTTTCGTGACCTCAAGAAGTTTTTGTAACACAGCCCCAAGCTAGAACAAAACAAAAGAGTGAGATAAAAATTAGCAAGCTGATTAAATCCAGCCAGAAATTTCTACACTCGTTAATGATTTCCCTAGTTTTTCATACTCTGTTTGAGTTGCTCTGAGAATATGCTTCATTTGCACAGGCTCTTCTGCATCGGCGGCTATAAAAGCCGCGTTGAGAGCAATGATGCGGATATTACCGCCAGGAGCATTAAGTTGAGCCAATCTTTCAACGCTTAAGCCCTCTGTTGGCGTATCAGGCGGAAAAATCCGTCGCCAAATTTCGGCTCGATGGGCGGCATCTGGGAGAGAAAATTGAGTCACGAACCGAAGTCGCCGCATGAATGCAGGGTCTAAGTTACTTTGCAAATTTGTTGTTAGGATAGCCATTCCTGGATAAGATTCCATTCGCTGAAGTAAATAACTTACTTCTAGATTGGCGTTGCGATCTTTAGAATCTTTAACTTCACTCCGTTTACCAAAAATAGAGTCCGCCTCATCAAAAAGCAAAATTACACCCCCGCTCTCAGCCGCATTAAAAATCTGTTGGAGGTTTTTCTCCGTTTCACCAATATACTTACTGACAACAGCAGAAAGTTCAATTCTATAGAGATCGAGGTTCAACTCATTAGCAAGAACGCCTGCTGCCAGAGTTTTTCCAGTTCCGCTAGGGCCAGAAAACAGTGCTGTAATCCCCAAGCCGCGTCTACTTTTAGATGCAAATCCCCACTTTTCGTATACCTTAGCCTTCTGTCGGACGTGAGCCGAAATCTCCTTTAGAGTTTCCTTCTGCAAGGGGGGCAATACTAAATCGTCCCAGGATAATTTAGACTCAATTCGCTCTGCAAGCTCATCTAATCCAGGACGAGCTTGGATGCGGCAGCTTTGCCATAAAGCTTGTTGTAAGGAAGGAGCGGACGGCATTGTCAACTGCGCCACTGCTGCTGTACAGGCTCGACGAATCATAGAGGTACTGAGTTGAAACTGAGACGTGAGAACCTGCAAGTCTTGTAGCAGCTTATCTGAGTCTGGAATACATTCTCCTTGCCCATTGAGTTGAGTTTTGAACTCGGTCATAGAGGTTTTCCAGGTACTTAACTGCTCCTGGGGCAGGGGTTTGGGAACATCAAAGCGAATCATCTGACGCTTTATGCCTTGGAGTGGAAAAAGTGTTGTAACGATTACAAACCCTTCTAGTTGATCGAGGAGTTGATTAATCGCAACTCTCTGTTGTTGATCGGCAGGATCGATATCATCACAATTTAAAACAAGAGCTTTACAATTTAAAATGCATTCTCTCTTCAATCGACGGATAAAAAATCCTAAGTCTTCGGGGTTAAGAGGAATGCAATGGCAGTATAAGAGACTCACCCGTCGCTCAAAGCGATCGCAAACAGCCTGAGCAATATCTGTTTTATCTTCTATTTCTGAGCCGCACAGTTGAATGATAGGAAGAAGATTACGAGCGGGGCTTAGTTTCCATAAAGCCTCTATTTTGTCAGCTACGCTCTGATGAGAGGGTATAAGTTGCTGGACTTTTTGGGATAGCTCAGTCATTCCTATTAGTAATGTATCTGTCATTTCTACGCCCACTAGATAATGAAGAATTCTTTCATCTATATACAAAGCTGTGTTGGTAAGGGTTTTCCCTGGACCTAAATCAATCAACTTCCAGCGACGAAGCGGCCCACTAGGTGCCAATGCACTCCAGTGGGAATTGGGAAATGCACGAAGAGCTAAACCAAATGTTGGAAAATGTTGATGATTAACACCGTGAGCTTCGGCACACAACTCAGGAAAATTTAGATCCAACTCAACTCCAACGCAAAGCAAGAGTAGATTCTTTTCAAAATCGGAAAGATTAAACCGTTTACATAGTGTTTCTAATGCAGGTGGGGTAGAAGTCTCTGGCAGGATATCTTTTGGAGAAAAACGAGCTTCACTTCGATTAGGCAAATCTCTTGAAGAATCCTTTTCACCTCGATCAATATAACTTTTCATGATACTTGAAACTTGTTCAAGAGCAACAAGTAAAAAGTCTTTGTTTGCTTGTTGCCAATTTTCAAAAGTATTTGCAATAGTCATAACTAATATTTCTAAAATCAATAATTTATCAAAATCAAATCATTACGACTTTTAAGATTATAATTGCCTTCAAAAGTTAAACTTATACAACGTCTTGAAGCGTAAAATTAATATCTGTTAACTTTCTTGACCTTAGCCTATTGCTTTCGACTTATAAAAATAAGAATGATGACAAACAATTTTTTGGAAAAAATTACAACTCTTTACTTAGTTTATCCTAATACATTTTTAGGAGACACACGTCTGTTACCCTTGCTAGAATTTGCTGATATGCTAACTACTCGTAGATTATCTATGTCGTTATAACCCTCTATAACTTTGGCTCTTTTGAGAGATCCATCTTTATTAAGTCCGTCATATTTTTCACAATAATCGGCGCAATATGTTTCCCAGTTCACAATATGATCGATCGAAGTTTGATCTTTTGGCAAGTTTTTGCCTGATGCTGCACATCGATATTCAGTTACGCCATTAGTGACTACTTTAGCTTTGCTATAAACTTGGGTTTCCACCGCAGGGTCGAACTTTGGACGACTACCAAGTGCCTTATCAATCTCTTTGTAATTAGTGCTACTACTGCCTATTTTAGAATGACTTCTAGTACCTTCTCGTTGTCCGGGACGTTGACCGCCCGATCTTGTTTCTGCTGGCATTAATTTTCTTTTAACCTCATAACAAATAAATCATGTTATTATTCTGTCATCATCTAGATTTTCTAAGATTAGACTGAAGTCGAGATTTCGTTTTTTACTACTTCAAATAAATTCCTATTCATTTTTAATAGACTCTTGGCGACATCGGCTTAAGACCATGTTTGACTTTTTCAAAGTCGAGGGAGACTATTAAACCTTGCTCATCTCTAGTTAGAGCGCAGCCTACACTGTGATTTTGATAGTCTCAGGTTTCAACTTTCAAGTTGCGCGATTTAGGAACCGCAGTTGAGTTTCAAACTTACTTTCATCTCCAGTATCAGGAGACATGATATCTAAAACTTTAAGCACAACTCTAGTTGAAAATCCGCTTGGAGTCCGGTATAATTCTTGTACTTTCCTATCAGTTTTTTAGCTTTTTCTTGCGTTTTTTCTTGCTTTCCATTCTGGAGATCGGCTTTTCCTTCAAAATCAGATAATGAGCCATCTTTCAGTTGCTTTATCTCTGTTATAAATTTTTCTAAATATTCAGAAATGACCTTATAACTTGGATTTGAAATAAACGATTCTATTTTCTCTTAAAGGTATAAGCAATTAAAATAAACATTCGTCGATTTTTTTATCTTTTAAACATCATTCTAAGCAGTTTTGATCGTGACACAATTCTTTTGAAAATTTTGCCTTTAAAACAATAATATTCTCAGTTGGATTCATATCAGCACTTTCAACACCATCAATTTCTGATTGCACCAAATAAGAGCCTGCGGGAACATCAGCAATAAAAAGCTCAATTGCTTCATTATCCGCATTTCTAAATGGAGCATTGAAGGTATAAACTTCTTTGTTAATCTCATTAGTGGAGGTAAGTCTAAAAATTACTTGCTGTTGCGGACAAATTTTAGGATTAAATTGCACAGTAAGGGCTGTGCCTTCAGAGTTGTCTAGATTATTAAAGCCTTGCTTCTGGACAGAAACCTTGATTGTTGGATGCAAGACAAAAGTTTTATCGTTCGACACTACTTCATGATTGTTCTGGTACTTGTACATTTGTTGATGAACAACTTTAATTTGATGAGTTCCAGCGTATAAATTTTGGGGAAGTTTAAATAATATTCGGTTATCTTCAACAATTTGCGGTTCCAATAGAGACTTCCCTTCATTTAGGCAAATCCGAGTTATATCACCACTAAGATTTTTCCCATATATGATGATACTACTGCCTGCTACAATCTCGCCATTTGTCGATGGAGATGCGGTTACTCTCTCAATGAGTGGTCGGTCTAATGCCTGTAAATGAGAACTTGATTCAGGTGTAGATTTCTGAGAGCCAATGAATACCATCGAGACTTCGTAAGCAATCGAAGGTCTGTAAGAACCCTGCAAGAGCGACCACAATCTCGACATTTGTTCTGTATCAAATAAGTTTGGCAAGATTTGTACCTGACCTAACTGCTCGGTTAACGCTGCAACAGAGGTTGATTCAATTGCTTGCGATAATAGTCCAGTACGATTGGTAGATGAAATATGATTTAGTGCTACTCGAATCGCATCATTGGACAAAACAGGGACTTGGTGCATCAACTGCATGACATACCCTAATAAAATTTCCGTCTGAAAGTCTTTGTTGCCATAAGCGGTCAACAGATAGTGTAGATTAATCGCTAATGGTGGATTCTCGTCCTCTAGCCAACTTTCTCGCAGGTGAGTTGGGTAGTTGCATAGCTTGCCGCCTTTGGCATTGCTCTTTCCCATGTCTGCATTACGGTTTTGCGAAACCTGGTAGAGAAATAGGTTTAATTGAGGTTGACCATCGACTCCAATAGAAATTTGATCTGGGGGGAGTGTAGTTACTAGCACATTTCCCATGCTAGACAAAGCCGAATTTTGAACTAAACCATTTTCCAATAGGTTTTTTAGAATTGCAGTAATTGCGGCGATCGCTAATCCATTACTCATAAGCTTCAACTGATGAAATATCTCTCCTGATGAGCATCTCGGAACATCAAGTTTTACCAAACCGCAAGAATCAATAGGAAGATTGAATTTCTTAAACCACGAAATAGCTACTAGATTTTTACACGCTTAAATCCTTCATAAGCTACTTCGACTTCTTCAACCTCTATCTCTTGACTATTTGATTTAACATCCGAAATTTTGTATCTAGTAGGCCAGGCTGCTGTAAGTTCAAATCTTGCCTGGGGTTTTCCACCTTCATAGATCGTTAAAAGAGCATTCTTTCTTTGTTTAGCCCAGTTGCCATCTTGAATTAACTCAAACCAGTTCCATAGAGCTATAGAACTTGTCATTCCTCGAAGTAAAGTCAAGTTTCCACTTTTGGCATGACCAGGAAGTTTTGTTTGCACAAATTTTCCTTTACTCGCCTTACCCCATCGACCAGAAGTAACCTCACTAAACTCAATTACATCCTGCGAGTAATTAAACCCCTGACATTCTAAGAAAACTGCGTCTACTACGTTGCTTGAGCCATCAAGCTTTAAATCTAAGTAGAAATTAGATGCAGTAAAAAAAACGGGACCTCTAGATAACTTTGCCATAATTTATTTCGTGGAACTAAAGCAGCGTAATTGCTAAACCAAATAGAATTAAAAGAGCAGGTTTGCCCTCTGTTGAAAGAGGGCTAGTAATTTTTGCGCCAGAGCGATGCAAATATTAGCTATTCTTCACGGGTGACTTCTTGAGCAACTAACTCTATCGTTTCACAAATTAATTCGCCACCAGCAGCAGTCAATGAAGAAACCGAATATTTACAGGGATAGCATTGCTTAATCTGCCATTCCATAACTTTCTTGCCGTCTGCATACGCAGTTATTTTTGCATCTTCAAGTTGTCCTTTCCAGTCAGGATTATTACCCGTAGGAGGATTAACTTTATTAAACCATTGATAGGCGCTCTTATCTTTACATCCAGCCAAAACAATCGTTGGGTTCATCGGTTTTACAGGTGTTGGCTTTGGCTGCATGGTTTTTTCTCCACCTTTTCCAGATCCAGCAACATGATCGGTGGGAGGAGCATCCATCCCCATATTGCTGAACTCCTTGACTGGTAAGTCCTTGATTTTAGACCCGGCAGTAAAGGTAAAGCTAGAACATTCAATGTAATCTTGACCTGGCATGATTTCCTCCTAATTATTTCGTTCGATGAATAGTTGACTTTTTGTGGACTGTTAATTCTGTTCTGTTTCTAGAGCATTCCACTGGCTGATGCGAAAGACGACAAATTCAGCCGGACGTACAGGGCAGACACCAACATCGATATATAAACGACCCAAGGTCATTGTTTCAGGTGTATTGTTTTCAGCGTCGCATTTGACGTAAAATGCTTGGCTAGGAGTAGCCCCAAATAATGCGCCCTCGCGCCATATCCGCTCTAAAAAGTTACTGACGGTATATTTAACTTGCGTCCAAAGCTCTTCGTCATTCGGTTCAAAGACGGCCCACTGAGTTCCGGCTTCAATCGAGCGTTCGATGTAGCTAATGAGCCTTCTAACACTGATATAGCGCCATTCGGTTTTGTCTGGTTCCACTAGGGTTCTAGCACCCCAAATCCGAATTCCTCGGTTGGGAAATTTACGAATACAGTTGATACCGAGTGGGTTGAGGAGTTCTTGCTCTCTAAAGTTGACATCGTAGGCTAAACCAGTAATTCCTCTGGGTACTTCATTTGCAGGAGCTTTATAAACACCCCGTGATTCATCTGTTCGACCCCATACGCCCATCATATGACCAGAAGGAGGAACAAGAATCGAACGCCCTGCATTTCGAGGATTGGGTACTTTCACCCAGGGATAATAGAGCGCCCCAAACATAGAACGACGACCAAACTCGTCTAACCAATCAACGACATCTTGAGGTTTGACGCGATCGGGTGGAGGATCTAGCACTACCATTCGATTGGTTGGCCCTGGCATATCGCCACTGGTAGAACCTTCAGACATACTCACCATTGTTTCCATGACACCATGAACTTGGTCAAGGCTCAATATTTGAGCTTCGTAGGCTCGCATCAAATCTGGAAAACAGATCATTGTAATCTCATCGATTTCAAAGATACCTAGTACGCCAGTTCGTTCGCTGCGATCGCCTTCAACTTCACGAGCAAATTTTTCGGGTGTAGAATTAGGCACTGGAGGTAGTAATTCGTATTCGCCATTCAAGGGTCGTCGGGATAAGGGCAGTCCGGGTTGAGCGATATCTCCAATTGAAATATATTCAGAGTCTTTTAGGGCTTCAACAACATAAGTAGCAACCTGCGTTTGAGGGTTTGGATCCATACTCAAATGGTTGTATTCCTCAAGCACTCGATCGTCTCGGTATACCTTTACAGAAAAAAGCTCTTTTGGATTGTGGGGTGTTTCTACTCTATTTTCTGCCTGCGATTGGTCTTCGGGCTGGTCGCTTGCTTCGTTGCTATCTCTAGCTGGAGGTATACGAGGCTGTCCATCTTGAATTTCAATTGTGATGGGTCCGTTGTCAAAGTGTTCGGGACGGATGGATAAATTTAAGCTTGGACGATTACCGCGCCTTGGAATCTCCAAAAGCGGTGCTTGTCGATTCGCATTATTTTGACCGATACCGGGTAGTTGCGTCCCGATGCTTGTAACCCAGCAACGTCCGCCTCCGTTGAGGAAATATCCCCTGACTGAAAAAGGTAAATAGGCATCGAACTCCGTGAATCCGTTGGAGTTACGTCGGGCAAAGTAATCAAGATACTGAGTCCAGCTTGTAACTAGCATTGGCTTGAAAAGTTCCGCCCCGCCTCGTACATCTTCAGTAAAGCCAATAAATCCTGCGACCGAAGTGCTAACGCCCTCAATTGGACGACTCCCACGATCTACCTCTTCAACATAAACGCCTGGTGCAAAGTAATCTAATCTAGCCATGTTAAGTATTCCCTGATTTGGACAATCGATTGATATAGAAATTTACAAGGAGGGCATAAGTAATATCTCTTTGGGAATACACGCTCCTCCGCCTACAAAAACATTGCAACTCTTAGATTGATAGCCAAATCGTCTGAGGTGTAAAATATAGTTTCCAGAGGTCAGATTCTCAAAGATGAAATACCCTTGTTCGTCACTAATTACTGATTTTTCAGTTCCTTGAAGTAGGACTTGAACTCGTTTTAATGGCTTTGAACTCAGAGTATTTTTGACAATGCCAGCAATGGCAACTCGCTGAATTTTAGAGCCGCTTTTGCTAATAGCTGGAACTGAATCCTTGACTCCAAAATGTCGTTCTGTAACCAAAGGTACAGTTGCTTTTCTCCATACATTGAAGGGAATGGTTACTGTTAAATAAATAGCAGGTCGTATGGAAATAGAAAGAGAACTCCATAGACTTCCTATATCAATGGGCGGGTCACCAGTAACTGATAATGATAAGTTGCCGTGACCGCGAAGGTCAGGAGTTAAAAACTCCTCTCGCAATACTCGACTACGCATTAACAGCAGTAGAGTCTCAGACAGAAGACGATGCTCTCCTAACACAGTGCGATCGCGCGCTGTAATCACAATGGAGACATCAAACCAACTCGGCGCTCTACAAACTTCTGCAACTTGCCTTGACTCATCAAAATGACGTTCAACCTGCCTGCCATTATTTGGCATTTTTTTACTGATCCGAACATCGTAGAGATAGAGATTTAATGATAGGTCTCTATTACTATTTTCTAAACTTGCAGGATGACTAAAGTCTATTTGCTCAGTGCTAGTGAGAACAGTTCCGCTAGTCAACATTTCCCCAAGAGTTTGAAGAATCGAATTCAGCATAAACAGGTGTCTAATTCATTTCGATATATTCAAATTAAGCGATTTTCTAACCAATGCAATTAGACTTATGTACTAATATCAATTTTTTATAAAGCTGGGCTAAATGTAAATAGATACGTGCGGAAGAAAAGAGTAATGGGTCGTCCGTTCCAAAAGAACTAGCTGGAAGCTGAGAAAAGTTAAAAAAACACCTCAAACAGGTGAGGACAGAAAGTAGCAAAAAAAACCTACATAGGTTCTACTTGCTAAGAAGCCGACAAGTAAGCAGCGAACAAGAACTAATGTTGCTTGCTCTGACCCAACCAAGTAATAATTACTCAATGGCTAAGAAAGTATAAAAATGACGAGCTAAAAAGTTCGCTGAAAGTCGAGTCTCCACCGGGTAAAGTTGCGATCGCTTATATTATTCGTCACAGACTTGGAGCAAAACTCAAAGTTCCTCGCTAAGTTCTCATATCTTGATGGTGACTTTTTTCAACGGTTTTTAGAAATACTTGCGGTACTTGGAGATGATATGGCGATAATACAGATGGAGCAAGGGTCGTTTCATCGTTCCTTAGCTCTTGATTATTCAGAAAATATTATCCCGATTTTTCAACTCTCTCATTGCCCCGAACTTAATTCCATTGCACGCTTCATCAAGAATTGGTATAAAATAAATGCGATAGCCATAACTTAATTTTTTCAGCGATTGCAATAGAAGCCCATTTATACAAATGGGCTTCTGTTTCATGATGGAGTTAATTTTGTCAATCATTTATTAACAAGCTGATTTCTGCTTCCGGGATGTAATCTCAAAGTTTTTACCTGTTCGCTTGTCAACTGAGAGAGATTTCTTGCAAAAGTGAAAATATCTTGTTGATTTATGAAAGAATCCTAGCCTCCTAAATTGAAATCCGCTTACTTGTAGCTAGAGTCGTTTAAGTCGACTTTATAATAAACCTTTGCAAGAGTTTAACCGCTCTAAAAAGGTTATTGAGCTTCATTTATATTGCCACAATGTAGCAGCTTAAAAAGCTAGCATGGTTAATTCTTATATGTTAAAATAATTTTATAGCCATCTTTTTTACTACACTTAAAGGCACTTTTAAGCCTATAAATACGTCATAAAAAGTGGCATACTCTCAATAAAATTTAGTATTTCAATCTTGAGAATCTATTTGGTGTTTGGTGTTTGCGCTTTGATTAGGCTGGTTGGTTGTTACACTTTGATTAAATGATTTTTCAACCGTTTCTCTCATTTTAGATTCAGCAACATCAGTTATTCTGTATCTCATTTGGTCGGACAACCTGTCAATAAATCCACCAAGAACTCTACCAAAAAAATATCTAATTGAATCCATTATTTTCACCTTAAACTGAAAGATGTTACACTAGAGCAGGACTTTTATTAACTTCATGCTAATTTAGCGACCTATGAAATGTCAGTAGACTTAAGTCTATGAACATAGGGAGAACTCATTTTTTAAATAGAAGTGTGACATTATTATTGAAGCAATGGAAGATATTGGTTTAGCAAAGGCGATTGCAGAAAGTGAAAATACTGAACCTGTTAGCCGTGAAGCTATCTTTAAGATTTTGAGCCAGCAGTCATGAATGTTGAATTTAGAAAAAGCTTTTTCCCCCAATTGTTTGGCAAGAAGGTTGCTACTCTCAACTAAACTTCTACAGGCACTTCCTCAGAAAAAACCGCACTAATAGTAGAAAGCGGCACTTTATAAAAATACTGGCGTTGAAATTGCTCCTCTCGTACCGCCGCGATAAATTGCTCAATAGTCTGCAAGTTCTCAGTATCAGCAATAGTTGACTCTAGTTGAAGCAAGCTTATTTTAAAAGCTCCATTTTGAAAGCTAACTTTAAAACCCAAACACTTTAAAGCTGTAAAACCTAATCGCAATAATAAGTCGCTGATTCCCAATTTTTCCATCAGTTGAATGCGCGTAACACTTTGCTCAGTACGGCTGAGATATTTAGCAATCCCTACTAAATTTAACCAAACTTGACGGGGTGAAACAGAGTTAGGGGCGCTAAAGGCGATCGCAAGCGGTTTATTTTCATCAAGACTTCGTTCGTACCAAGCCCGTAAATCGTCCCAGTTACTAGGACAATTTTTAACTAGCAAAACTGATGCTACTTGCACTGAACCTTCTTGTCGCCAATCTAAAATCTTATTTGGCGCTGAGGATGTACATTGATTAGTGATCGCACTACTACGAATAGCTAAAAGCCTAACTTCATAATGGGGTTTTATACCTTTTTCTGGATTTTCATAACTGTTGTAATCGAGTTCTACGATGGCATCGCAGCGCCCTTTAGGGATTTCTTCGCGGTAGTGTCCCCACCATACCCCAGGAAATCTAAGATTTGTCGATTCATCGCGCAGTTCAAAATCGGTTTTTATATACTTAACTTCTTTCCCCTGAGCGTCGCGGATATTGCGATTCCAAGTTTTATCAATCCAGCAGTTTTGAATCAACAGTTTTGGTACGGGGTTGCCCATTCCACAGGGTTCGAGTAGGTTCAATTCCCAAAATAGCTTTTTACCTAAATCGGCAACCGTGACGACTAAATCGGCTTGCATTGTGGGCTGTGAAGTCGCATTTCCCAATATTTGCCGCAGTCTTTGATTAATTGCATCGGTAAATAACGGGATATTTTCTATAGGTAAACTCAACCCCGCCGCAAAAGGATGTCCGCCGAATCGGTGCAGTAAATGCGCCTGATCTTTCACTAATTGATACAAATCGACTTGATTTACTGATCGCGCCGAACCACGAGCAAAAGCTGTTTGACCCTCGGTACTTAGTAAAACCGTTGGGCGACCTGTTTGCTGGGCAACTTGTCCGGCGACTAATCCCAGCACCCCTACAGCCCATTGCGGATCTTCTAAAACTATAACGCTGGTCGTTGATAAATCCATCCGCTCTAGTTTGGCGTTTACTTGCTGCTGGACATCTTTTTGTAAAGACTTGCGCCGCGCGTTTGCTAATTCTGTTTCTTGCGCCAATTGGTTGCAACGCTCAACATCTCTACTTGTCAGCAACTCTACGCAAAAAGAAGCATCCCCTTGAATCCGACTTACGGCGTTAATTCTTGGGCCCAAACCAAAAGAAATATCTGTCGGGCGATCGCCACTTCTACGGCAAAGATCCAATAAGCGCCCAACTCCAGGTCTGCGGCGCTCTGTTTCTGACTTTTTTGAGTCCGATTGCATTTTCTCAATTCCCACCTGTGCCAAGTACCGACAATCGCCATTTAGCTGGACTAAATCGGCAATTAGTCCAATCGCTACCAAATCTAACAAGTCTTCTAGAGGTTGCTGGGGGATATCAGGCAAGGTTTGATAAAGTGCTTCTACTAGCTTGTAAGCAACGGCAACTCCAGAAAGATTAAACAGTTGATGGTTGCTTGGCAAATAACGAGGATTGATAATTGCTGTTACAGGTGGGCGATCGCTTGGTAAAGTATGATGATCGGTAACTATAACGTCAATTCCTAAAGAGTTTGCATAAGTTATTTCTTCAATATTTGTACTGCCAGTATCGCAAGTGACAATTAACGCCGTATTATTTTGGGCAAGTTCATCAATCCCTTGACAGTTTAAACCGTGCGATTGGGTGAGGCGATTGGGGATGTAGTAATTTAGTTGCTGATGTTGCGGGAAAAACTGCCCCAATCCATCCCATAAAACCGCCGTTGAAGTAATCCCATCTGCGTCAAAATCTCCCCAAATAGTTACCTTTTCCGTGCGATCGCGCGCTTGTTGCAATCTAGCTACCGCTTGCTGCATTTCTTGCCCAAATACAAAAGGACTAGAAGCTTGATATAGTTGGGGTTTAATAAATTCTGCCAACTGCTGCACATCTTGAATCCCGCGCTGCCACAACAGTTGAGCCGCGTAATGTCCTGAAGAATGGGGAACATAGCTTTTCACCGCTTGAACAAACCAATCTGGCGGCGGTTCTATAGATATTACAGTCCATTGCAATTGTGTCATTTACTAAACTTGTAACAGATGTCTTATTACAGAATTATTACTTCTTGAATATTAGCAAGAAGCGGTAGTGTATTTGTACTATATTCTTGTTCAGATAAATCTGCCTCGAAATTGCGATCGCTCCGCTTCGTACTTCGTCTTTCGCATCTACTAATAAATTGGCAATAATTGCAAGTCTTGCTACCTTCCACCACTTGCGGGAATTGTTCGCCAATTTCGTAACGTTTAAGCCAATTAGTCAGTTGCAGAAGTAACTGCTTAAGTTTTTTCTCTATTTGCTGATGCTGAGTATTGCTGTAATTAAAGGTCAAATTTTGCGGTTTGTCGTCTGATTGCACAAACCAGTAAGTCATAGAAATTTGTTCGGGTAAATATTCGCTAGTTTCCGCCAATACATACTGATAAAGCAGAGTTTGCCAATTTTGGGCTAATTTGCGCCGATCTTGTGGTTTGGGGTAAGTTTTCCAATCGAGAATTTGGCAAGTGTCACTTCTAGCGATAAATAAGTCATAAATTACCGTTAGCAAATATTTTTCAACTTGCAAAGTACGACAATGTTCACTTTCTCGAAACTCCCCATCAGGAGCAGGAGTTAATATTTCTGTAGCCGCTTCTGTAAAAGCATTCATCCAACCTTGCAATTGTTCGTTTTCTTTGACAATTGCATCAATGGGTAAACCTAATTCTCGCTGCTGCATCAAAAGGTGAAAGCGGCTACCAGAGCTTAAACGTTCTTGTTGCTCTAAGCTAGTAGGAGAGGCAATACCATCTAAATAAGTATGTTGAAATTGACGCGGACAACGTTCGAGTAAATTTAGCTGTCCTTGAGATAATCGCATAGAGCCAGTAATTTGTAGCGTTATAAATAATTATGACTACTTTAGATTCAACTATTGATTTTGTGGATGTTTTGGCTAGGGCGGCTAGTTTACGAGCAAAAAAACTTCGCCCAGAGGCTAAAGAAGTAGTCAAAGCTTTATTGCAAGCAGAAAAAACAACCAAGCAACAAAAACAATTATATCCCCTCGAATTACTTTTTGGTCAGTGGCGGCTTTGCTTTACTGCTCCTAAAAACGCTCATTTTAAAAGTGGTGTGGCTTTAGGTAAAGGCTTGTATATACCCCAAATTGCTCCCGCACAGATTTCTTTTCATTCATCTCAGAATTTGGGCGAGGCTAGAATTACTAATTCTCTGCAATTTGGCTCTTTACAGCTTAAGCTAACTGGGCCCGCTCGTTATTTAGAGCAGAAAAATTTGCTAATGTTTGATTTTACACAAGTAGATATTTTGTTATTTAATCGAGCTATCTATAGTGGGGGGTTTCGAGGTGGAAAGCTTAAAGAGGCAGATTTTTCCAAACGATCAGTTGCTAAAGCGCCTTTTTTCGCCTTTTTCAGAGTAACAGAAGACTTCATTGCCGCTCGTGGGCGTGGTGGTGGGCTGGCATTATGGGTAAAGGAAAATCAGCAAAATCTGTAAAGAAACTTAAGTTTTGGACATAGGAGCGATCGCTCTTGAAGGTGTAATCTATCGGAATAGATCATGCTTTTTGATTAATTATTTTAAGGGATGATTTTGACTCAATAATTTTTCTACATGAGCCTCATCGATTCTAGAGACAATTTTTGTAGCTTCATGCAAATCTCTAGTAGTTTTTGCCAGCGTAAAAGTTGAGCCAACGCTGAAAGCCAGACCCATACCCATAAAGCCTTTGATCCAGTTATTTACAGGTAAATTGATAATTCCTACAGTTGTTAATCCTATAGAAAGACCAAACGCAGCCCAGGTTTGAAAAATCCAAGCATTGCTATCTCTTTGACGGCTGTAATTGTTCATGATGGCAAGGTCTACAGAAACTTATATATTATTGATGGCTTGGAAATATCTGCTTGAATTTTGCCGATAGACAGTCTGTAAATTGGCGAATCTCCTGGGCGATTGCACATTTAAGCAAAAGTTAAAGTATTGCCAATAGACGATTTTTTAAAAGAAATAGTTGCCAGCCAAACGCACAAAATTACGGCGGAACAAATTAATATTAAGCCAGCGTCTAACCTTCTGTTAACCGCCGATAAAAGGCTATAAGATTTGTTATTTAATATGATGAAGTCGCTAGTAAAAAATCAACAACTACTCTCAATATTTTTGTTAACAGGAGTTTTGTCTATAAGTACAAGCTTGTCTTTGGTACAAAATACTACTGCTGCCACGCAAAAAAATTCTGCTTCAAACATCACAACTAAAGGAGAATTAATTAGCGATCGCCGTAGTAATGACGATAATAGTGATCGCCGTAGTAATGACGATAATAGTGATCGCCGTAGTAATGACGATAATAGCGATCGCCGACGAGGAGGTGAAAATAGAGGTACAAGCAACCAATTACCCGATCGCGTTGCCAATGCTGTATTAGCAGATTTATCTAAGCAGACAAGACTTTCTGCAAGACAATTACAAGTTACTCAGTACAGTCGGCAAACTTGGTCAGATGCTTGCTTAGGTCTAGCTAAACCTGGTGAAATGTGTAGCCAAGCTGTAGTCGAAGGATGGCGGGTTGTGGTGTCTAACGGTCAGCAAAACTGGGTGTATCGTACTGATCGCAATGGGCGACTTTTACGCCTTGAAGCTCGAAATACAGCTAATACCCCTAATATGCCTGCTAATGTAGCGAACGCAGTGTTGCGAGATGCCGCACAAAGATTGAACTTATCATCATCTCAATTAAAAATTGTTAAAACAGAACGGCGCAATTGGTCTGATGGCTGTTTGGGCTTAGGTCGCCCTCAAGATCAGTGTGCAGCCGTAGTTACTCCTGGCTGGTTGGTAACAGTCGAAGGTAGGCAACAGCGTTTAGTTTACCGTACCAGCGATCGGGGTAGGGCGATCGTGTTCGATCCTACAGCAAGTCCTGTTGTTGATGGCAGTATCAAACCCATACAAATACCTACAAGTCAACTACCATCTACCTTAGAACGGGGTACAGTTTTTAGAGCAATATCTAGTGGTGGTTTTGCTGGTCGCACCTATGAGACTACGCTATTTAACAATGGGCGAGTAGTTAGGGTATTAATCGCCTCCAACGGTAATAAGTTGCAACCTCAGACTTATCAGATTTCTCGCCAACAAATGATACAGTTTCAACAATTGTTACAACAAGAGGAATTTAACCAATTTAACGGCTTGAGTTACCCAGTAAACCAGGGTGCGGCAGATTTCATCAATATAACTTTGAGTAGTCGAACGGCAACAACTATCTATACAGATATCAATCAAAATCTTTTACCTCGCCCTTTAAAAGCAGTTATCAAAGCTTGGAACCAAATTGCTATTAATCCGCAAAGATAAAAAATAGTAGTTTTTTGTCTACAAACTAAACTGCGAAGCCCTGCGTGCGTGCGCGCTTGCGCTATCGCACTTTACCAGTTTGGCGCAAAATGCGATCGCACAGCGTTTAAAGCTTAATTTCTACGGGCGCGATCGCAGTTTAGGAGTTCGATGTAGATTTTGATTGCGAAGCCCTAACGCTTACGCTATCACACCTTTAAGCAAAAGTTAAATTATTGCCGACTATCTGGCGAATTTCGGTGGTTAATTGATTATAAATATCGTCAGTAAAAACTGGCTGAGTATTGTCAATATCAATTGTTGAAGCTAAATCGAGCCAAGAAGTGCAGCCACCATATTCAGTACGATAGTCGATAACTTGGGGCGTTAAAAGCTTGTAGGTGCGTAATAAAAGAATGTAGATAGGTTGATGAGGTTTCCATTTTAAGCGATCGCCAATAAATTGCTCGTTCCAGATATGGAAAGGTAAAAGCGCTTTTAGAGTATTTTCCTCGCTTACAGGCAAAACATCAGTAATTTCTGCCCAGCTAGATATAGTAACTTGCTGAGGATGCCAACCGGAAGGTACGGGGGTAACACGACTTTGATATTCAGGCTTTAAAAGGGCTGGTTGTTGATGTTCGTAAGTGGGATAAAGAAGAATGCGAGCGCACGGTACTTGAAACTTTCCTTTGCTTTCCTTGATACCTCCTTTACGGAGTAACATAATTGTTTTACCTTGTTCTAAGGATTCAAGGGCGATCGCCCATTCTTTGAGAGCATGAGTTATTGAGGACATATCATAAAATTGGTTCGTTTCTCCAGCTTATAGTAGCGCTGAAAAATAGTTATGTGGCGGTTAATTTTAGTTTTAGTGTTGCTGCTGAATGGTTGTAGCGGTGTTGAACCAAATAGAGAGATAGTAGAAAATGCGATCGCCTTGCAAACTCGGTTGTTGCAGCAGCAGTTACAGCAGCAGATTAATAAGGTAGAGATTTCTCAAGTAAATGTTACCCAAACAACGACTCTAATCATTGACAGACTAACAGGCTATCGAATCAATGGTACTTATGACTTAAAGCTACCCAAACAACGATTGAGTCAGCAAAAAAACCCCTTTGATATTTATTTGCAGCGTCAAAAAGAAGGTAAAACCTGGCGTTTGGCATTGCCTAAAATGGCTAAGAATGGCGTTTTTACATGGCTTACTTACGCAATAAATTAAAAATATACTCAGTAATTAAATGAATCAGCAAAAACCCCAAGTAAATATTATTTTAGGTACGCGCCCCGAAGCGATTAAACTTGCTCCGGTAATTCAAGCATTTCAACAAGCGAAATCAGTAGACGTAGAGGTAATTTTAACAGGTCAGCATCGGGAAATGGTCGAGCAAGTAATGCAACTATTTGACCTCAAAGCCGATAAAGACTTGGAGATTATGCAAGCGGGACAGTCGCTTACAGATATTACTGAGCGCAGTTTACGCGGTTTAGAGAAGTTATTTAGGCAAAATAAGCCCGATTTTGTTATCGTCCAAGGCGATACTACTACAGCTTTTGCGGCAACTTTAGCGGCGTTTTATCAACAAATTCCTGTAGGTCACGTTGAAGCAGGATTAAGAACAGACGATTTATTTAATCCTTTTCCCGAAGAAGCCAATCGGCGGTTAATTTCCCAGCTTACTCAATTGCATTTTGCGCCGACAACTTTAGCGGTCGAAAACCTCCAACGTTCGGGAGTAGTGGGAGAGATTCACCATACAGGAAATACAGTGATTGATGCTTTATTAACTGTCGCCAAACGTCAGCCAGCTTGCGATATAAAAGGCTTAGAATGGTCAAAATACCGCGTTTTACTCGCAACCGTGCATAGAAGGGAAAATTGGGGCGCACCACTTCAAGATATTGCTCAAAGCTTTTTACAATTATTAGAGTTATTTCCTGATACAGCCTTACTTTTACCCTTGCATCGCAATCCCACCGTGCGCGAACCTTTGCAACAATTATTAGGCAGTCATCCACGAGTATTTTTAACAGAACCTTTAGATTATGCTCAATTAGTGGGCGCAATTGGCAAATCGTATCTTTTACTAACCGATTCCGGCGGTTTGCAAGAAGAAGCACCAAGTTTAGGTAAGCCTGTATTAGTATTGCGGGAAACCACCGAACGCCCCGAAGCTGTAACGGCTGGTACAGCAAAGCTTGTAGGTACTAATTCCGATGTCATTGTCTCAAATGCTAAAGAATTACTAAGCGATGAGACTGCTTATCAAAAAATGGCGACAGCAATTAATCCCTTTGGTGATGGTCATGCGTCAGAACGGATTTTAAAACTTGTAGAAGCTTATTTAGGTAAAATAACTTCTAACTGACTAAAGCGATCGCTCAGTAAGCTAGACAAAGCCCGTAATCCCCATTCTTCACTGCGTCTGTGTCCAATAGCTACGCAACTAAGTCCTGTTGCTTCTAAAGCAAGTTTAGCTGGTTGTCTCAATTGCCCGGTAATGTAAATATTTGCGCCGCGATCTTTAGCTTCACGGACTAAAGTATCAGTCATTGCACCCACTACCGCCACCCGGAAAATGTCGCCTGTAGTACCGTCCATTGCCTGATCGCAGCCCTTGAAAACTTGGTGGAGGCGATCGCAATATTTATCAAAACTATGGCGCTCAACTTCTCCTATCATCCCGATGGCGCGTCCTGCTTTTTTGCCTAGCACTTCTAAATTACCTATTCCCAGTACCGTCGCCAGGTGAGGATTGAAACCAAGGGTTAAAGCTTCATCAAAAGCTAAATGATAAGCAACTACGCCTATATCAACTGTTTGGAGTTGCCAAGGACGATGTAAAAATAGCCCGTCTAATCGCTCTTGCCGCGCCCAGGTGGTTAATTCTGCCCAAGGTTCTAGTGCAAGTCCAAAACGGGCGATCGCTCGATTAGAAGGTATATATACGCCGTTTTGGTCGTCAATAAAACGCTCTGCTGCCATCAAGTTAGATAAAAACTCGGCAATATCATCTAGATAAATCATTAGCAATTATGCTTTTTTACTGAAGCTAACAAACAAATTCGGATTTTTGCGCCTTTTAGCAGACTAAATTGCCGCACACTATGGGTATTAGTACGTTTATTGATATTGATATTTAACTTTTTAGCTGTAACCAATACTCAAAATTTATTTACTCTGTTGCAGTTTCCTTTTATGCAAAGGGCGATCGCTGGCAGGGTATTAATGGGCTTACTAGGCGGCTTATTAGGGAGTTTCGTTACCCTTACGTCAGTTATCGTTTTTTAGTCATGCTGCTTTAATTGGTGTAGCTTTAGGCGTATTGCTACATATAGAACCCACTTTGATGCTTTTGCCATTTACTTTAGTATTTGGCTTAGTGGTGCTGCAAGTAATCGATCAAACCGATTCAGCTAGTGACAACGTACTTAGTATTGTTTTATCTGGTGCTTTAGCTGTCGGTGTAATTTTAACTAGCTTGATTAAAGGCTATCGCGGTAACTTGATGGCAGTGCTGTTTGGTGATATTCTTGCTATTAATTCTACTGATTTAATTTTGACTGCGATCGTCTTAGTTGGCGCGGCGGTTTTCTTACTATCTACACTAAGGCAGCAAATATTATTAACTCTCAATCTGGCGGTGGCGTAAGTTCAAGGTATCCCCGTCCAATTGTATCGTTACTGCTTTGTTATTCTGCTATCTCTAGCGATCGCCGTAGCGATTAAAGCTGTAGGAGTATTGCTAGTCAATGCTTTTTTGGTAATTCCTGCGTCTTGTGCCAAACTTCTTAGTCACCACTTTACGCGATTTCTTACTTTATCTGTATTTCTGGGGGCTATAAGTAGTATTGCGGGGATGATAGTATCGGGTTTATTTAACTTTGCTTCTGACCCTAGTATTGTTTTGGTGCAATTTGTGCTATTTTTGGCTATTTTTAGCCCTACGAAGTTGATAATTAAGATAAACAGAGTTGTTTTAACTATATGCTTGCCAAAACAACATATTTTTGTTAGCTTAATAAAGCACTCAAAACGCAAGTTGCCGTGCGCCGGGATAGCTCAGTTGGTAGAGCAGAGGACTGAAAATCCTCGTGTCCGCAGTTCAAATCTGCGTCCTGGCATTGATTAAACGTAAAAGATTCAGCCAACTCAAAAGTTCCCAGCCTATCTTGAGAAAGTTCAACAATAGTAAGTCCGTACTATTATTGGTGCTTTTTGGGTACGCTTGGGTAAGTAATTGGTGTAAAGATGGTGTAAAAGCTCTAGAACAGAGGAGTCATTACACCAAAAGCTTTATGTACTCAAAAACTGCTACAGGCAAAGCATCCAAGGGGTCTGTTTCTGTTCTTAGTTCTAACAGTCGGTTGCAATTACGGTTTAATTATGGTGGCAAGCGCCATTACATCTCTACTGGTTTAGCTGATACGGTTGCTAACAGAAAGCTTGCAGAATTTAGGGCTGCGGAGATTGAGAAAGATATTTTATTTGAACGGTTTGATCCAACTCTGGAGAAATATAATCCTAGAAGCGTTCTGAGTACGGTTACACCAATTACACCAATTCAGAAGCTACAACCAAAACTCGATGAGCTTTGGGATAAGTACAGTGAGTTTAAGAAGCCTCAAGTAAGTCCTAGTACCTACGCTAAGGACTTTATCAAGCATCGGAATCATATTGCTAAGTTGCCTAGTCGATCGCTAGATGATGCTTCTGCTATCAGAGATTACCTATTATCGACTTTGACCCCTGACTCCGCCAAACGTTGTCTTACCCAAATTAAGGCTTGCTGCAATTGGGCAATGGAAGAAGGCGCGATCGCAACGAATCCTTTTGTTTTAATGAAAATTAAACTACCAAAGGGTCTATCTGAAAAACAGGACGTTAACCCGTTTAGCAAGGAAGAGAGAGACTTAATTATCCAGACCTTTGAAGGCGATCGCCATTATTGTTATTACACTAACTATGTCCGCTTCCTTTTCTTTACAGGTTGTAGACCCTCGGAGGCAATTGGTTTAAAGTGGAAGCATATTACTAATAACGTAGTTCAGTTTCGAGAAACTGTTGTAGTTTCAGAAGACGGGTTAGTTCTCAAAGAAGGCTTAAAAACACAAAGAAAACGGGATTTTCCTATTACTTCGGAATTACAGTCGATCTTAGATGAGATTCGACCAGAGATAGTCAATCCTGAATCGTTAGTATTTCCCAGTCCAAAGAGAAAATTTATTGACCATCATAACTTTGCCAACCGTGCCTGGAAATCAGTTTTAGCTAAATGCGCTACTCCCTACCGTAAGAGTTATCAGACACGCCATACCTTCATTAGCTTATGTGTAGAAGCACATATTAACAGCACTGCCATTGGTAGATGGACGGGAACATCAGCCAAAATGATTGACAATCACTATGGTGCTACCAACTTTACTAACCTTAGACCACCCAATTTGTCATAAATGGTTAACAGTTAGAGAGGTAACGATCGGCTTAGAGCGATCGGAGGCGATCGCCTATAAAAAAGAAAAATATAAATTATTAAGCTGCAACAATGTAGATATTCTTACCAAGATCGAGGTAAGAATCATATATATGCTGATAAACGCGATCGCACTTTTGCTCGTAGATTTCAGCAGAGTAAGATTGTGGTAACTGGTCTAACCCCTCCTCAATTGCTAGTTGAACTACTGCCCTTGATTGTTGCCGTTTGCGCCAATCTAGCACTAATTTTTCTCGTTTCAAGTTTTCGAGGAGAACTTTTGCAACCTGTTTAACTTCCTTTTCTTCTTGTTTGGTGAGGTTAACTTCTGGTTTAGTCAAGAGATCTAAAATAGCTAATTTTTCTTCGGTAAGATTTTCGGCGATCGCGCGCTTATCTTCGACTTCCAAATCTTGGGCAAAAGTAAGTAAATTGTTGAAGAATAACTCTACATTACGCAATCCGGCATTATAGTCTTCAATCATCTGCTGGAACTTCTCTAGGTAGTTAGTCCGGCTTTTGTTTAAGCTTACCATGCGTTGCAATTTGCGGTTGAGAGTGCCTTTAAGTTTCTCGGCTTCAGTCCGTTGGTAGCCTGTGGCAAATCTTGCTTTTAGTGCCTCAAAATCAAGCTGGCTAAGGTCGATGTATTGTCCTTGCGAGTCAGGGATAATAAATTGACCTGCCATAATTGAATCATCCAATAATTCCTCTACTTGTGCCTTGACTTCAGAAATAGCTACATCAGGAACTTCTGAGCGAATTTCTTGGGTTAAACGGCTAAATAGCGCTTCAGAGGCAGTAAATTCGTTGGCATTTGGATCAGGCAGAATAGCTTTGTAGAGTCGAGTGATATTTCCGGCTAGAGAGAAATAAGTTCGTTTTGAGTCATCGCCATGCAAAATTGCTTCTACGGCATCTGCCCATAGCTTAGTGCGCGCGAAGGCATCCTGAGTTGATAGGAGTTTAGGTAAGTCAATTTTCTTAGCAGTACAAAAGTCTGTGGCTTCGGCGAACTCTTCTCTAAGTTGTTCGACTAAGGCAGTTTTAGCTTTGATGGGTATATCTCCTTCCTCTATGCCTCCACCCGCCGCAGCTCCATAAATCGCCAGGGCTTTTTGCAGGTTGCGAAATACGCCAATGTAGTCCATTATTAATCCGTTTACCTTGTCCTTGAATACTCGGTTTGCCCTAGCTATAGTTTGCATTAGGGTGTGATTCTGCATCGGCTTATCTAAATAAATAGTGGAACAACTAGGCACATCAAACCTAGTCATCCACATAGCACAGACAAACACAATCCGTAGAGGGTGATTTTCATCCTTAAATTTTTCATCTAGCCCTGGTGACTCATTCATCATCCGATGGCGATGGGGCATGATGTCTAACCCTTTTTGTTTAAAGTCCTCAGCTTCGTTTTGAGAGGAAGAAATGACCGCAGCCATATCTGTTGTTTCCATATAGGCAATCTGGGCAGTGAGTCGCTGCTGTCAGTTGCAGTTCTGGAATGCGGTTTTCGTAGTAAAGCGGTACTGTTGCGCCGTCTTCTACTGATTGCCGAAAATTGTAGATGCTGATGTAGTCGCCAAATTCTGCCCTTGTCTTTTCTTCCCCGCTCATTAAGGGCGTGCCAGTAAAACCAATAAAGCCTGCATTGGGTAGAGCATTTCTGAGGTTGAGCGCGAAGGTGTCGTACTGGCTGCGGTAGGCTTCATCAGCAATGACAATAATGTCTGAGCGATCGCTGTAGAGACTTTCCGGCGAAACGTCTCTACAATTTTTTTCGGTACGGAATTTCTGAATTAGGGTGAAGATGTGGCGATGGTCTTCTTGTAATAGTTGCTTGAGATGTTCGGCACTATCGGCTTTGACGTTCTTTTCGGGTTCGGTGACGGCTCCAGCGTAAGCAAAGTTTTTGTAGATTTGATCGTCTAGGTCTTCGCGGTCGGTAATAATCAAAAATGTCCAATTTCCCAACAGTATAGAAACAGAGACGTTCCGGTGGAACGTCTCTACAGGGAATACGGGATAGGGACGATTTTATATATACAAATTTGTGTCATTGTGTCTATCTAATTCCCATTTCATAGGATTGTTAACGATGTATTTTCTGATGTTTTCTAGAGATGTTTGTTCGCGGATAATATGGTCGTAAAATCTGGTTTGCCAGCCAAAATTAGAAAAACCCGCCTCCCGAATACGTTTTGTACAAACCGATTTAAATTGACCAATGATCGCACCCAATGAATCTGATTTTAATCGTGATGTAGAGACGTTCCGGTGGAACGTCTCTATTTCTATCCGAGAAAACGTCTCTATAGGTTGATTTTTAATAATTATAATTCCGTGAATATGGTTTGGCATGACGATCCATTCATCCAATTCAACATTAGGACGAATTTGTGCAGTTTTATGCCATTCTTCGGCTGCAATTTCACCAATTGCAGATAGATACATCTCGTTGCCTTCCACTTCACCAAAAAAATATTCTCTATTATGAGTGCAAATAGTGACAAAATAATATCCATTGGAGGTATAATTCCAGTTTTTACATCTTGTTGATTCGATCCGGTATTTGTTTTTATAAAGAGTCATACAACATTTGTAACCTCGACTTATTCAAAGCGCCATTCTGTGTAAGCGAGGGATTCCTAAATGTCGGCTAATTCTAGGTAGGGGTAAGCTTTCAGGATTTCGTCGGGTGAATGACCAGATGCCATAAGTCCTACAATTGTCCCAACGGTGACTTTTCACCCCCGAAGGCAAGATTTACCACCCATTACTTCGGGATTTAGTGTAATTCTGTGTAGTGTTTTCATACTTTTTATTCTTTACAATGCGATCGCACTTCTATTTATTTTCCTTGGCGATCGCTTTTAATTACTAATTCAACTTATCGGGCGATAGCGCAAGCGCGCCCGGTTACGGGCTTCGCTGTACAACTAGATAAAATAGAGGCGTAATTTTGGGAGAATCTCTAATAGTTTGGGATGTTTCATGCTGCTATCTCAGTTTCAATATCAAGGTTTTCTACGTCTATTTCTCCTGAAATAAGTTTTGGGAGGAGTAAATCGCGGGTTTTGCGGAGATTGACATTTCTTGTTTGTAAATTTTTCTTCATTGCAAATAGTGGCTTAACAAAGCAATTGAACTGCTCAAGCACTAGATGAGACGGAATAACTACTTGCAAACTATGTACATCATTCCTGTTAAGAGTTGGAACTGCTGCGCCAGAATTAAATTGCTCTAATCTTAAGTTACTCAATAAGTAGAACGCATAAAGCGGTGTAACCCGGCGAAATTCTTTAACCCAAAGTGTCGTATTTAGCGCCCAGAAATCTTCATCAATGTAAATCACCGTTCCTAAAGATCCACTTCGTCCTGTCACGACACCTGGAGCTTTGACTTTAGCCTCATTATGAGTACCAGTAACTCCAGTAGATGCGTAAACTGGAACATTGCTTTCTTGTCGCTGTTTTGTAGGCAAATCGAAGCCTCTTTGCAGAATTAAGGCATTATCTAATCTGTTAACCTCCCAACCTTCAGGGATTAGCTCCAATTCTGAATCAACCATTTTGGTTTGTTCATATCCAGGAAAGCGGAATTTGACAAACCACTCATCGTAGAGACTTCGCGCCATCTCCTCCAATATCTCGATCCGCCGCGTGTTGTTTTCGATTAGGCGATCATAGTTTGAGAGAATCGCAGCAATCTTGTTTTGAATAGAAAGGCTAAGATAAGGAATTTGTAATGTATTAATGTTTCTTAAGCTGATTGTGGGTTGAGATGAACCGCCAACACAAGCATCAATTTGTTGCTTAACAAAAGGAGAGTTTAAGCAGGAATATAGGTAGAAAGAATTAAGTAACTGCTGCTTAGGTGAAATACAAACGATGTTTTGCCCTAAGCAAAAAGCTTTAGTTTTATTGACATAACTTGAGTTTCCATAAGCTCCCACTTGTGAAAATACAACATCGCCAATTTGAGGCTTGTACTTTTTTGTAAATTCTCTATATATACTTTCATCTACTTTTTTCGTTTTCGCCAAGTCTAAGTATCCAAGTTTAATGTCGGTTACTCTTACCATAGGATAGCCATTTTCAGAATATTGAGGCGTTTGATGAAGCGAGTCATACAATACAGATACATCAGCAAGAGGAACTTTTTTCAACTTGTTTTTCATTTGTATTTCTATACGTTGGCTCAGACTGCTTTTATTTAATTCTAAATTTGTATTTAAAATAATAATCCCAAATAATATTACTATTCTCTTAGTAATTATTCTCACTAATAAAACTACCTGTATTTAATTGTTTGCTTATAATGTAAACAAACTTTTTGAGTGTAAGTATATAAATAGTTGTTTTACTCATCAAAGTTTAAGATGTTGTAAGATTGCGCTTGATTATTTCCCTGCATCTACTCCATACCTTCCAACAACTTCGCCACTTGTTCCTGTGTAGGAAGCCGATCTTTCAACTCTTGAGGTAGCGTTGAAACCATTCGATAAGTTGCAACTCCAATCGGCTGATTAGACTCCTTCAGCGCATATTCAACAATAGTTTTATTTTTGGACTTACAAAGGATAATTCCCAAAGAATAGTTTTCATCCTCCAGTCGCACGCGATCATTCAACACAGACAAATAAAATTGCATCTTACCTACATATTCCGGCAAAAACTCCCCAATTTTTAACTCAATTGCTACTAAACACTTCAAACGGCGATGATACAGCAATAAGTCAATAAAATATTCTTTGTCCCCAACTTCTAACCGATACTGACTACCCACAAAAGTAAACATTCCACCCATTTCTTGCAAAAAGGGTTCAACACGAGCCAGAATTGCTTGCTCTAACTGGCGTTCGCTGTGTTCATCTGCTAATTCTAAAAAATCAAATGTATATTCATCCTTGACCGCCAACTTAGCCTGAATGCGGATTTCTTCTGGCAAAGTTTGCTCAAAATTAGTCTGATTTAGTAAAGTTTTCTCATAAGTTTGGTTTTCAATCTGATGAATCAAGACATTTTTTGTCCAGCCACACTTACGAGTCATGCGAAGGTAAAATTCACGCTCCAAATCATCCTTGCACTTCTCCATAATCGCTAAATTATGACTCCACCCAATTTCTCGCGCCAATGGTGCGAGTTTTTCCCGATTGACATAAGTTTCATAAAAAAGCTTCATTCGCCATAGGTTAGCCGCAGAAAAACCACCAACTCCGGGAAACTCGGCTTGCAAGTCTTGAGAAAGGTTTGTTACTACCGATTTACCCCAAGTTTCGTCTTGCTGACGAGTCACAATTGCCTCCCCAATGTCCCAATACAGAGCAATCAATTCTTTATTAACTGCTTTTAGCGCCTCATATTGAGCCGAACGAATGCGCTGCTTGACTTGTACCAGTAGTTCGCCATAATTGCCCGGAGAAATAGAACTCATTATTACCTTTTTACAATTTGTTTAAGCTGTGCGATCGCCACTTGCTCCCTATTCTCAAAAACAAACCCCATGACAGACATATGCGATCGCGCTTGTTGATAATATTTTCGTTGAGTGAGATCGCTCTACTCTTAACTACTTTCCTCATTCCTTACATCGCAAACTAACTTCTTAAACAAAGACACAGAAATAATTGTAGTATCCATCAAAGTTTGAGCTTCAGTAAAATCGCGATCGCCTGTAATCAAAAAATCTGCTCCACCTGCTAAAGCGCAAGCGATAAATTTAGCATCCTTTTGATCTCTAGGAAAATTAATTTCTACATTGACATCAATGATTGCCATTACTGTATTGATAGTTTTAAACCATTCTTCTTTTATTTCATCTGTCAGTTTTAATTTACGACGGCTTAAAACCTCTGTGGATTCAGCTAAAACTTCTACCGATCCAATCCACTCAAAACCTTGAGTGTCAATAATAAACTGAATAACCTCTCGTGGCTTTTTCCCCTTTAGGACAGCAGAAACTAATACATTGGTATCAACAACTCTCATTCGCCGCGACCGTAAGCTTCTATTTCTGCTGCAATTTCATCTTCTCTAATATCTTGGACTCCAGGGAGCGCCTGTGTTCTATCAAACAAATCTCTAAGTTCCTCACTAATTGCACGCTTGCTGTCTGCTGCTAAAATAATCACCTCTACTCGTTGCCCTGGCTTAAATGGAAGATCGGACAAAACAACATGATTGGGGTCTTCAATAGTGATGTATTTTTTGTAAGCATTCATCGCTTTTACCTTTAATGCCTTGATTTTCTATTTTGAAGTTAAATTTAGCCTAATGTTTCTTCCAACAACTTCGGCACATTAGCAGCGATCTGTTCCTCTAATTCTCGCGCTTCCACATTGAGAACTTCTAATTCCTCATTCAATTCTTCTAATCGCTCCGCAAAAACAAAATCTTCAGCTTTCTTTTCTGCCACTCCCACATAACGCCTAGGATTCAAACTCCAACCTTGCGCTTCAATCTCAGCTAAAGTTGCGACTTTACACAATCCCGCTACATCTTGATAACTACGCTCATGAAAATTCTGTTTCAGCATTTCATCGCTACCATTTGTAACTACTGGCAGTTCTCCACGATACAACCGTACAATATTTGCTAAAAACTTCATTTGCTCGTCAGTAAAATCTCGATGAGCGCGATCGACTTGGTGGTAAATGTGCCGTGCATTAACAAACAGCACTTTATCTTTTCGGGCTATATTCTCCTTGCCCTTGTCCAAAAACCACAACGTACAAGGTAGCGTTACCGTGTAGAAAAAGTTAGAGCCAATAGAAACCATCACATCCACCGCTCCCGCTTGAATCAGCTTGCGGCGAATCTCTAGTTCCGAACCCCTGGCATCACTAGCAGAATTTGCCATCACAAATCCTGTCCGTCTAGTTTGATTCAATGCACTATAAAACAGGTGAATCCAGATGTAATTAGCATTATCAGCCCTAGGCAATCCCAATTCTTTAAATCGCGGGTCGCCTGCTATCTTTTCCTTATCCACCGCATTCACATTAAAAGGTGGATTTGCCATCACAAAATCAAATTTATGCAAGCACTGGTGGATATCTTCGTAATAACTGTTACCTTCGCGAACGCTACCCAAACCTGACAACCCATGCACTGCTAAGTTCATCTTGCACAGGCGAATTGTCTCTGCAACTCGTTCCTGCCCATAAATACTAATTTCATTATTTAGGTTTGCCTGCTTTCGCCTTTCCACCAAAGCCGCACTTTGGACAAACATTCCTCCCGAACCACAAGCAGGGTCAAAAATTCGCCCATGAAACGGCTCGATAATTTCCACAATTAATTTAACTAAAGAAGTCGGATTGATACTCCTTGGGCTGAAGCCGCAAGGATTCTTAAGTAGTCCAAATATGGACTCTTAAAGGCGTTAACAAAGCGCCGCTAGACACTCCACTCAAGTCTAAACCAAGTGTTGTCTTACTTTTCTAATGATAATTAAAGTCAGCGAAGGGGTCGCTCCCTCCACTGCTCTACAAAACGGAACGTGATAGTTTCCCATCATTCCGCTCCTCAATAAAACGGCTGTTGTCATCAG
>NZ_PVWN01000038.1 GCF_003003885.1 Chlorogloea sp. CCALA 695 | reverse complement strand
TTTATTAATAGGTTGGAGGGTTAAGTTCTTGTTCTAACCCTCCTTTTGTCATGAAAAAGGAAAAACAAACAATGCTAAAACCAGTTTTTACCAAGCAGAAAAACCTTGACCAATTGCAGCATTTACTTAAGCACTATCAGCAGATTTATCCGCAAGCCAAACAACAAGGCAAGGTAGTCTTGCGGCAATATCTCAAAAAGTTAAATTACCAAATTCAACATCTTCAATTCCGTTCCAAGCAGCGATGAACGAGAATATGCGATCGCCTGCGATTTATCACCCAATTACCTAACCATATGCAACCACAACAGAATAGAAAACTTGCAGCTAATGACAAAGAGCGAACACACGACCAAGCACAACAACGAGCAGAAGAATTAAATCAATGCCAAGACAAGAACGAGTCCTCTCATTGTTTTCTGGAATTGGAGGATGGGAAAAAGGGATCGAACTTGCCGGACTTACTCGCACCTTCAGAGTTACCCAATTCGTTGAAAAAGCCGAATACCCCAGAAGAATCCTTGCCCAAAATTTCCCTGGAATCCCGATCTGGGACGATGTGCGAACTCTTAACGCAGAGCTTGGAGATTTTGACATCATTGTGGCTTCGCCGCCATGCCAACCCTTTTCTGCCGCCGGAAAACAGAAGGGAGCATCGGATAACCGAGATATGTTCCCCGAAGTATTCCGACTGCTACGCCAAATTCGACCAAGATGGGCGCTTATTGAAAATGTGCCAGGACTTCTCAATATTGATGCTGGACGGTACTTCCGAGGAATACTCCGGGAATTTGCCGCGCTCGGGTTTGATGCGGAATGGCAAATTATATCCTGTGCCGAAGTGGGAGGTGTCCACAAACGAGAAAGAGTCTTTATTATTGCCTACCCCAGCCGCCCACCTAGGAACGCACCACAATATCAAACAGAACTGGAACGGTCTGAGTCAGTTATCTCTAGCTCATGCAATAGCGTATCTCCCGACTCCAAAAGCCCAAGACGGGATTCATCCGGGAGTAAAAACCCACAAACGGGGACAGACTTTACATCTGTCGGCTGCTGTAATGCTACCGACACGGGCGGCGAGGGACTGGAAACACGGGAGCGCGGCACAACTAATGAATCCGCGATCCCCCAATCTCAACGACACAATGACAGCAGTAACGGGCAACAAAAAACTCAACCCCATTTTTGTAGAGAGACTCATGGGATTCAAAGAGAACTCGACAGCACTAATTACCTCCTTACTCCCGCAGACCTCCCCCAATGGATTGAACGGGCAGCAGATAGCGACAGTATTCCCTACCGAAAAGAACGGCTCCAATGCCTCGGAAACAGCGTCGTCCCAAATCAAGCCGCCGTTGTCTGGCGGAGGCTCAATAACCTTAGAGGAACTATCGATTGACAAGGAACGCCACAGAGAACACCATAAACTACTGAGTTAACTTAATGCGTTTTTACCTGTGTCTTCATTCGACACGGGTTTTGAACAGCCTATTTATTACCTTTGGGAAAAGCGAAGTGTTCTTGAAGAATCTTCTGTTTCTCACCAATGTTTACCATGCCCCTTTTGCGGGGGACAGGAGAAAGAAGACTACCAACAAGGAAAGTATTTTTGGGTTTGGTGCAAGTGTGGCGCACAAGGAAGCCACGCGGCAAATAAACAGGAAGCAATTGCTCTTTGGAATACCCGCAGCAGAGTGATAACTCTATCGGCGTAAATCCACTAGCCGCCTGAACTATCGCTCAATAATCTTTTTCCCAGTAGTTCCAATCTAATTACACCCACTCCGCCAGCTAACAACTGGTTGGTTTTACTTTACCTACCTGAACCTACGCCATGCTCAACTTAACCAGCCACTCGTTTAACCAGAAAGACGAGCCAATTTTGCAGCAGCTACAAAACCATCTGCAATATCTAAGCCAGGACAAAAAAGCAGCGAAGCCCTGCGTGCGCGCTTGCGCTATCGCTATGACGGCTATCTATGAAGCAACCGAACCTAGCGCCATCGAGTTCGACCATGTTTGCGATTGCTGTCCCAAGTTCAACAAAGCGATTGCCTTACTCCAAGACCTATCCAAACCAGGACTGTTAGCCGTTGCTAGAGCGATAGCTGAAGAACTAGCGGTACTAGAGCAGTTGCAGGGGGCAAGCCGATGAAGCCTCAAAGGTGTCCCTTTTGTCGCAGCAGTGTGTCTTTGATTGATAGTGCCACAATCTACGGTCTTAGCTACGGATTCATCTACCTGTGCGATTCCTACCCCAAATGCGATGCGCGCGTTGGTTGTCATCCTGGCAGCATAAAGCCACTGGGGACTCTAGCCAATAAAGAATTACGGAGATGGCGCAGTTTAGCTCATCGGAAGTTCGACCCCTTGTGGCAATCTGGTGTTTTCTCTAGCCGCCAAGCTGCATACAAATGGTTGTCCAAAGCAATGAAATTACCTTTGGAAAAAACCCACGTAGCCATGTTTGACATTCGACAATGCCAGAAAGTGATCGCCCTTGTTGAGAGTTTTGTTAACAGTCGGCAGCACGTCACAACAAAAGTAACCACTCGTTGTTAACGAGAGTAAATAATGAAATACAAACCGATCGCTATAACCCCCCATGATGGATTTGACCTACTAGCCGTATGGGAAAAAGATGGGAGAAAATGGTACTTATTGCAACTGGCACGTCCCCAGAGTGCTATCGCCCTAGCACAAGAAAATCCTCATACGAGATTAGTTTTTCCAACATCTATCGACCCAAATCGATTGAGTAAACAGAGCCGCCAATAAAATAGCTTAAGGCAGGAAACAAAAACATGAACAACACTTGTACTAACTACTTTGACACTTACGGCAGCAAATCTATTGCATGGGAACAATGCCAAGACATCTACTGGATGTTTGTAATGCTAGACGATAGCGGGTATAGAACCCATTTGGGATCTATTTAACCAGTTGCCAATCTTTGAAGCATCAGGCGAACAAAACAAAGATTAAGCTTGGTGGTGGCATGAGCAAGAGTTCTTTCAAAATTCTTGACCAAACTTTTACACCTTTCCATCCATGAGTTGGTTCTTTCTATTACCCATCTAGTTTTGACAGGGACAAAGCCAGTTTTTCCTGACTGTTGCTTTTGTTGTGGGGACGGTTTGGGTGATAACTTAAACCTAATCTTGTTCATGATTTGAGGATAAACTGTTTTTAATTCTTCCTCCAGTTTTTGAGGGTGATATCCGTTGTCAATCAGGATGGTAATTTTGGGAATGTTAACAGGTAAAAATTTGTTGTAATCGATGTTGTTAGACAACATTTCAATTAATCCTTGATCGTCAGATACACTAGCTTTGGTACAGTGGCTGAAAAAAGGAAACCCTAACGTATCTACAGCTAAGTGTCTCTTAATGCCGTTGGTTGCTTTGTAAGTACAAAAGCCCTTCGATTCTACACTAGCGTTACAGGTGTTTTTTACCGCTTGGGAATCGATAATCATCAACCTCGTCCATTTGGCTTTTTTTTCACTTGTTCCCGCACTTGCCCATGTAGGACGAATATTAGTTTTTCGATTGCCCCAGCTTCGCGCCACTGCTTGTAATGCCAATAGACAGTTGAGTAAGGAGGAAGGTCTTTAGGCAAGTCTTGCCAGTTACAACCATTCTTCAGTTGATAAAAGATGCCATCCAGGATTTCGCGCTTGCTCCAATTAGAAGGTCTTGTTTGCTTCTTCGGCGGTAGGCTCTTAAGCAGTAAGGGTTCAAGTATTTTCCATTCTTCGTCGGTGAGGCTGCTCTGGTACGGCATGGCATCTGCATCATGTTTTTGCCTTAACGTTACTTCATTCCAAGAAAAAATGTCAAATGGGTTCTATAGTAATTCAGCCCAATCAGTTTATACGCTTAGGCAATACGCTTGCAAGATTGCTCGAAGTCAATGGAACTTTTTATATCTGGACTTGAGGAAGGCTATTGAAATTGTAGAAAAAAATACTATCAATAAACGCTCTTTTAACTATATTAAAAGAGCGTTTATTGACTTATTAATAGTAAAAGATAAAAGTTTAGTGCAAAAAGAACCTACTGTTGGTATTAGCTTAGAGTTAGCACAAAGTGCTATTAATTTAGATATTTCTTCAGCAAGAGCCGCCGCTATATCTGCTATCTTTGCTCTGAGATTAGGGGTAAGTCATGCAATATTAGCTGACAAGCTAAGAGATTTAGTAGGTAATCCTTATCTGGTAATTCCTGAACAGATTGTTAATCGAAATTGGTGGGTAAAACCACCAAAAGCTAGAAATAGACTTGAGGTAATTAGATACTGGTTAAATAGTTGGCTCGTTAAAACTAAAGATAGAGAGGAAAGAAGACATTTTAATAATTTTATGAATCAATGCGTTAGTCTAGCAGAAGCTTGGTCAAGCTGCCCAAATCCTAGCTGGATGTTAGCCATGATTGATATGTACAGCAGCCATAACGATGTACTGCAAATAGAAAATAAATTAAGGCAGTTTGTATGTTATCTAACCCAGCAAAATGAATACTGTGATTCATGGAGAACCAATGGGGTCAAAAAGGCTATATGGACAGCAGAGCGATTTATTAATGGTAAAACAAGCTTGAAAGATTTAAAAATCGCAGAAATTGCAGCAGTTGAATCGATTAAAAACGAGGGTACTATTGACTACATAAACTTGCTTGGTTTACTGTGTACGTCTTCGTCACCTTGGAATGCAGCAGTAGATGCTCTTAGGCTTAGTGGAGAACGGGTAGGAGAAAGTGATAAAAAACTAATACAATTAGTTCAAGCAGTTCAATTACGCAAACTTATTGAAAATCCTTTTATTTAGGGAGGTAATAAGAGAAATGAGGGAAATAAATGACGCAAACTACCAAAAAATGGCTGGTGAAATAGTTGAGATTCACACCTTATTTAAAGAGGGATTGGCAACTAGAGGACTAGGGGCAGTAATAGTCGAACGAAGTTGGAAGATTGGCTATAATTCCTTCAGCAATTGGTATCGCCTGCCAATCCCTATTTACAGAACGCTTGACGAATTAGAGTGCTTTAAAAATCTAGCGATAGATGTCATAGGCATCGATGACTTCGACCCAAAAGGTAAAAATTTGATTCAACTAATAAATGAGTACGGAAGAAATCGCGTTATCTCCGCAGAGATGACTTACGATTCCTTTTGGTTTCAAACACCTAAAAATCCAAGTTGGAGATTCTTACGAGTTCAAGTATTGCCTTGGGATCAGCCAGAAGCTAATGAAGTAGCTCAGGTATTCAAATTATTAGGAGAACTCTGAATCTTGACTTTAGGACAGTAAACAATCAAAGCAATAGTCCAATATGAAAAACTTACATTTCTATAGAAAAATCGCGCAATTTTTCGAGGTTCAAAATTGCTTCAAAGAGGGGTTAACAAGACGAGGGTTAGGTGCAGTGATTATCGAACGAGTGTGGAAGTTTGACTATAATATCTTTAACTGTTGGTATCGAAGACCAATTTACAGAACTATTAGCCAGTTAGAGCGTTATAAAAATATACCTGTACTAGTAATAAGCGTTGACAATATTGATTCAAAGGGTAAAAACTTGCTGCAACTAATATCAGAGTACGGAAGAGATCACGTTATTTTAGCAGAGGTAAATTACGATTTCTTTTGGTTTGAGTCACAAAAAAGTCCAAGTTGGAGATTTTTAGAGGTTGTCGTCAAGTCTTGGGAGCAATTAGCAAGCGATGAAGTGATGGATACATACAAATTATTAGGGGAGCTTTGAAAATAACTTTATGACAAACGAGCCAAGCAACAGTCCAAAAAGTATGATGTCATTTCTAAAGGAAATAGCAGCCACCGCCAAGACCGAAGACCTAGATCCAAAAGAACAACTACAAGTAGAAATCTCTGAAATTTCTGAGGCTGGATACTGTGCAGGCTGGACTAGGGATGTAGAGTTTTACTTGTGGAAAATAGTCATAGATGGTTCAGAAACCGAGTTTGGTGTTAAGACAATTAGCGAACAAGACATTGCTAATTTGCGAACCTTAGCAAAACAGAGCGGCGGTTGGTGGCATTGGTTTAAAAAAGAGAACAATGCAGTTTTTGTAACTTTGGATGAATGGCAGGAAATTTACCAACAGTTTTCAGAAAAAGAATCCAACTAGCCCAAGTTTTGCTACTGGGAAAAGAATTAACCTCACAATTAAATGAGTCAACTAGCGTAAGTTCTTAATTATTAATAATGTTATAAAACAATTATTAATAATTGAGAGGTTGACTTATAAATTGTTTTATTGTATTATTAAATTAGTTAAGCATTGAGCTTACAAAAGATTCTTAAAGCGCAGTTATTAATCCAAATCTTTCGAGAAGAAATGACTGCTACCACAGGAAGTAAGTGAAAATAAAAAGTACGGCAATCTCTCCACGCCGAGTTAATAGGTTAACTAAGTATGATGACAACAAATCAAGGATTCTTTCTACTCAAGTCAAAGCTTACTAAAGTTACACAGCAAGAGATTTTAGCCGCAGCTAGAGCAGTTGTGAAGCAAGCGCCATTGTTTCGACCAAGTATGCCAAACGGTCAATCTTTCAATTATTCAATGACCAACTGCGGGGAACTTGGTTGGGTTGCAGACAGGCACGGATACCGCTATCAGCAAGTTCATCCGCACACTTTTAAAGTATTTCCAGCTATGCCCCAGGTGATCAAAGACCTGGCAATAGCAATAGCCAAAGAAACAGGAAACGATGATTTTTATCCCCAATCCTGTTTGATTAATTTATATAGAAAAGGTGAAAAACTGGGGATGCACCAGGATAATACTGAGGAGAACAAGAATGCGCCAATAATTTCCATTAGCTTAGGAGATAGTGGAATTAGAGCTAAAGGGTTGATTAGTAATTATTCTATCCACTGGTTCAACCGTTGGCGAAAAACTACTAGCATCCTGCTCAGTTACAGTAAATCCTTGCGTCCTCAATGCTGCCGCGCGATCGCTATTGAGTTCGTTGACAATTGCTTTTTGAGGATCGGCAAGCAACAGCAGCGCCCCATTGCCTGCGGTCGGTTCGCAAACTGTTGTGTTTCCATCAATTTGCGCTAACTTTGCCGCGAGGAAGGCGATAGGAACGGGGGTACTGTAAGCTTGCTGGAGAATGCTCGTGCTGGTACGAGTGTTTAGCGCTGGCTGGCGATCATACAAATCCAAGCATTGCTGCCAAGTTTCGATAGGGTCATTAGAGCGCTGGACTAATTGCCGCGCCGCTAGGATTAAGCCCTGCTCTACAGATTCATCTACGATTTTTGCTATAGGTGTCCCTGGCTCAATCTTCTGGTTTAATACCGATTGAGCCAGCTTTCGGGCCCAAGTGATTGAGGCAAAGTTATCGCCATTGGTAAATCCGTTGGCGAAAGCTGTTACTAATTGCTGGTGCAAAGTAATTACAACCTCATTAAGTTTACTGGAACTATCTACGGCAGACGGTTGATTAGAACCTTGTCAGAAGTGGGAGAAACAGCATAGACTACCTCTCCGTCCCACCGCATCTCCATCAAATCCGGTTGATGGTCAGGGGGGAATAATATTTCATGACACTTCTTGCCATCCTCAATCCGTAGCACTTCAACTCCGTCAAAAAACATTTGGACGGTTCTGGGTTGGCTATTCACGAGTTGTTTTTGTATTGTTTGCGTGAGCGCAAGGCATAACTTGCGGTTAGCTGGATCTTTGCACTCTTCTCAAAATTAAGTCAATTGAGCTTAACTTTTCGCAACATTATTCTATGTGTATACTTTACAAGTTAATATACTAATGTAAACCAGATAACCAGATAACCATAAATATAGAAGCTTAAAGGTTTTTTCTAGAATCATTTATTAGCAAGACTTAATTAGCGATACGCAAAACCAGATGACCAGATGACCAGATGAAAATTATTACTGTAACCGGGTACAAAGGCGGTGTAGCAAAGTCCAATACCGCAATTCACATTGCTACCTATTTTAGCGATTACGGCAAGACGATTTTGGTAGACGGAGATCCAAATCGCACGGCTCTTTCTTGGTCACAGCGAGGAAAGTTGCCTTACTTAGTTGCTGATGAACGGCAGGCGATGAGGCTGATATCCGGTCATGATTTTGTTGTGATTGACACCCCAGCACGACCCAATTCAGATGATTTGAAAGAGTTGGCGAAAGGATGTGACTTGCTGATTCTACCCACCATTCCAGATGTGGTAAGTCTAGAACCGATGCTTCAGACTACCAAAGATTTAGGAAGCGCAAATTATAGGGCTTTAATTGCCATCGTCCCACCTGCTCCAAGTAAGGAAGGGGCAGCAATGCGCCAGGAACTCATTGATAACAATATTCCGGTATTTCAAACTATGATTCGTCGCGCTGCTGGTTTTCAAAAGGCAGCACTTGAAGGCGTACCCATTCGGGATATTTCTGACTCCAGATCGCGGATTGCATGGCTGGATTACAAATCTTTAGGCAAAGAAATTATGGAGGTTTTAAGCAATGGCTAAGTATGGCGACCTGATTCGGAAGGCAAGAGAGACAGACAACCAGGAAGACAATAAACCAGAAAACCAGATATCTGAAAAACCAGAAAGTCAGATAAATCAACAACCAGAAGAAGAAGTTAATCTCTGTATCAAAGTGCCTAAATCGCTGCGACGGCACTGGGCGGCAGAAGCAAAACGTCATGGAATTACCATGACGGAGGTAATGACTAAAGCATTAATACAGAGATTTGGTAAACCAGATAACCAGCAAACCAGATAACTAGGCACTTATTCTCAGGAGTCAGCAACACCCGTCATCATTCTCAGAATTAAGCGAAGATTCTTCCCACTTGATGTCCTGTGGGCGAACTTCCCACAAATGAGGATAAATAGTTTGTTCTACAATCTTTTGCGCTTCTTCCTTGGGCATTGCCAGCAGTCGCATTCTCGCCTCAATTTTATCCTGTGCTAATTCTTCACAACCGCCGTAGAATACGCCTGGGTAGATTTCAATTCCTGGCTCAAACTCACTATTTTTGTCTTGACTCATATTTATAGGTACTTTGAGCTTGAGAGAAATCGTTCTGAACTTAAATTCTATCAAAATAGGATAGAGTCGGTTATTAGAGACTAGGGAAAGAACATAGAGGCGATCACTCGATATGCCTCGAATTGTGCAACATAGTTTACCTTGCTGTTTTTGGATTGGCTGAAGCTCAATGGCGGTTAAAAAGACTGAACTTTATAGCTCACTATGGTCTAGCTGCGACGAGTTGCGTGGCGGCATGGATGCTTCCCAGTACAAAGATTATGTACTGACGCTGTTGTTCATGAAGTATGTCTCCGATAAATATGCAAGCGACCCGGACGGCACGATTATAGTGCCATCAGGCGGCTCGTTTAAGGACATGGTGGCGCTTAAGGGTGATAAGGAAATTGGCGATAAAATCAATAAAATTATTGGAGTTTTGGCAGAGGAAAACGATCTTAAAGGTGTAATTAACGTCGCTGATTTTAACGATGAGGACAGGCTAGGCAAAGGTAGGGAAATGGTTGATCGCTTGTCTAACTTGGTAGCAATTTTCGATGGCATAGATTTGAGTGCTAACCGCGTTGAAGGGGACGATCTGTTAGGGGATGCCTACGAGTATTTGATGCGTCACTTTGCTACAGAGTCGGGTAAAAGTAAGGGTCAGTTTTATACCCCGGCAGAGGTGTCGCGGATTCTTGCCAAAATCATCGGGATTACGGCGCAAACGCGGCAAGACCAGACGGTATACGATCCGACTTGTGGATCGGGTTCGCTGCTGCTAAAGGTGGCGGATGAAGCGCCGCGCGGGTTGACGATTTACGGGCAGGAAATGGATAACTCCACCTGGGCGTTGGCGCGGATGAATATGTTTATGCACAGTTATCCGAGTCACGAAATTTGGCGAGATAATACGCTTTCTGCTCCTTATTGGAAAAACCCTGACGGCAGTTTAAAAACTTTTGACTTTGCTGTTGCCAATCCACCTTTTTCTTACAAGTCTTGGAGTAATGGGGTTAATCTGACTGATGACGAATTTGGGCGTTTTGAATATGGTACGCCACCCGATAAAAACGGCGATTATGCTTTTTTGCTGCACATCCTCAAGTCTTTAAAAAGCACAGGTAAGGCGGCGGTAATTTTGCCGCATGGGGTACTGTTTCGCGGTAATGCAGAAGCGCGGATTCGACAGAACCTGGTACGTCAAGGATACATTTCGGGGATTATTGGCTTACCTGCAAATTTGTTTTATGGTACAGGGATTCCAGCTTGCATTATTGTTATCGACAAAGAGAGCGATCGCAATAGTCAAGATTTGTTTATGGTCGATGCAAGTAAAGGTTTTATTAAAGACGGCAATAAAAACCGACTGCGTAGCCAAGATATTCACAAAATTGTTGATGCTTTTACAAAAAAACTGGAGTTACCCCGCTACAGTCGAATGGTTAGCTTAGAGGAAATCGCCAAAAATGACTATAACCTCAACATTCCACGTTACATCGATTCTAGTAAGCCGGAAGACTTGCACGATCTGGATGCTCACTTAAACGGCGGGATTCCTGACGCGGATATTAATGCGCTGCAAACTTACTGGGCAGTGTTTCCCAATCTGCGGAAAACGCTTTTTACATCTAGTAAACGCTCTGGTTACAGCAATAGTTTAGTAGAAGCCAGCCAGGTAAAAGCAACAATTCTCAGTCATCCAGAATTTACTACTTTTGCCGATCGCTCTTTAGCTATTTATACCGATTGGCGCAAGCAACACAACGATTTATTAAAGGGAATTGCAATCTCAGATAAACCTAAAGAGTTGATTAAAACGCTGTCTGAAGATTTACTAGCAAGGTTTGCGGGGGCAGATTTGTTGAGTCGCTACGAAATTTATCAACTACTGATGGATTACTGGGCGGAAACGATGCAGGATGATGTATACGTGCTGGTACAAGACGGCTGGGCGGCGGGTAAGAGGTTACGGCAATTGATAGTTAAAAAAGGCGATAAGCGACCGGAAACGCCGGATTTAATGATCGATAAGCATAAATATAAATCTGATTTGATTGCACCCAAGTTAATTATTGATCGCTACTTTGCCCCACAGCAGCAACAAATCGACCAATTGCAAGCCGATGTAGAAGCGAAATCTCAGGAATTGGAGACGTTGATTGAGGAACACATTGGCGAAGAAGGTTTACTTAGCGATGCTCAAACGGATACAGGGAAAGTAACTAAAGCCAGCATCACAGCGCGATTGAAGGAGGTAAAAGGCGATAAAGAGGAGCAAGGGGTATTGAAACAGTGCCTTAAATTGTTTGATGGCGAGACGGAGGCTAAAAAAGTATTAAGAGACAAGCAGACGGCGTTAGATGCGGCGGTGTTTGCTCAATATCCCAAACTGACCGAAGACGAGATAAAAACGCTGGTAGTAGACGATAAGTGGCAGGGGACATTGAAAAATGCGATCGCATCAGAAATTGAGCGGGTAACTCAACAATTGGCAAACCGGGTAAAAACGCTAGAGGAACGTTACGCCGAACCATTACCTCAGTTGGTGCAAGAGGTGGAAGTATTATCGAGCAAGGTAGAGGAGCATTTAAAGCGAATGGGGTTGGAGTGGAATTAATTATTAAAATGAATGAGAATTAAAAACAAGAAAGTAAATTAGGATTCAGGTAGCTGCAAAGAGCAATAAAAATGAGTATAATCATTTCTGACGAAATTGTAAAAGCTAGTAATCTTTCAGAAAATGAACTTTTGATAGAAATTATTGTGATGCTTTTTAAGCTAGAAAAAATCAGTTTAGGAAAAGCAGCAGAATTATTAAAAATGCCGCAGATCCGATTTCAGAGATTGATTGCCGATCGCGGGATTTGCGTTCACTATGATGTCGCGGAGTTTCAGCAAGACATTCAGCAGTTAACTACAAAGGGCTGGCTGTGATTGTTGTTAGCGATACGTCTCCTCTAAGCAATTTGGCGATCATTGGTTACTTGTCTTTACTGCAACAAATTTATGAGCGCGTTTTGATTCCACCATCGGTAGCTGAGGAGTTGGCGCGGGGTGGAGAGGATGACGATCGCATTGTGGGGGTACTATCCCTAGATTGGATTGAAGTACGACAGCCAACTAATTTACAGCAGATAACAACACTTGAGAATGATAACAATCTCGATCGCGGTGAAGCTGAAGCGATCGTACTGGCTTTGGAACTAGGGGCGGATGAATTGCTGATCGATGAAAGATTAGGTAGAAGGGAAGCAATGCGTTTAGGTTTGTCAATTACTGGTTTGCTGGGTGTTTTGCTGATTGCAAAGCGGCGTGGGTTAGTCGTGGCTATTCGACCTGTGATGGATGATCTAATAAATCAGGCAGGCTTTCGGGTTAGCAATCAACTGTATGCAGAGGTTTTGCTTGCAGCAAACGAAAACTTTTCTTGATCGAGGCAGCAATGTTTAAGAGGTTGGGATGTTGAGGGAAGGGTATAAGCAGACTGAAATTGGGGTGATTCCTGAAGATTGGGAAGTTAAGCAGCTTGGTGAAATTGCTGATATTGATCCAGAAAATTTGACACGAACAACTTATGCAGAATATGAATTTAGATATGTTTCATTAGAAGATGTAGAGCGCGGTGTTTTGAAGGCATATTCTAACCAGGTGTTTTGTACAGCGCCTTCACGAGCTAGACGAGTCTTAAGAGACGGAGATGTACTTCTTTCAACTGTTCGCCCTAATCTCAAGTCTCATTTACTTTTTAATAAACAGGAATATAATTGGATTTGCTCAACAGGCTTCTCAGTTTTACGTTGTAAAAAAGGTCTATCAATACCAGCATTTTTATTTTCTCATCTCTTTAGCGGAAATATTGATAGTCAAATTGAGACACTAATTGCTGGTTCTAATTATCCAGCGATTAATAGTAGCGATGTGCAGAAACTTAAAATTGCAGTTTCAACAATCAAAGAACAACGATCGCTCTCTCAAGCTTTATCTGACGTAGATGCCCTAGTCGCCGCCCTAGATAAGCTGATCGCCAAAAACCGCGACCTCAAAACCGCGACCATGCAGCAACTCCTCACGGGCAAAAAACGCCTACCGGGGTTTGCTGGGGAGTGGCATGAGGAGCAACTTGGGACAATAGCTGAAATCATCGATCCGCATCCTAGCCACCGCGCTCCTGCTGAAAAAAGTTTTGGAATACCCTTTGTAGGAATCGGAGATATTACTACAGAAGGTAATATTAATTCAGAATCAGCAAGATTAGTAGGAGAAAATATTTTCAATGAGCATCGAAACCGATATTGTCTTGAAGATTGCTTAATTGGTATTGGGAGAGTTGCATCCATAGGAAAAGTTGTCAGACTAAAAATGAATGTTGGCAAGTATGTTGTCTCACCAACTATTGCTGTAATCAAAGCTAAAACAATTGACGTAGATTACTTGTTGTATTTTTTACTTTCACGGGCAGCGACAGAGCAGTTCGATAAAATTAGCAATGGCTCAACTCGTCAATCAGTTGGAATGAATGTTCTTAGAGATATATTTGTCAACTTCCCCAAAAATATAGAAGAACAACGCGCGATCGCACTTGTACTCTCGGATACGGATAATGCGATTTCTCTTTTAGAATCCCGCCTTGCTAAAACCAAAGCAATCAAACTAGGCATGATGCAAGAACTTTTGACTGGAAGAACGCGGCTAGTTTGAATCCTCCACCCTCCCCGAATTGCTGGATAATTGCAGGTCCCAATGGCGCAGGCAAAACCACCTTCGCCTTACAATATTTGCCTCAAGCCGCTAACTGCCGCCTCTTTGTCAACGCTGATGCGATCGCCGCAGGCTTATCACCCCTAGCTCCCGAAACAGCGCTCCTTACCGCCAGCCGCCTCTTCCTCAAACAAATTGAAAACCATATACGTAACCATCAGAACTTCGCCTTTGAAACTACTCTCTCAGGGCGCAGCTACCTCAAACTGGTCACTCGACTGCAAGCAGACGGCTGGCAAGTAGAACTTATCTATTTAGCCCTGTCAGGCTTAAAAATGTCCAAGATGCGTGTAGCAGAGAAAGTTGCTCACGGCGGACACAATATCCCTGAAGTAGACATCGAACGCCGATTTCCCCGCAGCTTGCAAAATCTTCTGACCGAATTTAGCTTTCTTGCAAATAGCACTCGCTGTTTTATGAATAGCAGTAAAACTCCTGAACTCGTATTCGTCCAACAGCAAGAAAATCGCACTATTATTAATCAACTCATTGAGCAGGCAGAATTATGAGCCAATTTTCTCAAGACACTCAGAAAATACTAGACACTCTTAGAAAGGTTGCTGCCGAAACCTTAGAACGCAAACGTCGCTTGGGTCAATACGCTGTTATTTGGCAAGACGGTGAGTCTGTAGCAATTGGTGAAGATGCACCAGAGCGCCTAATTTTGCCAGCATCAAAACAGCAATGGTAAAGTATCAAAAGAGTAGATTACACAGAAATTTGTGAAAAACAAATCACGCCAAAAAAGTTCTAGCATCGCCTAAATGTGGCGGTTCATAATTCTCTAAGGCAATATAGGTAAGACATTTATTTCCTAATTCTTCCTAATCCAGAAGAAAGCTCTCAGGAAATAATTACCCAGAACCCGCAATTAGCATGAATACAATTACTCCCTACTACCGCAACGTGCAACAACTCTTGCAAAATCAATCTTTTGCAATCGACGAGTACCAGCGCGAGTACAAGTGGGAAAAAGAGAACATCGACGAACTACTGAGCGATCTGCGGGATAAATTCTTAAATTGCTACCAAACAGGTGACGCAACTTCTAGAGTTAGTACCTACGATGGGTATTTTCTTGGCTCTATCATTGTCAGCAAACGTAACGGGAAGAATTACTTAGTCGATGGACAACAGAGGGTCACTTCCTTAACTCTACTGCTGATCTACCTCCACAACAAAGCAAAAGAACGAGGGTTAGCTGTAGCAGGAAGCATTGCTCCGTTAATCTTCAGCGATAACTTGGGCGAACCCAAATTTAATTTGGATATCCAAGAACGCTTGCCAGTTATTGAAGCACTTTTCCACTCAAAAGACTTTAACCCAGAGAACAAGGATGAGTCGATTCAGACAATACACGCGCGCTATGACAATATCGAATCTAAGGATCTTGTAGGCGAACTAAACGAAGCTTTACCGCACTTTGCTTATTGGTTGATGGCGAAAGTAGGGCTAATCGAAATTGTCACGGACAGTGATAATTACGCCTACTCTATATTTGAGACAATGAATGACCGTGGCAAACCCCTCAGTCCAGTAGATATGTTAAAAGCATATCTATTGGCTCCAATCGAAGATTCAACCGAGCGGTATAATGCCAACCAAATCTGGAAGAAGCAAGTTTTAGATTTAATTTCGTGGGGAGGAATTCACGAACCTGAACGCGATGCAACCTTTATCAAAGCTTGGTTTCGAGCGCAGTATGCTGATACAATTCGAGATCGCAAAGCCGGAGCAACAGACAAAGACTGGGAGCTAATTGGTAGCGCCTTCCATCGCTGGGTACGTGATAAAAGTGGGCTGCTCAACCTGGGAACTCAAGCAGACAACTTAGCGCTCATTTCAACTCACTTTACCTTCTTTGCCAAGGCGTACCAATATATCTTGGCAGCTAGCCGTACTTATACTCCAGGTTTGGAAGCGGTATTTTACAACGCTCACAATGAATTCACGTGGCAAAATACGGTATTATTAGCACCTCTGTGCGTTACAGATGATAACGAAACCATGCGACGCAAAATCGCAGTTACAGCCACCTATCTCGATATCTGGCTGATGCGTCGCACCGTGAACTACATTCAGGTTGGCTATTCCACCACTGCCTACGCTATGTTCCTACTCTGCCGCGAGATTCGGCGCAAACCGCTCAACGAGTTAGTAAACTTCCTCGACCAAAAACTAGCAAACGATGATGTCTCTTTTACTCCTGGTCGCGCAGGGACTGGAATTATAGGATTAGGACTCAATAAACGCAACCGCCGCTACATCTATCACTTGCTTGCACGCTTAACTGCTTATACAGAAGTAGGAGCGGGTAAACCCGATTTGTTTGATAAGTATGTAGACCGCAAACAGAATAACCCTTGTGACATCGAACACATTTATCCCAATAATTATGGTCAGTACCAAGATCAATTCGAGTCAGAACAAGTGTTTCAAAACTGGCGCAATGGTATTGGTGGATTGCTTTTACTACCAGCAGACGTAAATCGCAGCTATCAAGATAAACCCTTTGAACAAAAAGCTCCTCACTACGCTACACAGAATCTATACGCTGCTAGTTTAACTTCTAGTACCTACCAGCATCAGCCGCAGTTCAAAGCTTTTTATCAACAGCAACAGTTGCCATTCAAGCCCTACGTGAGTTTCAGTCAAACCGAACAGATGGAGCGCATTCAATTAATTCTAAAACTTGTTCTTTGCGTGTGGTCGCCAAAGCGGTTAGAGGAGGTGTTGTCATGATTACTGTTGGACAAAATGAACGCATCACCCAAAATCGCATCATTAAACTATTTCAACAACTAGGGTATACCTATCTAGGTAATTGGGAAAAGCGTAACAACCGCAACATCGAACCCGACTTACTGGGTCAATGGCTAAAGCAGCAGGGTGTAAGCCAAATCCTTATCAGCAAATCCCTACGCGAACTAGATGGCGCTGCGGCTTTGGGGGAAGGTCAAAATCTGTACGATGTAAATAAAGCTGTCTATCGTCTCCTGCGCTACGGAGTCAAAGTTAAAGAGGGCGCAGGGCAGCAAAATCAAACTGTCTGGCTAATTGACTGGAAGCATCCTGAAAATAACAACTTTGCGATCGCCCAAGAAGTCACGATCAAAGGTGAAAACAAAAAACGCCCCGATATTGTTCTCTACGTCAACGGTATTGCCTTGGGTATTTTGGAACTCAAACGCTCTAGCATTGCGGTGGGCGAAGGTATCCGCCAAAACCTTGATAATCAGAAAAAAGCTTTTATTCGTCCCTTTTTCACTACCCTGCAATTGGTAATGGCAGGTAACGATACTCAGGGATTGCGGTATGGCACAATCGAAACTCCTGAAAGATACTATCTGCAATGGAAGGAAGCTGTAGATAATTCTTTTGATAGCCCCCTTGATTATCACCTCAGCTTGCTATGCAATAAAGCCCGATTTTTAGAAATTATCCACGATTTTATCGTCTTTGATTCTGGTACTAAAAAAACTTGTCGCCATAACCAATATTTCGGCATTCAAGCCGCCCAACAGTACATCCAACGCCAAGACGGGGGTATTATTTGGCATACTCAAGGTTCTGGCAAAACCCTAGTTATGGTGTGGCTGGCTAAATGGATTCGTGAAAACGTCACCGATGCACGAGTTTTGATTGTTAGCGATCGCACTGAATTAGATGAACAAATTGAAAAAGTCTTCAAAGGTGTAGAAGAAGACATCTATCGCACCGTTAGCAGCGCAAATTTGCTTGTCACTCTCAACAAAACAACTCCTTGGCTGCTTTGCTCCCTTGTTCACAAATTCGGCAGTAGCAACGAAGGTAACATTGCCACTGACCAATTTATCCAAGACCTCAAAACCCAACTACCCAGTAACTTTACTCCCAAAGGAAAACTATTTGTATTTGTAGATGAATGTCACCGCACCCAATCAGGAAAACTTCATAATGCCATGAAGGCAATTTTACCCAACGCTATATTTATCGGGTTTACAGGTACGCCGCTACTAAAACAAGACAAACAAAAAAGTATTGAAATTTTTGGCAGTTACATTCATACCTACAAATTTGATGAAGCTGTCGCCGATGGTGTAGTCCTAGATTTGCGCTACGAAGCCCGTGATATCGACCAGCACCTCACCTCACCCCAAAAAATTGACCAGTGGTTTGAAGCAAAAACTCGCGGCTTGTCCGACATTGCCAAAACCCAACTAAAACAAAAATGGGGAACAATGCAAAAGGTGCTTTCTAGCCAATCGCGCCTAGAGCAAATTGTTAAAGATATCTTGCTCGATATGGATACCAAGCCGCGTCTAATGGATGGACGCGGTAACGCTATGTTAGTTTGTACCAGCATCTACCAAGCGTGTAAAGTCTACGAGTTATTTAGCCGTACCGATTTAGCAGGCAAATGTGCGATCGCAACAAGCTACAAACCTTCCCCCGCCGATATTAAAGGCGAAGATAGCGGCGAAGGACTCACAGAAAAATTAAACCAATACGCCATTTACCGCAAGATGCTGGCGGATTACTTCGGCGAATCTGAAGATAAAGCCATGTACCGAGTTGAAGAATTTGAGCAAAAAGTTAAACAGCGCTTTATCGACGAACCCGGACAGATGCGTTTGCTAATTGTCGTAGATAAACTACTCACTGGCTTTGACGCTCCTTCAGCTACTTACCTTTATATTGATAAACAAATGCGGGATCATGGCTTATTTCAAGCAATTTGCCGCGTCAACCGCCTCGATGGTGACGATAAAGAATATGGCTATATTGTCGATTATAAAGACCTATTTCAGTGCTTAGAAGGGGCAATTGGTAACTATACAAGCGGCGCACTTAATGGCTATGATAGCCAAGATGTAGCAGGCTTATTAAGCGATCGCCTCGAAAAAGCAAGCGATCGCCTAGATGAAACCCGTGAAACTGTAAAAGCCCTCTGCGAATGCGTTCTAGTTCCCCGCGCAACTAGGGATTACACTAACTATTTTTGTGGTGCAGATACTACTGATGTATCCACCAACGAACCGAAAAGAGTTGCCCTGTATCAAGCTGTCGCCGCCTTAATTCGTGCCTATGCCAATCTAGCTAACGAAATGACCGAAGCGGGTTACAGTCCCCAAGAAACCGCCACTATCAAAGCCGAAGTCACCCACTACACCCAAATCCGCGACGAGGTAAGAGTTGCAAGTGGCGACTACTTAGATATGAAACGCTACGAAAGCGCCATGCGTCACTTGCTTGATAGTTACATTCGCGCCGATGACAGTGTGATCGTCTCGGAATTTACTGAACTAGGTTTAGTAGAATTAATTGTCAAAAATGGTCTAGAGTCGCTGGACGGGCTACCAGATGGATTAAAAAAAGACCCCGTAGCAATGGCAGAAACAATCGAAAACAATCTGCGGAAAACAATCATTGATCAAAACCCAGTCAATCCTAAATACTACGAGCGCATATCCCAGTTACTAGACGATCTAATTCAAGAACGCCGCGATAGTGCGATTAATTACCAGGAATATTTAGAGCAAGTTAAACAACTCTCTCGCCAAGTTGTGCAACCTATGACTACTAATTACCCGCCAACCCTAGATACGCCAGCCAAAAAATCTCTCTACGACAACTTGGGCAAAGATGAAAACTTGACGCTTCGCATCGATAGTGCTGTACGTGAAACTAAAAAAGAAAGTTGGGTAGGTAATCGCTTCAAAGAGCGAGAAGTCGCTAAAGCGATTCGATCAGCCGCTACAGGATATAAGATTAACGTTGAAGAAGTGCTAGAGCTAGTAAAAAACCAACGTGAGTATCAGTAATGGTAGCAATGTTAGTTAGTGGTATTACCGTACAAGTAGTACGGAAGCCTATTAAAAACCTGCATCTGTCTGTCTATCCCCCCGATGGTCACGTCCGTGTAGCCGTACCTAAGCTTTTATCCGATGACAACGTGCGCTTGGCGGTGATTTCTCGCTTAAGTTGGATTAAAAAACAACAAGCCAATTTTCAATCTCAACCTCGCCAATCGACGCGGGAAATGGTTACAGGAGAAAGTCATTATCTGTTCGGCAAGCGTTACCGCCTAGAAGTAATTGAGCGCCGAGGATGTCATGAAATTGCGATCACTAACAACACCACTCTCCAGCTTTTTGTCAATCCTGGCACTTCTACCTTAAATCGTGCATTAGTATTGAACCAATGGTATCGTAACCAGCTAAAAGTTCAAATTCCAGCCTTGCTAAATCGCTGGCAATTAACAATTGGTAAAGAAGTGCAAGACTGGGGGATTAAAAAAATGAAAACAAAATGGGGAAGTTGCAACATTACCGAGCAACGTATCTGGCTGAATTTGGAACTAGCTAAAAAACCGCTCGAATGTTTGGAATACGTTATAGTCCATGAACTGGTACATCTTCATGAGCGCCATCATAACAAGCGCTTTAAGACTTATATGGATAGGTATCTACCGCAATGGCATCGCTGCCGCGATATCCTCAATCGGGAACCACTAAGCAATGAAAATTGGTTTTGTTAGGTTCACGAGCGTGACGAACAGCAAAACAAAAAATGGTAATAATAAGCCATTCAATTACTTTTACTTTGGTATTCTCGCATTTTCTAATTCCCCCAAGCAATCTACTCCAGCCCCGCCTTGAGCGCAGCTTCAGCACTGTAGTAGATTTTGCGCTCCCCAAACACCGATCCACCGGGGCTAATTAACCGGAACTGCCAACAGTGGGCTTGGGTGTGAAAGACTATCAGGGTAGCGCCGTCAATTCCGATAACGTGGTGGATTTTGGTTTTGCTCATGCGAGCATTACTGGATTACGGATCGCCTGGGCATTTGCTGCCTGACTCGTAAATAGCAATGCCTTCGCTTTCGTGTCGTCTTTGTTGTTCCTGTCTTTCTTGATAGGAAACATCGCACGATATCAGAGGCACGTTGATTCTGAGCAAGGGCGTAGGACGAGCAGGCGAGAAATCTGATTCTTGGCGGCGTATTACTGGAAGTGCCTCAACTGAATTTCCTATATTTTTCAAATCCGCCGCACTATCTAAGCCAAAATCGCTTAACACGTTGGTATTTTGATTGAACCTAGCAGAATCAGGCAAAGGTTGACCATTGGCGCTAATTGGTAATAAAACAACTAAAGCAGAACAAGAAAATATCAACCTTCTAACGAATCTAGAAGCAGAAAAAGCTTTCAACATAACACTTTTAGGTTTAACCCAACCCATAACTTTATCTTAGTATTTATCATAATGATAGTCTTAGATTTCGTAGTTGAATAAAATCAAGGACAGCTACTAATAGCGGCTCTGGGGCTGAGTCTAATTCGCAGATAATTGTCTCTGTAGTAGTCACTTTTCAAGACCGATACAATATATTTTTATTTTGGCATTACCGACTTCGGTAGTTACTATCCCAGGATTTTTAACCTTAGCCCTAGCACAAAATCAACCAATCTTTCTCCACTGAGCAAACTTATTCGATATTCCCGCAGCAACTCCTTAGACATCTCCCCTGTCTTTCCCGTATGAATAAAAAACCCTCCCACAGCTTTATCTCTTTCAATGACCCGGTGGAAGTCGCGGATATGCTTGGGATTAATATAACCGCGATAGCGCTTTGCCTGAATGAGATAAAGTCTCCCAGCAATTGTCACGCGCCCATCCAAACCACCGTCACCCGTATATTTAAAGTTGCGCTCGATTTGCCAGTCCCGTTCGTGGCAGCAGGTTAACAACAATTCCTCGAAGGCATACGGATTCATTTTACGCAGGATACCGAGCGCTTCCGGTAATTGAACGACAGTTGAGACTTCGCGCAGTCGCTTAAGCACACGCTCGGCACGTCGAATGTTTTGCTGATGCTTATTACTGGGAAGTCGAACCCTACTTGAAACTGGCGGTTGCACTAAAGCAACTACCTGACTAGGTTGAACTGCTGCTAAAGGAGGAGCCTCGGATGCTATTTTCTGCTTAGATTCTGGAGGCGGGGACGAAGATCGCCTTTGTGGTCTGTTTTGTCGGCGATACTTTCGGTCGGCAACTAATTTGCCAAACAATGCAATCGCCCAAACTATTAAGACCAAACACCCAAGCCCAATTAGGAAAACAAAAATCTCCATTTCTATTTTTTGGTAATTTTATCCCACAAAATCTGCGGTGATAGTACGGTCTCTTTAGTCTCCACTGCCATCACCCTAAGATTTTGGCAGATACCATTAGGTTTAGGACAAAGAACCGCCGTTGGCATCCCCATAAATGCGATCGCGCTATAGAAAATCACCATCGGAGTCCAAAGCAGGTAGAAAAAGGTAATTCGGTTGGAGGCCCGATGCAAAGTGCCAAAAGTCCACTTTAGCCACATTTGCCACCTCTCTACTCTTGCCTCATCCAAGTGTTTTGTTTGAGCGATTGCTTTGGTTCGCTCCCGCAAATTGTAGTTATTCAAGTCAATAAGCCGCCGATCTGCCGTGGAAATAACCGCAATGCGCTGTTGAATCGTTTCATCAATCAACCAGGCAAATTCTTCGCTTTCTTCGGGCTGCTGTTCGGCATCAGCAGCCCCAGGTATTTTCCCAAAGAAGTCGCCAGGACGCTCTTGGATGCAGTGCGAATCTCTGCTTCTAGTTGCCCAGAATCTACATACTTCTTTAGCCTTTTGGCAGTCATCCGCCAGAACAACGCCTTAACTTCCTGCAATTGCTCGACTGCCATCTTAGGTAAAGCAGTGCGGATTAGGTCGGCTTGGGTGGAAGACACTTGACCCAGTAAGTTATGCACTTTTTCAATCAACTCATCATCAGATGAAGCCACCCCAAAATGTATCGCTATTTCTTGGTAGGTTTTACCCTGTTGTTTAATCAGAGTACACGCCTCGATAAAGCGATCGCATTGTTGAGGCGTATATTCATTTAAGTCAGACAGACCGCAAGCAGAAAGAATTTTCCCAGCTTCAAATAGAGAAACCTGAGTTTCCAACTGCTGACAAGCTAAGGTTAATAACTGGGAGCCATTTAAAACATATTTCTGGGATTTTCCCACTTCGGTCGATATATCATTGGTTTGAGTCATTTTTTGGTAAATTTTTTGCTAAGTTGTTTAGCGTTTTTAATCAATAAGTAAAACCCTAATGCTGTAACTAAGCTTGCTATAAAAGCGTTGACTGTTGATACCCGACCATCTAAAAATACAAAAACTCCTGCACCGGGAAAAGAAGCATAAGCTAATTGCATACTTTCTTCACGCGAAAAAGACCCCAAGCCTTTAGTCGCTTCGTTTACTCTATTGTCATCATTTTCCTGCAAAGGATTAGGCGGTAAAAACATGATTGGCTTCCTTCTTTTATAACTAATTTCCAGGTAAAGACTTTTGGGAGACTTCACCATTAAGCGGTCTATTCTTAGCGTCACTAACAGGCGACCATGTAAGAAATGGATCTTTAATCACTGTGTCGGCAGCAGCTTGAAATTCTGCCTGCATCCGACCTGATTCGACATACTCCCGCAGTTCTCGGTTGAGGTCGCGCAAGAACTGTAGTTTTATTGCTCTTAGCTGCTCTAAACTCATTTGTGGTAACGCCTGCATCACTTGCGCTGTTTGAGTGCTAGACAAGGAGGAAACAGAGCCTTGTATCCCTTGGACTTCTGCCAACAATTCTTGACGCTCTAGGCTATCATCTGGCGCAGTGGCTACGCCAAAATGTACTGCTACTTCCTCATAGGTTTTGCTTTGTTGTTTAATTAATGTGCAGGCTTCTACAAAGACTTCGCATTCTGTGCCAGTGTACTCCTCTTTGTCCGGTAGACCGCAGGCTGATAAGATTTTGCTTGCCTCATTTAGAGAAATGCGCGTTCCACATTGGGAAGTTGCTTGAGCTAACAGTTGGGATATATCTAAATCGTTGTCCTCTACTGTAGTAACACCCAATTCTTGCTCTGAGGAGTTACCCGACTTTTTACCTCCACCTGTTTTCTTCGTTTTGGATAGACTTTGCTGGCTAAACATTTCTGTTGCCGCCGCAAAGTCACCTACTTGTGCTTCGTTGAAGTATTTACGAATAACGTCAAATCCTGATTGAATTTGCTCATCAGCATACTCATCCTGCTCTTTTGATAGTCCACAAGCAGCGAGAGTAGCGTCTACATCTTCAAAGGACAACGAGTAAAGATTTTGCAAATCCTGTTTGCTGTAAGGCATGGTGATTTCTCCAAGTAAATAAATTATTGAACCGAAAGCTGTTGCTAGTTTGGGAACGACTTGAATTGTTCAACTGCCTCAGATAAAGCGTCTATAGAAGTCCAAGACATCACTGATACCCCGCCTTTAATCCGTACAGAAAACCAGTGAGCGCTGCTAAACCCGTAGCCCAGTTGACGTATTAGTTTGTAAGTAGCGGTAGCATCTGACCATCCCAAGCTTTTTTGCACCTGCGAAATCACTCGCCAAGGCGGTACGCCCACCTTACTAAGGTCTGTGATAGGAAAACCATTAACTGCGTTCTCGTGCTGTAACTTTTCTCGCTCTAGCTCGATTTCGGCTAAACGAACCTTCAGTTGCAATTCTCGTTCGCTGCTAGTCTCCAAAGATTGTTGGGTGGAGGTTGGCGTTGATAGGTGCTGGTACATTGCTTCTAGTCGGGCTACGCCTGTGGAAGATAAATCGTCTGTTAAATTGTCAGAGCGCTCTTGTTTGCTGCGTTTAATCCCAAATGCTTCGTCAGCAAAATCGTAAAGTGAATATTTGACTAAAGCGATTGTTAAAGCTTGAGCTTTTTGATTACCAACGCTAGCGCACTTATGCCAGTACAAAGCTGCTAGTTCCAAGGAAACCGGAGCAATTGGTTTGTTTACCCCCTCAATCGTTAGAGTTGCGAATTGGGACTCCATACCAGGTAACGATTTGAGGTGCTTAGAACGGCGAAAGCTGCGGATAGAACTTTCGCTTTTATCAACTACAGCAGCTACCTCTGTTTGGCTAAACACATAACTACCATCTGGAAGCATGGCAACTTCTAAGGAAATGTCACCAATTTGAATCACCTGTCGTTGTGCCTTGTAGGTTTGGGACATGATTTTCTCCTTGTAAATCATCACTGGTTAAAGATTGACTGAAATGTTGCATCGTCCTCGATCTCCTTGTAACTCACAGGTCTAGAGCATGGCGCTGAACGAGATAATAATGTCTATTTGCTGGTTAGCTGTTAAATACTTCCTCAAGTAATTCATCGTCTTCATTGCGTGTCAGTTCCGGAGTAGTGGTCAACATTTCGTTTGGCGCGCCAATTGCCAACTCTCCAGTAGTAACAGATGAGGATGTTGCCCTTATTGGTTGGACACTGCTTGAAGATGGAACTTGACCCTGAGTTGTTTTGCCATTTGGCTGTTGCCCTGGCACTTGTAACATAAATTCTTGTGGGTCTAAATCAAATATCTCAATCAAGTAGTTAATATGCTGTAGCAACTGATAAATTGCATTTCTAGCTTTTTGCTTTAACTGGGTTTCGTTAAAGCTCCCTAACGCTTTACACGCTAGAGGATGCCAAAAAGCAAACAAAGCCCACAGAACCATTTGCTCTTTAGGAAATTCTGCTAAGTCCTCTACAACCAGCTTCCTACTACCCCTACTACCATGTTTTTTTGCTTGTAAATACCTGAGCAACAATGCGTACAGCGACTCGTTGCCAGCTTGATAGCGAAAATGAAAATCAACTTGCTCGTACATGAGTTCTCGTCCGTTCTAAACTGCTATCAGTGCCACACAAGTAGTAGAAAAAGCCATAGTTATCCGTTAAGCGATAACTCATGCCATTCTCCGCTACCTTCGTGCGAAAGCAATTGTTTACTTGTTCTTCTAGTTCGCTGCTCCAGTTAACTCCAGGGCTAGCAAACAATGCGTTAAATTCCCGCTCGTAATAGTAAGCTGTACCTCCGGTTACTATCACTTCATCTAGTTCCACTGGAATATGATTGCGTAGCCATCCACACAGGTCTAACCAATACTGCTCCCTGGCTCGTGCGATTGCTTTTCGTAGTTCGGCTATCTCCTTATCTCTTAAAGCTGCGTCCGAGGGGTCAGGAAAGCGGCTCAGATGCCCCAGTGCCTTGATACTAATCTTGGCTCCGGCTTTACATATTGCTGCTGCTAGCCTGGAATCTGGTTGATTAGGGGCATATAGCTGCACTGCCTTAATCAACTTGTTAAATCCTAACTTCTTAGTTGCTCCTTTGGAAATTGCCCCCCTCTGCCACACATAGATTGAGGCATCACGGTAGCCTACTACTATCACGACAATCGTCCGCTCCTTTAAACTACCACTCCCCGCAAGTCGTCCTCGTGATACTAAGCCAAACCCTTCAGGGCGGCACACTAACCTCTCTAACTCAAAACTCTTTTCCTCTCCCCGAAAGCGAAAGCTACCAATCGCTTCAGTTATCATCTCTTGAAACAACTTGTGATCTTGATACTCTCCATAAGGAAACAGTAACCCTAGACTCACCGATGTTCCATTTGCTATGCCATTCTTTTGCGCGATCGCCCCAATCGCCGCTAAAGTCTTGTACAAAGCAAGTTGGACTTTGGGTGCTTGGAGATTTAGGTCAGCATTGAAGCGGTCTTTTGCTAAGAACCCCACTGCTCGATGTTCTCCTTTGTATTCCACCCAGGCAAAGTTTTCTGGTGTCAAGCTACCTAACTTGACTACCTCCTCATGTTCCTCAATACTTTGCTGAGAAACCTTTGCTACTTCCGACTCTATCAACATCAGTTCTGGTTTGAACTGCTTAATCGTATAAAAAAACTTGCTCTTTAACGAGCCGAGGTCGCAGGCAATTGTAGTGTCAGCCATTGATTGATAAGTTCTTGCACTTCTGCTTATTGGACGAAATGTAACACTTTAACTATGGGCTAGATGGACAAGCCCATAGCAGTGAACTGTTTGTATTTGACTAGGATAGATCGACAAGGCATGGCTCTTGTGGTCTTGAAGAACGCCATGTTTTAGTAACGGACAGTAATCAAACTTTATTGACACAATTGATTGTCGCTCTAGAAATCAATTACATCAATTAAGGTAAATATAAGGTAACTTCAAGGTAATTGCAATACTAAGGTAAATACAAGTTTTCTGGAAGGAACCATTAGTAAATACTAAGGTAAATACAAGTTATTGGCAAGGATTTTCTCTACTAAAAAAGGCAGAGATTTTGTCATCTTTTAGCTTTCATGTTTATAAGGTATTAGTAAGGTTTTCATAAGGTGAACTAAGTTATTGCTGAGGTAATTGTTAGGAAATAACAGGTGTAAGGCAGGTAAAACAAAGGTTTTCGTACAAATTGTAGTCATATTCCCAGAGGGGCGACCCCTCTGGACTCCCCAGAAAAGATATAGTCGCATAGGCGACCGCACCTGACGCACTAAAAGGTGCAAAAATACAATTGGAATAGTTGCAATAAACAGATTATAAGCTATATTTTTAATAGCGACTTTTCATGACCAAAATTAACTAATTTTTCCTGCTTTTGAATAGTTTGCTAAATTACCGTAAAATCACCTTTTTAATTTTTTGAGAGCCAGCAACTTAGTTATTCAAGTTGAGGGAAGTTTTTAAATGACAAAGAAGAAGCTTAATGAAAATTGGGCTGTGGATTTGAGAATTACTAGCGCCAGAAATGTAGGTGTAAATATTTTAATGGCACAAAGTAGTCAAATAGAAAAAGCAGATCGCCACACGGTTAATAAAACTTTTGGGGCTTTCAAAGATGCTGACTCTTGCCAATAGTAATACAACCCAAGCTAAGACGTACTACAAAAAAGAGAACTACTACAGCCAAGAAGATGCGGCGGTTAATTCCCAGTGGCAAGGGCTGGGAGCCTCCACTTATCAGTTGTCTGGCGCAATTGTAGATATGGATGTCTATGAGAACATCGTCAACGGTTTAAGTCCTGATGGGGAAACACAACTAAGAGAAAAACAAAACCACAAAGGCAAAAAAGAACGCGCTGGTACTGACTTGACTTTTTCCGCCCCTAAGAGTGTGAGTATAGCTTGTTTGGTTGGTGGTGACACTCGATTAGAGTCAGCACACCGTAAAGCCGTAACTAGAACTATTGACCTGATTGAATCTCGTTATGCGACAACTCGAATCAACGGGCAACCAGTACAAACAGATAATCTGATAGTAGCAAAGTGGCATCACGACACGAGCCGGGAACTAGATCCGCACCTGCATACGCATTGCTTAGTGATGAACTGCACCCAAGGGCCGGATGGGAAATGGCGCAGTATCAGCAATAAACCTTTTTATCAAAACAAAATCCTTTTAGGACAAATCTACCGCAACGAGTTGGCTAGTGAATGCCGTAAGTTGGGCTATGAGATTGAACCCCATCCCAAAGAACTATTTGAGATTAAGGGATATACCAGAGAGCAAATTGAGGGGTTTTCCAAAAGGCACGAACAGATTTTAGGGAAGTTAGAAGAAATAGGTGCGGAGTTAACCACAGAAAACAAGATATGGGCATGGCGTAAAACTAGAGTTAAGAAGAATCACGAGATTGGGCGCAGTGAGAAACTACCTTACTGGCATATCGAAGCAGACCTTCACAGTATTTCTCATCCTGTCCCCCACACTTCAACAATTAACCCTGTCTCGAACCAGGAAGAAATTGCCTCGGTTATTGAAGCAGCAGTTGCCGTAGGAATTGAGCATTGCAGCGAACGCCAAGTTGCTTTTAAAAGTGAGGATATTGAGAAGTTTGTCACTGCTGAAGTCAAACCATTTAGCATTGAGCAACTAGAGCAGGCGATCGCTATTCATCCCGAACTAATCAAAACTTCGATGGGCGTTACACAACTCAAACTGCTTTAGCAAGAGAACTCGCCACAATTAAACTGATGCGCCAAGGCAAGAGACTCTTTAGCCCGATTGCTACAATATCAACTGTAGAAAGCTATTTAGAAGGAAAAAATCTCACTTCAGGGCAAAAGGAAGCGATTGCACTTACAGCCACCACTACTGACCAATTCATTGCGTGGCAAGGAGTAGCAGGGGCGGGAAAAACCTTCGCCCTTAACGAGTTGAAACAGATTACTCAACTGCTTCAAGGAGTAACAGAGGGGCAAAAGATAACATTATTAGCTGGATTTGCCCCAAGCAAGGAAGCGACCAAAGGATTAGGCGAAGAATTAGGCATTGAAGCCAATACTGTTGCCAGCCTTTTGCTTTCCAAGCAGCCAAAAGAACATCAACCAAACCAACTTTGGATTGTCGATGAAGCTGGGATGCTTAGTGCCAAAGACGGGTATGCCTTGCTACAAAAAGCGACCGCCGCCGGAGCAAGAGTAATACTCGTGGGCGATACGCGACAATTAAGTGCTGTTGAAGCCGGAAATCCATTTAAGAGCTTGCAACAAGCTGGAATTAGTACAGCACACCTCAACCAATCGCTACGGCAAAAAGTCCCAGACTTAAAGCTTGCCGCCGAGCTTGCGGCGGCTGGAAATCATGTTGATGCCCTGCAACACCTTTTAGAGGTAGGGAGGATTCAAGAAATCCCTCGTCTTGAGGAACGGAGTACGCTGATTGCTCAAGACTACTTGCAACTAAGCCCAGAGCAACGGCGAACCACTTTGGTTTTAGCCGGGACTCACAAAGAGAAAGCTCAGATTATGCAGCAGATCCGGGCGGGGCTAAAACAGGATGGGACGTTAGTAGGCGAGGATGCTGTTGTAACTCGACTTAAGCAAAAAGACCTGACGAACGTACAAGCTCGATATCGGCATCATTACAATATTGGCGATGTAGTCATACCTTTACGGGAGTACAAACGGGCAGGGCTGTGTAAAGACCGAGCTTATGCTGTGTGTGGTTTTCAATCTGACAAGCTAGTTTTGAGTGATTGGTCAGGCAACCAAGTTGCAGTTGATCCAATGAAGTTTCGCAAAACTGTCTACACCCAACAAACTATTGAGGTCTGTGTTGGAGACTCTCTGAGATGGACAAGAGAAGACAAGCAAAGCGGGCGCAGCAATCGAGATGAATTTATGGTTGTGGCGATTGAGGAGCGGACGGCAACGATTCGCTATTTTAACGGCAGAGAGGAATCGCTGCAAATAGACGAGCCACTACCGATTGATTATGCGATCGCTTCGACAACCTATAGTAGCCAAGGCAAAACCGCCGACCGGGTGCTAGTCTCATCAACAGTTGACCCAACAGTAAGCCAGGAAAGTGTTTATGTTGCGATCAGCCGCGCTAAGTACGACCTGAAAATCTACGCTGAAGATATCGATTATTTACTAGAGCAAGCACAAGAAAGCAAAGCTCAAGAAACGGTGCTGGAGCTATTGCAGCCCAAAGGTAAAGTACAAGTAAGTGCAGTGCCGGAAGTAACCGTTAGGCAGAAAGTAGAAGTTTCGGAGGGTGTCACCGAAACACCACAGTTGAGGCATAAGGAAAAATCCGTAGTCTCAAATATTGAACGGATGCGCCCAATCGTCAAAAGAGAGCCTCCAAAGCAGTTAGAGGTATTTTGGACTCCAACATTAGAACAAGTTGCTCCACCCCATATTGAGGCAAATCACTGGCAGGAGTTAGTAGAAAGTAGCGCTATTCATCCAGAGATCGCGGCTCTTAATTTTCGCAGCCTGCAAATGGGGAGTATAGAGCAGGAGCATGAAGCCTGGGAGTACCTGATGTACTCGGACAAGTTAGAACGTACCAATATCGGACAACTAACTACTGGAATGCTGAAAAGGTACGCCCACATTGATGCGGGTGGTTGGTGGTGCGATTCTGGGGTAAATGCTATCTCTTTCTCAAGTTTGGAATCAACTACTAAGCCTCAAGAGAAAAGATGGGGATGCTACAAGCCAAACTCACCAAGAACAAACCCGGATAAGCCAGGAAAGCTCGTCAAGTACGAGCATCCGCCAAAAATCGACTTGGGTATTTTTCTGCTCCATGTACCCGACGATATTGCCGAGAGGATTTACTCTAAAGCAGGTATCGATCCTAGTTCTGAAGATCGAATGCGCGGTTTTTGGTACTGCACTTGGAAATACAACTTGCCTATTACCATTACTGAGGGAGCCAAGAAAGCAGCTAGTTTGTTAAGCCAAGGTCATGTTGCCATCGGGCTACCAGGAATTTATGCAGGGTATCGCAGCAAAGATGAGCAGGGAAGACCAATAAAGGCTCATTTACACGAAGAATTGGCAGTTTTCGCTACCTTGGGGCGCAATATTAGTTTCTGTTTCGATTACGAGACGCGCCCAGAGACAAAGCGAAATATCGAGATTGCTATCTCTCGCACTGGTAGTTTGTTGCAGCAGCAGGGAGCAAAAGTTAGCGTGGTCAGTCTGCCGGGACCAGAAAAAGGGGTAGATGACTTGATTGTGGCTCATAGCCCACTTGCCTACGAACAAGCGGCATCAGTGGCACTGCCACTACGACAATGGCGCGAACACAACAAGCAGTCACGGCATTTAGCCATCGTGCCGCCTAAAAAATTGAGCGTTCAAGAGAGGAAAGAACAGCTAAAAGACTCAGTATTGGGTCAGCAACCCGTCAACAACCAAAAACAAAACCAATTACCGGAGCAAATTTCTCATGACAGCATCGACCGGCGACAACTCAAAGGAGAGCATACAGCAAATGGACACCCTAGCATTAACCAAAGCCTTAGCCCCGTTGACAAAGAAGATCGCTCAATTGGAGAAAACTGGCACTCAACTTACGAGCAGTACGGAGCAACTGAGCGAACAAATCTTGCGACTGGAAGTTACCCAGACCGCGAACCTAAACGAACTGAAAGCAAGTTTCCAGAGCTTTTTGAAGCAATTAGCCGACACCTTGAACTCCAAAAAGTCGAGCAGCTTGGAGCCGACATTGCAGAGCTTAACCGAAGCCTTGCAAATGGTAAGCTCCCAGATCAAGGATGTGAGGACATTGCCAAAGTAATCACAGAAAAAGAGAATTTACCTCAACAAGTACAAGGAAGTAAGGCTCAAGAAAACCTTTTAGAACCAGGAGATCATCATGACAGACGACACAGTTTTATTAACGGCGATCGCCAACCTAACTCGCAGCATAGAGGAGTTGAAAGCTCAGAACACCGAAGCCTTACAGGAGAACAAGGAACTCAAGAGTTATATCCGCAAACAGTTGAGCGCCAGCCCCCTAGTAGTGAAGCAAATGCTCAACGACTTCATCGCTCAGTTCAAAGAAGCGCTGGAGCAACAGAAATCAGACAAAATGAGCGAAACGCTGAAGGATTTGGTCGAAGCGATGAACAACCTTTCAGTCAAACTAGAGGATACAAGCCTGGTACAAGTTCAAGTCAACGAACAGGTGATGGAAGCTTACGAGGAAATTATGGGCAACAAGAAGCAATTCCAGGGCAATGGACAGAAGGAACCATCCCTACCGATGAACAATGGGCGACAGCTTTAGTAGAATTGGCTCCGTTAGTTGGGTCATTTAATGATGAACGAATTCTTGGAAATGTCAATCTAGGTCGGATACTAGCTACACTGACTGGACAAATTAAACATCTACATCGTTCAAGCAAACAGTATAAATTTGCTGGACTATCAGAACTTGCCCAAGACTTAACTGGGCAACAATCTGAGTTAAGTCTAGTTGAATATCTCCCGATAATTCAGCTTGTACTATCAAGGCTTACTCAAAAACTAGCGTCAACTGACCAGTTACAGCCTAATTGGACGATGGCAGAATCACGCTTGGAGGCATCTATACTCATTGGCGAACTGCAACCTGAAATAGAAAATCTAGCTCAGGTGGTTTCATACTGGCAGTCTGAGGCAGAACTTGAACAAGCAATTTCTCAATTTAATAAAGTCGTTCGGCAAGAGGAGCAACAGCAAACCTTCGATTTCGGTGAGTTACCAGAGCTAATAAGTCAGGTAAATACACAGCAGCTATTGACGCAAAAAATTGTAGACATAGCATCTCTGACTCAACGATTGGCACAATTTACTGAAAAAGTGCCAACTGTGTTCAATGACATGAGCGCTTTAGTAGAGGATTTGCAGTCCCATCACGCTTTGTCGCAATTACTGGAAACAGGACTCACTAACGGACTAGCTGCGCTCTCAGAACTTGCTGCCGATTTTAATCCCAAGGCGCACAAGTTCGAGTTTGAGAGCATGACCGAAATAGCTCAACTGTTCTCCCAGCAACAAACTCACCTAACTGTCCAACAGGAGCTAGAAAGTAGTGGATTACTAGAACAACTCCAAAAAACAACCAACAATGCGTCTTGGGCTATCTCTCAGCACATTGACCAGTTTAAAGAGAACTTGACTATGCTAAAAACTTCCAATCCTAGCAAGGCAGTTAAGAAACTAGATACAGCAATCTCCAGCTATACGGAACAATCCATAACTTCTTTAGCCGATGGGTTGCGTGAAATTCCTCTTGAGGAAATCGCAATTCGTTTAGGTTTAACTCTGGACAAACACGACAAACATAAGTGGTGGGGCGACGGACAAATCCTTAGTATTAACAACCAGAAATTCTACGACCATTTGAACCTTAAAGGTGGGTATGGAGCAATTGATTTAGTCATTCACGTCCAGGGGCAAAGCTTCAAGGAAGCACTCAAATGGTTGTCTGACGGGATTAGCGAACTACCGCGCTCTTACCTGCGTCCATCACCATCAAAGGCTGTAGAACGCCAACCGTTTCAATTACCAAATGCCGACGATTCTAAGTGGTTAGCTGTAAGACAATATCTAGTCGAAAAACGTAAAGTACCCGCAGCTTTAGTAGATGAATTACACAACCAGGGCATAATTTATGCTGACACCAAACAAAATGCTGTATTCCTCCGCCAAGATATCAAAGGCAACGTTACTGGAGCCAGTTTGCGCGGCACTTACAAAGATAGCTCTTTTAAAGGGTTAGCAACAGGCAGCCAGCGTGAAAACGGATGGTTCTCCTTTTTCCAGGGCGAAGGTCAGCTAAAGCGGATTGTATTAGTCGAGTCAGCTATCGATGCCTTGTCTGCTGCCGCCTTAGCAGAGCAACCTGGAAAAGCAATGTTTATATCTACTGATGGGGCGGGTTCTATTCCTGTCCATTGGCTACAACAGCAAGGGGTTGTAGTTATCGCGGCTCACGACCAAGATCGCGCTGGCGAAGAAATGGCATGGCGATTAGCGATGGATGTTAGTTCTGTCACTAGAGCAGTACCGACCTATGGCAAGGACTGGAACGAGCAGCTAAAAGACGTAGCATCAAAGTTAGATCCTTCACAATGGAAGCTGGTTGCTCAGGCAATCGGTAAGCCTGATGCTTATGTCAGCCGAATTATAGCAGTTGTTGATTCTGGTCAACCGCTACCAGTAGAAGCACAATCTGCAATGCAGCAGGACTTCAGTACCTACAAGCAACTTTCTAGCAATCTTTGGCAGTGGCATCAGGCAGCGCGCTCGTCTGGCTATAGTGAAGCTTACCTTAAGCGTATTGCCGAAGTAGCGATCGCATTGCACCATCCCCAAAAACCGATTCCCTTATCAGAAAATGCAAAGCAAGCGATGCAGCAGGACGTTCCTAACTACAGCCAGGTAAATTGTAAGTCCCGTCGTTTGTAATTACAAATTAAAATCACGGGCAAGTCGCGCAAGCTTCGGCGATTAGCTCATGAAGTTTTCTAGCTATTGAATCAGATACAGACTCCTCGCTATCTATTTGCTTAAAAACAACACATTGCTTGTAAACCTTGTCAGTGTGTAGGATTAATTGACAATTTACGTCACCGCCGCCAAACCAGGAGGAGCTATTGACTTTAACTCTAATCGGAATACCGGGCAAGTAGTCTTTGATCATTTCTCTAGCAATAGTTGTAACCATTCGTTTTTTATTCATGGCGATTCTAGAGGATTGAGAGTTTCTGGGCCTATCGCAAGCATCTGGTTTGGTTTCTGAGTATTATTTCAAGCATCTTCGACCTACATACTATTTGTGGTTTAGTTGCCGTGAAGAATTAGTGAAGATACTACGATCTTGACCAAAACTTTCGTTTATCCTTGAGTCGTAACTGATAGCAGAATTAGCAGCGATGGCAGAGTCACCGATGGTCGGGGCGCGAGTTCCCCAAGACTGGCAACAACGCTCTTAGCACGATCACCGCCGCAGGTCGCAAAGAAGCTGAGATAGTCAGGGATGCGATAGCGCAAGCGCGCACGCAGGGCTTCGCTCAGTATTTAGGTAAAACTGACCCCACAGCCGTTAAGGGTGCAATAAATGACCTGCAAGATCGGGTGGCTAACGTGGAGCGGAAGCTAATCTCTTTAGGTCGTCTGGTTGGGTAGTGAATTAATTGGCGGACTTTAATTCGTTTAAAAGGGAACTATGTTAGCAAAAGTAGAGCGGCAGAATACTATTACTAGAAAAAATCTTGTTTCTAGCTTGATGATTGGGTTGATTGTGGGACTATTGGCTGGTCTTCCTTTGGGTTGGTTAGCTCATCAGTTCTATGCTGAACGACGGTTAGCTGATGTGTTGGTTTGTCGGGAAAAGAATCGGAACTTGCCTGAAGTTCAGGTTCAGGCTATTTGCGGGTCAAGATTCTAAAATTAATCGCCAACAATACTTGCTGTAATCATTGCTACCACCCTTGGGCAGACTGACCCATAGCCGTTAAGGGTGCTATCGCCGATCTTCAAGAGCGAGTAGCTGTCTTGGAGCGGAAGGATTTGTGAGGCTGGGGCAATTAGCTGGTTGGTGTCCTAATACTTCTCGGTTAAGAAATACGGTATGATTTTCCTCACGGAAGCTCAAGAGTTTCAGCCATACCTCCTGCCCAAAATTAGGGACGAGACAGGCTTAACCGAGAGGTATTGGTTGGTGTCCTGAAGCAGGGATAATTCATTCTAAAAGTAAAAATAGCTTGTCAATGTCATGGGCAAGAAATCGTTCCGCCTTAGTCAAAGAATCATAACCACCCTTGCGAGCAAGATTGATGGCAATATTGCGGATAATAGACCCCTGTGGTAGCGGCATTATGATTAGTGAACGGCGCAGTATCAACACCTGCAATCACATCCTTAACCCAGTGCAAGCGATTTTCAATACCCCAATGCTGTCGGATCTTCTCAGCAAAAGTCATTGCCTTTGAGACTAAAGAGCTAATGTAATAATTAGTTTGCAAATATTGTTTTCCAGAGCGGATACCAATGCGTTCAACTTGAATGAAGCTTTTTGCTCCAAGCCAATCGGAGTCGATGCCACCGAGGTCAGCGAAAACACTTACGAGTCTACAGGTCGTTCGACCCCGATTTTTCTCAATATCAACAAACCGTTCGCAAGGTTTTTGAACTTCGGCAATTGTTTTAAGTTGTGTTAGTAGTCGAGGTTGATTCCCTTTGACGGTGATAACATAATCGTTGCCGCCCTCAATAATCAGCTTAGTAGTTTTTTTGGCAGTGCAGGGCATCCATGGTGAATACTACTCCTTCAAGCTGCAATGCCTCAAGTATTGTTTGCACCACTTTCAATTCTCCGCTCTTATTCGATTCAAACTGTTGGGCAGCAAGCACGACTCCTTGTTGATGGCTATACACTGAAACTAAAGAAACAAAGTTTTGGTAGCCGTTCTGTGTTCTGTAACCGTTCCTCTGATACTTTTGCCATCTATTGCTATCCACTCCCCTGGTTCAGGAGTGAAATTGCTATTCACCCATTGCTCAAACTGCTGTGCAAGTGCTTGAAAATCGAGTTTCTGCAAGATGCGACGAAAGGTTGTGTCCGATGGCAGGCGAGTTACCGTTAATCCTAGTTTCTCACTCACAGTTCCGTAGTGGCGCGCTCCAAAGTCTTCCAGTGCATAATAACTTCGGCATCCACTTATTGTTCCCATAATCACTAATAGCAAAATCAGCCATAGAGGATAGCGTCTCCCTTGAGAAGCCCGAAAGTCTCTAATTTCCTGAAGTGATTGGATTAAGTTCGCACCCATCTTATTTCCAAAACTTGTTTGTTTCAATCATTCTAATATTTCTTTAAGAAACGAATTATCCCTGGGTGTCCTGAAGTCTTCTAGCTTTTAAAGACTACTCCTTTATGACGTTTCAGCAGTACGCTTACACCTAAAGCACCCAATACAAACGTACCCAACACAGAAGAAGGTTCAGGGACTATGTAAGTTTGTGCCTGATTCCACGCTAGCGTACCAACTTGGCGACCCATAGCTCTCCCTGCTAAGTCTCCATCTTCAAAGTGAATACCACCATAACGACGAGAAATTCCAGCCTCCTCTGCTGCTGCCGAGAAAGTATCCCATGAAAGAGTTATATCCGTTGCCGGACCTAGTCGGTTTGGAATAAGAGAGCTTCCTGCTAGTTGCGTGTAGGAAGCACTAAAAGCATCGCTGCCTGTAAATAGTTTGAGGATTTCAGCACCAGTCGCACTAAAGGCACTATGTCCCGATACGTATTCTGGGAAAGGAGGAGTAGGTATATAAGACTGCCAATCTTCATCAATTAGATAGCGGATAGCTGTCACTGGACGTTCAGAATCGTATACTCTTTTGGTATCCCATACGGCGATGCTGGTATCAAAAAGAGCATTGTTCAGAATAAAGAACATCTGGACATCATCATCAAGGTCGTGTTCGTCTCTGGTGGAAACCTCCTGAGCAAAAAGATTCCAGTGACCGGGTGGGGTTTCCGTTGACGGACCGTCTGACCAGTATTGAGCGATCGTTATTTGCTCGTCATTAAGGTTAGTAACTAGATCGAAGACTTGTTGAGCCTGGTTTTCATAGTCTTCCATCTCAGCCGTCGTCTTAGGACCAGTAGTGGGTCGGACTTGCGAACCAGATTCGAGCGCAAACGGGGTTACAAGTCCCCAGTGAGGAGTAATATACTTCTGCTCAGTGAAGCCGCCTTGCCCATTAGAAATGGATAACGGTTGCCAACGATTGGGGTCAGCGATCTTGTCAGCACTATTTACTGGTTGATAGTTTGTGTAATCAGAGTATGCGCCTGGATTAAGATCGCCTAATTGATTCGAGCCATCTTGATGCCGAAAATCTAGTAATGCCTGTGCCGCTACATTGCCAATCCCGGCGGGTGTACTTGTGTCTGTGGAAGTGTTGTTAGGATCGTAACCAAGGCTTGTCATTACTTGGTTAAATTGATTAGCCTGGGACGGGAATAAGTCTACTAGAGTTTGATAGGCCGCGTAACTACTTGCCTCGGCTTTGTTATCCAAAGTATTTTCTGCTTCAGGACGTTGGAGAGTATCACCAAGCATCGTGCCAATTGCCACTGAGTCGTAGGCAGACCAAGCATCATAGATGCCAGTATGCATGATCGCCAGAGCGCGTGCTGTTATTGTGGGAGCGGATCTAGTGTCACGTACCGCTTGTAAAGCGACCTCATTCCATAGAATAATCTCGTTTCTACTTTCGCCTACACTTAAGGAAGCAGCTTTCACGCTATTGGTTAAGAATAAGCTAATTACTGCTACTCCAAAGGGTATATATAGTTTCATTTACTTGTACCTATTGTTAAAACAAATTATTAGTTTTTTACAGTTTTAGCAGTTGGAAATGAGCGATTAAATTTTCCGTTGGGCAGCCTGTTTGCAAAGAGTTGTCAAGTTTAATGGTTAACTTCTCTGAAGAAGTCATCAAAGTTTTTACTGAGACGATAATGTTGATTATCACCCTTTCAGATTACTCGTTTTTTGAGCGATTTTAGAGAAGACTTCGTCGCGAGCGTACTTAGGTAAGACTGACGCAACATCGGTTAAGGGTGCGAAGCCCGTTACTGGGCGCTTAGGACGGCGCTCGCAAATACTTGCGGTTTTGCGGTTAAAGCATTTTCTGGGTAAAGCGCCTCGGAACCCTGGATTTTATACCACCACAGATCGCCCTCGTAATCAAACCAGCGCCTAACTACTTTTGTGTGTTGTTCTTGCTCGTTCTAGTACAGGGTTACAAATTCGTACAGGTCAAACTTGGGAGCAGTAATTTCAATTGTTGGATTGTTCATTTTTAGTTTACTCTTGAGCGAAAACTGGGTCGATTGGTTGACACTTTACGGCTGTACTTTACTGGATTTTTGCTGTGGAGGTATTCGCTGCCATCCCAACTCTATAAGTTTTCCGTTTTCTTCCCAAATCCTGATCGCTTCGTGTACGTTAGGCGACGGAGAGTAGCCCATTGTTGCGCCTTGTAATTCGAGTTCATTCAAGCTTTGCTCTGGGTTGTTTTCTTCTTCATTGCTACTCAAATCCTAAAACTCCGACTGAGCGCGATCGCGCCCTTCGGAGTAGTTTATTCGGTAACAGGGGGAAAAGTCTCGAATCGTTTAAGAACTACTTGAATATGCACGTCTCGCGCCTTTACTTCAGCTTCTAAAGTAGCTAAAACTCTATCAAAATTTGTCGTTGTATCCAAATTTAGAAATTGATCCACGAAACAGGCAGCATATAAAAGTTTTAATCCATCGATAAACCAACTATCAAGCTCCTTTACAGCAATTCCTTCAGATGTTAGTGAAGCCCAAAGTACCACTGTTCAAACAACTATTGATAACGGGCGAGTTCCCGCCGTGGGGAGCTTTCGCCGGAACTTGCAACTAAATGAAGGCAATTTACTCGGAATAGGCGATCGCATTAGTGTTGGTTATAGCAATACGGACGGTAGTAACGCAATCGATACGAGTTATAGTTTACCCCTAAATCCTCGTAATGGTACGCTCAACCTTAGCTATGGCACGACTTCAAGCCGGGTTATTGAGCCACCTTTTGACGTGCTAGATATTAAGTCTGAATCTCGCTACTATGACATAACTCTGCGCCAGCCAATTATTCAAACGCCAAGTCAGGAGCTTGCTTTGGGTATAAGTGCTAGTCGCCTAGAGAGTGAGACTTCCTTACTAGATATGCCCTATCCCCTGTCTCAAGGCGCAGATGAGCAAGGACGAACTCGGATCTCGGCACTGAGATTTTTTCAAGAATGGACGCAGCGCGATGCTCGTCAAGTATAGCCCTACAGATTCATGTTAAGACATACAATAGGAAAAGAAGCTTACTAAACAACATTTATGTCTGCTCCCTACAGTGAAGACCTGCGCCAAAAGGCAATTGCGGCAGTTGAGCGAGGAGAACGCAAAAGTGATGTGAGCCGGATGTTGAACATCAGTCGCAACACACTCGACTTGTGGCTGAAACGAAAAGAACAAACTGGCAACTGTCAAGCAATTACCCACTATCAACAAGGGAATAGACATAAAATCACCGATTGGCAGAAGTTTCGTGAGTTTGCGAAACAACATGGAGGTAAGACTCAAGGGCAAATGGCTTTATTGTAGGGAGATAATGTCAGTCAGCAAAATATCAGTGATGCCTTACGTAAGCTTGGTTTAAGTCGAAAAAAAAAACTTACGGATATCAAGAACGCGACGAGCAGCAACGACAAGCCTTCCGAGACCGACTGAAAACAAAAACGGTCGATGCGATCGTCTACGTTGATGAAGCAGGCATCGACAATCGTGACGATTACCTCTATGGCTACTGCGAAGTTGGGCAAAGATTTTACGCTCTCAAATCCGGTAAACGTACTGAAAGGGTCAGTTGGATTGCAGCACTACGCCAAGGAAGGGTGTTCGCACCGATGACCTTTGTTGGTTCCTGTAACCGCAACTTGTTCGAGATGTGGTTAGAGCAGTGTCTTCTTCCTCAATTGCAAAGGGGAAATGTTATTGTCATTGATAATGCAAGTTTTCATCACTCTCAGGTAATTGATGAGATTGTGGCAGAGGCTGGATGTGAGTTATGGTATCTTCCCCCCTATTCTCCAGACTTGAACAAGATCGAGCATTGGTGGTTTGTACTCAAAAACTGGATGCGGCAGCGGTGGAACGAATTTGATAGCTTTCACGACTGTGTTGATGCTGCATTTAAACATTGTCCCAACGTGTTTGCGTAGCGCTATAATTGCCGCGCGATCACAATTCAACTTAGGAGTTGGTGCAATAGATGCCACAGTTAACGCAGAACAACCTGATAGTCGCTTTTTCTCCTGGCGCTAACAGGCTCAGTGGGTGCGACTGTTAGCGCCAGAAACATTACTTTTAGTGCGCGGTAATGTCCAGCTATCAACTACGTCACTTGTGCCGTTAGAACAGTTTAGTTTGGGCGGTTTGCAAAGCGTTCGCGGTTATCGTCAAGACTTGCTGCTAACGGATAATGGGGCTTTCGCTTCGGCGGAAGTCAGATTACCAGTTCTACGCGTACCTGACTGGAATGCAGTTTTGCAAATAGCTCCCTTTGTAGATATTGGCAGCACTTGGAATGCTGGCAGGGAGGCTCCAGACACTAATTCCTTAGCTTCAGTAGGTTTGGGTTTAGGTTGGCAACAGAGCGATCGCTTTACGGCGCGTCTCGATTATGGGATTCCTTTAATTTCTGTGTCTTCTACCGAACGAACATGGCAAGAAAACGGTATATATTTTTCCGTGTTTTACAACCCTTTTTAACTGTCACGCCAATGTAGCAATTCTCAAATATGTACATTTGAGAATATGAAAATGCTTAGATTTTGACTTACGGCTTTGTTTAGGCGGCAGATAGAAGAATAGTTTTTTCCACTTATAACAATAGAATCATTTGTTTGTGCAAATGTGCAAATGTGTAAATTTAACTTTTTACAATTTACCCATTTGATAAATAATCCAAATGTGTAATAATGAAACTTACATATTTAACTTTATGTAAATTCAAACAAGTTTTAATAGAGTAAACTACTCCCACTGATTAGGGGTATCTTTTCAGTCGGGGTTTCTAGAGGTCTTTATGATTATTATTACTTGTGCATCTTTATCTGGAGGACAGGGCAAAAGCACCATTGCTTTGTTTCTTAGCCGAAAACTTGCTAGTTTGGGCTATCCTACAGTAACCGTAGATGCCGACCCACAAAATAACTTGACAACTTGGTTAGGAGTGGATTTAGACGGTAATAGTCCTAGCTTGTTAGAGGTACTTAAAAAACAGGTAGCAATTGAGGATAGCTTATATCTTATCAATGACAATTTATATCTACTACCCTCTGACGATGCTTTAATTCAGGCCCAAGAGTATCTGTCCATGCTTGGTTCTAGTGCTATGGTTTTACGGCAGAGACTTAAACCGATTGCTTCAGCATTTCAGTTCTGTGTAATTGATTCACCACCGCAGCAGACTCAAATTTGTTTAGCTACGGTTGGCGCTGCGGATGCTCTTGTAATTCCGGCGGAAGCGTCAATCAAAGGATTTAATTCATTAGTCCGCACATTGGCTTTAGTTGAGGAACTAACAGAGATTGGGGCGTTTACGGGCAAAGTTATTGGTACAGTTCCCTTTCGAGATAAATGGGTTGGTTTTAACCAAACACTTAAGAGCCGTCGTTCTATTGAAGCAATGGCGGAGATGGACAGCCCTGTACTACCTTCAATTCGAGAGTCAGATCAGTTTGAAAAAGCGATTAATCAGAAAGTTATGCTATCTGATTTGGGATATGGGGGTCTAGAATATCCCTTTGAAGTGCTGGTTCAAAAAATTCAGGAGGTAAAATCATGACAGACGATTTGCTTAGTCAAATTAAACTTAAAGCCCAGCAGAGAAAAGATGTGCCAGTGAGGAACACTTCATTACTTGGTTCTAGTAGTCTAAGCGTACCAAGTCCAGAACTAGAAAATGCTTCCTTTCCTCAAACAACATCTCCTCCAGAAGTTAGCAATCTACCTCAAATCAGCAAGCGTCTAGCTGTTCGGCTAGAAGATGAACTCCGCGACGGATTAGAGATGCTGTGCAAGTATGAAAAAATTACTCCTGAAACTTTTTTGGAAGCAGCATTAGTTATTTGCAATTCTAACCCTGGAACTATGACCTTAGTGTTGGCAGAAGCTAAGAGCCGTTATGCTAAACGAAAAATTGCCGGAGAACTACGGCGATTGAAAACAATAAATCAGAAATACCAGCATTCTTAATTTACTCGCGCAACTCGGTTCTGGCAATGCCCAAGCCATGCAAAGTGGTTGTCACATCTCCCTAATTGATTCACAGTAGTAGTATTTGCGCTCACCCAAGAAATTTACAGCAATTTGCGATCAAACCAGCCACAAAAAGAGCTATTTAATAGGGCTGAAAAACAGACCACAATGATGAAAC
>NZ_PVWN01000037.1 GCF_003003885.1 Chlorogloea sp. CCALA 695 | reverse complement strand
TGGTTTCATCATTGTGGTCTGTTTTTCAGCCCTATTAAATAGCTCTTTTTGTGGCTGGTTTGATCGCAAATTGCTGTTAAATCGCTTGCAACAAAGCGCCGACTTCCCAATCAAATCGATTGGGAAGTACATTTTATCGATAGCACCATTGTCCGCGCTCACCAACACGCCACCGGAGCAAAAAGGGGGAACAACTTGCAGGACAACAATCGCTCAGTGTCCAGGATTTTCAAGCCCAAGAGGCACTCGGACGCTCAAAGGGCGGCTTCAGCACCAAAATCCATATCCAAGCCGAAGGCATGGGCAAACCAATGCAGTTTGTCTTAACGCCAGGACAATGCAGTGATGTCAAAGGATTCTCCCTGCCTTAATACTGCACTAAAGGTTAAGCGCATTAGGCGAGGAAAACCCAAGCAACGCCCTCGTTATTTATTAGGCGATAAGGGCGCTTGTCGCGCAGAGGATTCGTCGTACTTTACGTTGTCAGCACACCACGCCCATCATCCCCAAGCGTAAAAACGCTAAACACAAACCTCGCTTCAATCGTGGACTGTACCGAGAGCGCAACCGCATTGAACGGCTAATCAATCGACTCAAGCAGTTTCGTCGGGTCGCTACTCGTTATGAAAAACGAGCCGAGAATTATCTAGCAATGCTGACGATTGCAGCAATTCTTATTTGGTTGAAATAGCTCATTACGCTACATCCAGACTTTGCAGATACGCCCTAGACTTTCTTTCACTTTAATGGAGGTAATGCCAGCCATTGGGACAACCCTAAACTACACTTCTGAGTTTACGTCATTTGTCACTTTATCAATTTAAATTGGTATCAGCTATTGCTAGTTATATTCCAGCAGCACTGAGCCAAGAAATGCTTGAAAAACTCAATTGTTTAAGTGCTGAGGGCTTGTCGTGCAAGCATATTGCTTACATTCTGCGGCTGTTAGCTGCCGAACCCACGGTATCTCAAGAAATGAGCGATCGCATCAACTTAGTATGGAGCGGTCCAGAAACAATCGGTTCCCAAAGTCGAGATACTAGCATTGTCGTGTGCGAACTGTTTAGTGCGGCTAAAAAAAGCGTGCTTGTTTCTAGCTTTGCAGTTGATCGGGGCGAAAAAGCTCAAAAATTGTTCCAAGTTCTTGCCGAACGAATGGATGCTAATCCGCAACTTGAAGTCCAGATGTTTCTCAACATTCATCGTCCTCATGGCAGCCAAGTAGTAGATTTAATCTTACTGCGAGAGTTTGCGAACACCTTTCGTCAGGAAATTTGGTTGGGGAAGCGATTGCCACAAGTTTTTTACGACCCGCGATCGCTCTCTATAAATACTCAACAAAAAGCTTGCTTACACGCTAAATGTATTGTTGTAGATAACCAGCATTCATTTATAACCTCAGCAAATTTTACTGAAGCTGCTCACGAGCGCAATATTGAAGTAGGGGTGTTACTAACCGATCCAGTAATCGCTCAATCTTTACTAATGCAATTCAATTCGTTGTTGACTCAAAATATATTGCGCCTTGTACCTGGTCTTTGACAATTGCTCACTTTTAGTACAAACATACTATAAACTATAGTTTGCTATGCTGTAGCACGATAGCATGATGACCGTGATAAGGTGTTAGTATGATATTGTCTTTTAAGGACGTAGGCACTCAAGATATTTTTAATGGTGAAAATACAAAGTCCGCACGTAAAACCTGCCCTCAAACTTTATTTGATGTGGCATTTAGAAAGTTAGACCAAATCGATTCTGCCGTTGAACTGAATGACCTTCGCGTTCCACTAGGCAATAGATTGGAAGCCTTGAAAGGCGATCGCACTGGTCAGCACAGCATTCGGATTAATGACCAGTACCGTATCTGCTTTATTTTGACAAACAATGGTGCTACTGAGGTTGAAATTCTTGACTACCACTAAAAACACTTATTTACAGGCAACTAAGATGGTTCGCATTCCTACCCACAGAGTTCCAACGCATCCTGGAGAAATGTTGAAACAGGAGTTTCTTGAGCCTCTAAACATTACGCAGGTTACTCTTGCTCAAGAGATTGGAGTTTCCTACCAACGGATTAATGAGATTATTAATGGTAAAAGGGGAATTACTGCTGCAACTGCGTTGCGCTTGGCTAAATTCTTTGGAATGTCACCCGACTTCTGGCTAAACCTTCAGCTTCGATGGGATTTGTACCATGCACAAAAGAAGGAAGCAGCAGAAATAGAGAAAATTGAGCCGCTAAAATTGTAGAAATTAACACAGTTATTTATAAAAACCTCTTATGCTTTAAAAGGTTGACTCCACCTCTGCCAATTTTCTTTATTGAACGGCGATCTCCACTTTTCAATCAGTCCTCGCTCCATCTGCTGCCTGACCCTTGTTTGCACAGGCGCATCCCACCAGAACGCTATATTGACTACACATGAGAGTCCGTGCTGGTAATGCAGGCTTTTGTAATTATCTAAATACCTTTTACAGTCGTGAGTTCCTTACCAGCGTTTGTTACTCCCGCACGTCTCACCGATGTATAAAACTAACCCAGCCGCACTATCTACCACAAAATATATACACGCCTCACCTGGGCTATCCGCTGGTAAGCGATAAAAAAACATTGGACATGGGCGGAGCTTAAAAGGGTCTATTTTGTCCAGGTCAAAGTGCGCCTTAGTCACATTAAACAAAGTCCCTTTCACAGGCTGATTTTCTTTGGCTCGTTGCTGGTGAGCAGAAATTTTTATCTTCCACTCTGCTAATGCGTCCGCATCCATGCTTAGGCTTTCTGGTTTGCTAGCACTCGTAGGAATCGCAATGCCTGCAAACAGCTTAAGTTGATTGGTTTCCAAAAGATTAACTTTAGTTCCAACTAAGTCATTATAAATCCCCTAGAACTAATGCGATCACCCTCTAGTTTTTGGGAAAATCGTAATACAAGAGGTGAGCGCTTTTTAAGGCGATTGAAATTGTGGTGAATTCTGTTTTTCTTGTAATTCCTCGGATATCACTGCAATCAAAGCATCCTGCTGGTTTCTCCTTGCTCCAAAGGGTTAATAGAAACTTAAAAGTCTAATTGCCATTTCATGACAACCTTTTTAGCATTACGTCTCATTAGGTCGCACCTATTGCCTCCCTTTAGGAAACTTGGTTTAAGTAGTAAGTCGGGGAATGTCAATAGTGAAAATACTTAATTCCTCTAGCTGATGCAGCAAATAATTCAGTAAATTTGCTGTATTTAATCAAACCCCTTGTTAAGAAAATGCACGCGCCTAATGAATGAAAACTCTCAAAAAGTCATGTTTTCTATTGCTGCAAGCGTTTTCCTTGTTTTAATTCTCGGAACAATTGCTTGGGGATTGTGCCATGAATTCCTTTGACGATATCTACAACTTGGGATACGTCAAAATCAATTGCCGCACTACCAAATAACAGTGCATCTTGTTTGGTCATACCATACTTTTCACTAGCAATATCTAGGTATTCCCGTACAGATTTCTTCATAGCTTCATCTAAATCCTTATCCAAACCAATTGCAATCCAAGCATCTTTGGTTTCACCCATTGGTGTATTTCGTTTCATATTTTTGTGGACAATTAGCTCAAAGGTAGGAGTCAAAGAACACTCAATCGCAGTTAAAGCAACTTCACCATTTCCTTGAGCGCAGTGCGGATCTCCTGAATAAAAAAGCGCCCCTGGAACTTGTACAGGTAAATACAAGCTGGAACCACGCCCTAACAGTTGAATATCAACGTTACCACCATAGTTTCCTGGCGGAATTGAATTCGCTGCTTCTTCCCGATTAGCAGGAACTACTCCCATAAGACCTATAAACGGTCTGAGTGGGATTTCTAAAGGAGGTAAATTATTTTCAAGCTGAAAGATACCTACTTCGCGTCTAGCATCAATGGCGATAACTTTGGAATAGACAGGAGCATTGTTTATCGGGTATTCGTTAGGAAGCGCACCTTTGCTATGACGATTAGAAATCACGCCGTAAGGAGATCTATAATCAATTCCAATCGTTTTAATTTCTAGTACGTCTCCTGGTTGTGCGCCTTCTACATAAACTGGCCCCGTAATTACGTGAGGACCTGGACCAGTCTTTTTCACCGCTGCTTTTACCCGCGTCTGATCTGGTAAAATTTGACTTTTAGAAATTGCGCTTTTTGTGTTTTGCGGAATTCCACCTTGGGCGAAGAATGCAACTGTGTCTCCCTGATCTGGCAATATGCCTTCATGAGAAACTGTCTGCATGATGATGCGATCCCCTGACTTAACTCGTAAAATCGGACGGCTATCTGGCTTGAATAATTCTCCCCAAATTACGTTTTCAGAAGTAGACAATACCTTGTAAGTTTTACTTGCTGCACTTACGGGTGACGACAAAACCGCAGTTAGGCATAATAGCATTATTCCTATTACTCCCGCTATAAGTTGCCAATGGCGTTCTCCTCTAGCTTTTATTTGTAAGAGAATATTGTATTGCCACTGTACTAATAATTCTTTACTTCTTTTCACTTTTTTCTTCCTCACATTAATGATTATTATTACTTGTTAAAAATTATAAATTTGATAAAACTACTACTTTTTTACAACAGAAAATGTCCAAGTAATTTTTCAAGTCATCAAATACTTCTTAGGAAATACTTGTAATTTTTCTAAAATGAAAGCATCAAATTTAATTTCCTAATCTCTATTGGTTCTATTTATAACAAGTAGGTTGGCGCAATTAAACTTACAATGGTTTTCAATCATTGCAAAAGTTTCAGGCAAAGCTATCTTATATTTGATTCGGCCCACCTACTTACAAACTGTTTCCAAGTTTGTATTAATCAATACAGTTAGGCGACAAAATTTTTTGAGAACAAATAATCTTAGCAAAAGGAAGTTAGTTATGTAGCCACTTCAGCTATTTCAGCTATGAAATTGGCAAAGCAAACATAAAAAAGCACACAAAATTAATTAAAAAAGTGAATAAGTTTCAATATTATAGTTTTGTATGATTACTCTTCAGTTTTTGGAAAGACTAGAACTGTAGGGAAAATCATGCCCGGAGCCACTTCTGACTTCGCACCTTATGAGCCACTTCCCCGTCGTCCTAATTCCCTCATCAATCTAACAAGCAAAGTCAGCGCGTCTACCGACACCCATCTTCACCGAGTCCCTACCCCAAGACCCTTAATGTGGTTTCAAAACTGCGATGATTTCGGGTCGGAGAGATTATGATTTTAGATCGCTACAATTAGTCTTGATAGCAGAGCAGGAATTATCAGCAGAAAAGGAGCTTTATGCAACATAATCCATACAAGCTCTGCTATTGCTGGGGTTTTGTTGATAGTGAGTGCTTTATTAAAACTGAAGTTTACAGTCCAAAAATTTGAGAATGATTAATTAGCAAATTGCCTTTGGTTAAGGTGTTTGTGGCGCATCTGAGCAATATCTATAACTGGAGTACAAGAGCGCATATCCTCTAAAGTCATATTTGAAGCATTATTAATAATCGGTTCGATATCTAGGGTGATCGCATTTATTACCACCTGTGCTTGAATATGTCCGATTACCCCTAAACGAATTGCAGCAAGTGCCAAACTGGTAATAAAGCTATGCACAAAAGCCAGCACAGTATCGCTTTCACTTAACAGTACAGTGCGCCCAAGTACAGCAAATATTACTGGATGCAAGCATTGAATTGTGCCTGCGGCTGTATCGGTTGCTAAAGTTTCTAGTTGAGTGTCCTGCCAAATTGACTGAGCTACCATTAATAAAGCTCTACCACTTTTGCGCTGTGCTTCGCGGGTTTGGGCAATGGTCGTTGAAGCAAATAAACGCAAGTCAGCGCGACGAATCTCTACCAAGTTATTGTTTACACTAGCGCGATGGGCATGGAGTAAAGCCACTAAGTCAGATGTACCTATCTTGTTGTACAGCAGCAGTCGGAGAAATTCTTGGAAGTCGTCAGCCGTTTTAATTTGGCCAGAGTAAACTAGCGATTCTAAGCCGTGAGAAAGTGTAAAAGAGCCTGACGGGAAAGCTGAGTCAGATAGCTGCATCAGCGCCAGTTGACGAGCAATTAAGGGCATTTTAGTGAGGATGAGGTAGTTTTTGCAGAGGTAATGATTGTTAGTTGTTTGAATACAACTCGGTATTAGCGTTAGTGAGAGTGAGATGAAAAAACAAGCTTTTGATCGGGCGAGCGCGATTCGTAGCTGACGCATAAGCCAGGAATATTAAATTGTTCAATCGTCGCCACTATTACTTCTTGTGGTGCTACAAGTTCGACATAAATCTTACCCGCATCTAGCAAAATGGGGTAGTGATGGTTGCCCAGTACGTGACCTAAATGAATAAGCTCACGTGCGCGATCTCCTACAACGCCAGTAAAACTAATAACAATTACTTTTTGCGCTTCTATATGTACGACCAACAACTGCCCCTGTTCAGTTCGAAATATATCACCTGCGTTTAAAGAGACTTCGCGTTCTTTGATAATACCTACCGCAACACCAGAAGTTGAATGAGTATAGATGCGCCCTTTAGAATTATTATCTGGATGCAAATACACCTCCAAACAAGAACCTGCAACGCGCTCCTGCTCGATTTGCCGTGCTAAAGTTGCATCAACGTTATAGTTACCCAACCAAGTGCTTGCTATTTGAGTCATTTGGGAATCTCTGGTAAAGCTGGGCGGTTTCTTAATTTCCGTACGCAGTTGAGAACGTGCTGAATATAGATTTTAATTATTCCGGTACTTTCTGCCATTACTCTAATTATTAACCCGTTGCAGTTTGGTAAAGGAGAACTAGCTAAGGCGATCGCACTCTTTCCATGTACGATAAAACTTTCAAGCTCTGTACTCAACTTTTTTAGTTCAACTTCTGGCAGTACAAGAATTAAGTTAGCAATTATTGGTAGGACAGAAAAAATTTTACTATGACAAAACGGGTTAAGTTTGCCCTCTAGTCGCATAGTATCAGCAAAAATTAGGTCGTCGGATGGCGTATTTACTTCCATGCGGCTAAAGTAATATTGAAAATTATAAAACTCTCCTCTTGCCAACCTTCCAGGTACAATAATCTCGCTAATAAATAGTTGTCCCGTCGGATGGAGTTTGACGTTAATACTTTGCTCTAATGCTGAGTCGGGATAGAAAATTAAAGGTTCGCACTCAAATTCTAAACTAGCTTTGTCTCCTACTTCAATTTCATAGCAAGTTTTAGCCAATTCGCCTACAGGCATACTGTGTACTTTGGTTGCAGCTTGGTCGGTTAAGTACAAATTAGTACCTGCATCCAGTTTGAGCGCAATGCGTAGATTGTCTTTTGCTAACAACCCCGGTGAGGAATTCATGATGTAAAGGTAGATTTGGTTTAAATCCGCAGGCGCGAGAGCCAGAGGACGCGATAGACGATAGGGATAGGTAACGTACTGACGGCGCACGTAGGGAAACCCGTTTTGGCAGTCGTACCCCATCCACAAAAACAGATGCTTGTCTAAAATTTCTATGGCAGCATTCATAAATTACTGCTACGAAATAGCAAGGTTTCGCAAATATAATCTACTACCCGATCTAACCCTTCACCCGTTTTACAGTTAGTATAGGCGACGGCTTTATCAATTCGGCGATCACTTGTTTCTTTACGAATCAAGTCTAAGTCTGCTCCGACATAGGGAGCAATATCAATTTTATTAATTACTACTAAGTCTGCTTGCAAAAATCCCGCCCCATTTTTACGGGGAATATCATCCCCTGCACCTACATCAATCACAAAAATGTAAGCATCTACTAAGTCATAACTAAAAGTAGAAGCCAAATTATCGCCGCCACTTTCCACAAAAATTAGATCGAGTTGGGGGTAGGCTATTTCTAAGTCTTTAATCGCCAGCAAATTCATGGTGGGATCTTCGCGGATTGCTGTGTGCGGACAGCTACCTGTTTCTACGCCGACAATTCGCTCGGTGGGCAAAAAGCCTTTACGCTTGAGACGCATCGCATCTTCAGTGGTAAGCAAGTCATTAGTGACAACGGCAAGCTCTATTCCCTGCTTCATTAATAAGGGTATTAGGCACTCCAAAAGGGCAGTTTTACCACTACCGACCGGGCCGCCCACACCTAACCGCGCTACGGATTTTTTCATAGATCCTCACCTAAACATATACAGCCGACCGAGGGAGACAACGCTTACAGGTTCGCAAGTCGCTATTTCGCCATTAACTCGAACTTGAAAAGTATCGGGATCGACTTCTATTTCAGGGCAAGCACTATTGTGTAACATGTCTGCTTTAGAAAGTCCTCTCGTCCCTTTTACTGGTAACAGTTTTTTGTTTAAACCTAGTTTTTCTGGCAGCCCTTTATCTAAAGCCGCCTGCGTTACAAAACCCACCGCAGTAGACTGGCAAGCTTTACCAAAACTACCCCACTGCGGACGATACAAAATTGGTTCGCAAGTCATCAAGGAAGCATTAGATTCACCCATTGGCGACCAAGCGATAAACCCGCCTTTAATTACTACTTCTGGTCTAACACCAAAAAATCCAGGTTTCCACAGCACAATGTCCGCAAGTTTTCCTGGCTCAATGGAACCTACATAGCTATCAATACCGCAGGTTTTAGCCACGTTAATTGTATATTTTGCTAGGTAACGCAGAGCGCGGCGATTGTCGTTTTGCTGACTGTCTTCGGGTAATGTCCCGCGTTGGTCTTTCATTTTTGAGGCTAACTGCCAAGTGCGGCGAATCACTTCCCCAATTCGTCCCATACCTTGACTATCAGAACCCAGCATACTAATTGCACCCATATCGTGCAAAATATCTTCGGCGGCGATAGTTTCGGCGCGAATTCTCGATTCAGCAAAGGCTACATCTTCCGGTACTTTGGGATTGAGATGATGGCATACCATCACCATATCTAGATGTTCGTCAAAGGTATTAACAGTATAGGGATTAGTGGGATTGGTTGACGAAGGCAAGCAATGAGAATAACTTGCAACTTTGATAATATCTGGAGCATGACCACCACCTGCACCTTCGGTATGATACATATGAATCGTTCGCCCAGCAATCGCAGCTAAGGTATCTTCAACGTAGCCGGACTCGTTTAATGTATCGGTGTGAATTTGTACTTGAAAGTCATATTGGTCGGCGACAGATAAGCAAGTGTCAATCAGTGCAGGCATTGCACCCCAATCTTCATGAATTTTTAGCCCAAATGCCCCGTTTTCAATCTGTTCTATCAAGCTACTAGGTTTACTAGAGCTACCCTTGCCTAAAAACCCAAAGTTAATCGGAAACGCCTCTGCTGCTTGGTGCATCAGCCCTAAATTGTAAGCACCACTAGAGCAAATACCCACTGTAACAGGTCCTAAACCCCCGCCTAGCATGGTAGTTAACCCGCTAGAAAGGGCTTCGGCGCAAAGTCCCGCACTATCAAAGTGGACGTGACAATCAATGCCGCCAGGAGTGGCAATCAAACCTTCCCCAGCCCGCACATCTGTATTGGCACTAATAATTAAATTTGGCGTAACTCCGTCCATGATGCCAGGATTGCCAGCTTTACCGATACCGACGATTAGACCATCCTTAATCCCAATATCAGTTTTAACAATTCCTAAAATCGGGTACATTAAAACAACATTAGTAATTACCAAGTCTAGCGCTCCCTCCGCCCCAGGAACTCCCGGAGCCATCCCTAGTCCATCGCGGAGGGTTTTGCCGCCGCCAAAAACGCATTCATCCCCATATACTGTGGTATCGCGTTCGACTTCGATAATTAAAGAAGTATCGGCTAGACTTATGCGATCGCCTGTAGTTGGCCCAAACATTTCTGCGTAGCGTTCGCGGCTCATTTCCATATTTATTGCTCCTCTTGATTGCTAAAACCATTTGCAAGCATTTTTTCTATCGCCCGTCTGCGCGTATCTTCGTTGTCTAGGTCGCCGTCTACTAAATTATTGAGTCCGTACACTTGACGATTGCCAGCCATAGCTACTATTTGCACTTGTTTGGTATCTCCAGGTTCAAATCGTACTGCTGTCCCAGCGGGGATATCTAAGCGGAAACCCAAAGCTGCAACTCGGTCAAATTTGAGGGCTTTATTAACTTCAAAAAAATGGTAGTGGGAGCCAACTTGAATCGGGCGGTCGCCAGTATTGGCAACGGTAATCTGTTTCAACTCGCGATCGCAATTAAGCTTAATTGAGCCGGAAGCGCAGAGAATTTGACCGGGAACTGTCATAAATAAACATTGCCTACTTATTTGCTGTGCCGATAGGGTTATGAATACTCACTAGCTTAGTGCCATCGAGGAAATGTGCTTCTACTTGAATCAAAGGGATCAATGTAGCAACTCCCGGCAAAACATCGTCATTCGTCAGAATAGTTGCACCTATAGACATTAATTCTGCTACTGAGCGGTCTTCACGAGCGCCTTCAATAATAAAATCGGTGATGTAGGCGATCGCTTCGGGGACATTGAGTTTTAGTCCTTTGTCCTTGCGCCGTCTGGCTATTTCGGCGGCGGTAAAAATAGTTAGTCGGTCTAATTCGTGGGGCGTTAGGTACATAAATTCAATAGTTCTAAAAACTACGGCATTGAATCGTTAACCAGCTTGACGTTGTGTAACAGAGAATAAAGAGAAAACTACCAATGGCAGGATTATACCTCGCATGCCTCTGTCCTTGATCAAAGCTCAGGAACCATCGCAAGACGCTATGCTATTCCAAATCGTCGGAGATGTTGAGAGTTTCAGTGCGATCGTTCATTTACTATTCTCTTTCTAGAAACTAAACTGAGCGCGTAAATTGGCTACATAGATATTGGGGTTGCCACTAAAATTGTTGGGATTGGCAATGAGGTAAAATGCGGGGACAAGGGCGATATTCTCCGTCAATGGATAAAAGTAATTTGCTTCAAACTCATACTGAATACCACCATCACCACCACCAGAAATTAGGTATTGACGACCATCTAAAATCGAAAATGGGATAATGTAGGAAAGCGTGAATAATGTTCCCTCCTTGCCTAAGTTAGGCAAAGCAATCCCGGCTTGAATTGCTTGGGCGTTGATGTCTTGGTCAATGGGGTTTAAGTTGGTACTGGCATAGGTGTAGCGTCCGAAGATGCCGAAGCTTCTGGCGATTAACCAATCAAAGTTGAACTCAAAGACATCCGCCATAGAACTATCAAGCCCACCATTAGCGACTTCTCCAGTGATGGGGTTGAAAACGGCGGAAACACCATCATCGGCTACCCCTTGATAAGTTGAATCGGAAATAGCACCGCCAACTACTCCATTTATTTGTTGGGTACGAGCGCGATTGTACAAAAATCTAAGGTTTAGGCGATCGCTTGGTGAAAATGTTACTTCGGCGGTGGCGGTATAATTGCCCCCAAATAAACCAAAGTTGGGATCGCTAGAAGTATTAAATCCTGGTGCTATGGAATTGGACAGAAATTCGTCATTTTCGCCTAAATAACCTACAGCTAATCGAAACTGTTTGCTTGGTTGCCAAATTGCTACACCTCCCGAACCGCGATCAATAGAGTTTAACAAGGTACTGCTATTGGAGTCAAAACTGTTTGCACCGTTCAAAATGAAGGTAAAAGCATTGTTATCAAAGTAGCGATACCAGTTAATTCGAGTTCCGAGTACCACCTGAAGCGTGTCAGCGATAGGAAATTGATAAAACAATTCTCGAATGACAACAGTATTGCCTTGTCCTTGGATACCAGCAGTTTGAGCGAAAAAGGGAACGCCAAAAGTATTGTAAAGTCCCGCCGAGGTAAATTGATTCGCTGGGGAGTCGCCATTTCCGGCGGCTAGTTGCACGACTAAACTATCTTTACCTGTAAAAGAAGTATTAAAACTTAGCCACACTAAGTTACTTAAAGTAACTTCGGGATCGTCGGTTCTAGTGGCAACAACGGGTCTAAGCGTCACGGCATCTCGCGCCGCGCGTCTGGCTACAACCCCGCCAAAGCTTGCTGGAGGAGCTAATTCTGTGGATTCTAATAAAACATCATCTCCGGCAAATGCTCCGGTTATGTTAGCCCAAACTAGCCCAGTTAACTTGGTAGTTGTGGAAAACTGATTTGCTTCTAGTTCTGCGGTTTGAACTTCTAATACATCTATACGTCCTCTAAGACTTGCAAGTTCTGCGGCAAATTGTTCTCTTAATTGGGCGATCACAATTAAATCTTCTTTAGTAACTAAATCTGTCGTTGCCGTAGCAATTAATTCATTAATCCTGTCTAAGCAAGCATTTAAACCCGCCGCGAATTCATACCTGGTTAAAGTGCGGTTTCCTCGATAAGTACCATCAGGATAACCTGCAATGCAGCCGTAGCGCTCTACTAGCGATTGCAAAGCCTGAAATGCCCAATCGGTCGGTTGAACGTCGGATAACTGCGAAACCGAGGTAACTTGCGCCATTGCGTTATCTTGTTCAACTGGTGCGAGTTCTGCTTTAACGCTTGATAAAATTAGCCATTGCGTTGCTAACACTGCGGAAAATTGTAGTAATACACTCAAACAAAATTTTGTCATTTCTCCTCACATTGATAATTGGGAATATAGCGATCGCGCATGATTCGTAATCATTAACCGTAGGGGCGCAATTGATTAAAGAAATGCCAGTAAAATCGGTACATATTTTTTCGGTAAAATTAACTATGGAAAATGTGCAACTTGCGGTAAATGGAACTTTGATGTTTGGGTTAGAATTGAACGGTAACTTATTAGCTGTTGGGGCGGTATTTGTCCGAGAGGCATTTACAGAAGCAAGTTACTGTTTGTGGTCAATTGACGATCGTCATCCTGCCATGATTAAAGTTAAAACCGGAGGAAATGCGATCGCTCTAGAAATTTGGAATGTTCCTAGCGCTGGATTAGCGCAAATTCTCTGGAAAGAACCACCAGGATTGTGTATTGGTAAAATATGTTTAGCAGATGGTGAAATAGTGTTGGGAGTTCTGGGCGAACCGAGTTTGTGTGACGGTAAGCGAGAAATAACTTCTTGGGGCGGTTGGCGAGAGTATATTAATAATTCAGGGATTAAGCAAAAGTCAATTTAGCTTGCCAAGTTCTTAAACCTTGTAAAACCTCTGCTGCTGTTGCTGTCCAGCCGATAATAGCGCCTTGAGCGCAAATCATCTCCAAAGTAGCTTGTTTAAAATCGGGAAAGTAACTAGCTGTAGCATCTTCTACTAATAAACACTCAATACCGCGATCGTTTGCTTCTCGCATAGTTGTTTGAACGCAGACTTCGGTTGTTACTCCCGTAATAATTAAATGGGTAATTCCTTGTTCGTTCAACAATTTTTCTAAATTAGTTCGACAAAAAGCTCCTTTACCAGGCTTAGAAATTACAAACTCTCCACTGGCAGGACTAAGTTCGGGAATAATAGCGTTACCTGGTTCGCCCAAAACTAAAATCCGTCCCATTGCTCCCACATCGCCAATTTTGAGATTTCCTCTACCTCGTTGCCGCTTAGAATTAGGACAATCGGATAAATCTGGTGCATGACCTTCAATAATATGAAAGATTGGCAACTGCAAGCTGCGAAATGTCTGTAATAGTTGCTTTACTGTTGGTACAATTTGACGTAAGTAACTGATATCGTTGCCTAAAGCTTCGCCAAAACCCCCCGGTTCTAAAAAATCTCGCTGCATATCAATAATCAGTAGTCCTAGACCTTTGACAGGTAACTGGTAATCGTAAGGTTGAGCAGATATTAAGACCATATAGATATGGGTTTTTCCCAAATAACTAGAACAATACAACCGGAATCGCTGGTAACACTGTGGTTGCTTTGAGGTGGATTGATAACGAGAGTCCGGGAGCATCTCACTTTTGCAATAAGTATTAATACTTAAGATATTCAAGGGAATAGGGAACTAGAATCGCAGCAAAAATGTAGGATGAGTAAAAATAGACATGACGTGCAGGATATGACCCCAGAGAAAGCTAAAGAACTAAAAGCCTATTTACAAGCTATTGCTGCCATTCTCTATGAGGAAACCCTACCAGAGAAATTGAATACCTTAGAAGAAATTGAGCAGACAGTGCGCCAAAAGGTACTCAAGCACGTTAGTCCAGAAATTGGTGTTTTTTTATCCGAGCGGTTACAGGGACAACCGTCGGTAGAACAAGACAATTAAAAAGCAGCATTGGGGTTTTGAAGCTTACGAAAAACCAGGCGAAAAAGCTAGAAGTGAAATCAAACACGCAACTAAGTCCACATTTAGAAAAATGCTGTTTGCTACTGAGTGCAAATGTATCCTATGCCAATACTGCTAGAGATTTGGAAAGCCTTACAGGTCTGAGAATATCCCACAGTACGCAGCAAAGACTTGTCCAACGACATAAGTTTCCAGAAGTCTGGGTCAATCAAGAAGTAGAAGAGTTGACCGTTGATGGAGGAAAAGTTAGGCTCCGCACCCCCAAAGGTCAAGGGTGTGAGTGGAGAGATTATAAAGCTGTAAATCTTGACGGACAAGCAGTTGCCGCCTATTTCCAAGATAACAAAGCTCTGCTCCATTGGGTGAATCAGCAACAACTGTCAGAAATTCTCACCTGTATTGGAGATGGACATGATGGCATCTGGAATTTGGTCGCTGGGATTGCCACCAGCGACAGCCGTCTCGAAATCTTAGACTGGTATCATCTAGTAGAAAATCTCTATAAAATCGGTGGCGACAAGAACCTTTTAGCAAGGGTAGAAGCCTTCTTGTGGCGGGGAAATGTTGCCGCAGCTATTGCCGAATTTGACTATTGGTCACATCCTCAAGTAGAAAATTTTATTGCCTATCTTTATAAGCATCAGTCTCGTATCCCCGATTACTGGTATTTTCAGACTGAACAGATTAGTTCGATTGGCTCTGGGGCAATTGAGTCCACCGTGAAACAGATTGGTAGGCGTGTGAAAATCTCCGGCGCACAGTGGAATAGACAGAATGTGTCGCAAGTTCTCTTTCATCGCACTGCTTATCTTAATGGAATGCTATCTACAACTAACTATTTGCAAAAGTGAGATGCTCCCGAGAGTCCCCGCTAAATGTTCGCCATTTTCATCGGTTTGCGAACCGGAAAGCACGAAAATGTATTCAAAACCTTGATGATCGTGTCTGGGAACTTTGGCTAGGGGTTGATATCGCAATAGCGCCGCCGCCGCACTTGTACCGTCCCCATAAAGTCGGTAAATTTCAACGCCATCGCGGAAAGGTTGCCAGGGTAATTCCTCTTGGTGCGAGGTAATATTGAGTAAGTCTTTGAGAATTAAAGTTGATTCCATTAGTGTCCCGCCATGCTTTTACCAATAGTTGCAAAATCTGCTTGGGAAGTCGCACTTTCATAGACAAATTTGCCTTCGCTAATTACGACAATGCGATCGCTTAGTTTTAATAGTTCGTCCAAGTCTTCGCTTACTAGCATCACCGCTACACCTCGATTTCGCGCTTCGACAATTTGGGAGTGAATATAATCTACTGCCGCAAAATCTAAGCCAAAGCAAGGATTAGCCGCAATGAGTAAATTAATCTGTTCCGCCGCGAGTTCCCTTGCAAGTACCGTCCTTTGCACGTTTCCCCCGGACAAATTTCCGACAGGTGTATCTGCTGAAGGAGTTTTAATCGAAAAAGTTTGGATTAAACTTTTAGCCGCACTTCGGATTGCTGACATCACAAGTAACACTCCGCCAAGAGATTGAGGCGACTTGTCAAAGGTTCTAAAAGCGAGGTTTTCTGCCACACTCATAGAAGCTACGCAAGCATTGCGTAAAGGTTCTTCTGGTAGTACAAATACTTTGTGTCTAGATATCTGTTCGCGGTTAGCTTTATAAGCTTCTTTATTTACTAAAACTTCTCCAGAAGTAGCCAAACGTTGACCTGCCAAGACTTCTACTAATTCCCTTTGACCATTGCCTGAAATTCCCGCAATACCGACAATTTCCCCACTGTGGACGCGAAGATTAACTCCAGCAACGGCTTCTGTACCATTATCTTTGTTGGCATGAAGATTTTTTATATCTAATACAGGGTTAACTTCGGTAGTTTCTACCTTGGCTACTTGTGTGGGCGATCGCCTTTCCCCCATCATCATTTGCGCCATATCTGCAACGGTTAACTCTTTTACTAATCCACTTCCGGCAAATTTGCCTTTACGCAAAACAGTAATTTCATCTACAAAAGCCGTCACTTCCCGGAACTTATGACTAATCATTAATACGCTCAATTGTCCTAAATTGACTTGTTGGCGCAATAATCCCAAAACTTCATCGGCTTCAACGGGCGTTAAAACTGAAGTTGGTTCATCTAAAATCAAAATCCGATTTTTTAAGTACAGTTGCTTGAGAATTTCGAGTTTTTGCTTTTGTCCCGCCGCTAATTGAGTAATGGGGATATTTAAAGGAATCTGAAACGGAGCGGTTTGCATAAAAGCATTTAATTCTCGCTTTTCGGTTTTCCAGTTAATCAAATTAGGGCTATCAAACTTGGATAAAACTAAATTCTCGGCAACAGTCATCGCTGGTACAGAGGTAAAATGCTGATAAACCATTCCTACACTGTACTTGTGAGCATCGCGGGGACTATCGATTTGACGTACTTGATTATCAATCAATACTTCGCCAGAGGTGGGAGTATAAAACCCCATTAGGCATTTAACTAAGGTACTTTTACCTGCGCCATTTTCACCCAATAAAGCGTGGAAACTGCCCGGTTTGAGCGTCATTGAGACGTTATCTAGGGCCGTCATTGTCCCAAACTTTTTTGTCATATTCACTACGGCTAATTCTGGGGGACTTAGGTTGTTGAGACGTAGCATTGTAGTTGAATTGTCTATAGTTTTTGCCATTATTTACACCTTATTGGCTAATAGCTTGAATAAATGCAGTGGAAGATGCGATCGCCCCAAACACTCCTCCTTGCATTTGAATCATTTTTAGAGCGGCTAAATGGTTGCTGTAATCGGTGGCGGCGGTGCAATCAGTAAGAAGTAAACATTCATAACCGCGATCGTTGGCATCACGCATTGTTGTATGTACGCAGACATCGGTAGTAATGCCTGCAAGTACAATGTTTTGGATATTTTGACGTTTTAGCAACAAATCTAAGTCGGTGGCGTAGAACGAACCTTTACCGGGCTTATCTATGACTACTTCCCCTGGTGCGGGGGCAAGTTCGCTAATAATTTCCCATCCCGATTCGCCGCGCACTAAGATGCGACCACAAGGGCCATTATCGCCAATTCCTGCTCCTATTTGACGCGATCGCCATTGTTTGTTTTCTGGTAAATCGCTTAAGTCGGGGCGGTGTCCCTCGCGGGTGTGCATGACGTGATAACCAAGACTGCGCGCTACTGCTAAAACCTTTTTAATCGGTTCAATGGGTGCGCGGGTCAAAGATAAGTCGTAGCCCATCTTATCCACATAGCCGCCAACTCCACAGAAATCTGTCTGCATATCAATGATTAGCAGCGCTGTATTTTCTTTTCGCAAGTCACCATTAAACGGGTATAGATAGGGTTCAGCCTCAACAAAACGTCCCATCTTTAGCCTCCGTTAATACACTGTTTGGCTCTTGATAAGTTCGCGTGGGAGGAGGAAAACCGCAGGAAGTGCCATCGGTATGAATTACCTCGTCTTCCCAAGGCAATCGATAGCATCCGTTAACTAAGTCCTGCATATAAGTGTAAGGACAGTCTTGTGCGCCGCCTTTTACCGCCACGTAGCCGCGATGACCAAATTGATAAATGTTGTTTTCAACACCCCAATGTCGCCGCGCTTCCTTGACTAATTTGGGTCGCACTTCTGCTGTAATAATTTCATCAGGACGGCTGCTACCTGTAACTATAGGTGTACCATCAAAGCTGACAATCATCCCTTCGCCCATTGAGTCAAAACTACCATCACTACCGCACATACAAACGGAAGCTGTGTACATTAAGTTGCTAAAAGCATTAGTTTGATTGGTAATTTGCCAAGAATGACGAATTGGGGCGGTATAGCCTGCGGTGCGGAGCATAATATCTGCTCCTTTGTAAGCACATTCGCGCGCCATTTCTGGAAACATCCCATCGTGACAGATAATTAAAGCAAGCGTGCTACCGTTTGGGCCTTCGCAGACAGGAATACCAAGGTTTCCAGGCTCCCAAGGTTCTACAGGAATCCAAGGATGTAACTTGCGATAATAAAGTTTAATTTCTCCCTCGTCATCGATAATAATGCCGCTATTGTAAGGGTTGCCATGGGGGTTAAATTCCATAATTGAGAAGCAACCCCAGATTTTATTGTCCCTACAGGCAATTTGAAAAGCAGTTACTTCTGAACCATCTAAGCGACACATAATTTCTGGATTAGTGTCCATTGATAAGCCATGTAAGGCGTACTCTGGAAATACGACTAAATCCATTGAGGGTAAATTACGCCGCGCTTTGCCTACTAAATTACAAATGCGCTCGCATTGTGCTGTTAAATGGTCTGGAGTAACTACCGTAGGCAATTGCAACTGTACAAGTCCAATAACTACGCCGTCTGGTGACTTATTTAAACCGCCTAGTCCACTCATTTTTTGTCCCCTAATTTTAATTAACCGTTCCCAAAGATCCTGGCGCACCCGTCAACTTTCGTTTGGGCGAACACGTAAAAATCATGATTAGCAAAGTCAAGATGTAGGGCGAAGCATTAAATAAGTAGTAATAAGAATTCACCCCCACCGATTGCAAAGCCGGGCCAATAGCTTGTGCGCCGCCAAATAACAACGAAGCATACAAGCATTGAATTGGATTCCATCGAGCAAAAATTACTAAAGCAACCGCCATTAATCCTTGTCCGCTAGAAATGCGTTCTGTCCAACTCCCAGGATAGTAAAGAGATAAATAAGCCCCACCAATTCCCGCTAAAAAACTTCCAGCAACGATACAAAGCATTCGCACCTTAGAAATTGAGATTCCCATTGCTTTTGCTGCGTCGGGACTATCGCCCACCGCCCGGATATATAAACCCCAACGAGTTGATTTAAAAAACCACTGCATTAAAGGAGCTACTAATACGCCGATTAAAAATAACGGGCTAATTTTAAAAGCCGATTCTACTTGAGGTAAATTGCTCCAACTGCCTAAGTCTAGAGTTGGCAATTGAGGTGCAGCAGGTTGGATAAAAGGTTTGCCAAAAAAGAAAGCAATCCCACTACCAAAAATAATCATTGCAATACCCACTGCAATATCATTGACTTTGGGTTGCTGCGATAGCCAAGCATGAATTAATCCCAAAACCATCCCCGCTAAACCTGCAACTAATACACCCAGCCAAGGCGAACCCGTAAGATAAGAAATTGCATAAGCACTCATAGCGCCAGTTAATAGCGTTCCTTCCAAACCTAAATTTATCTTGCCGCTTTTTTCTGTCAAACACTCACCCAGACTAACAAAGAGAAAGGGAGCGCTCCCCCGTAAAGTACCTGCTGCGATCGCTAATGGTACACCCCACCAGCCCAATGATTCTGTAGCCATTTTGATAATTGGTAATTGGTAAATTGATAATTAAACAGCAACGGTTGGTTGCGCTCCTGGCGGACTTTTAGCTATTTGTCGCTCTTTAAATATTGCCAAGCGTCCATAAAGAGACTCGCTGTACAACACCACTAAAAAAACTAATCCTTGAAATACTAAAACTGTTGCATCGGGGAGGTTGTGAATGCGTTGTAAAATTCCCCCACTAGCTAAAATCCCACCAAGTAAAACTGCTACCAAACTAGCCGCCAATGGATTGTAACGAGCAATAAAAGCAACTAAAATCCCTGCATAGCCATAGTTAGAATTTAAAGATTCATTCGCTCTCCCTTGAACCGCCGCAACTTCTACCATTCCCGCTAATCCCGCGCAAGAACCCGCTAAAAAACAAATTGCCATCGTCAATTTGCCTACAGGTAAGCCTACAATCTTTGCAGCGCGGATATTTCCCCCCGCAGTTCGAGCAGCAAAGCCAAAAGTAGTACGCTTAATTAAAAAGTACGTTGCTACGCAAGCAATTAACCCGTAAATTAGCCCATAATGCACGCGAGTACCGGGAATATTGCCCAGCATATCCGCCGCCGCAAGAGGGTAACTTGCAGCTTTATTTAAACTACTAGGATCGCGCAATGGCCCGCCAACGAGATGATTGAGTAATGCGATCGCAATATAATTTAAAAGCAAGCTACTAATTGTCTCGTTCACTCCTCGGTAGTAACGCAAAGCCCCTACCAATGCTATCCACAAACCACCACAAATAATCCCCGCTAGAGCCATCGATAGCTGCACTACTATAGAAGCTGCTCCAGACAAGCCTAAACCCACCACTATAGCCCCTAAACCACCCACAACGAGCGCCCCCTCATTGCCTATAATTATTAATCCTAGCTGGGCTGGAAGGGCTGTACAGAGGGAGCTTAACATTAACGGTGCAGAGCGAATTAAGGTATTTTGGAAGGAATACCAACTGCCAAAAGCGGCTTTATAAATTGAGGCATACACTCCAAAAGGGTTTGCACCTACAAAAGCACAGAAAAGTCCAAATAGCACCAATGAAAAAGCAATAGCTGCAACGGGTATGCAAATCGATTCTAGAGTTTTACGCCACAAGTTGTAATTATTAATCATGTTTAACCTTGGACATTGCCAATAACGCCTGCGGCTAACCAATTCATTTTTTCTAATTCCGCATCTTGCTGTTTGCGTTCTTTACCTGCGGGGATTACCACTTTGCCTGTATTGTCTTTAACTTCTCCTTTGTAAATCACCATGCTGCCATCAAGAAACTTTGCTTTAGCCGCATCCGCATCTTTTTTGGCGGCGGCACTAACAGCAGTACCATAGTCTGATAATTTCAAAAAGCCGTCTTTTAAACCGCCACGTACTATATGCGGAATCCCTCCATTCATCAGCGTTTTACCACTGCGAATCATATCAGCGTATCTAGAATATATATTTGTCCAGTCCCATTCCGCCCCTGTTAAATAACCTTTTGGTGCTAGGGCAAGTTGATTTGCATGATAGCCACTAGAGAAAATTCCTCTTTTTTCTGCCGTTTCCATTACAACTTTAGGGCTATCTACGTGACAGGTAACAACATCTATGCCCTGATCTGCCATACTATTAGCTGCTTCTGCTTCTTTAACAGGTATTGACCAATCTCCGGTAAAAATTACTTGGGTTGTGACGTTCGGTTTGACACTGCGCGCACCTAGAGCAAAACTATTGATGTTACGCAAAACTTGGGCGACGGGTTTGGCAGCAATAAATCCCAATTTGCTACTATTGGATGTATGAGCAGCAACAATACCTGCTATGTATTGAGCATCATCAATATAGCCAAAGTAACTACCAACATTGTTGGGATGCTTCCCTTCTTCATAACGTCCACCACAGTGTAAAAATTGTACTTCTGGGTACTCTTTGGCAATTTTGAGAATGTGGGGGTCAAAATAACCAAAAGATGTCGGAAACAAAACAGTTACTCCGTCTTGCTCGATCATATTCCGCATTGTTTCTTCTACGGAAGTATTTTCTGTAACATTCGCTTCTTCTACAGATTTCACCCATTCTAGTTTGGAAACTCCGGCTTTTCCTTGGGCGTGAGCTTGATTGTATCCATAGTCATCTTTAGGTCCAACATAGATAAATCCCATAACAACGGGCGAACTTGCGCCTGTTGAAGTCGCTTGAGTTTGTTTTCCGGCACTGCAACCAGTACCGAATTTTGTTGTAGTTGCAAAAGCCGTAGTAGCTAAAATACCTCGGATAAATTGACGGCGGCGTATGTATAGAAAATTGCTATCGCTCATAATTATTGGCTCGCCTTTGTTAAAAACACTGAGTTTCTATCGCCTTTGGAAAAGATACTAGCAGGAAAATACAAAGTTGCGGCTGCTAAAAAATCCGCTCAAGTGTCTGATTTTGTAGGGACTAGCCAGAATCTGCAATATTCAACCAAAGGGCGAACGCTAATTTTTGCTTTTTGAAATGCTTACCCAGCAAAGATTTCGACCTGGATTGCTCCCTATGACAGACTCGCTAGTTTTGCCTCTGGTAAAAGCAGTACCATTTTGTTGAAGATTTCGAGTTTAATTTTGACTTGCGCTCTTTAGCACTGCCCCCTATTATTGGAACTAACTTTTCCCTCAAACCAACATTGAAACACTTCTATATGTCTGCAATCTCCCCATCCTCTGAAACTACCGTATCTGCTGATGTTGGATTTTGAGGTAACAGCCAACTGAGAAGAATAGCTGTTAAACCACCTGTCGAAGTAGCCGAGGCAAACATATTCTTGATAATAGGGGGCTGATTTGTAAACAACTCTGGTACGAACACTACACCCAATCCCAACGCTAACGAAACTGCAATGATAATCGTGGCACGACGATCTAAATTTTCTGATGCAATAATCTTGACTCCAGCAACAGCAATCGAGCCAAACATAACCGTAGTTGCTCCACCTAAGACGGGTTGGGGAATGGACTGGAAAGCCCCACTGACGATGGGCAACAGTCCTAATAGTGCCAAAATACCAGCAACAAAAAATCCAACGTAACAACTGCCCACACCAGTCATTTGGATGACACCTGTGTTTTGGCTAAAGGTAGTAATGGGAAAGGTATTGAGCAATGCTGCTAAGGAGGAATTTAGACCATCTGCCAGCACGCCAGCTTTAATCCGGCGGATGTATACGGAACCTTTAATAGGTTCTCTGGAGACAACGGAAGTAGCGGTCATATCACCCACAGATTCAATGGCAGTTAGCGGATAGAGAATCAAAAATGGAATTAGGGCGCTGAACTCGAAACTCATGCCGTAGCGGAACGGAACAGGCACGCTAATTAAGGGAAGATTGCTGAGAATATTAAAATTGACCATGCCCATAAATGCGGAAACAATATAGCCAGCGAGCAAGCCAATGGCGATCGCTCCCATCCTGATATATTGATTTTTAGCAAGCGTCAAAACGATTACAATCAAAAATACGCTACCACCCAGTGCCAGGTTCTGAGCATTCGCAAACGTATTATTTTGCAATGCCACCGTACCGCCCGCCATACTTGTAATACCTGTTTTGAGCAGACTCAACCCAATTAGCATCACTAGGGTTCCCGACACGATCGGCGTGACAATTTTGTTGAGCAGGTGCAAAAAGCGACTTAAGATTACATTGGCGAACGCACCAAAGAAGCAAACACCGAAGATCAGTGCTAGTGCCTGTTCTGGTGTCCTTCCGGCTTGAATAGCCGTGCCTGCCACTCCCAAAATAGCACCGAGAAAGGCAAAGCTAGTACCCTGCAAGCTGAGCAAACCCGACCCTATAGGACCAAAGGTTTTGCACTGAATAAAGGTGCAGATGCCAGAGGCAAACAGCGACGTACTGATAATAAAGCTGGTATTAGCAGGATCGAGTCCTATGCTGTTGCTGATAATCAAGGGTGGTGTTACAATTCCGACAAACGCCGCTAAGACGTGCTGTATAGCAACAAAAATCGACTCAACTACTGGCGGTCTGTCGTATAGTCCATAGATCAGTTCTGAACCTGTTGCCGATATCTCTGGAAAACCTTGGGCTTCAGGTAAGCCAGATTCCTGGGAAATATTAATCTGTTTTCGCTGTGTCATATTTTTGCGCTTGTCTCCCAAACTTCCTTGCACGCTTTCTTTAAAGCTGGATCACCGTACTGTAAGCGAGAGTTATGGCACTAAGATGTATCTCAAATTACATAACTAACTCGACTTGGTAGTGCTAAAGATGTAATGATAAAAAAGTAAAGTTTCTTGCTGATTGTTTCCGATCATGCCTGCTTGTCCCATCTGTGCCTCTTCTCAAACTGTCAAAATAATTAGTCGTCCCTTTTTTTTGACCAAGCCCCGACTTGTTGGCAGACCGATGTATACAACTTATTAAAGTAGGTTTGTAACCATCGCATTTGACACACCAGTAATTCTAGCGATGCCTGCCAGAGGTAGTTTCTCTGATAACAACTTATTTATTAATTCTTTAGTCTCCTCTCCAATTATCTTATTTTGAGGATTACGAACAAAGTAACTATCACACTACTTGCACTTAAAATTTTGGTTGCCATTGTGAATAAAGCCGTTTTTAACTACTCTATTAGCATCACAGCGCGGACAGAAGATGATGTTTTCTAACATAGTTCTTTTTAGAATTCTCTAAACTATATCCTTACCTATTCAGGACTACCGTTTATTTCTCTAGCTTTGAGTCTAATAAAGTTAATTCATTAACTTTGTTAAGGTTTGTGATGCTGATGCCAGTGACGAGCAATATCGATGCGGCGGCAAAGCCAAACGCAATCGCGTCCTTGGATATAGTCGAGAAAACGAGCTAGAGAAGCAAATCGTCCTGGTCTACCAATGAGGCGGCAATGCAGCCCTATACTCATCATTTTTGGGGCAGTTTCGCCCTCCGCGTACAACACATCAAAGGCATCGCGCAGATAAGCAAAAAACTGATCGCCGCAATTGAAACCTTGGGTGGTAGCAAAGCGCATATCGTTGTTATCAAGAGTGTAGGGAATAACTAAATGAGGTTTGTCATAGTCATGCACCCAGTAAGGTAAGTCATCAGCGTAGCTATCTGAGTCATAAAGAAACCCACCCGCTTCTACTACCAAACGTCGAGTATTGGGACTGTTGCGCCCAGTGTACCAGCCGAGCGGGCGGCTACCTGTAATAGCAGTGTGAATGGCGATCGCTTTAAGCAAATGTTCCCGCTCCATATCCTCGCCAAAGTATTTATAGTCAATCCACCGATAGCCATGACTTGCAATTTCCCAATCGGCTGCAATCATTGCTGCTACAACTTCTGGGTTGCGCTCTAACGCCATCGCTATGCCATAAACGGTAACAGGTATAGTGCGCTCAGTAAATAAGCGGTGCAGTCGCCAAAAGCCTGCTCTACTGCCGTACTCATAAACCGATTCCATATTTATATGTCGCAATCCGATTAGTGGTTCTGCGCCTACAATTTCCGATAAAAATGTTTCGGAAGTGCTATCCCCATGAAGAATACAAGTTTCGCCACCTTCTTCATAATTAATCACAAACTGCACGGCAATCTTTGCTCGATCTGGCCATTTTGGATCGGGCGAGTTGCGTCCGTAGCCAATCATGTCTCGTGGATAAGATTTTGACATTTTTGATCTCTTACTCGACTAAATTTAGAGTGCGAAACCAAGCAATTTTGTTTATTTGGGCGATCGCACTAGCTATTTCTACTTCTACAGTATTTTTCAAACGGCGCTCAAACTCATCTAAAACACTGTCTTTGGTGTGATTTTTAACAGCAATTATAAATGGAAAGCCAAATTTGTCCTTGTATGCCTGATTGAGCAATTGAAAGTAATCGTACTCTTGAGCAGTTAATCTGTCTAAACCAAGTCCAGTTTGTTCTTCGACGGAATTTTCTGCCATTAAAGCCTTACTACCTAGGTCAGGATGCACTCGAATTAAAGCTAGTTGCTCATCAATGCTCATTACGCTGACTACATCGACCATTTTTTGGTGTAATTGAGTTGCATCTACAAACGGGCGATAATTCCAAGCTTTTTGAGCAATTTGTGGTGTATGTTCAAATACCGTCCCCAAAACATTGACAAATTCCTCTTGACTCATTTGGTTTAACTGAGTGATGGACTTAAACATAGTTACTGTTGAAGTTTAAATTTTTAGGGCGATCGCATTTATATTTTGCAACACTTTTATCCTCTCTTGAATACTGTATACAAAATCTGTGATTTCAGATACAGAATAAAAAGTGAAAATGTTGATTAATGTGGGCAGTATGCAATTAGTTAACCAACTAAAATCAAACCTGAGCAAATCCCGGCTTCCTTAATTATTATGTTAGTTACAAAACAACCTGTACTCCGAAAGTTTTGGTATCCAGCAATTCCAACTACAGAACTTTCAAGCAGTCCTAAGCCTTTTGAGCTACTGGGTGAGAAAATAGTTATTTGGTTAAATGCAGCCGGGAAACCTGCCGCCGTTCAAGACCGATGCTGTCATCGTTCGGCGCAACTAAGTATTGGCAAAGTGGTAGATGGCAATATTTGTTGTGCTTATCATGGCTGGCAATTTGATAGTGAAGGCGCGTGTGTATGCGTACCACAATTGAAAAAAGACGAGGTAATTTCTGCCAGCTATAAAGTACAATCCTATCGATGCACGGAGCGTTACGGCTATGTATGGGTGTGTTTGGGAGAGCCACTAATTGATATTCCAGAGATTGACGAAGCTACAAAGCCAGATTATCGGTTGCTGCATGAATTTTATGAACCTTGGAAATGTGCAGCATTGAGGGTAATGGAAAATGAATTTGATTTAGCTCATCCTACTTTTGTACACACTACTACTTTCGGCAGCGAAGAACATCCCATTCCTGAATTGATGAAACTTACAGAAACAGAATGGGGATTGCACGTACATGGTGTTTTGGGGGTTGTAAACCCAGAATTACAACAACAGAATTTGAAAATGGAAGCGAAACAAACCTTCCGTACCCTAGACATGACTTGGTTTATGCCTTTTACTGTCAAGCTGCAAATTACTTACCCAAACGGATTGACTCACATCATTATTAATACAATGACACCAATTAATGATTCAACTTCCCAAATGGTACAGTTTTGCGTCCGCAACGATACCGAGGCAGATACAAAAAGCAGCGATGTAGTTGCTTTCGACCGTGCCGTAACCTTGGAAGACAAGCATATATTAGAGACAACCGATTATGATGTACCTCTAAGCGTGAGTCAAGAGCAGCATATGTTTACAGATAAACCAGGAATAGTTATGCGGAAAAAGCTGGCGGCTTTACTAAAAGCACATGGCGAAGTAGAACAAACTAAAAGTAATAATTGCTAAATTTAGCAAAAAATCTGGCATCACCCAATTCAAGGCGTGAAAACGATAAATTTGTGACTTCAAAACCAACGCTAGAGACGTTGTATTGCAATGTCTCGTTGCTAAATTCATACATTTAATCAACTTCCTCGGTAAGTGCTGTATGACCAAGGCGAAACTAATAAAGGTACGTGATAGTGAGCGGTAGTGTCTGCAATGCCAAATTGAATAGGTACGCGATTGAGAAATGGCGGATTAGGTAGTATCTCTGGATAAGACGCAAAGTAATCGCCAACTATAAAGACTAATTCGTATATCCCAATCACTAAATCTTCTGTTAGCAAAGGGTTGTCTGTACGTCCGTCAGCATTAGTTATGGTCGTTTTGTGCAAAGTTTTTTGACCCGATTCACTCAATCCCCACAATTCTAAACGGATGCCTTTTGCTGGACACCCGTGCGCCGTATCTAAAACGTGCGTAGTAAGTTTTCCCATTATTTAGTTTAATGGTCCGGCTAGAATTGTTTTAGAAATCGCATCCATAATATCTGTCCCATCCTCGTGTTTTAGGGCTTCGTACCACTGTTGAGTAACTTCTGGTGCTTTGCCATGAGTCATATCTGATCGCTTCCTAGCTCTAGTAATAATGTCTGCAACACGATCTTTTCGGGCGGTTTCGTAACGTTTTAAAGCATCGGCGACGCTAAGATTTGTAGTTTGTAAGTAATTTGTCAATACTAAAACATCCTCCATCGCCTGACAGCCACCTTGTCCCAAGTCTGGTGCTGTACCGTGCGCTGCATCGCCTAATAATGCTACGCGATCGCGTACCAATGTTTGCAATGGTTCAATGTCATGAATTTCCACGCGATTAGTCTTCATGGGATCGAGGCGCTGAATTAATTTTTGCACGGGTTCTGCCCATCCTTTAAAAAAGCTGCTTAATTCTTCTCTATAAGTTTCTGGCGAACTTACGCTACCTTTAGGCATTGGGACATCAAAGAAAAAATAATAGCGATCGCCTCCTACAGGCATCATAGAGGCTCGTTTGTGTTCGCCCACATACACTGCCCAAGTGTTACCAGGTGCTAGATCATCACTTGCAGTTACTAATCCATTCCAGTTAACATAACCCACATAGCGCCGCTCGATTGCTTTACCTAGAACGTAGCTACGAATTACTGAATGAGTTCCATCCGCACCGATTAGCACATCGCCTGTAGCTTTGTGTCCATCCTCGAAAGCAGCTGTAACGCTATTGGAGTCTTGCTCAACTCCAATACATTTAGCATTAAGGTGAACGTTATTTGCCCCCAATGTATTGAGTAGCATTTCCTGTAAATCAGTCCGTGCTACCGGATACGGTTTTTGTCCTACGCGATCAATTAGCGGCTGTAAACTAAAATCTGTGAGCTTTTCCCCGGTATGGCTGTAGTATACCGTGCGCTCCATTTTCCCGCCAATACTAGCAATTTCTTGGCTCAAACCCAAACTATTTAAGACTTTGACCCCATTTGACCATAGCGAAATTGCCGCTCCTGCTGGACGTATTTTATTAACTTTTTCGTAGATTTCTACTTTATACCCCGCTTGACGCAGCGCGATCGCACTGGTCAAACCGCCCATTCCTGCCCCAATAATTACAACTTTTAAATCTTTCATGCTAAAATGTACCTAAATATACAGAATATTTCGTTCATCTTCTATTTAAAAAACTTTTTACATTAAGGAGAAGACGGAAGTAAGGTTAATCCTGAAGGAACGCGCCTCAATCCACAACTATTTGATTTAGGAGGGAGGACGTTATGAACGTTCAATGGCAACGATATAAAGAGCTAGAGCTAGTTCCCGATACCATCTCTGTGCCAAAGCGCCAAGGTTTGCAATTACTTCCCTTAACGGCGGTTTGGCGAATTTTTGTAAACGCTTTAATGTGGGAACACTTCTACGAGCAGCGAACAGACTATCTAGAAAGGTGTTGGGAACTAAATAATCCAGGCAAGAGCGAGGTTTCTTTAGCGTTGCAAAAGCTTTTGAGGTTGATGAATTAAACATACACGGCTAAAATAGCTGTTTTTACCATCTTGCTATTGACAAGTTAGTACATTTTTAGGTGTTCTTTGCTGTATACTGTGTTCAGTATCTAATATTTCAACTGATTTTTTCAGTTGAAAGAGCAAAAACTAAATATTTTCAGGGGTATTACAAAGATTTTTCTTTACTTAGTAGTTCTCCTTTATTTTTTGTCTGTAATTTGGCAAAAGTTACCTTAAGCAATTATAATTCAGCAGATTCGTAGAAGTTATTATTATAACTTTAAACAAACTTCTTTAATTAGTTTGCTACTTAATAAATTAGCTCAAAATCATTAATCAAAATAGTAGTACAGAATACAAAATCTATTTTTTACTACTGGTTTAATTGGAAAAGTAACTAGCAAATACTACTTGTAGCAAAAGTTGCAAGTGAGAATTTAATGTTTGCTGAAAACTATGTAAAAGCTAAAAATGAGTATACAAAAAGCAGACTAATGGATATATCTTGAAAATATCACACAGATTCAGTGCATTAATTTTTGTTCTGCATTTTTTTATGCCTAAGTGTTTTGCTTAGATGCCCTAACAATGCAACAGTGGATAAAGGTAATAAATCTATCTTTTTCGATCCGTCAGGCACAGCAATAAGTGTTGCGAACATTTATGAAGCAACTTCAATAACCCAGGAAGATATAGTTTCTGACGCGAGTAAATTTAGCAAATCAGCTTTAAAAAAGCTCCGGGGTTTAGTAGTTTTTCGTACTCAAAAGTGAAGATGGATTGAGAGTATTAACTTTAACTCAATGGCAGAATCCTGATAGTTACAAAACATTTTTAGCCCAGCCAACTACAGAATTAACCAAAACCGATAAAGAGGCAATGGAGGCAATTACACCCACTTGTACCCTAGCGCTGACCACTGACGAAATTCAAGCACCAGAGGGGATAGTTCCGCCGCTTAGGAGCAAAAAAAATTTAGTCCAATTTGATGAAATTGCGATAAAAGCTTCGGAAGACAAAACTTAATATCAATTTTCTTTAGCACAATGGTTTTGCTAAATCTAGCAATAGCTGATGGAGTTCAGGCACAGCCATTTAATGTCACAACGTTACTGGGAATTGCTGCCGTTGAAACCACCAACCCAGGAGAAATTATTGAGCAACTAAAAACTCAGCTTGAGACAATTTTGACCCCAGAGCAACGCGAAAAATTTCAATTTGCGATTATTAACAGCAAAGTAAGCGCCCGTAAAGCGTTGAAAACTTTATCACTTACGCCCAAACAAAAATCTGAATCGGTAGCAAGCTTTAAGTCTTTGCCCAAAAAAGATATTTTTACTTCCATGACTCCAGAGAAAAGAAAGCAGTTAATGTTTCTCAATAAAGGGCAACGCCATAGTCACTTTGTCTGTGATGGCTCATTAAAAGCGCAATCACATTAGAGTATTCCAAGAAATAAATGATCCTGAAAGCTGAGATACTGAGGAAACAATCAGCGTGCAGTCTATACTATGCCTCCAGAATCCCTAATCCAACTGACCGACAGTCTTAAGTCTTTGTATATCAAAACAGCCAAAAGGTTAAAGGGAAGCGACCGACGGCAATTTATGGCAGAAGTCGTTAAAAGTTTAGGTTTTGGAGGGCAAATAATTGCGGAAGGGGAATTGGGATGGAATAGACGCACAATCCGCAAGGGGATGCAGGAGTTAGAGCATGAAATGTCGATTGCTGACAGCTTTAAACTAAGAGGACGCAAGCCGATTGAACATCAACTTCCAAACTTAGTAGAGGACATACGGTCAATAGTAGACCCACAAAGTCAAACAGACCCTACCTTCAAAAGCACCCGATTATATACTCGTCTTTCGTCAGCAGAAGTACGCAGGCAACTGATTGAAGTCAAAGGATACAGGGATGAACAACTGCCAACAACCGAGACTATTCGACAACGATTGAACTTGTTAGGTTATGGTTTAAAACGTGTTGCCAAAACCAAACCACTCAAACAGATTCCAGAAACAAAAGCTATATTTGAGTCAGTTAATCGCATTAATGAGGAAGCAGATGATAACCCAACGACGCTAAGAATTTCCATCGATGCCAAGGTGGCAGTTAAGGTTGGTGAATTCGACCGAGGGGGTAAAACCCGTGTCAACACTGTTGCCTTAGACCATGATTTTCCTTCAGCCGCTTCCCTCACCCCTTACGGTATCTTTCTTCCCGAATTAAATGAGCTATCTTTATTCTTTGTCAAGTCCAGATTGACCGCTGATTGTATTGTTGATTTATTAGAAGACTGGTGGTTGAGTGTTAAAAACCGCTTCACTCACATCCGCAGATTGGTCATTAATCAAGATAATGGACCTGAAAACCACTCTAGACGTACTCAGTTTATGTTTCGCATAGTCGAATTTGCCAACAAATTTCAACTGACGATTCAACTGGCTTATTATCCCCCGTATCACAGTAAATACAATCCGGTTGAGCGTGCTTTTGGATGGCTAGAACAACATTGGAGTGGTAGCTTGCTTGATACTGTTGATGCAGTCTTACGGTTGGCTTCAAGTTTAAGCTTCAAAGGGAAAAATCCTGTTGTTATCTTAGTTGAGAAGACATATCACAAGGGGGTTAAACTTAATGACTTAGCCATGGCAGCAATTGAAAGACAACTCCAACGTCTACCAAATCTGAAAAAGTGGTTTGTAGAAATATTCGGTAAGCCTACTTAAGTTTTTGAATCATTTATTTCTTGTAATACACTTAATTGAAATAATTTTTGGTGTGGGGAATATCAATGAATAATCAACTGTTTAAACTGGTTACTCCAACAAGAGTTTTAATATATTTATTAATGGTAGGTTTGGGAATGTCCGCGCGATCGCCTGTTGTTGCCCAACAACTCAAACCAACTTCGGAAGATGACGTAAATTTACAGCAGACAGAAGAAGTATCACAAGTTACGTCTGTATCTCAATTATCAGATGTACAGCCTACAGATTGGGCATTTCAAGCCTTGCAGTCATTAGTCGAAAGGTATGGTTGCATTGCTGGGTATCCCGATAGTAGCTACAGGGGAAACCGCGCTTTAACTAGATACGAGTTTGCGGCAGGGTTAAATACTTGTTTGGATAGAGTTAATGAATTGATTGCAACGGCAACTACAAGCTTAGTCACTAAAAATGACTTAATTACTCTCCAACGTCTGCAAGCGGAATTTGCTGCCGAACTTGTATCAGTGCGCGGACGCACTGACGCTTTAGAAGCGCAAACAGCCGAACTAGAAGCTAATCAATTTTCTACCACAACAAAATTGACTGGTAACGTATATGTTAACGTTACCGGGGCTTTTGCTGGCGGAGATATTTTAGCTGAGGGGGAAACAGCTTTTAGGACGCAACCTAGAACCAGTACCACTGTTCGGCAAATTACAGAAGACCCGAATATTACTTTAAGCAACTATGTTTTTCTCAACTTTACGACTTCATTTACTGGCAAAGATAGCTTAGTTACGCAATTAGTCACAGGAAACGGCAACTCTCCAGCTAATGAATTTGTTTCGGCGGGCTTATTTAACACCCTTGGCGTACCTTTTACCGACCAAACTGGTGTGACAGGAGCGCCGGGTAACGTCGTGCTGCGAGAATTGTTTTATAACTTTCCCCTTGGCGATCGCTTGCGGGTAGTGGTGGGATCGAGAGTCAACTGGTATCGCTACTTTGACAACAACCGTTTTACCTTCTTTTCGGCAGGTGCAGGCAGCTTCAATTCTAGTGGTAGCACCTTACTAAACGCTGTAGATAGAGGTTCTGGTGCAGCCGTATTATGGCAAATCAGCGATCGCCTGCGCTTGAATGTGGCTTACTTAGGCGAAAACACCGAATTTCTCAGCAGCAACTTATTCAACTCCTCTAGCAATCCCCGTCAAGGCCTATTTAGTCCCACTAATACACTGACCGCAGAGTTAACGGTTGCTCCAGTTAAAAGTGTAAATTTGCGATTTTTGTACAACCGCTCTCATGTTAGAGCGATCGCCGGGCAAATTGGTGGCGCAATTGGCGAACCTATTTATGGATTTGCCGATGATGGTTTTGATGGTGCTATTGATAATGCTATAGGTGATACTTATGCGTTCAACTTCGATTGGTTAGTTGCTGACGGCTTTGGTCTATTTGGCCGCTATGCTTACGGTAGTACAAATATAAAACCCCTAACTGTAGGTAGACCAGATGGCGAAGTAAATGCTCAATCAGTTCAATTAGGGGCAGCATTTCCTGACTTGGGCAAAGAAGGGGCGCTATTTACCCTCTCTTATCTCATTCCTTTTTCTGTAATAGATGGGCGAAACTTTCTGGTATCCGGTGGCGGTGATGGCGGAACACAGTATGAATTTGAAGCCACTTACTTCTATCCCCTAAGCCAAAATATTGCTCTAGTTCCAGCTTTCTATTGGATCGGCAACCCTAATAATTTCGGCGACAACCCAAATATCTATGTAGGTAATCTACGCGCTCAATTTAGTTTTTAAAAATCCTAGATGAAAATCAAAGTCATCAACCCTAACACTACTGCCAGCATGACTGAGAAGATTGGCATAGCGGCTCAAGCGGTGGCAAGTTGCAGTACAGAAATTATTGCTTGCAATCCGTCAATGGGGCCAGTTTCTATTGAGGGACATTACGATGAGGCGTTGGCTGTAGTGGGATTGCTAGAAGAAATCCGCAAAGGAGAAGCAGAAAGTGTAGATGGTTACGTTATTGCTTGCTTTGGCGATCCGGGTTTACTAGCGGCCCGTGAATTGACGCGAAGTCCTGTTATTGGCATTGCTGAAGCTGCTATGCACACAGCTAGTTTAATTTCTACAGGCTTTTCAATTGTCACTACTTTAAGTCGAACCCGAATTATTGCCCAACACTTAGTAGAAAACTATGGCATGACTAAATTTTGCCGCAATATCCGCAGTACGGATTTAGCCGTTTTAGAGCTAGAGATAGATGGTAACGCTAGAAAAATTATTACCGACGAATGCCGCCAAGCTTTGGTTGAAGATGGGGCAGAAGCGATCGTCCTAGGCTGTAGTGGGATGGCGGACTTAGCAAAAGAGATTAGTCAAGAGATTGGCGCACCTGTAATTGATGGAGTTGGAGCAGCAGTTAAATTTGTGGAGGTTTTAGTTAGTTTAGGGCTAGAAACAAGTAAAGTTGGTTCTTTAGCTTTTCCAATTCCTAAGCCCTATACGGGGACATTGCAAGGGTTTACGGTTTTTTAAACTTTGCTGCCAACACCTGTAGATTGCTTGTAAGCTGCCCAACCGCCGTAATCGGAAATATCTAGCCAGTTATATTGTTCTACTAATCCTTGTGGGTAGAGCATGGCAGTAATTGCTTCACCATCGTTCAAAATTACATCGGAGGGGTACATATTTGGCGGTTCGGTAGCTAGTAAATACTCGTATTGTTCGGTTGTGAGTTCGTACACTTCCCCAGGAATAGAAATCCCTTGGTTATCGACTTCATATATAGCTGGATGCCAACCATCTCCCGCCGCGTGTAAGCGGTAACTAGGACAAGTTGCCGCAGTTTTGACAAATTTTGCTGATTGTAAGTTTTTGTGGTCTGGTTGTCCTCGCAAGGCTGAACCGCAGATAAATACGAACTTGGAATTGACGGAATTTTGAGTCATGGGTAAAAATCCTTATTGGGCGGCTTTGGTGTCTTGCTGTAATTGCTCTACTTCTTTGATTACGCGTTCTTTACTAGCGATTAAATGCTCTCTAACAGCTTTAGCTGCGGCTTGAGAATTGCGCTCGCGCACTGGTTCATAAATCTGTCGATGTTCGGTACGAATCTCTAACACTTCCGGATTATTTTTTGTGGTTTGAATCCTCAGTAGTTGCATTTTATCAAATACTCGATCTAATAACGATACTAGCCAAGAGTTTCCCGAACTTTTCGCTAGTAATCGATGAAAGCGATAATCCAAGTCGAGCAAGCGAAAACTGGTTAATGGCGATGGTTTGCTCATTACTAGCTTTTCTGCCTCCTCTACCATCTTTTCGAGTTCTTTTAGTTGCGCTTTTGTGGCATTTCGACAAGCTTCCGCTACTGATAGCTGCTCCAGGGCAATGCGGCAATCGTATAACTGTGCCGCATCGGTTACAGAAATAGTTGCCACGCACAAGGTATCGTTGACATCATTAGCAATTAAATTCTCATGTTGAAGTAACTGCATTGCTTCCCGAATTGGCGTTCGGCTAACTTGTAGCTGTTTTGCTAGTTGAACTTCTACTAATCGCTGTCCCGGCGCTAGTTCTCCTGAAAGAATTGCTGTTTTTAGAGCTTGATAAGCTTGCTCTTGCAGTGATTGATTGCGTTTAAGACTTCGCGGCGATAGTGACAATATCTTCCTCCTTACTAATTTCTGTAAATGTACTTGTCTATACATTTATTCTTAAACAATATTTGTATACAGTATATAACAGCTTTTTCAAGCACTGCAACCAGCATAATCTGCAAGGAGCATGACTCGTGACGACAGAACTTAAGCCTAGATATCTCAATAATTCTACAATTCAACAAGTATTGGCAGAAGCTGCCGCCGGAGTTGCTTTGCGCTCGGTAACAAAAAAATATGGTGCAGTTACCGCCGTAGAAAATCTTACCTTAGATATTGCTGCCGGAACTTATTGCTGTTTGTTGGGGCCAAGTGGCTGCGGGAAAACTACAGCCCTGCGAATGGTTGCAGGACACGAAAATATTACAAGCGGAGATGTTTTGATTGGAAATCGTCGGGTTAATGATATTCCCGCCGCCAAACGCAACACCGCGATGATGTTTCAAAGTTATGCTTTGTTTCCTCATAAGACAATTTGGGAAAATGTGGAATTTGGGTTGAAGATGCGGAAATTGAAAGAAAGCGACTTGCAAACTAGAGTTGGAGAGATGCTAGAACTCGTGGGTTTAAGTCATGTCGCCCAGCGAAAGCCTACAATGCTAAGTGGCGGACAACAGCAACGAATCGCTTTAGCTAGAGCTTTAGTTACCCGTCCTCAAGTTTTGATGCTGGATGAGCCTTTGAGCGCTTTAGATGAAAACTTGCGAGTACGGATGCGTACAGAGTTACGCAAAATTCAAAAGCAATTTGGCATGACGTTTATACAAGTTACGCACCATGTAGAGGAAGCATTTTCGCTTTCTGACCAAATTGTAGTGATGAGTCACGGACGCATAGATCAAGTTGCAACGCCGGAAGAACTGTTTGATACTCCAGCTTCCCAGTTTGTCGCCAAATTTATGGGAGACAACAACATTTTTACAGGCAAAGTAGTAAAAAGTATTAGTGATAGCAGCTTGGATTTAATTCAACTAGAAGTAGCAGGTGTTGGCTCGATATTTTGCCGAGGACACGCTGTAGCAGTGGGAACAGAAGCCGCGTGTTCAATTAGACCCGATTTAATGTTTATAGCTCCTTATGCTCAGATTCCGGCTAAGTCATCACTGAGTGCAAACGAAATATCGGCGAGGATTACAGCCGTAGAAATGACCGGGTATGTAACGCGAGTTTCCTTGATGCTCGAAGCCACTGGGCAAGAGTTACTTTACAAAGTTCGTACTGAAGATTGGCGAATCAATGACTTGCAAGAAGGTCAGTTAGCAATTTTAAGTTGGTCGAAAGATAACTGTATTTTTCTAGCGTACTAATAACACTATGACTAAAATTAGTCGGCGTAAAGCGATCACCTACGGATTGGCGGCGGGGGGAACTATGCTGACGGCGGCTAGTTGCCAACCCCGAAGAGGGCCAACCATAATTACCAACAAGATTAAAGATGTAACCTTACGCTTGATTGGTTCCGGTGCAGCCCAAATTAACGATATCCGCGTTCAGGCGGAGAAAGATTTGGGTTTTAAAATTAATATGCGTGCTTTGAGTACCGCCGAGAATATCCAAATTGCAATTACTCAGCCCAAACAGTACGATATTTTCGATGGTGAATATTTTAGCTTGCCCCTAGTTGTTCCCTCTGGAAACCTGCAAGCCATTGATATCAGAAAAATTAAAGAGTTTGACAAAATAACGCCGATTTTTACAACCGGTGAATTGTACCCCGGTGCAAAAGTAAATACTTCTCAAGGGACAGCCCCCCGTAAAGTAGTGTTTCTTAAAGATAAAGATTCAACCGAACTTGCTACCGCGCCGACCGACTGGGCGACAATGATCCCCTTTCAGTACAACGCTGACACCTTGGGCTATCGTCCCGATTTAGTCGATACAAAAATTGAGTCTTGGGCAGATTTATTTGACCCTAAATTTAAGGGCAAAACTTCTCTCTTAGATATTCCCTCGATTGGGATTATGGATGCGGCGATGATTATGGAGTCATTGGGGCTGATGCAGTTTGGCGACAAAGGCAACATGACCAAAGAGGAACTCGATAAAGTAACGGATCTTTTGATTGAGCAAAAGCAAGCGGGACAGTTTCGGGCTTTTTGGAAAACCTTTGATGAATCGGTTAATCTCATGTCTTCCGGAGAAGTAGTGTTGCAATCAATGTGGTCGCCAGCAGTTACCGCCGTAAAATCTAGGGGGATTCCCTGTGTTTATGCTCCTTTAAAAGAAGGCTATCGAGGCTGGGGCGGGGGTTTGGGCTTGTCTAAAAATCTCTCAGGGATTCAACTAGATGCCGCCTATGAATATCTCAACTGGATGCTAGATGGCTGGGTTGGTGGGTTTTTGAGTAAACAAGGTTATTACAGCGCAGCGCCCGAAAATGCTCGAAAGTTTATGAAGCCGGAGGAGTGGGATTTTTGGTACGAAGGGAAACCCGCAGCTATAGATATGATCGATCCTTTTGGCAAAAAAATTGAGTCTAAAGGCGCTTTGCGTGATGGTGGTTCTTTCACCGAACGCATGGGGAACGTAGTTTGCTGGAACTCATTTATGCAGCAGCAAGTTTACCTCGTTTACAAATGGACAGAATTTATCGTCGCGTAGAAGATGTAGAAACGTAGCAGTGCTACTTCTCTACAAAAGATTTATTAACTGGTGTGAGGGAGCAAATGTTAAATTTTCTTAGGCATTGTCTAGGACAAAGTTGTGCTGTTTTTGGTTCTCTAGGAATCTTTATGCAAGTTACCAGTGCGAACGAATCTCCACTTACAGAGCAAGTAGATCCCTATACCTTACAAGCACAAGTAACTTCTGTCTCTCAGCTATCTGACGTTCAGCCGACCGATTGGGCATTTCAAGCATTACAATCTTTAGTCGAGCGCTATGGCTGTATTGCAGGTTATCCCGATGGCACTTTTAGAGGAAACCGCGCTTTAACTCGTTACGAATTTGCGGCGGGGATGAACGCTTGTTTAGACAGGGTAAATGAATTAATTAGTAGCGGAACTTCTAACCTAGTTACAAAAGCAGATTTGGCTACCTTGCAAAAACTCCAAGCAGACTTTGCAACCGAATTAGCTGTAATTAGAGGGCGGGTTGATAGTTTAGAAGTCCAAACAGCAGAATTGGAAGCAAATCAGTTTTCTACCACAACTAAACTGATTGGTCATGCTGTTTTTGCGATCGCCGGAGCCTTTGGCGATGACAAGGCTGTTACTTCTGGAGCGGGAGTTCTCCCCCCTACTCCCGGTGAATTTGGTACGCCTGGAGGCGGTAGCACGCAACCAGCGCGAGAACCTGTAGATAACAATATATTTGCCTCGGCGCGGGTACGGTTAATTTTGGATACTAGCTTTACAGGCAAAGACCGCCTGATTACTAGGTTGCAAGCAGGCAATATACCCGCCCTGGGAAGGGCGACGGGTACAGCCATGTCTAGACTGGCTTTTACAGCAGATAGCAATAATGCGTTTTCTATTAACCAATTAGAATATCGCTTTCCGATTGGCGATAAAGCAACGGTATTTTTAGAAGCTTTTGGATTTTTAGATTTGTTTGTGCCTACTTTGCATCCCCTTGATGGCGACTACGATACGGTACTATCTGGTTTTGCTTTGCGAAGCCCCATTTACTTTCCTAGCGGCGTGACGGGAGCGGGATTTAATTACAACATTACTGACTCTATCAATATTGGCGGCGGTTATTTAGCCGGAAATCCCACCGCTAGTAATCCCGATACAGGCTTATTTGGCGGTCCTTACGGGGCGTTGGGGCAAATTACGGTTCGACCTAGCGATCAGTTTGCGATCGCACTTACTTATCTGCGCGCCTACGATGACGGTAGCGGGAATGCTCCCCCAGGGGGCTTTTTTGGTAGCGAAAATTCAGCTTTTCCTTTTGGTCTCAATGCTAGTTCTACCAATGGTTATGGCGTTGAAGCAGAGTATCGTTTTAGTCCTAAGTTTATCTTGAGTGGTTGGTATTATTTTGCTGATACGGCGGCGCAAGGCGGACCGAGCGACGGTTCGGATGCAAACATTCAATCTTGGGCAGTAGCTTTAGCTTTCCCTGATTTGGGCAAAAAAGGCAATTTAGGAGGACTTGTTGTCGGTATGCCTTCAAAAGTTACGAATAATGACGTTGCAGTATTTGAGGATCGGGATACTTCAATTATGGTTGATGCGTTTTACAAGTATCAAATTACAGAAAATATCGGCATTACGCCCGGTCTAATTGTGATTACCAATCCCGACCATAACGATGACAACAACACAATTTATGTAGGAGTGCTGCGAACAAATTTCAATTTTTAACCAAACCTATCACTTGATTTAAACCCATGCTGAAAACTTCTAACGCTTTAAAGCCTTACTTACTGGTTGCTCCCCAGACGCTAGTTTTTTTACTGTTTTTGATTTTGCCGATAATTGCGATCTCTATTGTCAGTTTTTGGAACTTTAACGGCTTTTCGATGACCCCCGGCTTCACCCTGAATAACTATTTGGGCATTTTTACATCTAAAGTCTACCTGGCAACTTATCTCAATACCTTCAAGTTTGCGGCGATCGTTTGGTTGCTCTGCTTGGCTATTGGTTATCCGGTAGCTTACTTTCTAGCTTTCCAGGTCAAAAGTTCGCAATGGCAAACTATTTTGTTTCTAATTTGTACCGTTCCTTTTTTGACTTCTAATGTAATTCGGATGATTTCTTGGATTCCTTTTTTAGGACGCGAGGGATTGATCAATCAAGGTTTGATGGGATTAAGGCTAATCAATCAACCAATTGAAGCGTTGCTATACTCGGATTTTTCAGTAATTTTAGCGATGGTACATCTTTATGCTTTGTTTATGGTTGCGCCAATATTTAATAGTATGATGCGAATCGAGCGATCACTTATCACAGCAGCAGAAGACTTAGGCGCGTCCCCTTTTCAGATTCAACAGCAAATAATTTTACCTTTATCAGCGCCAGGAATTGCGATCGGTTCTATCTTTATCATCACTCTTGTAATGGGAGAATTTGCCACTATGCGGATTATGAGTGGTGGTAAATCTTCCTCGGTAGGATATTTGATTAAAAATCAAATAGACAGCTTGCAGTATCCATTAGCAGCGGCTAATGCCATTGTGCTGCTAATTATTACGCTGCTAATTGTGTTTGGAATTTTGCGTACTGTTGATATTCGTAAGGAGCTTTAGACATGACACAGGGTACAAAAAAATCTCTTTCTGCTCATCTACTAACAGCATTTTTTGGGCTATTTGTTTTATTTTTATACGGGCCAATGTTCGCTATTTTTATCCTTTCCCTTCAAGGCCCCGAAGGACAATTAACTTTTCCCATGCGCGGGTTTAGTTTTCATTGGCTAAATGCAGTATTTGGACCGCAGCGTGTGGGAAATTTTGTCGATGCTTTTGGACGTTCTTTCAGCTTAGGTTTGCTGGTAACAGTGTTTACTGTTGTATTTAGCGTGATGGCGGGGTTAGCTTTCCGGCGACGCTTTTTTGGTTCTAATGCCGTTTTTTACCTGACAATTTCTAGCCTAATTGTGCCGAGTATTTTAGTATCTCTAGGCATTGGAATTGTGTTTAGCTTAGTGGGGTTAGACAATCAATGGTTTTCGTCGGCGCTGGCGGGACATTTGACTTGGACTTTACCCTTTGCTTTCCTAATTATGCTGGGAATCTTTGGGCGTTTTAATCCAGCTTACGAAGAAGCGGCCCGTGATTTGGGAGCAAGTGAAATGACAACGTTTTGGCAAATTGTCTTCCCTTTAATCGCCTCTAGTGTAATTGGTGTCGGGTTGCTAGGCTTTACGCTTTCCTACGATGAATTTACCCGTACTTCGTTAATTTCTGGAGAAAAAAATACCTTACCCCTAGAAATCTTCGGGATGACAACTAATGTCACATCTCCCGCTCTTTATGCTTTGGGGACGTTAACTACAGTGTTTTCTTTTGTCTTGATCGGAGTCGCACTCGTGGGAATTAGATTAATTTCCCGTCGTCAGTCACAATAGAAACTTGTGTCTGTCCTACCTCAAGGTGAGACAGACGTGCCAACTTAATTGTTTATCTTTCGATCTGTTGCCAAGTATAAGGCTTAAAATTTCCTATTGTTACGGCTGGGCGATAGTAAGACTCCTCAATCCAAATTCTTACTTCTGCTTCCGAATCAAAAGTAATTATTTCATTGGTTGCCGGATTGTTTGCTTTCCACCAAGTACGACCTCTGCAGTCGGTTTCTCTCCATACTCGAAGACCTTGGATATTTTGTTCGGTCATAGCTGCAACTATTTTTTGCCAAACTCTACTTAACCATGACTCGCGGTTTATACGGTTTGCTTCTAGTTCTCTACTATTAATTAGTTTTAGGTCTTTGTAATTCATTAATTCCGCCTCCTGAAGCGTGATCATTTTTTGAGGCGCGTTCCTTCAGTCCGATCTTACTTCCGTCTCTTTTACCAAGAGATGAACGCTTGTTTTTATTTCTGTATTCATTGTAACGAAAAAGTTGTTAATTTACTATCTATAATAAATTTTAATAAATGGCTGCGATTCTGATGTATAGCAAGATACAGTATTATCTTTTTACTTAGTGTATACAGTATTCAGTGCCAAAAAAATTCTCCCCCTGGATAGACGTATGGGTTAAACTTTCGATTTTTTTTATTGTGTAGGATAACTTAAGCTTATTTCTCAATGGGGCGATAGTTAGGGTGAGTGTATCGCTAATGGCGATTACTTCTAGTTTAGCAATTGGGATAACAGGAGCATTATGTAGAACTTCAAGAAATCTTTTATTAAATGGATTAACAGCTACCTATGTAAAGTGATGTTATTTAACGAATTAACCTTCGCTCTTACTTCAGACATGGTACGGGAAGTATTAAACGTGATGCGAGGTCTAGCTAATTCGGGAGTGAGAATAATATGCGTAACTCACGGAGTAGGGTTTGCGCGAGAATTAGCAAATCGCGTAATATTCCTCGCTGACGAAATACTGGTAGAAGACACTACCCCGATAGAGTTTTTAAACCGTTTCAAAGCAGAAAAAACAAAGAAGTTTTTAGCCCAAATTTTGCATTAAAACATGATTGTTACATCAGTTCCATTAATAAATAGTGATCGCCTAAATCGCAACATCGCCCAATTAGCCCAAATCGGTAAACTACCAAACGGTGGTGTAAGTAGAGTAGCTTTTACTCGTGAAGATATCCTCGCTCGTCAACTTGTACAATCTTGGATGATTGATGCTGGGATGACTGTCCGTATTGATGCGGCGGCTAATATTATCGGTACTTACGCCGGAAAAATAGCAGACGCAGGGGCTTTAGCTACCGGATCGCATATAGATACTGTCCCTGTTGCTGGACACTACGACGGAGTGCTAGGAGTGCTTTCAGGAATTGAAATGGTGCGAGTGCTGCATGAAAATAACATTGTCTTAGATCATCCTATCGAAGTTATTGTATTTACTGACGAAGAATGTACTGTTATTGGCTGTAAAGCAATGGCGGGTAATACCGTAAACGATCCAAATTATTACCGCCGCAATGATGAGACGGCTATTGAAGTTTGTTTAGAAAAAGCTGGCGGAGATTGGTCAAAAATAGCCACAGCTAAACGCAAACCGGGCGAAATCGCCGCCTTTGTAGAGTTGCACGTCGAACAAGGGGGAATATTAGAAAATACCGGGGAGGCGATCGCAGTTGTTATTGGTATTGTGGGACAGTATCGCCACACAGTCACAATTACCGGGCGACCAAACCACGCAGGTACAACACCAATGAATAAGAGAAAAGATGCCTTAGTAGCTGCGGCGCAGGTAGTGTTAGCAGTAAACAAGCTAGGAGTAGAAACACCTGGGGAACAAGTCGCAACGGTAGGATACTTGAATGTTTTACCCAATGCAGTAAATATTGTCCCAGCAAAAGTTGAGTTAAAAATCGATCTGCGCGACTTGTCTCAAAAGCATTTAGATAATTTACTAAGCGAACTAAAACAGCAGTTAATCCAAATTGCTGAGGCGACTAAAACAGAAATAGTTATAAATCAAGCTTTACACGTCTTGCCTACTTTGGCTCAAGCTAAGATTCTTGATGCGATTTCTCAAGTTTGTCAGCAACTCAATTTAAGCTACAGTTATTTACCTAGTCGTGCGGGACACGATGCTCAAGAAATCGGGCGCTTTGCTGACATGGGAATGATTTTTGTCCCTAGTCGGGCAGGAATTAGTCACGCCGAAGATGAGTACACATCTCCAGAGCAATGCAGCCAAGGTGCTAACGTACTACTGCAAACTTTCTTGAAGCTAGATCGGCTTTATCAAGCTTAACTTTCTTATGACCGCACATAAGGCGTATGCAACAGATTCGCCGCCTTGCGTTTAGCCGCCTCTCCCCGTCTGTCATCTCGCGCTGTTGCCACAGGACTAGCGTGACCTGCTAGTTTCTGCACAGTGCTAATGTCTGCCCCCTGTCCAGTAAATTACTGATAAATGTACGCCAAAAGTCATGCGGTGAGAAGGATGTAAGGTCTGCTTCGTTCCCCCGTTGCTGCAAAATATCTAACACCGCCTGGTCAGTCTATTCACCGCGCCTCAAGTCTGCTGCCTTTGCGCGTCGGGTAAAATAGCGCTCCAGGCTCATTCCCTCGCCAAATCAACCAATCTGTCAGCGCTGCTGCGACCCCGTCATCTAGGTA
>NZ_PVWN01000036.1 GCF_003003885.1 Chlorogloea sp. CCALA 695 | reverse complement strand
AGATGTGGGAGTCTTGGCTGGGTTAGTTATGTACGGACTGTTTACCGTGATTTACTAACCAACGAATCGCACACTCTCTACCAATCGTTCCTCCAACATACTTTGGACTTCAGCATCTATAGGAGCAGCTTTATCCGTTTTCAATAATCCACGCATTTGATCAATTAAAGCTGTTCGTTCTGTACCTAAACGATCTCTAAGCAAATTATCAGAAATATAAGCAGATGGCTGTTCCTCTATATGGTTTACTTTACTGTTAAGTTCGCTTTGAAGCGATTTGATAATCAAATTTACTAGAGTAAGTCGCTCACTCACCGATAAATTGAAAGCTTGTTTTTTGGCTTCTTGCAGAGACATAAAGTTTTTGCCAACGATATATACAGATTTTAGTTGTTATTGCTTAGTAAATGCTGCGTTGCAACCAACATAGATCGTACCTCGCTACCACAACAAAGTTGAAATCCCTGCAAGTACAGGACGACGACCTACGCAGCGATGACCTAATAATACGTTTTTAACTAAATCGTCAGCCGTTGGACGAGTTGATAATTTTGGTGGCTTGGTTAATTTTTCTGCGAGTTTTCCTTGCAAATCTGAAGGCGCACGAGGCGGAAATACTAAGCTTAGAGAAACATTCCCTAAAGGTGCTAATGTGCGAGATTGAGATTCCGCCCAAGTCCACATAGCGCCCTGGGTAGCGCTAAAATGACCCAAATTTGGCAATCCAATTCGCCCATTTTGACCCAGAAATATACCGATTCTCCCTTCACCAGCCGCTTGCATTTGTGGTAAAACACTTTCAATTAGCTGAATAGGCGCTATGACATTTACTTGCATCATTGTTTCTAAAGTGTCAAAAACTGCCGCGCAGTGAAATAATGCTGATGGTGTCTCTAATTCTGGCAATTGTAAAAGTCGCAAATCGCAATGTTGCCATACTAATTCTTTGTTTTGCGATCGCGCCCATACTATCAAATCTTCTGGTGGAGATCGCGTTAGCGCCACTACACGCCAATCTAGCCGTAATAAACTCATTACTACATTACGCCCCCAAAACCCTGTAGCACCTGTCACCCAAGCGGTTTTCATGGCAAGAGAAAGTCGTTAATTTCTTGAGTTACGCGATCGCGCTCTACATCTAACAAAATAATATGATCAGATTTTTCTAACCAACAAAGTTTTTTTTCTTTAGAGCCAAGTTGCTGATAAATTATTCTTGCACCATTAGGATCGACTACGGTATCTTTTAGCGATTGAATAATTAATGTTGGTACATCTATTTGCGGTAACAATGGTTTGATTGTATTAATCAATTCCAGCGCGCTTTTAACTGTAGGTAAATTAAAGGTTTTAAAAAAAGCAGCTTCTTCGGCAGCTTTTCGCATAACTTTATCACTAATTGGCAATTTCAATCGAGGTACATCATTAATTAATCTACCTACTGAGGCTAGATAACTTTCGGGTTTTAGTAAGTAATACCACTCATGTTTGATTGCTAAAAAAGGACTAAGTAAAATCAAGTTTTCTACAGGATTTGTAGCTGCTAAATACAATGCTAAAGGGCAACCTGTCGAAAATCCTACTATTGAAACACTGGCATATTTTAAACTTAGCTTTTGATAAGTTTCTTCTATGTGTTCGTACCATTCTCGCCACTTAGAAGCAGGCATTTTAGGCATAAGTTCCGCATGACCTGGGTAATTTATACCTTGAACAGTTAAACCGCGTTTGTATAAATATTCTCCTAATAGCTGCATCTCATATACACCGCCACCTAAGCCATGCAAAAGTAAGCAAGCGCGATCGCCTGTAGATTCTAATAAAAATGGTTGATTGCTTAATTTCATCTTTTTACCATTGTTCCTACAGCAAAATAATCGTTGCGTTGGAGGGTTTCTAGTTCCCATCCGTAAGGTTTTGCCCAATCGATTAATTGTTGCGCTGGACGTAATACTAATTTCCAAGGTTTTTGATTTAGATCGACTAAACTTTCTTGCAATAGTTTCAAATCTGGATGATTTTCTTCAATAGTAAAAACCCATCGTGCGCCGGGTTGAGTGATAGATGAACCATTATTTAAAACTGTTTTAATTTGCTCGTCTTCTGTCAAAATGTCAAAGAATCCAGAGGAAACTAAGATATTAGCTTTTTGGCTGGCAAAAGCAGATAAATTAAAGGCATCATTATGTTTAAAAACAATATCGCTACGCCCTTGAGTAGTAGCTTTTGCTTTGCCTTGGGTAACAGCTTCATCATTGTAATCGCCAGCAATAATTGTGGCTTTGTCAAAAGGTAATAAAAACAAATAAGAACCGACACCCGCCGCTAAATCAAAAACTTGAGGATGGTTGTAATTAGAAATTGCATTGTTAAGTTGTTTTACTAACATTTGACGGCGCGATCGCACTCCATCCCAAACTTTATTGGATAGGTAGATCCGGTCAATTAATACCCCTAATGGCGTAATTCCTTGGGGCTTATTTTCATAGACGTACTCCAGCATTACGCCAGAATCAAAGCCTGTTCTCCAGCCTAAGCTAATACCTTTGCTGAGTTTACCAACAGTTTTGAGTAAAAAACGTAAAATTTGATATTTCATAGCTTTTAGGGGTGATTTAGCGGTATTTAAGCTTGCATTTCCATAGCCAATCAACAGTTTTAGCTAAACCATTCATTGAGTTAAAAATATGCGGTGATAAACGGACATATTCGCCACGTTGGGCGGTAATAATGCGTTTTTTATAGCCATCTTTAACAATTAACTCCGCTTGTCCTAAGCCTGGATCGAAACAAACTAGACCAGACCATCTTTCGGGACAAGATACAACTTTCCAACCCATTTCTAACAAGCGTTCGTGCAAATAATCGCGGCGTTGTTTGACACCTTGAGTTATATTTTCCCAACCAGAAGATTGAAAGTATTTAAGATTAGTTTCAAATCGGGCGATCGCCTGGGGAGAAGACCAGCTTAATTCCCAACCACGCGCAGTTTTACTCATTCCCGAATGAACTAAAGGCGGTTGATTTAATCCTAGCCAAGTAGGAAAAGGTGCAGATAATCGGCTTAAAACTCTAGGACTAAGCACCAATAAAGCTAATCCCAAACCAGAAGCTAACCATTTTTGCGTTCCCGCACACCAAAAATCAATCTCAGGACACCAACTCGGCTTAACTCCCGCCGATTGAATTGCATCTACGCAAGTCCAAATACCTTTAGCGTTTGCTTGCTGTACAACTTGCTGCCAAGGTTGTTCTATCCCAGTTGTAAAGTCAACGGTGGAAATGCTAACCATTTTTACAGATTCATCCCAAGGTTGCGCCCAGTCTTGCACGGCTTGCGCTTCAACTCCAAAGCGGTCTAAACTCTGCCAAGGTAAAACATTAGCGGGAAAATCATTAGCTGGATAAAGGATGGTGTCGCCGTTTTGCCAAGTTAGACTATGGGCTGCGATCATTAGTGCCATGCTAGTAGAAGGTACAAAGGCAACTTGTTCGCTGTGACAACCCAACCATAAAGCAACGTCTTCTCTCAGCTTATCGACTCGTTTAACCCAGTTTGGTAAAAGAATATTGCCCATAAGTTCGGGGGCGAACAGGCTGTGCATATAGCTTTTCACAGTTAAAGGTGCAAGTCCTGCCCAGTTTAGGTAAGTAATTCCGGGAATCATTAAATTTTTATAACTAGGAAATGGTCATCTTTGATCCGCGCGATCGCGCTTTATAGTAAGTTACCCAAAGCGTTAGATGGCTAGATTCTCCCAAGATTCGCGCGTAAGCTGCCATTCGATTTGACTCCACGAGCGATCGCTCATCCAATTAGGACTAGGACGAGTGCCAATGGCAATAAATCCATACCGTTGTGCTAAACGGGTAACTCGCAAATTTGCACTGACAGAAACGCCTCGAATCTCCTTTACAGCCAGATTGTGAAAACCAAACTCAATCAAAGCTTTTGCTACCTCAATAGCGTAGGCATAACGCCCCCAAAATTGAGATGCTAACTCAATGCCTAGTTCTGCTATATCTGCACTGTAACCTTCCTGGCGCAGTCCGCCACAGCCAATTAGTTCTTGATTGCGGCGATCAACTAGAGCAAGCTGATAATTGTAGCGAGGGTTTTCCGTTGCCCATTGATTAAAAAGGTGCAGAAGTTTTTGAGTATAGTTCAGTGTTACTTCCTCCGGCGCACAGAACTCTGCATAGCGCAGATCGGCACGATAGGCAAAAAACGCTGGCTCATCTTCCTCAATAAAGTCTCGTAAAAGAAATCTTTTGGTAATAATTTCCATATTCAATTAAGCTCTTGTTCGCATTTAACAAACTACTTCAAACAGGAGTAAGCGATTGGTTGCTAGTAATATCGCGGATAGATCGAAATATCCTTAGCAAGATAGTTAATCCGCAACCGATACACATTCCGGGAATCACATATTGCCAGATGGGAAAATTAAACGCCGCAACAATGCAGCTAATCGCAATAATTGCCAGTCGGTCAGTTTGTCCGCAAGGCCCTACCGATTGGGTTTTGCTTCCCGCCGTTAAACCAAGTAATCCAAACGTTTGTACCCAGCTTGTGAGGATAATTAAGGTAATAATCCATGTAAGTTGACCGTGAGGAAATAAACCCAAAATAATTAGTAAATCGGTTATTTCTCCGGGTAAACGGTTGAGATAAGCCCCCAATGGCGATGTTTTATCAAATTCTTCGGCGACTAAACCATCTAAGGTACTAAGTAACATTCGAGATGCGATCGCAATTACCGCCCCAATCCACCAGCCTTGATATAAACAATAAGCTGTAGCTAAACCAGGAATAATCGTCGAACACGATAGCCAATTGGGTGATAGTCGATCAATTCCAGGAATTTTCCTTAGTAAAGCCCGTAATGAGTATTTAGCCTGATACAAGCCCAAATCGAGTTTAGGAGTCATAAAAATAAATCTTGTTTAAGTTGAGTAACTAACAAATCTAAATCGTTACCCTTGTAAGGTTCTCCGAAGGTAACTTCTAAATGCTGAAATGGTTTCCACCACCGCGCTTCAATTGACCAAGCAGCTTTAGTTCCCGCCAAATGTGCGGGTAAAATTGTCCAGCCTTCTTGTAGCAATAGTTTTAATAATCCGCGTTGAAGTTGGCAACTTTTGCGGCTACCACTGGGATAAAACAAAATCCAGCCAGAGGTTGCAGCTTTGAGGCGATTTCGCCACTGTCGCAATTCCATGACGCTGAGGCGATCAAAAGCTACGGCTTGACACAATAATGAGGCTGCTAATGCCCGATTGACTTTATCAAAAAAGTAGTCTGCGGCGGCTAATACAACAATTTGATGGCGGATTTTGGCAGGTATTGCAGCCAGTAAAGTTATGGTATCTAGGTGGGATTGATGATTTGCTACAATTGCAATGCGATCGCCAGTAGGAATTTGCCCTTTTACCGTTAGCCGATATTGCAACCTTAATAAAGTAACCGCAAGCCAACTACCACAAAGTCGCAAAGTATCCCAAGTTAAATCTGGTACGCGAGGATAACTCCCCAAACGTTTAGTTAAAGGATCTCCCAAATCCACCGCCGGGACATAATCAAATTTCATACGGGTTTACCCTCATAAACAAAAGGTTCTAATGTTAAAGGCTGTTGTCCGTCAGTTTGATTTAAGATAACTTTGCGGACTGCATAAGAAACAGGATTAGTTTCGCGGCTTAAGTCTTGACTATGTAAGTTATAAGCCCGTTGTTCTTCTTGTACTGCGCGGATATCTTCGGCAAACACTTGGCGAAATGTACCTTTATCTAAAATTGGATGCAGCAATTTTAAAATCCAAGGCATTCCCCACACATGGCGAAAGTAAAATGTTGAATAAACCCAGGTTCGTTGTGGCTCCGTGGGAACATAAACTACAAATAGATAAAATGCCCCATCTTCTGACCATAAATGAAAGTAAGGGTACTCGTACATTACATGAACGCGATTTTTACCAGGATGAGAAATCAACGCTGCAAGTAGTCTAGGGGTATCTACTTCATAGATGGCGTTTACAGTCCGCAAGTTACTTTTTAAAGACAATAATTTGGGATTTGCCCAAGGTTGGGCGCTTTGGTGCAAGTCTGCATGAAATAAATCCGTCGCATTTTCAGTAATATAACTAAAGTGACAGCCAACCTCTCCTTGCATCGGAATCGGATGGTAATGCTGACTATGAACTGGGGGAATTTTTGGTAACGGGACAGAATCGACTAACTTTTCATCGCCTAAAAACACCCACAACCAGCCGCCATACTCTTTAACGGGATAGGACTTAAGACAAAATTGCTTTTGCATATCCATACCCGGAATATCGGTACACTGACCGCTAGGGGCAAATTTCCAGCCGTGATAACTACAAACAAGTTTATTTCCGACGCGGCGACCAAATTTACTTAAGCGCACCCGTTTATGCGGACAAGCATCTTCAAAGACGCTGTAGCTACTATTAGCCTTGACAACAACTAATTCTATCGTTCCCACTTTTGCCGCTTTAATACCACTACGCGAAAAATTCTTAAGATGGGCAACTGTCCACCAATAATTGAGATTGAGGCTGCACTGACGAACATCTTGCATTAGTAGCCAAAGCCTCCATGAAAAAACCGGACTGTATGAAAAAATACTGGCGCAACCCACAGCAAACTATCAATTCTGTCTAAAATTCCGCCATGTCCGGGTAAAAGTGCGCCAAAGTCTTTAATCCCCAAATCGCGTTTAAAGGCACTCATTACCAAGTCGCCAATTTGACCGCCAATACCTACTATTAAACCAATTATTCCCACTAACCACCATTGAAAATGAGGAAAAGCGATTTGCCAGTTTAAAAATGCGATCGCAATACTCGACACTAAAGCTAAAATTGAGCCTTCTACAGTCTTTTTGGGCGATATCTCTGTCCAAGTTGTTTTACCGAATAACTTACCCCATAAAAAAGCTAAAGCGTCGTTAAATTGAGTCGCTAACACCATAAATAAAACATAACCTAAACCATATTTTGACTGACTTAAAAAGCTAATATGTGCCATGAACCAACCAAAATAAATTAGTCCAATCGCGGCTAAAGAAATGTGTTGAATCGCACCTTTAGATTGATTGGTAAGTATAGGTAAAGTCGTAATTCCGGCTATTCCCCAAATTGGCAACGCCATAAACAACCCGTATTGATTAAAAGCCGCACCCAATCCCAAACCCACAATTAATATATCTACAACAATACAGTAAGCTTTATGCTCGTAAAGTCCTGTACTACGGGCAAATTCTTTAAAACCATAGATAGAAATCAACGTAATTGCGATCGCCCATGCACCAGAACCTAGCCACAAAGGTATAAAAATTACAGGTAACAAAATCGCCCAAGTTAAGTAAGGTTTCTTTGCTACTTCTAAAGGTTTCAGCCAAATAAAAATACCTAATAATGAATAAACAATTGCCGCCAAACTAGAGTAGAAAGCTAAAGGAATAAAGTTGTTAGTAATGTTATTCCTAATTAATTCAAACAAATTGAATGACTGGGCGATCGCATTTATACTGTTCATATTTAGTCAAGTCAATATTGGCGGTATTTGCAGCCATTTTTTAAATGTTTGCTTTTAAATACAAACCCTGTGTTGCTAATTCCAGAATGCTATTAATTTAGCTGATACTTATAAATATATTTAGTTACTGCTACAAACTTAAAAGTAGTATGCCAATATTTACAGCTACCACTATTAAGCTTGACAAAATAGCAACTATAAGGTGTGTAAAAAGTATTAGGTTAAAATGCTAGTTTGGACTAAGTATTGTGTTGCGATCGCCCTAACTGAGAACTTTCCCTATAAAGGCGATCGCCGATGAGACAATTTACTATTACTCCAAAGTACCAATAGTTAGGATTTGCGGCGGGGTGGAGTCTGGAGGATAAATCAACTCTAGCTGCACCATACGGCGGCTTGAGGGAGCCATTTTTAAGGAAATTAGGGGATCTAATACTTGTCCTACACGATGCCACAAATGCACGTAGCGCGTTTGTTGTTTACCGTTGTCGTCACTGTAACGCAAGCGGACTGTACCCCGAAAAAAGGGAAAATCTAAGGGTGGTTGGCGAAAACGCGCGCCCTTTTGACTCAGTTTGTCTTCTTTTAAGGGCGTAGCAAGGGTTAAAGTTACTGTTTGAGCTTTTTGAGTTGAATTAATTAAAGGAATTGAAAGATTGTAAAGAACGCCGTAATTCCCATGAGATTCATAGGCGGTATCAGGATATCGGGCTAACATCTTGGCTGTTTGCACTTGTCCTGTACCTAATCTGCCACCAATGAGCGTATTTATAGCATAGGAAATAGCTTTTCCTGGGGCAGGAATTGTCAAGTTTTTAGCTTGGGGATTGTCTGCAAGAGTTGCTTTCCATTGCGAACCTTGCGATATACCTGCAACTCTACCGTAGATTAATTGACCGCTAGTTTGTTCGGGAGGGGTAGGGGTTTTGTCACGGGGACTTGAAAGGCTACTTGTAGTTAGTAATTGCTCCCATTGGGCTAAATTCGGCGCTGGATCGCTTTGTTGCTTGGCAAACATTGCTAGACTTGCGATATAAACTTTGCCGCTACTATTTAGCTGCATGAGTGTAGATCGCCCATTAACAGCTTTAACTAAATCGCGGACGGGAATCGGCGAATTTAGTAACATTTTGCTTTCCCCTGGGGCAATTACTAGCTTTTGAGGAAAACCAGCTTGACGGACACCTCGTAATACATTGCTTACAGCGCGATCGCCTGGACCAGAATAAGTTTTACCGTCATCATTTTCTAAGTAAGAGAATAAAGTGACATAAGGTGCTTCTGGTAACAAATAACTAGCGGCGGCTAAAACATTTACAGTTACAGGCTTTTTCCCTGGATTATTAACAATAATCCCCAAATAAAGTGTCTGTGAATCTTTGGGATAGTAGCTGAAATGGTGAGCAAATAAATCAAACCGCCCTTCTAATGGATAGTTGAGATGGGCAGATGGTACTTTTTTGTCCGTCGCGGGAAAAGTCGATAGTAGAATGCCATCAGCTTTTACTCCTTCAGGACTATTGCTATTAAATACCGGAATATTGTCTAGTTTGCCTGGTAATGGTAAAACTGATTGAGATTGGACGACCTCTTTAGGCGTTGTTTGGGCAAAAACTAGCTTGGGCATTGGCGAAACTTGCAGTATTATTGCTAAAGATGCGAGCGCCGGATACTTAAGCAAATCAAAATTTTTTATACTATTTTTCATAAAAGTTTTGCTTTGACTACAAAGCATTAATTTCTGGGGATGGTAATTAGAAATAGTTTAAACACGGGAAGTTTGCCGCCGTAAACTAGAAATAGTAGCAGTTAAGTGTTGGGCTACTATATCAATTTCAGTAGCAGTATTAAAACGCCCGATTCCCAACCTCACCGAGGCATAAGCTAGTTTTTCGGAGTGTCCCAAGGCTGTCAAAACATGAGATGGGGCGATAGTTGCACTAGAACAAGCAGCACCCGAAGAAACTGCCATTATTGGCTGTAATCCCAATAATAAAGCCGCTCCATCTACACCTTCTACACTAATATTAAGGTTGCCTGCTAATCTTCGGGTAGAATGACCATTAAGATGTATTCCTTCTAACTTACTAAGCTGTCGCCATAAGTTTTGGCGTAAATCTGTTAAACGTTTAGTCTCGCTTTCCATCTCTGTTAAAGCAATTTCTACCGCCTTGGCAAACCCGACAATTTGCGGTGGGTACAAAGTCCCCGAACGCCTAGAACGCTCGTGTCCGCCTCCGTGTAGCTGTGCCGATAGTTGCACTCTAGGGTTGCGCCGACGGACGTACAAAGCACCTATACCTTTAGCGCCATAGACTTTATGCGCCGTCATTGATAACAAATCAATATTCATTGACTCGACATTTAGCGGAATTTTACCGATCGCTTGTGCCGCATCTGTATGCAATAATACCCCCGCAGCGCGACAGATTGCCCCAATTTCTGCCAGAGGTTGCAAAACGCCAATTTCGTTATTAGCAGCCATTACAGATACTAAAATTGTTTCTGGACGCAAAGCTTGCTGAAAAACCTCTAAGTCAATTATTCCGTCTGACTGGACAGGCAAAATAGTAATTTCAAAACCAAGTCCTCGCAGATAGTTACAAGGATCTAATACGGCGCTATGCTCGGTTTGTAAAGTAATGATGTGCTGCCCTTTACTAAAATAAGCTTCCGCTATCCCCTTAATTGCTAGATTGTTAGCCTCAGTTGCGCCACTGGTAAATACTATTTCTTCGGGGGATGCGCCAATAGCATTAGCTAAGGTATTTCTCGCCTGTTTTACCCCAGCTTCCGCTTCCCACCCGTAAATATGACCGCTACTTGATGGGTTGCCAAAATACTCTGTGAAATATGGTAGCATTGCCGCTAATACTCGTTCGTCAACAGGTGTCGTAGCGTGACAATCTAGATAAATAGGACGATTATTCAAAGTTTTTGCTCTTTTAATAAAGGTTTCACTTAAATTTCTTTAATCACAACTCAAAATACATCAAAAGTCTAGATTTTATTCAACCACAAGATAGATACGATTGAGTAAACAGTAATTTAGACTATAAAGAAAATAAGTAATTAATCACTTTTAATTCATTTGGATGTTAATGTTGTCTTGTCGCCCCCGTACCTTGCGCGTTCTTGTAGTCGACGATCACGAACTAACTCGTTTTAGCCTCAAGCTTGCCCTAAGTGGACAGGAAAACATCGAATTAGTAGGTGTTGCTAGTAACGGACAAGAAGCGATAGAAATGGTAGAACGCTACCACCCTAACGTAATTGTTCTCGATCTGCAAATGCCTGTAATGGATGGCTGGAGTGCTTCTAGCCGAATAAAAACTATCGATCCATCTACTCAGATTATTGCTTATTCTTCTTTAGAAAACCCTAAGTTTCAAGAAACAAGCAACATTACTTGTCTAGATGCTTTTTGTAAAAAAGATACACCCACTCTAGAACTAATTAAGTTAGTTAGAGAATTAGGGGCTAAAGTACCAAACCATTAAAAAAGTGCAGAATCTAAAAAAATCACGCTGACAAGTTAAATTCCTTAACCATCAGCGTGAAATTCATTGTATCTATAAATAAGCTAATTTAATAGACTTCTCCAGGAAAGGTACGCTTAAACTCATCAATCAAGTCGTCCATTTCTTCTAAAGCTTGGTTGACATCAATTCTCAGACTGCCCAAATTTGGCTGTTCTAGTAAAGTTAGCAATTCTTCGCGCTTGGTTTTAACTAAAGCAACTCTGTCTTTAAGGGTTTGGGTATCCATTGTGTTTATTTCCAGTAATCAATAATCTTATTTTATAAGCTGTTAGCTACTTGCTGCCTACTTAAATCGCTGTAGTTAGCCTGGAGTCGGCAAAAAATCTTTAGCCTAGGAAAAAATAAATATATTGGAGTTTTTGGGGTGATTATAGAAACTTGCCTCAATATGCTGGATAGAAGTTGATTTTGGTAAATTTGTAGGATGAAACCAATTTAACTCGGTACTCGATAGCAAAGTGCGTTTTTGGTTGGAAGTGCGATCGCACAGTTCTTTATACTATTGAGGCAATCAAAATACGCTCCTTGGCGTGTAATCCCCTATGTTGAAAAAAATTGCCGCTTTTTTGCTAGTAATAGCAGTTACTTTTAATTTAACAAGTTGTGCCACCGCCGGGGCAGGACTCAAAAGCTATGTGGATGCAACCCGTGGCTATGAGTTTTTGTATCCTAACGGCTGGCTTCCAGTAAAGGTGTCTAACGGTGCTGATATTGTTTTCCACGATATGATTGAAATTAGCGAAAATGTATCAGTGGTAGTTAGTCCCGTTGCTAATGGTAAAACTTTAGCAGAACTTGGAACTCCGACAGAGGTAGGGTATAAATTAAGCAAAAGTGCGATCGCACCTCCTGATTCTGGACGCGAAGCAGAACTTGTCAACGCCGCCTCAAGAGAAGTAAAAGGCAAAAAATACTACCTTTTAGAGTTTGCTGTCAAACTTCCCAATAATCAAGAACGCCACAATTTAGCTAGTGTCGCTGTTAGTCGTGGCAAACTCTATACTTTCAATGCTTCTGCGCCCGAAAAACGTTGGCAAAAAGTTCAAACTCAGTTTGAATCAGTAGTTGATTCTTTCTTAGTTTATTAATATGCCTTTACCCCAGTTTGTCCTTGCTTCCGCCTCTCCCGCCCGTCGCCGCTTGCTACAAATTGCTGGAATTGACCCTGTAGTAAGTGTTAGCAATTTTGATGAGTCGCAAATTCAAAGAAGCGATCCGCGCGAATTGGTCGAAGTTCTCGCTAAATGCAAAGCCGAGAGAGTAGCAGGGCAATTTGAATCGGCGTTAATTTTGGGTTGCGATTCGGTGTTGTTAGTAGACGGGGAAATTCATGGAAAACCTGCAAACCCCTCAGAAGCGATCGCCCGGTGGCAAAAAATGCGCGGTAAAGTCGGCGAACTCTATACAGGTCATGCTTTGATAGACTTAGTGCAAAATCGGACGGTTAGCTATCCGCAGATGACAGAAGTTTATTTTGCTCAGATAAGCGATCGCGTCATTGCCAAATATGTAGCTACAGGCGAACCGCTACAATGTGCTGGGGCTTTTGCTTTAGAAGGTTATGGCAGCTTATTTATAGAAAAAATTTTTGGCTGCCATACTAACGTTATTGGCTTAAGTATGCCCTTACTGCGGCAAATGCTAGAACAGTTAGATTACGATGTTACAGATTTTTGGCAAGCTAGGTAGGATAAAAATCACGGGCATCTAATACCGTTTCTCCATAATTGGGAACCCACGCCACCCACTTATCTTCGCCCAGATCACACAATAGTAGTGCTTCGTCATAACTATATTCGCTGGGCAATTTTAATAAATGTACCCAGGTGTCGGGCGTAAGCGTTAAGTCGCAGCTATTTTTAGTTGACCAGTCTATTTGTCCTACAGGTAAAATACAAAAGTTTGGCTGGTAGTAAGTTACTTGCATCGTTTCTTCCCATTACACAACTAAATCGTTCTTTCTGTATTCTACGTTACAGATAATCAAAGTTGTACAGCCATAAGTGTTAAATAACTTTACTTAGTACCGCAATTTTAAAAAACAACTATGTCATCATCTTCTTTGCGATCGCAACAACACCCTTTAATTTGCCAATTAGCTAATGTCATAGAAGGTAGCTGGCAGAAATATTTAGACTTATCACCGTACCCCATGCCCGCAGAGTTAGGGTATGTAGAAGGAAAGCTAGAAGGGGAAAAGTTAGTAATTGAAAACCTCTGCTATCAAACTCCCCAGTTTCGTAAGCTGCACTTAGAACTTGCCAAAGTTGGAACAATGCTTGATATCTTGCATTGCGTGATGTTTCCGCGCCCCGAATACGCCTTACCGATGTTTGGTTGCGACTTAGTAGGCGGAAGGGGACAAATTAGCGCCGCGATCGCCGATTTATCGCCTTTAAATGCCGAACGCTTGACGACTCCCGAATACAGCACCCAAATAGAAACCTTACCTACTATTAATTTTAGTAATAACCGCGAGTTGCCTGAGTGGGGGGATATTTTTTCCGAGTTTTGTATTTTCGTGCGTCCTGGTTCCCCTGAAGAAGAACAGATGTTTGTGCAGCGAGTCGAGGCATTTTTAGCTATTCATTGCCAAAATGCGATCGCATCCCAACCTCAAAGCGGCGAAAAGAGAGCCGAAATTGTTGCAGCGCAACAGTATTATTGTACTAAACAGCAACAAAATGACAAAACTCGGAGAGTTTTAGAAAAAGCTTTCGGCAACCAATGGGCAGAACATTACATGACTACCGTTTTGTTTGATTTGCCAGAATGTTAGCGATCAAATTATTTCTATCTCTGACATGACTTGTACTAACAGATTCCAGCAAGAGTATATTTGATCCAATTGCCTTAAAAATTACAGGGTAAACTCGTGCAAATTGCATTAACAAAGGTGTTTCAGAAAGTTGCAGAAGGCTATATTGCCTTTGTTGAAGAATTGCCTGGAGTTAACACGCAAGGAGATTCTTTAGAGGAAGCCAGAATAAATCTAGAGGAAGCTATTGGGCTAGTTATAGAAGCTAATCGCCTCCTTGCTGAAGAACAGCTCCAAGGACAAGATGCGATTAAAGAGTCTGTTTTTCTGTCCGTTGCATGAAGCGTCTAGATTTGATCTGCCATATTGAGGCTCACGGTTGCGAATTTTTGAGAGAAGGAGGCAACAACTGCGATCTATGTTAATCGTTTGTCTCAAAGAGTTTCAACAATTCCGCGTCATCGTGAAATAAATAATTTTCTCGCCCGTAAAATCTACCGGGATCTTCAAGTCCCAGACCCGACAGCAACTTAAGACAAGACTTTGCATCGTAATTATTAATTAGGACGCGGTAGGGAAAGATACTGGTTAGAGGTGAGATGTATAGTTACTTTATGGAAAATAGTCAACGCCAAGGGCAACTCATAAAATGGATAGACGAGCGCGGCTTTGGCTTTATTCAACCTGCTGATGGTAGTCCTGAAGTTTTTTTGCACATCTCGCAAATCAAAGATGCAACTCGCCGTCCGCAAACAGATGACACAATTTACTACTATGTTGTAGTTGAAAAAGATGGCAAAGTTCGTGCGGACAATGCCTTTATTTTGGGAGCTAAGATTAAGTCAAATTCGACCTTTGATTCTAAATCTCGCACTACATCTACGTCTTCGTTTCCAGTATGGGAGCTATTGCTGCTATCAATTCTGCCTTTAACTGGCTCAATTCATGTGGCTTTGACAATGGCAAATCCACTCCCGCTTATTCTCTATCCGATAATGAGTTTGATAACTTTTGCTGTGTACGCTGACGATAAGGCTCGTGCAAAACGAGGCGGTTGGAGAACTTCTGAGAAAACGCTCCATCTATGCGAATTTGCAGGGGGCTGGTTAGGTGCTTTTGTTGCCCAGCGCAGACTTCGTCATAAAAGTAGTAAAAAGTCTTATCAACAAGTATTTTGGGCAATTTCTTCAATTCACATGGTGTTTTGGTTCGATTGGCTTTTCCTCGATAAGACTTTGAGCAAAGCATTTCTCAATATTATTTCTAGCAGGTAAGCACGACAAACTAGAAAATATGCACTATTTATCGGTAATAGATGACTTTAGTGGCAGATACTTAGCATAAGTTGTATTTTTAAATTTGAGGAATAATATTTTAAATTTATAGAGATGCGATCGCCATGTCTAGAACGATCGAACAGCCAATACGAAAAGCAGAATCAGAGTTAAAGCCCAAAAATCGCTGGAAGATAGGTTTAGCTGTCGCCAGTGCGATCGCCCTTGGTGCGATAGCTTTTAATAAGCTGCAACCACAAGCCCCTACAACCCCTGTAGCAATTCCTACCCCTGTAATTGAATCTGCCATCGCTTTAGGCAGATTAGAGCCTCAAGGAGAAGTAATTAAGGTGTCTGCACCAACCTCTGCTCAAGGCATGGGAGCAAGAGTTGATAAAATATTGGTAAAAGAAGGACAATTAGTGTCTGTTGGACAAGTAATAGCTATTTTAGACAATCGCGATCGCACGGTGGCGGCTTTGGACGGGGCAAAACAACAAGTAGAAGTTGCCCGTGCTAATCTAGCTAAAGTCAAGGCTGGAGCGCAAACCGGGGAAATCGCAGCCCAACAAGCAACAATTGAACGTTTGCAAGCTCAGTTGAGCGGTGAAATCAAAGCCAACGATGCTACTATTGCGCGTTTGCAAGCCGAACTCCAAGGGCAAAATGAAACTCTCCAAGCAACGGTAGCGCGTACCGAAGCCGAGCAAAGCAACGCTCAAAGCGATTTACAACGTTATCAAGATTTGTATAACAATGGCGCTATTTCTGCCCAAGAATTAGAACGCAGACGATTAAGTGCAGTAACGACAACGGAGCAAGTTAACGAAAGTCAAGCTACACGAACTGAAAGAGTAAATACAATTCAACAGCAGTTAATTGAAGCTAGAGCAATTAGGGAAAGCGCAATAGCTACTTCAACTCAGCAAATTAATGAAGCAAGAGCTACTTTAAATAAAATTGTTGAAGTTCGCCCGGTAGATGTACAAATAGCTCAAGCGCAAGTCAATAGCGCCCTGTCTGGTGTAAGGCAATTTCAAGCTGATTTAGCTTTAACTTATGTTACCGCGCCCCAAGCTGGGGAAATTATGAAAATTCATACCAGAGCCGGGGAAAATATTAGTACCGATGGCATTGTTGAACTAGGTAAAACTGATTCAATGCTAGTAGTCGCGGAAGTATTAGAAGAAGATATTGGTAAAATTCGTCTCGGACAAAAAGCCACTATTACCAGCGATAATAGGGCTTTTAATGGCGAATTAAAAGGCACTGTTGTAGAAGTTGGTAGGCTCATTGGTAAACAAGATATAATTGATAACGATCCATCGGCGGATGTAGATGCTAGAGTCGTTGAAGTTAAAATTAATCTCAATTCTCAATCTAGTTGGAAAGTTTCTGGTTTAACTAATGCCAAAGTTGTGGTAGCAATTACTATTTAAAAATAATGTTAAAAAAAATTCCTCTAGCATGGTTGCAATTAACGAGAGAAAAACCTCGACTTTTAATTGCTCTATCGGGAATTGCTTTCGCGGATATTCTCATGTTTATGCAGCTTGGGTTTCGAGAAGCATTGTTTAATTCTAATGTGCGGATGCACGACAGTTTAGACGCAGATATTGTCTTAATTAATCCTCAATCTGATGCTTTACTTTCAATGGAACCTTTTTCGCAAAGGCGTTTGTATCAAGCACTAGGATTAAAAGGCGTAAAATCTGTACATCCGGTATATTTGGATTTTACTAGCTGGAAAAATCCCCAAACTCGCAAGCTTCGTAATATTCAAGTAATTGGCATAAACCCCAAAGATCAATTGTTTGCTTTGGCTGGAGTTTCAGAAAAATTAGATAAAGTTAAGTTGCCAGATGTTGTATTATTTGATCGCGGATCTAGACCGGAATTTGGGGATGTTACTACAGATTTTAATAAGGGAAAAGTAGTTGCAACCGAAGTCGCAGGTAGGCGAGTTAAAGTCGGTGGGATATTTGAATTAGGGGCATCTTTTGGAGCAGATGGGAATATAATTACTAGCGATCGCAATTTTTTACGGTTATTTGCTGATAAAAGGCAGCGCGGATTAATTGATATCGGGTTAATTAGATTAGAACCTGGCACAGATCCAGCCGTAATTAAACAGCAATTAATTAGTTATTTGGCTAAAGATATAAAAATTTTAACTAAACAAGAATACGCTGATTTTGAAAAAGCTTACTGGTCAAGTAGTACGCCTATCGGATTTATTTTTACTTTAGGTACAATTATCGGTTTCATTGTCGGAACAGTGATTGTTTATCAAATTCTTTATAGTGAAGTCTCCGACCACTTGCCCGAATACGCAACTTTAAAAGCAATGGGTTACACTCAGAAATATTTGCTATTAGTAGTGTTTCAAGAAGCTATAATCCTAGCTATTTTGGGTTACATTCCAGGATTTGGGTTTGCTATGTTTCAGTATGCTATGGCAAAAAATGCTACTTTATTACCTATAGCTATGACGTTAGAACGAGCCATAACCGTTTTAATTTTAACTATAATTATGTGTTGTGCTTCGGGCGCGATCGCCGTCCGCAAACTCCAAGCTGCCGATCCGGCAGATATATTTTAATTAATACTATGGTAGAACCTGTAATTGCCATTGAAAATCTCAATCATTACTACGGCAAAGGAAACCTCAAAAAACAGGTTTTATTTGATATTAATCTCAGCATTAATGCTGGAGAAATTGTGATTATGACTGGCCCTTCTGGCTCTGGGAAAACTACGCTACTTAGCTTAATTGGCTGCTTGCGTTCGGTGCAAGAAGGAAATTTAACCCTTTTAGATCGGCAATTGAATGGAGCGAAAGAAAGTAAGTTAGTGCAAATGCGGCGGCAAATTGGCTATATTTTTCAAGCTCACAATTTACTCGGATTTCTCAGCGCCAAACAAAATGTGCAAATGTCTATCGAATTAAACGATCACATTTCTAAACAACAAGCCGAAGCAAAATCTACAGAAATGCTGCAAGCTGTAGGGTTGGGAGAGCGGGTAAATTACTACCCAGACAGCCTTTCTGGCGGACAAAAACAACGCATTGCGATCGCTCGTGCTTTGGTAAATCATCCCAAACTTATCCTTGCAGACGAACCTACCGCCGCTTTAGACAAAAAATCTGGGCGCGATGTCGTAGAAATTATGCAGCGCCTCGCTAAAGAGCAAGGCTCAACTATTTTGATGGTGACTCACGACAACCGCATTTTAGATATCGCCGATCGCATTGTTGATATGGAAGATGGTTATTTAACCCGTAATGCCGATCTGAGTGCAGCTTCTAGCTAATTTATGTTGCTTTAATAGTTCATTTGTACTATTGTAGTGACAATCTAGTTAAAAAGCCGTTTATTATGAGCGAATTTATTAGTACAGGTACAAAAACAACAGCGCCTTCTAGTCCTATAGAGCCATTACAATCGCCGTTGAGCCGGGAAAAGCCGCAAAAAGTAATTAACGGCTGGCAAAAACTGTTAGTAAAGGCTGAAAAAGTCAACCGATTATCTGAGCAATTAGAGGAAGCGGTATTTGAATTAAAAGTCACCGCCAGCGAAATTAAGTGCGATCGCTATACTCGGCTGATATTTAAGGATAAAGTCCTTGCTATTCCTTGCATTCATTATCAAAAACCAGATTTAATTGTTTTAGCAACAAGAAAAATAAACCTTTTTCAGCAAGAGAGAGAGGCGTTGCAACTATCGCAGATGCTTCGCAGACGCACAAAAAGAAGATTAAAAAGACCTATTCCAACCGTCTTATCAAAGTCATCAAAATTTCAAGCTCAAAATAAAAACTTTATCCAACAGTTAGTTTTGATGGTGCGAAAAATAACTATATTAATTGGTCGAAAACCGCCAACGGTTCGCAATCGTTCCCCAAAAGTTAATTCGATTAGTTGTTAGCGATTAAAAGTCTTTTTGATGAGTAATTGTCTTTGCAGGTAAGTAAAAATCTATTGCTCCACGTTGCCATAAAACGCCTATAGTTACCTGCTTAAACAGCCAGTATAGAATAGTGATTACGACAAAAGTAATAAAAACGATTGCTAAAGGAATTTTACCAATCAAATCTTCTACTACTGTACCGACTAAATCATCGGGTCGAGTAATCAAATCCCAGCTATTATAACGGGGAAACCGCCCTAAATAAATACCAATAGCACACAAGGCATGAATAGATAACTCCGCAGCTAAAATAAATTTTTTCATGCCAATGCGCTGCAAATAGTAACCTAAATTCATCAAAGAAACAACGTAAGCTTCAAACCCAGACAAAATAAATAGCAAATGCAGAGGAAAGACAATTAAAGTAACTGTCCATACAGAATCGACCGCGCGGACATCATAAATAAGATGAATAATATCAGTCAAAATATATGGTGCATTAGGCAAAAAAGCTAAGAAAACTACAAATCCTAGCCACCAAACCACTGAACGCGATCGCCCACGGCGAAATAACCAAAAGCTCAATCCTAAAGGAATAAAAGCTAAAAAAAGATTCCAGACAATTCGCCCAAGATTCCGGCTTGAAATCCACTTAAGCGTTTTTAATAAAGCAATTACTCTTTCTCTCATCAAAAATTTTCCAAAAAATTAGGCAAGGATAGCATTAATTACAGGCTTTTAACTAACCAGTATAGCTAGGACTTAAAAATAGTTTAATTTTTGAGATTGAGGCTTAAGTTTTTTTAAGGTATCTATTTAGGTAATAACCATAAAAATATCCTCCCCGGCTTACTTAGGTAAAGTCGGGGAGGATGAAAACTTTATTTATGCAGTTGGCTTAGTTGAAATAACTCATTTCTGACTCTAGCTGCCGAATTAACTGCTCATCTCCATTAGCTCTAGCAACTTGTAGGCGATGCTCTAAACTTCTTTGGATATTAACGCGGTGAGCATCAGAGGCTTGCTTGGCGGCTTGTTGTTTATTTCTAATCATGATTACTTATCTGCTTTATTAGTTTTTTTGTTTGTTAATCCTAACATAACACCTAATTCGTAACAACGGCTACAGAAAAACCCTAAAATCCTTATTATGGGGTCAATTTCTAACCCAAGATAGAGCAACGTAGCTTTTGTCACCTCTTGAGTTTACGGTTGGGTAGAAATTGCTATAGTTCAGACGCAATTACCTTTAAATAGAGGCGAAATAGTGCTAGTAAAGGTCTATAGATGACGTTGGGCAACTTTCCAGTAGCGGGAAAAACTTTTGAGATCGATATAACCCTCGTATTCAAAAAATGGCTCTATTGGTAGCACGGTAATGGGTAGAGCGATTTTTTGGCAAATATCTTTAAATCGAGGACTAGGACTTGTAACGGTGACTACAGCATGGCGATCGCATTCTTGGGCAAAAGCAACTATTTCTGTTGCTACGTCTCCGCGTCGAATCACTACAGGTAGCTCTAATAAACATTCGTAAATGAACTTTATCCTTTTGAGACTTAGCTGCCACTCATCAATTAAGGCATCATCCCATACCCAAATTGCCGGAGCATCGGGGTACATTTTTAAGGCAGGATTAGCAGGACTCAAACAGTCTCCATGTACCCAAATTATCGGTAGATTCATATATTATTAAGCCTTGGGCGTTGGGGATTTTTAGGGCGGTGTTTTTGGGGAGTAGAGCGATAAAACTCCGCTTGGGGAAATAACTGGTTTTGCAATTTTTCGTAGCTTCCTTCAAAGTCGCAGCTACCGTAGAAAGGACATTGACGACAATAAACTCCTTCAGTATGACGCTCTAAATTTTCCCGGTTGAAAAAATATGGTTTTTGGCTGAAGGTACTCGAAACCCATTGCCAAGATAAATTATTACTCGCGGGGTCGCCATCTAATAAATGTTGCAAAAACCAGACTGCCCCCGCTTGCCAGCTAATAGAGCGCCAATGCACTATGTAAGATGCCAGCCATAATCGCGCGTGATTGTGTAGGTATCCTGTTTCGCGCAACTGCTGGCTAAAGCTATCAATGCAGACAAGCTTAGTTGTTCCACTAGCAATATCATCGGGTAATACCTCAGCATAGTTTTTAGACGTATAGCCAGTTTTATAAGGCTCTCTGTCCAGCCAAATATCATTACCAAGCTCAATATAAAGCCGTTGCCAATAATCACGCCATCCTAGTTCGTTGATTAGTTTACTTGCTTCATCTTTTTGTTGTACTTGAGCTTGAATATAATCGCGAATTTCTGCCAAACTTAAAACCCCATAACGGATGTATGGCGACAACCGAGTCACTGCACCAGTTAGATAGTTGCGCGAACTAGCATATTTAGACGGGTTTACTTGCTCTAGAAGTTCTTGGGCGGCTTTGCGACCACCTATAGTTTTACTAATATGCTTATCTCGTGCTGTAGCTGTAGGAAATTGGGTTTGGAGGTAAGCAACTAATTCCTCTGAAGTAGCAAACTCTCGCCGCATATCTTTATTCATCAAGGTATTTTCCGTTAGTCTCTATAACTATTGTGAACTACTACAATCGTTGGGCAAGGTTGAAGGTTATAAACCCAAAGAGATTATTATTTCTTTTGACTTTTCAATTCAATCGTTAGGTAGTTGGTTACACTACAAAGCAAATGATATAGATTTTGTAAAGGTATGTAGACCTAGTAATCTGAATCCTTTGCAGCGTTACTGTAAAAATTTTAATGATGACAACGCTAAACGGGCGGTATCAAGTTATTCAGGTTTTAGGACATGGCGGGTTTGGTGAAACCTTCTTAGCTGAGGATACTTATCTGCCTTCCCGCCGCCCTTGTGTGATTAAGCAGCTAAAGTTGATGAATAACCCGCAAAAGAACCAAGCGGGACAACAAAAGTTTCAACAAGAGCGATTTGGGCGCGAAGCAGCGACTCTAGAAAAACTAGGAGAAGGTAGCACCCAAATTCCCAAGCTTTTCGCCTACTTTGTCGAAAACGAGGAGTTTTACTTGATTCAAGAGTGGATTCAAGGGCCAACCTTAACTGATGTTGTCACCGCTCAAGAAACTATGAGCGAACTTGATGTTAAAAATATTTTGGTGAGTTTGTTATCTGTTCTTGACTACGTTCATAGCGGCGGTATTATCCACCGAGATATTAAGCCAGATAATATTATTTTACGCAACTCAAATAATCAGCCAGTTTTAATTGATTTTGGTGCAGTTAAAGAAACCGTAGCTACAGTAATTAATGCTCAAGGAAAAAGTGATCGCTCAATTGTGGTTGGTACGCCGGGTTTTATGGCTCCAGAGCAAGCCGCCGGAAGACCAATTTATGCCAGTGACGTATATAGTTTAGGCTTGACAGCGATTTATATGCTTACGGGCAAACATCCCCAACAGTTAGAATTAGACTCGGAAACTGGCGAGATTTTGTGGCACAAATACATAACAAAGGCGAGTCCACTAACAGACATAATTGATCGCGCTATTAAATATCATCCGCGCGATCGCTACACTACAGCCCAAAAAATGCTAGAAGCAATGCAAGCAATGGGTGTTTCTGTACCAATAGCAACTCTGGTTGTAAGTCCTGTCGCTAGCCAGTCGCCGACAATATTTTCCCCTTCTAAAAATGTCCCTGAAACCGTAAGCCAAGGAAAGGGGAAAAGAAATTTAATTATCGGTGGTTTGCTGGCTACGGGGTTGGCGGGAGTTGTAGCTATAGTTAGTTTTGGGCAAAATCAAACTCTTAAGCCAATTGATGTAACCGCACCTACAAACACCCCCTCACCAGATTCTATTGCAGTCAAAGAGCGATCGCCTTCCCCAATACAGGAGGTTTTACCTAGTTCCCCTTCACCAGTAACACAAAATGAAGTTACTACGCCAACCCCTACCGCAACACCTACGCAAAATAAAGCTAATACTACTCAATCTAAAGTAATTGGTTTCCCTCCGGGTACTTCCGAAAACAGAGTTAAAGCTGCTTTTGGCAACCCAAAAACTAATACAAGGGGTATTTGGGGCAATACTCGCGCCGTTATTTATGAATTAGAACCAGAGCGGATTACTTTAGGCTACTTGTATGATCGCAATTCAGGGCAAATTCGCCAAACTGAAGTAGCTTTTGCTCAATCGGTAGCATCAGACGTAATGCAATCTACTTTACAAGGAATGCTAGGCAATTACTTTTCTGAAGATATTAACAACGGGTTGCAACAAGTGCGTCAACGCCAAACTAAGAGTTATTCGTTTAATACAGGGAACTTAAAAGGCACGATTGAAAGAAACGAGCGCGATCGCATTTATATTGGTGTTTGGGAAGCTGATTTGCATTGAACGAAAACGGAAATAGCTACATTTAATCAAATTAAATAATAGTAAGCACTTAACCCCTACTTAGTCTAACGTTGTAATGGAGCAGGGTTGAGTATAAAGTTATGGCGCTAATAGTTCAAAAATACGGTGGTACTTCTGTCGGTTCAGTAGAACGCATTACAGCAGTGGCAAAAAGAGCGATCGCACTCTGCAAACAGGGAAACTCCTTAGTTGTAGTAGTTTCGGCAATGGGCAAAACTACCGATGGGTTAGTGCGACTAGCTCAAGAAATCTCTACAAGTCCCAGCCGTCGGGAAATGGATATGCTACTTTCCACTGGCGAACAGGTAACAATTGCGTTGTTGGCGATGGCATTACAAGAATTAGGACAACCAGCAATTTCCCTCACAGGGGCGCAAGTAGGCATTATTACCGAAGCTGAACATAGCCGCGCCCGAATTTTGCACATTAACCCAGAAAGAATTAATCGCCAATTGCAAGAGGGAAAAGTTGTTGTAGTTGCAGGCTTTCAAGGTATTAGCAACACCTTAGACTTAGAGATTACAACTTTAGGACGTGGTGGAAGCGACACTTCCGCCGTTGCTATAGCTGCCGCTTTAAAAGCTGATTATTGCGAAATTTATACTGACGTACCAGGAATTTTGACCACCGATCCGCGCCTAGTACCTCAAGCGCAGTTGATGGCAGAAATTACCTGCGATGAAATGCTAGAACTAGCGAGTTTGGGTGCAAAAGTTTTGCATCCTCGCGCCGTAGAAATTGCTCGAAATTACGGGGTAGAACTGGTAGTTCGTTCTAGTTGGAGTGAAGAACCCGGTACGCGGGTAGTGTCGCCGATACCCAAAGAAAGAAGCCTTGTAGACTTAGAAATTGCTCGTCCAGTAGATGGGGTGGAATTAGATACAGATCAAGCTAGGGTAGCTTTATTGCGCGTACCCGATCGCCCAGGAGTAGCAGCACGACTCTTTGGCGAAATTGCCAAGCAAAACTTGGATGTTGACTTAATCATTCAATCTATCCACGACGGCAATACTAACGATATAGCTTTTACGGTAACTACACCCATGCTCAAACGAGCGGAAGCTGTAGCTAGTGCGATTGCCCCTGTACTACGTTCTAATAGCGATTGCGCCCCCCAAGAAGCTGAAGTAATGATTCAGCCGCAAATTGCCAAAGTCAGCATCGCTGGCGCGGGGATGATTGGTCGTCCGGGAGTAGCGGCGAAAATGTTTGCTACTTTATCGCAAGCGGGGGTAAATATTCAAATGATTTCAACTTCTGAAGTCAAAGTTAGTTGCGTAATTGATGCTAGTGATGGCGATCGCGCCATCAATGCCCTTTGTGCCGCCTTTGCAGTCACTAAACAAGCTCCCAGTCAAAAAATTAATACTGCCATCCCTCCGGTGCGGGGAGTCGCTCTAGACCTCAATCAAGCACGTTTGGCTATTAGGCAAGTACCTGATCGCCCCGGAACCGCCGCCCGCTTATTTGGATTGCTAGCAGAAAATAGTATTAGTGTTGATACAATTATCCAATCTCAACGCTGTCGTATAGTTGACGGTGTACCCAAGCGCGATATTGCCTGTACGGTAGCGCAACTAGACGCAGAATTGGCAAAAGAAACTTTAAAAAATGCGGCGCTAGAATTTGGTTGGGGTGAAATAGTCGTTGATAGTGCGATCGCTAAAGTAAGTATCGTTGGGGCAGGAATGCTCGGACAACCAGGAATTGCCGCTAAAATGTTTCAAGCCCTCGCCCAGCAGCAAATCAATATCCAAATGATTGCAACTTCAGAAATCAAAATTAGCTGCGTTGTCTCTCAAGAAGAAGGAGTTAAAGCCCTACAAGCAATTCACAGCGCTTTTGAGCTTGAAGGCAAAGACGAAATTCAAGTTTCTGCTTAAAAATGCCCCCAAACTGATGCAGTCCGGGGGCGAAGAATAATTAAGCAGCCACAAAACCATAAATTAAGTTACTGACAACCGATAGCGCTAAAGCCCCAATTAACGCGCTCCAAATCCCTTGACGCAGGCGAAAACCACTTACAGCACTGGCTGTAAGTGCCAAAGCAACGGCAGCAACAATAAACGTAACTAGCCCAGAGATTAAACCAAAAGTCAACAGATTAGGAATAAAAAATACTGCCTTCAAAATTGGATTGATAACGGCGGCGACAACTCCCAAAACTGCGGCGGAGGTGTAAGCTTTTGCTGGGCTATCAATTTCTACCCCTACAGGCAATTTGGTCACAATCAGCAAGCTTGAAGCACTAACTAGCCAAGCAATTAATAAACTTACAAGATCAAAGTGCATAATTTTATTCTCCTAATTTTCAACAGATTCTTAATACCAGTAGACTAATTTAGTCTAGAAATATTCATCTGTAAATTGGCAGAACTTGAGCTTATCTTTGGGGTGAAACTGGACTTGGTTGCGTCCTTGAGGGTGCTATCGGAAAAACTGGAATAGTATTATTAACCCCCGGTGGGCTGGTAGGCGGTGTAGGAAGGGGTTCTGTACCTTGCAACGGGCTAGTAGTTGGTGAAGGATTGACAGGAATAGTCAAATTAGGGGCAACGGTAGCAGGGGTTTGAGTAGAAGATGGTGGTAAAGTTGCCAAAGCAACGCGATCACCTCCTACTTGTCGCATAGTATCTAATACTTGCACCACATCGTCATAGCTTGATGTCCTAGAAGCATTCAACACCATCAAAGCCGTAGGGTTAGCCCGAAAATAAGTTTGTAAAGTTCCGGGCAATTGGTCTAAATTAATTGGTTGTTGTTCGACATAAATTTGTCCCACTGGATCTATAGTTACAATCAATCGTTGTTGCGCCTGGGGTGTTGTACTGGTATTTGCTTTTGGCAAATCTACATTAATTGCTTGCTGCCGAGTAAATTGCAAAGCTGCTAACAAAAAGAATGTCAATATACAAAAAATGACATCAATCAACGGAATAATCTGAATTTGGACTTCTTCAAGGGGTGAGTGTAAATTAATTTTCATTTTGGTGATTTGTATAGCTCAAAACTGTGAATTGTCCCGATGATTCTCGTTATTGTGCGGTGTCTCATTACTTTCTTGTTCGCCTATTTCCGTTGCTTCGGGGCTAGCAATTGGTTCATGCGGAGATGTACCTAAGTCTTGCGTGCGTTCCTCCACGCCAACATCTGATTGAAAACTTGTTGGTTGTTGCAACCTAGTAGGTTGGCTAGTTGTGATATTTTCCTTCGTAGTCACTAATTCTAGATTCGGGCGTTCTTCAATAGTTGACATACTTGCAGAGATATTTTGCCAGTATTGCCGATAAAGCAACTCTAAGTCGCTTCCTGACCTCCGAAACACTTTAACTTGATTGACTACAAAACCTTGAAACAAACGGTAAAAAACCAAACTACTAATCGCCACAATTAGCCCGGCGGCGGTACTGATCAATGATTGTCCAATTCCTGTAGTTACTCCCGCCGCCGCCGCCGTTCCTAAGTCTCCGAGGCGAATATTACCTAAAGACTGAATTAACCCCAATACTGTACCTAATAACCCTAATAGGGGCGCTAGAGCAATCACAGCTTCTAACACTTTTTCCCCTTGTCGCATCGATGACAGTTCATCTTCGGCGCTGGCTTCTAAAGCCAATCGAAAAAGCTCTGGATCGGGCTTTACAAGGCGCAAGGGAGCGTAAAGAAACCGCCCAATAGGCTGATTAACAGCACGTTTGGCAAGTTCTGTTGCTGACCCCCAATTGGCACTAGCTGTATTTAAAATTCGATTGACAATCTCGCTTTCTTGGCTAAGAATCCTCACCCAAAACCACAATCTCTCAATAATCACGCTCAACGATAAAATCGATAAAGCTAGCAAAGGCCACATTGCTGGCCCACCATCTCGAAAAATCTGTACTACATCCACTGTTTTACTCTCCTCCGTCCATTCCTCAGCCCACTATTTAAGCATCGTTAACCACAACGTTGCTTAAGGCACTTTAATTGTAGAGATTAACGCGCGATCGCCACCTAAAATTTTCGGATCTACTCAACACTTGCCTAGATTTTTAGACAACAGTAAATAGTAGCAACGTCCGCACTATAAAAGGACGGTTATTTACACCGCAATTTCTCTAATAGATTTGTCACAATTATAAATAACTGGAGGTTGAACAAATGAACTTTTCGATTCAATCAGTCTACTCTTGGTATCGCAATCTGCTTCGCAATCCAAAATACCGTTGGTGGGTAATTATTGGTACAGGTCTCTATTTTGTTAGTCCTATTGATATTGCGCCGGACTTTTTGCCCATTGTTGGACAATTAGATGATGTATTTTTACTAACTCTTTTAGTTTCGGAAGTGTCCCAAATGGTAATTGAAGGCGTAAAAGCCCGGAAAAATTACTCGGAAACTGCTACTACTACCGATCCTACCAATACCGCTAGTACCGTTGATGTGGATGCGGTTTCGCTCAAATAACTAACCAAATCCTGACACTGTGCGATCGCACCTGCTAATAATAATGCCGCTAATTCAATAAATGGATTAGCGGCATTATGCTATTTTGTTTCTTTGAGGGCGAACGAGGGGACTTGAACCCCCGAATGGTGGAATCACAATCCACTGCCTTAACCACTTGGCTACGCCCGCCATGCCATTAATTACCCTAACACAGTTTTTCAATTATCGACTAATTTATTTTTATTTGACTCCAACTAATTTAATGTCAATAAATGTTACAGTGATTTGTATAGATTGTTCCTATGCCAAAGCTGAGGATAGAACTCGCAGTAAATCTTAACCTTTGCTGGTAATAGGAATAATTTTGTTTAAAAGATAACAATTTTTAGTATGAACGCCCAACTACAACCTATCGTTACGCCAAAATTACAACAACCCAAGTTTGGCTTTAACGAATATGCAGAAAGATTGAACGGTAGAGCCGCTATGATTGGCTTTAGTCTTATGATAATTATTGAATACGTGACTAATCAAGGTGTGTTTACTTGGCTGGGCTTAAAATAGAATTGCTCGTTATTGATTAAACACTCAGCAGCTAAGTTTTGAGACTATAATTATAAAGAAAAGGTAAAGCCCCACCTTAAAAGCTACAATTAAAAGCACAGCTAAAGCTTGCTTCTGTAAAATTGGGTAAAGCGGATAATCAATAATTTTACTTTCTTTACCTGAATAATAGCAACAGTAAAAAATAATTAAACTTGTAATGAACCCTATAAATCCAAGATTTTTGAGTTCAATGTATCGTAAAGAACCTATACCCAGCTTTTTGGTCACAATTGGCTTAGTGAATGCCATAATTGGGGGACTAAATGATCGCACGGGTTTGTTTTCATTAGGTCTAGCAACTGTAGGCGGTGCAATCCTAGGGCGTTGGCGGATGCAGCAAAAGCCTACAGCACAGATACAACCAAAATCTCAAATTTACCTTTCAGCAGCGTCTTCTGACTCTGTACCTACGCTAAAAACCCCCAAACGAAAGCGCTCGATTTAAGCACTACAGGCGTAGAATAAGAATTATTAAAAATTAAATAAGCAATTTAGCCAAATTAGTTAGGAGGAAAAGTTTAAATAGTTAGGGAGGAAATAATTAATGATTATTCGTAAAAATGTATTGCTAGGCTTGATAAGTAATTAATATTTTAAGATCGAAAATACTCGTAGCAGCAAACCTGTATTTTAAAAATAAAAACTAGAAGATGCTCAACAAAATATTTCAGCTAAACAATAGAGGTAGATTTTGAATTTAGAGAATTTTTCAAAGCAAGTAGCAAGTATAAACCTACGTTTGGGAAGTTTGTACCAAGGAGTAAAGCCTAACTTACCAATTCCTGTAGAGGTAATGCCTACCGCCCTAAAAGAGCTAGGTTTTGTTTCTGAAGAATTACAAGTTGCTTTAGAAGAATTACAGCAGCAAAATGAAGAATTACATTTAGCACAAGTAGCTTTAGAAGTTCAAAAGCTACGATATCAAGAACTTTTCGATCTAGCTCCTAATCCCTATTTAGTAACCGATGAGCAAGGCATAATTCAAGAAGCAAACCACATAGCAGCGACTACATTAAACGTTCCGCAACGCTTTTTAATCGGTAAGCCCTTAATAGTATTTATAGCAGAGGAAAAAAGACAATTATTTCATGTCCAGCTTACGGAGTTGAAACAAGCGGACAATAAAGCTAGATTAAAATTGCGGATTTTACCGCGAAATCTTCAGCCTTTTAATGCCGAATTATTAATATCTAAAATTAGTGATTGGGATGAGAATCTAGTTGGATTAAGGATATGTATCTACGATATTGAAGATAAGCTGCAATTACAACCAACAAATTCAACAATTACAAAATCTGCCCTCAATCTTCAAAAACAGATTTACTTAAAAGGTGAGATCGTCCCGATTAAATCTCAAGTTATTTGGCAAGTTTGCCAAGGATTAGTCAAGCTTTCTACGGTGGGTGAAAATGGGGAAGAAGTGTTGGTCGGTTTGGTAGGTACTGGTATGATTTTTGGGGCAAACTTAACTCGCCTACAAACTTATCAAGCTACAGCTTTATCAGAAGTACAATTAGTAAGTATTCCTTGGGCAGAAATAGATAGTTATTCTAGTGTAGATCAAAATCCGATTGCCCAAATTAATCAGCGCTTGCACCAAACGGAGGCGCTTTTAGCAATTTCTGGACAGCGCCGAGTGAAAGACCGTTTTTACCAGCTTTTACAGTTATTAAAACAAGAAATTGGTCAAAAAGTAGAGTCAGGAACTCGCTTAAATATTCGTTTTACTCATCAAGATTTTGCCGACGCTTGTTCTACAACGAGGGTTACTATTACTCGGTTAGTAGGAAAGCTGCAAAAAGAAGGAGAAATTAAAGTTGATTCTAAAAATCATTTAATTTTGTTAGAGCAAAATTCTACAAACTCAAAGTCGGCTTAACTTCGGTGATAGCGCATTCCTGGCAACTGCGATACTAATCCCATAAGTTCTAGTTGCAATAAAGCACTAGAAACTTCGCCAACAGACTGATTAGTTTGCCGTACAATTAGATCCATTGGCATAGCAACATCGGTGATCGCCTCCCATACCTGTTTGAGTTCTGGTGCTAAGTTTATCTCCAACAACTCCAATTGCTGCGGTGGTGGGTCAAAATCAAGTTGAGGCATCGCACCAAGCATTTTTAGTAAATAATCAATGCCGAGTATGATTGTACCGCCATTGCTAATTAGTTCTAAACAGCCATGCGATCGCTCGTTATCCAAACTTCCCGGCAAAACATACACATCTCGACAAAAATCATTAGCAAATCTGGCTGTAATTAACGCTCCTGATCTAGTTGGTGCTTCGATAACTATTACCGCCCTACTCATTCCGGCAATAATTCGGTTGCGTTGAGGAAAATGAGGGCGATCAGGTGGTGTTTTGGCGCTGTACTCGCTGACAACTAATCCTTGAGACAAAATTTGCTGATAAAGTTCTTTGTTGCGTGCCGGATATACGACATCAACCCCTGTACCTAATACCGCGATCGTTCTACCTCCAGCTTCAAGAGTGCCTAAGTGCGCGTCAGTATCAATCCCTTCTGCCATCCCTGAAACCACCGTAAAGCCGCTTTTAGCTAAGGCTGTGCTGATTTTTCTCGTCCAGCGCTTGCCGTATTCTGACGGATGACGAGTACCCACAATTCCTACTAGGGGAACAGCACCTTGATTTTCAGCTACTGCTACTTTGCCTCGATAGTACAAAACAGGCGGAGGACTAGCAGTTTCCAGCAGTAATCGGGGATAAATATCTGTTTGGTTTGGAGTCCAAAAATTAGGGTTTTGGGCTTGGTGCTGTAAAAATAATTTCTCAGGATCTATACTCGACTTTTGCAGTACAATTTCGCCAATGGTTTGCAATCCCAACCCTTCCACCTGCAATAGTTGCTCCCTTGAAGCTGACCAAGCGGCGGCTAACGTCCCAAAATGCTGTTGCAAGCGTTTAATCAAAATCGAACCAATGCCGTTAATCTGCGTCCATGCTATCCAAAAGGCTTGTTCTTCTATCAATTTATCCTCTTTTCCTAGCTAAGTGCGATCGCATCGAAAACACAAATACTCTTGAATACTTCATAATTATCAATAACCTTCAAGGTTATACTTAAAATAATTTTATTTTTTGAGATTTTAACAGTTCTTATTACCCATCAATGAGTTTAGATAGAAAATAGGCTATTAGGACTAAAAATATTACTTACTGCCGCTCTGTATCAACTTTAATAACAATCTAATTGGGGCATTATACAGGCTACCAAAATGCGATCGCTACTAAAAAACCATGATGTTAATTTGATAAAACAGACTAAAACAAGTAAGTCCAAAAGGCTTCGTCATCAAACACGCAGTATATTTTGTGTATCATTATTTACATTAATTAGTATTTTTTATGCTACAGCTTCAACTATATTATCTAGCAGTCTAGAAAAAATAGAGAAACAAGACTCTAAGCAATTAGTTGAAGGAGTTACGGGAGTTTTTACTCAAAATATTGAAGATTTTAGCAATCGCTATCTTGATTGGTCAGCTTGGGATGATACTTACAATTTTATTATTGACGGAAATCAACAATATATTAAATCAAACTTGACTAATGAACAAATTGCCTTTTTAGACATAAATTTAGTAATTTATGTTAACTCGAACGGCAAAATAATTTTTGGTACAGGGTTCGATCTAAATAACAAACAAAAAACTAGAATACCCGGAACAATTAGCAAAAGTATTGAGCCAAACAATATTTTGTTGCAGCCTTCCAATCCCAATAATAGTTTAGCGGGGATAATGGCAATACCCGAAGGTTTGATGCTAATTTCTTCTCGACCAATTTTAAATAGCGAAGGTAGAGGAACACCAAGGGGAAGATTAATTTTTGGGCGGTATATAGATACTAAAGTAACCGATAAATTAGCTAAAGCAACCCGTTTATCGTTGACAATGCAAGCTTTAAATGACAATAACTTATCTTCAGATTTACAAATTGCTCGTGCAAATATATCCGCAAAAAATCCAATTTTTGTTAAAGTGCTAAATAACAAAGTTATCGCTGGGTACGCTTCATTAAGTGATATCTACGGTCAGCCAGCAGCGATAACCCGGGTAGACAATTCTAGAGACACTTATAATGTTCAAACTAAAAAAAGCTTAAGTTACCTTCTAATAGCTCTGTGCATTATTGGATTATTGTTTGGTGCGATCGCTCTACCAATGTTAGAACATTTATTACTATTTTATTACGAAAGACAGGAGCGAGAAGAACGCTATCGTGCAGTGGTTACTCAAGCCTCTGAAGGGATTATTCTAATTGATGCTAGTAGTAAGAGTTTTATTGAGGCTAACAAGGCTTTACTTGATTTGCTTGGTTTTTCTTGGCAAGAATTGCAGAAAAATACGCTTTACGACGTTATAGTAGGCGATCGCCAGCAAATTGATGATGCTATTAATAATATTGCCGAAACTAATGTTCCTTTGGTTGGTGAATGGCAATTTTATCACAAGTACGATTTGCCCGTTGATGTCGAATTTAGCGCCAATGCGATCGCCTACGAAGAAAAAGACGCTTTGTGTATTGTGCTTCGAGATATTAGAACTCGCAAACAAGCTGAAGCTTTTCTACGAGAAAGCGAAAAACGTCTATCTTGGCAAGCTACTCACGATCCCTTGACAGAATTATTAAATAGACGTGCTTTTGAGCAAAGTTTGGAACAAGCTTTATTATCTACTAAAAGTTCGCAACCCCAACATATTTTGTGTTATTTAGACCTCGACCGCTTTAAAGTTGTCAATGATACTTGCGGTCATACAGCAGGCGACGAATTATTAAAACAAGTAAGCAATTTATTTCAAACCAGTTTGCGAAACACTGACACATTGGCGCGTTTAGGCGGAGATGAGTTTGGAATTTTACTTTACAATTGTCCCCTTCATCTAGCCGTAGAAATTGCCGATGGTCTAAGAGAGCGTGTTTCTCAATTTACTTTTTCCTGGCGCAATCAAACATTTTCTATTGGTGTAAGTATTGGCATAGCTGCTATTAATGATAGTTGTAAAAATCTAGATATGGCTTTAAGTGCAGCCGACAGCGCTTGTTATACTGCTAAAAAGAGAGGTAGGAACCAAGTACATATTTATAACAATAGTGAGAGTGAATTAGTACAAAGATTAAGTGAGACACAGTGGGGTTTAATTATTCCTCAAGCGCTCTCAAATAATCATTTCCGACTTTGCTATCAAAAAATTGTCCCAATTGAAAATAGCCAGATAAAACAAGAACATTACGAAGTTCTTTTACGTTTAGAAGATAAAAGCGGTAATATCATACTACCCACAGAGTTTTTACCCGCCGCCGAAAGATACGATTTGATGCAACAGATTGATCGGTGGGTAATTGCTACGCTTTTTGCTCATTTAGAACAGCAATATCAAACAGTTTGGGAATCTTGTCCAATTGAGACTTTACCAAATTTGTATGCGGTAAATTTATCTGGATCTAGTATTAACGATGCTGAGTTTTTTGCCTTTGTGCAACAACAGTTTGCAAGGACGAATATTCCTCCAGAAATTATTTGTTTTGAAATTACAGAAACTATCGCCATAACAAACTTAAAGAAAGCGGCGGAATTAATTAATAAGTTAAGACTAATTGGCTGTCGATTTGCTCTAGATGATTTTGGCAGTGGAATGTCATCTTTTACGTATCTCAAAGCTTTACCAGTAGATTATGTAAAAATTGATGGGTCTTTTATTCAAGAAATTACGGAAAATGCGATCGCCTTAGAAATGGTAGAATCTATTAAACGCATTGCGGCAGTGATGGGAATCCAAACCATTGCTGAATTTGTCGAAACTGAGGAAATTTACCAAAAACTTCAATCTCTTGGGGTAGATTATGCCCAAGGCTACGCTATTGGTAAACCCTGCGCCTTAGATATTAGTAGTCAAAACAGCAAAATCTCTAGTTAAAATCTAAAAGCAATCGTGAATCGGTGTTGTTAACTATGGATTTGAGATTACGTCAAGTAGAACCGGATGACGTAGGCACTTTGTTTAGTTTGATCCAAGCGCTGGCGGAGTACGAAAAGTTAGCTACCTCAGTTACTGGAAATGTAGAAGCTTTGCAGGAACATTTATTTGGTTCCCATCCTTACGTTGAGGCAATAATTGCCGAGTATGCCGGAGAAACAGCCGGATTTGCCCTATTTTTTCCCAATTATTCTACATTTCTCACTCAGCCAGGAATGTATTTAGAAGACCTATTTGTTTTACCTAAGTACCGCCGTAAAGGCATTGGTCAAGAGATTTTAGGGTATTTAGCCAATCTTGCGGTAGAGCGTGGTTATGGAAGATTAGAGTGGAGCGTTTTAGATTGGAATAAAGATGCGATCGCCTTTTACGAGCAGATGGGCGCAGAAGTGCTACAAGACTGGCGCATTTGCAGAGTTACAGGAGAATTACTAAGTCAGTTATCAACTAAAAGGAGGAATAAACCTTGATTATTTGGGTAAACGAACAAATCGATCCATCGGGAATGATTCATGCTTGTATAGCTTGTCAGGATGAAAGGCAGGCAAAAGATTGTCATGACTCTTTTGCTAATAATTTAACCGATGGGCAAAAAGCCGCCGGATGGGTAGCAAATATGCGAACTGTAGCAACCTGGGATGAAGTACCAGTTAATGCTTTGAAATTAGACTAATTGTTACCGTGCTTAGGCGGACGCGGAACTCGATGACCAATTGGGCCTAAAATTTGATTAATTTGTCGCAACTGTTCCGCCGTACCCATACAAATTAGCAAGTCTCCCGCCATCAAAATAGTTTCCGCCGTCGGCCCACCAATCAAGCTCCCATCAACTCGACGAATAGCTAGTACCAAAGCCCCCGACTGACTCCGCAACCTTGCTTCTCTTAGACTTTGACCAATACAGGGACAAACCGCCGGATCTAGACGGTATTCTTCCATATACAACTCTCGGTCGGCTCCGGTGAGGATACCATCAACAAAATCCATTACTTGGGGTCTGAGTGCCGCCGCAGCCATCCTTTTACCACCAGTGATGTAGGGAGAGACTACAGCGTCGGCTCCTGCTCGTTGGAGCTTCTGCAACGCTTCTCTGTTACTGGCGCGAGCGATCGCCCGAATGTTAGGATTTAAAGTTTTTGCCGACAGCACCGTATACAAATTTTCAGCATCCGAAGGCAACGCCGCCACCAATCCTACCGCCCTTTCAATGCCAACTTTGTGCAGAGTTTCATCTAAGGTAGCATCCCCTTGAACTGCAATATGTCCCAATTCCTGCGCCGTTTGAATTGAAGCAATATTTAAGTCAACAGTGACAAATAAAACCCCCTCGGCGGCAAATTCTAAAGCCACTTGTTGCCCAATGCGTCCGCAACCACAAATAATATAATGTCCTGTAAGTGATTCCATTGCCCGCCGTTGTTGCCTAAGTCTAATTCCTTCTTGAAAGTAACCTCCAATTAGAGCTTCTGTAAAACGATTAACAATATAACCAATCGTAACCACTCCCATTAAAATCAGGGAGATAGTAAACAAACGCCCCCGGTTGCCTAAAGGGTTAATTTCCCCAAAACCAACAGTAGCAAGAGTAATCACGGTCATGTAAGCCGCATCTTCCCACGTCCACCCCTCTACCAGCCAGTACCACAAAGTGCCAATTAGAAAGACACCGCCAAGGGCTACAGCACCAGCAAATAACTCTTTTTGGATGCGGTTATATTTTTGCTCGAAGGTTGAGTACACAAGTGTTTGCCGTCGCGGTTAGCTTTGTTGGATTATACGAGATTGATTTATGTAATAAGTAGTATGGTTTAAGCAACCTTAAAAATTCTAGAGTCAAATTCAGCCGACTTTAGTTTTAGGCGATCGCCAAATTTCTGGGTAAATATTGCTAGTTGAATCAAATCAAACAAAAGTTTTAACTGCCAGCGATTAAACTTGATAAAAATAAATAAGCCTTTAAGGAGTAATTAATGAGTATAGATTTAGTTGCAAATCTTTCTATGCCCGCCGAATCTGCCCCCGTACTGGGTAATACCTACGATCCCACTAGCTTCAACGAATCGGTAATGACTACCTACGGGCGCTTTCCCTTAGCCTTGGAAAGGGGCGCAGGCTGCAAGGTTTGGGACACTCAAGGACGAGAATATCTAGACTTTGTAGCGGGGATTGCTACTTGTACCCTAGGACACGCTCACAGCGCCTTAGTTGAAACAGTAACACGGCAAATTAAAACTCTGCATCATGTTTCCAACTTGTACTATATTCCCGTTCAAGGTCAATTGGCGAAAAAGTTAATCGATACTTCTTGCGCGGAGCGGGTGTTTTTCTGCAATTCTGGCGCAGAAGCAAATGAAGGTGCGATTAAACTTGCCCGTAAGTACGCCCATACAGTAAAAAAAATTGATGAGCCAATTATTTTAACTGCCAAAGATAGCTTTCACGGACGCACTTTAGCAACTATTACAGCTACTGGGCAGCCAAAGTACCAAAAAGATTTTAGTCCTTTAGTTCCAGGTTTTCATTACGTCCCTTACAACGATATCAAAGCTGTAGAAACGGCAATCACTGAACTAGATGCAGGCGATCGCGGTGTGGCGGCAATTTTGATAGAACCCTTGCAGGGAGAGGGCGGCGTGCGTCCTGGAAATCGCGCTTATTTCCAACGTCTCCGCGATATTTGCGACGAAACGGGCATTTTATTGATGCTTGATGAGGTGCAAGTAGGTGTAGGGAGAACTGGCAAACTATGGGGTTACGAAAACTTAGGTATTGAGCCAGATGTCTTTACCAGTGCTAAAGGTTTGGGCGGTGGTATCCCAATCGGAGCCGTGCTGTGTAAGTCTTTTTGCGATGTCTTTACCCCTGGCGATCATGCTAGTACCTTTGGGGGCAATCCCTTTGCGTGTGCGGCGGCGCTATGCGTCCTAGAAACTATAGAAGGCGACTCCTTGCTCCAAAACGTCATTGAGCGCGGCGAACAACTAAGAACTGGCTTGCAAGCCTTGGCTGCGAAATATTCAAATATTGTCGCAGAAGTGCGCGGTTGGGGTTTAATTAATGGCATGGAACTAGCTCAAAATATTCCCTTAACTTCTGGCGATGTAGTCAAGGCGGCAATGAGTGAAGGCTTATTGCTTGTTCCTGCTGGGCCCAAAGTTATTCGTTTTGTGCCACCATTAATTGTTTCTGAGTCTGAGGTCAACACGGCTTTACAGGCTGTAGAACAGGCGATGAAAGTTTTGGTTTAGTAAGCGATCGCACTTTATTGTTTATCCAAATTTTCAGGAAAATAATTAAGAGGGAATTGTAGCCTTCTTAATTGTTTTTTTTGTATTGTTAAAAGTTTACAAACATAGACTAGATGCAAATACTTGATGAATTTATTAGCTTTCTAGCTTTTGTTTTTGGCAACAGTTAAAAAATAGCCTAGAATCTTATCAATAATACTTAGATAAATTAATAAATTATTCTAGGATAGTTATTTTCCATAAATATACTTGCTAATATGTCCTGTCTAATTGTTAAAGAGGATACCTGTTTTCAACTAAATAACTTTTATCTTGTCGTCCAATTACATTTAGGTAAATTTGCTGATGTAAATTATTACCAAGTCACCATTCAAGAAATTGGAACTGATCCCAACCTAAATTTTAAGAAGCCAGGTTTACTGCGTATTGGCGATGTGGATGGCGGACTTAGCTGTGAATTGCAGTTACGCCACGTACTTAAAGAAAATAGCGCAATATCTGAACTTATTACTTTTTGCATAGAAGAAGTAGAACTATTTTCAAACATTTCTAAAGAGGGTAGTTCAGAAGGAAGCTTTAATTACCCAAACTTAGATACAAAGTTCATTCAACAAACTGACTTTGTACTTGAAAATTATTTAACAAAGAGTAACTCTGCGAACAAATTAGACCTAAATCAAACAGCTAATAATGACAACGTTGTAACAAATACTGAAAGCTACTTTGATGGCGATTGGGAAGAAACCGAAAACTATGACTATTTAGAAGATGACTCCGCAGAACTTCCTAACATCTCACCCAATTCAAAACTAATTTTACTAAGTTATCTGCCAACAGAAGCACAAACTTTAGATATTTGGTTACAGAAAAAACACAGCTACGAATTAGCTTTAGAAGTAACTAATCAAGTTTGCCAATTATTTCAGCAAGCTTATCAGCAAGATTGGTGTTTTTTTCAAGTAATCCCTCAATTTATTCAAGTTAATTCGACAATCAAATTTTTTGATTTAACTAATATTCGTCTTGTCGGTGAAAAGGTTGTATTTGTTAGAGAGACTAAGTATTGCGCTCCAGAAATTGCTTTTGATTGTCCGGTTAGTGCAGGAATGAGTGCTTATATTATAGGTGTTTTGCTCTACCAGGCTATTTACCAACAATTGCCCAATACTAAGCCTAATGTTAGTTTCTCGACTATTCTACCCATACCAGGCATTCATCAAATTATTAGCCTTTGTCTTTTCCCTATTGTAGATGAACGAATTTCCCTAGCTCAATTAACAGAAGTTTTAAAGGAAACACAACAAACAGTTAGTAGTTGCAAGGTGCAGTGGGACGTAGCAAGTCGCTCTACAATTGGGCTATCAATGCAACGTCTGCATAACGAAGATAGTTATGGAATTCAGCAATATTCTAGCAGTTACAAAAATATAATTTTGGCAGTTTTAGCTGATGGAATGGGAGGTTTAGCCCACGGAGAACTTGCTAGTTATTTGGCAGTAAAAAAAGTAATAGAAACACCTATTGATTGTTTTGATTATAGTGAAGAAAAATGCAACGAATGGTTAGTTGCTGTAGTTAAAAAAGCAAATAAATATGTTAGGGAAAATGTGATTAAAGGTGGTACTACTTTAAGTGTAGTTTGGGCTAATTCACGCCATTTAAGAATTGCCCACGTAGGAGATAGTCGCATTTATTTGATTCGCAAAAATATGATATGTCAACTGAGCGAAGATCATTCTTTAGTGGCTATGCTCCTTGCGAGAGGTGATATTACCTATGCAGAAAGTTACAAACACAAAAAGCGAAATGTATTGACTAAGTGCATTGGTTCAAAAGACATTTTAGATCCTAGCTATGTACAAACATTGCAATCTTTTGATTCAGAATTATCAATACTTTTAGAACAAGACGATATTGTGATACTTTGCTCCGATGGGGTATGGGACTTAATACCTCCAACGGAGTTAGCAGAAATTTTTACAGTAAATCTAAACTTAAAATTAGCAGTGAATAATACGATTGATTTAGTATTAACAAGAGGCGCTCGTGATAATGCAACAATTGTCGCAATGAAATGTAATTTATTAAATCAATATTAAAGTTTTCTCTTTAGGCTATGAAACAAAACCTGCCACATTTTTATAATTGAAAAGATGCTGTTAACGCCACTGCTAAAGCGTCCGACGCATCATCAGGGTGCGGAATATAATCTAACTCTAATTCTCGTGCTACAGCCGATTGTACCTCTTGCTTATCCGCATTACCCCAGCCTGTAAGTGCTTGCTTAATTTGAGCAGGTGTAAACTCAACAAAAGGAACTTTATGTTGCGCTAATACTAACATCAGTACCCCCCTAGCCTGAGCTACCGTAATAGTATTTGCCATCCGATAAAAAAACAACTTTTCCACAGCGACCAGATCGGGCTTCCATTGCTCCATCAGTGTATTTAAGTCGTCGTAAATAATACAAAGTCGCTTACCCATTTCTTCTTTAGCATTAGTTTTAATTACGCCAAAATCTAATAGGGTTACTGACTTACTTACTACTTGAGCTATCAGGTTAGAAGAATTGGATAAGTCCATAACTGGAGGTTGTTTTGCTTGATAACAAATGGTTCCAAAACCTAAAATAGCCAAACCCGGATCTAAGCCTAAAATACGTTTTTTCATCCGAAAGCCTTAAAGGTACTGTAAAAAAGATGTATTTAGCATTTTTACATCTAAAATAACTAAGTGAAATAATAAGATAGTTAACTGTAAAAAACTTATTATTTCCTAAATTAACAATTAATAACTCTAAATTGTTAATTTAGGAAATATTTTATGCCAAGGGAAGCACTTGGATAGTTTTATTGAACCTTAATTAGATAAGATATGTGTTGTCATCTACAAACCGTTAGCGCAACTAAAAAGTAAACCTCAACGTCCTCAAAGCTAGTAAAGTAATGAACGGATAAGCCTAAATTAAGACTCAAACAGCCTTGCTTACTAGCTATCTGGTGTATCATCCTGCGGTCAAGTTAGCCTATGTCCATCAGCTATTATTTCAAACAAGTTATAAACCTATTTAGGCAAGAGTCGCGCAATCGGACTCAGTATAGACTTAGCCAGTGGTTTAAATGGCTTTCGCCAGGATTATCGGTTAAGCGCTGGTTGCTAATAAGTGCTGGTGGTGTGGTACTTGCAGCTTTGGGTTTGGCTATATGGGTGAAACTGACACCCATTTTTTATGCAATTCAACTCATTCAAGACTTAGTAAGCGCGATCGCTAATTTTTTGCCAAACTATATTAGCGGCCCATTAATCTTACTATTGGGGATACTCTTAGTTTTTTGGGGACAAACTCGTACACTTAGTTCAATTACCGAAGTTTTAAGACCCGAAGGTGAAGAAGAATTAATCGACGTATTACTTAGTTACCGTCGCTTACATCGTGGACCAAAAATTGTTGTAATTGGCGGTGGTACAGGCTTATCAACCTTACTTAGAGGACTGAAAACTTATAGTAACAACATTACAGCAATTGTCACCGTAGCAGACGACGGCGGTTCCTCTGGGCGATTGCGGAGAGAAAATGGTGTTTTGCCACCGGGAGACATTCGCAACTGTTTAGCGGCGCTGGCATCAGAGGAAACACTGCTAACGGAGCTATTTCAGTATCGATTTACAGCAGGTGATGGTTTAACGGGTCATAGTTTTGGTAATCTGTTTTTGACAGCAATGAGTGATATTACCGGAGACTTGGAAAGAGCGATTGCAGCAAGTTCTGATGTATTGGCAGTAAGAGGTAAAGTATTACCTGCAACTCTATCGGATATGCGCTTGTGGGCAGAATTAGCCGACGGGCGAATAATTGAAGGCGAGTCAAATATTACCGAAGCTGGGGGAAGCATTCTCAAAATTGGTAGTATTCCCGCAAATCCTCCCGCCTTACCTAAAGTAATCCAAGCTATTGAAGAAGCCGATTGTATTATTATTGGGCCTGGCAGCCTTTACACGAGCGTTATCCCTAATTTATTAGTACCAGAAATAACAGAAGCGATCGCTTTAAGGCGCAACAGAGGCGGTAGAGTTCCCCCCGTACCCTGCATTTACGTGTGTAATATTATGACTCAAGCTGGGGAAACTCATGGTTATACCGTTTCCGATCATATTAGAGCGATCGATAATGCTTGTGGAGAAAATTTATTTAATGCCGTGCTAGTCCACAAACAAGATCCATCTCCCCGCAGTTTAAAACGTTATGCTCAAGAAGACTCCCATCCAGTATTTCTTGATCGTGAATTGGTTACAAAGTTAGGGCGGCGCGTTATTCTAGCAAATGTTATGGATGAAGATGAGGCAACGGGTGTAGTTAGACACAATCCTCAGCGTCTAGCAGGAGTCTTATTGCGTTGGTACAGTCGCTCTTATGGTTAAAGGTGCAACCCCTTTGAAAATTTTACTAGCTGATGCGGAAGCTACGCAACTATTGGGGATAAAGTTAGGACAACTTTTAGCTGCTGGTAGCGTACTTTTATTAGAGGGAAATTTAGGTAGTGGTAAAACTACTTTAGTTCAAGGAATTGGTAAAGGTTTGGGAATTACCGAAGCAATTGTTAGCCCAACTTTTACCCTAGTTAACGAGTACACTCAAGGACGTTTACCTCTGTATCATCTAGACTTATATCGTTTACAAACTGAAGAAGTTAAGCAGTTGAATTTAGAAAGTTACTGGAATGAGTGGGAATATCCTTTAGGAATTGTTGCCATTGAATGGGCGGAGAGATTGGTATTTAAACCGCCAGCTTATTTAAAATTATCTTTAACTTATGAAAACGACCAAAGACAGGTAGAAATTTGTGATTTTGGTCTTTCGCTCGAATTAGATGAATTGTTATAAAAATAACTATGTCTTTAGATGCTCAAATACTAACTATTACGCTTATTCAGTTAGTAGCAATTATGAGTCCTGGCCCTGATTTTGCTATTATTTGTCGCAATAGTTTAATCTATTCTCGCCGTACGGGCATTTATTCAGCTTTGGGTATATCTTTAGGGATTTTAGTTCATGTAACTTATACGCTAGTTGGAATTGGGCTAATTATTTCTAAATCAGTTATTTTATTTTCAACCATCAAACTTTTAGGCGCAGCTTATTTAATTTACATTGGCTACAAATCCTTAAAAGCTAAACCAAATAGAAAAAATACAACAGAAAAATCAAAGCACGACCTCACTAGATTACAAGCAATAAAAATTGGCTTCGTAACTAATATACTTAACCCAAAAGTTACTTTATTTTTCTTTAGTTTATTTACCCAAGTTATTAGCCCAAATACGCCTGCAAGCTTAAGAGCGCTTTACGGATTGCAAATGTTTGTGTTTACTTTAAGCTGGTTTACCTTATTAGCAATAACGATTTCTCACCCCATTGTTAAAAATCGGTTTTTATCGATGTCTCATTATCTAGAAAAAACTATGGGAGTAATTTTAATTGGGTTAGGAATAAAAGTAGCTTTAGAAGATGTTTTGAGTACAGCCCGTAACTTAAATTTCCTCGGAAATCCCCCTTAAAAAAAGGGGGGGGAAATATCTCGTAATTAATTATTAGTAAACTTTAAAGCTTCACCCCGCAGTTGTGTATTTACTTTGCCGTTTTCGTAGACAATTTGACCGCCAACAATAGTAATTACTGGCCATCCCGTAAGTTTCCAGCCTTCAAAAGGACTCCAACCGCATTTAGTTAACAATTCCTCCCGTACCACTGGGCGATAAGTATTTAAGTCTACCAATACTAAATCTGCATCATAGCCCGGAGAAATCGCACCTTTATTAGCAATACCGTAACCTTTAGCTACGGCGGTAGACATCCAATTTGCCACCTGCGCCACTGTACATCGTCCCTCTTTAGCAGCCGTTAGCATTAAGGGGAGCGATGTTTCTACTCCAGGCATTCCAGAGGGCGTAAGGGGATATTCTTGGGCTTTTTCTGCTAAAGTATGAGGCGCGTGATCGGTAGCAATAAAGTCTATAACCCCATCTAATAAAGCTTTCCAGAGAACTTCGTTATCGCGCTGCGATCGCAGAGGCGGATTCATCTGCGCCCAAGAGCCGATGGTATCATAAGCATTAGTATTTAATAGCAAGTGTTGGGGCGTTACTTCCGCCGTTACCCAGCTTGGCTTATCTTGACGCAAAAACTCTGCTTCTTCGGCGGTTGACAAGTGCAAAATATGCAGGCGGCGTTGATACTTATTAGCCAGTTTTACCGCAAGTTGAGTAGCAAGTAAAGCCGCTTGATTGTCTTGAATTTGCGAATGAATTTTTGGATCGTGGATTCCGGCAAATTCTAACCGCCTTTGCTCAATTCTGGCGCGATCTTCAGCATGGACGGCAATTAAACGCTGCCCTTGGGCAAAAATCGCCTCTAAGGCTGCTTCTGTATCTACTAGCAATGGGCCGTGCATCGAACCCATAAAGATTTTTATGCCTGGAGTGGGATGAGCCGTTAGTAAGTCTGGTAAGTTTTCGGAAGTAGCACCAATAAAAAAACCATAATTAACTACACACTTTTGCGCCGCCCGTTGCAGCTTGTCATCAAGAGCTTGCTGAGTGATGGTTAACGGGCGCGTGTTAGGCATTTCTAAAAAAGATGTAACTCCACCCTTGGCACAGGCACAACTAGCGGTAAACAGGTCTTCTTTGTGTTCTAAGCCTGGTTCACGAAAGTGTACTTGGGGGTCAATAACTCCTGGCAACAAAGTTAACCCTGTTGCGTCTATCTCTTGAATACCTGGGATAGAAATTTCTGGAGCAACTTGGACAATTAAGCGATCGCGCACCAGCACATCTCCAACTATAAATTCCCCATTAGGAAGCATAATTGTGGCGTGGCGGATAAGTAAGCTGGAATTAATGGGCATGGTAATTTTTGACAGTTAAAAAATTAGTAGTCCTACGGAAGTAATGATTTAGTGTAAGCGTGGACAAAGTACCAAATTGCCCGAAGGTGGCTCCCCAAAGACTTCTAGAACGATAAAGTTTTTCGTACTAGCCGCCGCGAACGACGCTGAGATCAAGTGTTGTTGAAGCGCTCATTCTAGCTCGCGAGTGCCAGTTTCTTTACCCACGGCTCGATGTCGTTT
>NZ_PVWN01000035.1 GCF_003003885.1 Chlorogloea sp. CCALA 695 | reverse complement strand
TCATTAGTCAAATCCGTGGGATAAGGTTTGCGTTTCATCGGCTATAGGTACAACTCGGTCGTTGTTCTGATTATTGCCAATACTTTACAGACACGCTCTAAGCATAGATAGCTCCCAAACCAAGGGAAGAGCAAGTTGCCAGGAAAATCAAAGCTCAACAATTACTGAGTAAACAATAGCAAATATTAATACCAATATTTGTTATTTTAACCCCAAACCCCTTAAAAGCTTAGGTAGAGCAAAATAGGGTGTAACCAAACTAAGAAAGCAAAAATTTTAGGCGATCGCGCTAAAAAACTAGAGAGTGCCAAAATCTACACTCAAAAAGTAGCGATTTCTCCCCTGTCTTACCCCGGCGGGTGCTAAATCGACCTAGCTAAGATCGATGTACAAACAATATATTTAAGTGGCATATTTTTACAAAACCTTTATCGAAAATCAGTCTTTTGGTTTCGTAGTTTACGTCAGTAATGATGAAACTAGAGTTAGAATCAATGCGTCGAATTGTAAAACCGTGCGATGTGACCAGTGTGATGACTCCCTGTACCGACGAACAAATCTCAGCTTGGCTGCGCGGACTGTTAACAATTGCTTGGGCAGACGGCAACTTTGATGATGATGAACAAAAATTAATTGCAGCTTTGGCGCTAAAGGGCGATAGCAGCCAATGGGAAGCAATAGAGCCGATTACACCCACCGAACTTGCGGCGGCTTTTAAGAGCGACGACAGCGCCGCCGCCGAGAATTTTTTACGCACCGCCGTAATGGTAGCGATCGCCGATGGAGTTTATTCTGTCAGCGAAGCTAATGTTTTACACGAATTTTGCCAAGCTTTAGGGCTATCAGAAACAGCTCTAAACAGCTTGCGAACTACCCTTTATGACCAAAAAGAAGAAAAAGAAGGCATGATCCCCAACTATTATTTATTTACCCAGATTGATAGCCATGCCTTGCGCCCTGTCCGCAACTGGTTAGACGAGCTAAAAATTCACGATCCTAAAGTTGCCAGGTTTTTGTGCAAAATGATCCCCGCCCAATGTCCCTTCGAGCGAGATGTTAAGTTGTTTGGACGCAAAATTGTTCACATTCCGGCGATGTGCAAAATTAACCCGGTTTACGAGCAACTGGTAGGTTTACGCTTTCGTGCCTTATCGTACCTAGCGGATGAATGTCAAGAAGATGTCTCAAATTATTGTTAGCGTTTAAGCATTAGCATGGAATAACAAGAGCTTAGGAGAAAAGGTAGTAGAAACAGATATTAACTGCGTTCTACAAATTTCACGCCTATCTACCTAGTAGCTAACAGCTAAAACATTATGCAATTTATCGATCGAGCCGAAATAGAAGTTGAATCAGGAAAGGGCGGCGACGGCATGGTCTGCTTCCGCAGAGAAAAGTACGTCCCCGCCGGAGGCCCATCAGGAGGTAAAGGCGGTGGTGGTGGTTCGGTAATTTTTAAAAGCGTAGAAAACTTGCAAACTTTGCTGGACTTCCGATACAGACATCGTTTTAAAGCCGAAGATGGCGATCGCGGTGGAACAAATAATTGTACGGGGGCTTCGGGAGAGGATCTAGTAGTTGAAGTTCCTTGTGGGACGATTATTTATGATGCGGAAACGGGGGAATTAATTGGCGACTTAACCGAAAAAGATCAAACTCTCCAAGTTGCCAAGGGTGGTAAAGGAGGCTTGGGAAATAAGCACTTTTTGAGCAATAGCAACCGCGCCCCAGAATACGCTTTGCCAGGATTACCCGGAGAAACTAGGCTGCTAAATTTAGAGTTGAAGCTTTTAGCTGAGGTGGGAATTATTGGCTTACCTAATGCGGGTAAATCAACTTTAATTTCGGCTTTGTCTTCCGCCCGACCGAAAATAGCTGATTATCCGTTTACTACCTTAGTGCCGAATTTGGGAGTAGTCCGCAAGCCTACAGGAGACGGTACAGTATTTGCCGATATTCCTGGTTTGATTTCCGGCGCTCATCAAGGAGCAGGTTTAGGTCACGATTTTTTGCGCCATATCGAGCGCACCCGCGTACTACTGCACTTAGTTGATGGTACAGCACCTGATCCCATCGCCGACTATCAAATAATTCAAGCAGAATTACAAGCTTACGGACGAGGATTGAGCGATCGCCCACAAATTGTGGCAATTAACAAAGCCGATGCTGTAGATGAAGAAACTACTGAAGAAATTATCCGACAGCTTAGAGATTTTAGTGAAGGCACTATATTTCTAATTTCCGCCGTCAGTCATCAAGGCTTAAATGAGTTGTTGCAAACTATCTGGGCAACTATAGACAGTCAAAAAGCAATCCGTGAGGCTGCACTGTCGCTTACCTAGGGCTTTGACCCTCCTCTACGGCTTGGGGGCTAGTAATAATAAATGGTGTGGGGCTAGGCGTTACTTGGAGTGCGGGGGGTTTTGTAAAATGTTGGTAAGTAGTGCGAGAAATTTGGCGGATTAATTCTTGAGCGCGACTATCATTATGGGGGCGCTTGACCATTGCTACCGCAATATAGCGCTTGCCATTAGGCATATCTACTAAACCTACATCTCCTACCATTGAGCCAATATCGCCAGTTTTGTGAGCGATAATTGCTCCCTCTCCTAACCCTGGGGGGAGTAAAGTTCTTGTTTTGGTACGGCGCATAATTTCTAACAGGCGATCGCGGGATCTTAAAGACATTAATTCCCCCCGATCTACCAAACTCATTAATTCCCCCATATCCTTGGGGGTGGTGATATTTGTCCCGGTCAAATCGGGCAATGGGTTATTAATTTTTGTCGATACTAAACCCCAAGATTGGAAGCGTTCATTTAACTTAGCGATCCCGCCCATTCGGTCAATTAGCATATTTGTAGCAGTATTATCGCTAATGACAATCATTTGGGTTGCCGTGTTCAAAGCGGTAAACTTTGTACCTAGCGGTTGATACTGCATTCCCCCAGAACCGCTACCAATTAGCTTTTTTTGCAGGGTAAGCTTTTCATCTAAACGAATTTTCCCCGCATCTACATCTTGAAAAAATGCTACGAGTACAGGAACTTTGATCGTACTAGCGGCGGCAAAAGGTAGCGATCCATTCCAATCTAGATAATTATGGGTATCGAGATCGATAAAGAAAGCTCCCGGTGTTAGTCCCTTATTCTTCGCTCCTAATTGCTGTACAGCAGTTTTTAAAGGGATAATTTCTTGATTTAGCTTGATTGCTGGAGGTAGGGCTACAATCGGCTCTGCTTTAGCAATAGGTCGAGCGCTCTTTTCTTTTGCTTGTTGATTCATCCGAGTTGCCGGATTTAGCGCTGATAACAAAGTCCCAGCAAGTACCCAAGTTCCCATGCCAAAAATTAGTAGGCGCAAAGCATACACTACTAATCCCGGAGGTTTCTTGCGCTTTACGGGACGTTTAGTTGCTGGCGGTGGTGCTACTTTTTTCTGTGTGGTAGTTGGCGGCGATGGATTTGCCCGTTGGTTATTGAGCGCCGCTTTTGCTGGTAAATGTACTGGACGTGATCGCGATTTGCCCTTCATTGCTGCTCTTTCAACCTTAGTTTGCCTACCTAGCTCTACTTTAGGATTTGAGGTATCCCTTGCGGCTGTTAGCTGCAAATTTTCATTCTTATAAAGAATTTTAATATCTTGACTGATACTTTGGGCGGTTTTACTCCCTTCATTTCTGAAAAAATAAGCATTAAATTGCGATCCCAGCGATTTGTTTTTTACTGACGGCTGTTCCACGCCTAACTCCTCACACCTAATAATTGACAATAAATCTTTAAAAAATACTTGATGCTTAACTTTAAATGCTCAATTAGTAGCACAAGCTAGAGCCACAAACTACTAAATGTTATTACCATCTAAAAACCCTGATGCGGCGATCTGCTGATAAAAAGTTTTAGCACTGCCAAACTTATAACTTATCTTCTAAGCTTTCAGCCTTTTTCTGTAATGCCCACTGCATTTGAGTTAAGATACCCCTTAGCATACTTAGTTCGGCTTTGTCAAGATGAGCGCGGTTAAAAATTTGGCGAAATTTCTCCATCCGACTAGCGGCGGTGTGAGGATAAACATAGCCAATGGTAAGCAAAACTGCTTGCAAGTGCTGGTAATAGCCTTCTAATTCATCAATTGCAGCATAGTCGAGGGGTAGGGGGCGATCGCCCGTTGAAAAGTCTACCGATTGTGTTAGTTCGTAACAGCAAACAGCCACAGCCTGCGCCAAGTTAAGCGACGAATAATCGGGGTTAGAGGGAATGCGAACAAAGCGTTGAGCATAGTTTAATTCTTGATTGCTCAATCCTCTACATTCAGGGCCAAAAATTAGGGCGGAGGGTTGCTCAAGAGGTGTTTCTAGTAGCCAGGGTAAAGCTGTATGGGGGTGTTCAAGAGGCGATTTCTCGCGATCGCGCGCTGTAGTAGCGATCGCCCGTACGCACCCCTGTAAAGCATCTTTTAGCGTTGGTACTACCTGCTGTGCTGCTAAAACTTCTCCCGCGTGAACCGCCGCACGTCGCGCTTCTTCCGACTGGGGATCGCACTGTGGATTGACTAAAACTAGGTGCTGTAAACCAAAATTTTTCATTACTCTAGAAATCGCGCCGATATTGCGATCGCCCGCAGGTTCTACTAAAACAATTCGTACCGATGCTAGTTTCTGTGCTTTCGTAAACATTTGTAAAATTAAAGAAGATGTATGATTAAAATTGCTATGCCCTACTCTAAATCTGATTTACCGACAAAAATTTGTCCTGTATGTCAGCGTCCTTTTACTTGGCGCAAAAAATGGGCTGATTGCTGGGATGATGTGAAATACTGCTCGGAACGCTGTCGCCGTCGTAAAAGCACTTCGCAGTAAGAGCGCAATTTAGTATACTTGCAAGCAAACGTCTGGAGTTCAAAGGTGCAGCCTAAGTTAATTATTCATGGTGGGGCGGGGAGTTCATTAAAAGGAAAAGGCGGAGTAGAATCTGTTAGACGCAGCCTTAACCAAGTTATCGAACAAGTGTATGCCCTGTTGAAGTCGGGAGCAAAAGCCAGCGATGCAGTGGTGTTGGGTTGTCGGTTATTAGAAGACGATCCCCGCTTCAATGCCGGGACGGGTTCGGTACTGCAATCTGATGGACAAATCCGCATGAGCGCCGCCTTAATGGATGGAACAAGTCAGCGCTTTAGCGGTGCTATTAATGTATCAAGGGTACAACACCCCATTGATTTAGCGTCCTACTTACAAAATTCTCCTGATCGCGTTTTATCTGATTATGGCTCCGCCGAATTGCTCAGGGAATTACAAATACCCCTCTACAATCCTCTCACCGAACTACGCCTAGAAGAATGGATGCGGGAGCGCCAAGAAAATTTTGTGAAAACGATGGCAGGAGTAGTCGCCGAACCAGAATTAGTCGAAAATGCCGGACGCGGTACAATTGGCGTTGTCGTCCTCGACAGCCAGGGAAATTTGGCAGTAGGCACATCAACAGGGGGTAAAGGGTTTGAACGTATAGGTAGAGTAAGCGATTCGGCAATGCCTGCGGGAAATTACGCCACCATGCACGCCGCCGTTAGCTGTACGGGAATCGGTGAAGATATCATCGATGAATGTTTAGCCGCCCGAATTGTCGTGCGCGTCACTGATGGGTTTTCTTTACACGAGGCGATGAAGCGTACTTTTGCTGAAGCCCACAAAAATCAAAGAGATTTAGGGGCGATCGCTCTAGACAGGACAGGAGCGATCGCTTGGGGAAAAACCAGTGAAGTATTACTAGCTGCTTTCCACGATGGCGAAAAAATTGGCGATACTTTGGACGATGAAGGGACGCTTACAGGTTGCGTTGAAGGATGAAGCATAACTCCATCCTTTGTTCTCTAAACTTCTGCGTCATCAAGCTTTTTTTTCAACCGCCAACCAGGTTTAATTACCTGCCGACTGCGCCCGATAACTAAGCAATCATCCGGTACATCTTCGGTAACAGTGGAACCTGCGGCAATATAAGCATCAGAGCCAATATTTAATGGTGCGACTAAAACGCTATTTACCCCTGTTTTAGTGCGATTTCCTATTTTAGTCGGGTGCTTGTTTACGCCATCATAGTTAGCAGTAATTGTCCCCGCACCGATATTAACTTTCTCTCCTACAGTGGCATCGCCCAAATAAGACAAATGAGCGACATTAGTGCGATTTCCTAATTTTGTTTTTTTCAATTCTACAAAATTTCCTAATCGGCAGCCAGCACCAACTTCAACTTCGGTACGCAAATGAGTATAGGGGCCAATTTGACTATCAGCATTAACAATACTATTGACAACTACCGAATACAAAACGGTTACATTTTCACTAATTAGACTATTTTCAATTAAACTTCCAGGTCCAATTTTACAGCCAGACTTAATTTCTGTATTACCCCGCAAATGAGTTTGCGGTTCAATAATTACGTCAGCGTGCAATTTTACAGTGTCATCAATCGTAATGCTTTGGGGATCTACCATTGTCACCCCTGCCTTCATCCATTTTGATTTCACTCGTTCTTGCAAAATCTCGTAGGCGGCGGCTAGTTGTTCGCGATCGTTGATACCGAGCATTTCTTGATAATCTGCCACATCCACCGCCATTACTTGCTCTAACTGATTTACAGCATCAGTCAAGTAATATTCTTGCTGATCGTTATTTGCTTGCAAGTGCGGCAACACTTCCATCAATTTTGACCAGTTAAAACAATAAACTCCAGCATTAATGCGACGATTTTGTTTTTGGGCGGCGGTACAGTCTCGATCTTCAACAATTTCTTTAATGATATTTTGTTCATTGCAAAATACCCGTCCGTAGCCTTGAGGATTGGGCAATTGGGCGGTAAGAATTGTCGCGGCGTTTTGATGCTCTTGATGAGCCTCTAACAACTGTTTAATAGTTTGAGGTCTTAAAAGTGGTACATCGCCATTTAAAACCAGCAAATCCCCCATGAACCCTTCTAAATGAGGAATTACCTGTTGAATAGCATGACCTGTACCTAATTGTTTTGTCTGCTCGATAAACTCCAACTCTGGGAAAAGGTGAGAGGTGGGTTTTTCCTGCAAAACTGTTTTTACTTCTTGGGCTTGATAACCCACAATTATCATCCGTCGTTGCGGAGAAATGGTCTGCAAACTATCCAATACTCTTTCGACCAAACTCTGCCCACCCAAAGAGTGTAAAACTTTAGGTAATTTGGATTTCATTCGAGTTCCGCGTCCCGCCGCTAAAATTGCTACTGCTACCATTCTTAAGTATTAGCTATCAGGTGTCAGTTTAGATAATAGCTGAGTGCCGAACGCCCATGGCAATTATTGAGTCTTTAAGTTGATTGTTGGGTGTGAATAAATTTTGTAAACTGCTCTACTAATTTAGGGCTACGCCATCCCAAATCTCTCTCTTGAGCGAGGATTTCTAAGGCTTCTTTGGGCGTGAAGGCGCGTTTGTAAGGGCGATCGCTGGAGAGCGCGTCGTAAATATCAATCATCTGAAATACTTGAGCTAAATAAGGAATTTCATCCTCTAGCAATCCATAGGGGTAGCCTGTACCATTCCAACGCTCGTGATGATGACGAATAATTGGGATTACTCCGTGCATTGTTCGTAACGGCTGACAAATTTTCTCGCCAATGATAACGTGCTGCTGCATAATCTCCCATTCTTCGGGAGTTAGCTTTCCTTGCTTAAGCAGTACAGCGTCAGGAATGCCAACTTTACCAATATCGTGCAAGTAACCTCCCCATTGTAAATTTCGCATTTGGGGGCGGGACAAATTTAAAAATTGTCCAAAAGTTTCTCCCAAGCCTACCAAGCGTTCGCAGTGATCTCCCGTATTAGGATCGCGGCTTTCTACGGCTCTGGCTATAGAAAATAAAACTTGTTCGGTGTGATCCAAGTCTTCGTTGAGTCGCTTTTGTCGCACTAAGGATTTGACCCGCGCCGATAGTTCGGGGCGATCGAAGGGTTTAGTTAAAAAGTCATCTCCCCCAGCTTCTATCCCGCGAATTCTTGACTGTTTATCGTTTAATGCGGTGATAAAAATTACTGGAATTAGCCTAGTTTGTTCGTCTTGTTTGAGTTGCTGACATACTTCAAACCCGTCCATTTCTGGCATCATCACATCTAGCAATATCAAGTCTGGCTGAATTTTTATGACCTTTTCCAGAGCGATCGCCCCACTTTCAGCATCAAAAACTTCGTAGCCTTCTAAAGACAAAAGTGCCATTGCTGTCATTCGATTAGCTGGATAGTCGTCAACTACTAAGATTTTGGCTGGAGCTAAATCAATATCCGGTGCTAATGTTTTTTTTGTTTTGAAAGTAGAAACCATTGCCTTACCAATCCAATCTACACAGGTAGGTGTTTACAAATTGCTAATTAAATTTAATTATCTTAAAAATAATTAATTTTACCAAAAAATTATCTTATTATTATTAAGTATAAACGCGGCAGTCTTTTCTTTGCTCTTCAATAAAATTTCTGTATATGTTAGTACATTTTTTAGAGATAAATATCAAATAAGTTAGCAGCTAAACTTTAAACTTAGAGTCTTAGGCACGCTTAAAGAATTGGTAAAATTTAGTGATCGCCACTTAAAAATATACTAATTAAGCGCAGAAATCTAAGATTTATTGAGTTGGTATATTTATAGTATCGATAATCGATTTAGCTAGTAATCAGTTATTTTACGGATCTTTTTTAAAGCTTCTGCGAGTACGCCGATGCCAACGGGCGGTAGGTTCTAAAAGGCTAGTTTGTTGTTCTTGTTGCCTTCTGTGCAAAATTACCTCTGTATCGTCCTGTAAAGTTGGATCGCGGTAGGGAATTGCGGCACGAGTAAGTAAATGTTCTTGCCCGATGGTAGATAAGGGAGGTAACTTATACTTAGTTGCGATGGTACTAGGCGATCGCCTCCCAAGGGAAATTGTATTGCCAATATACAGCCCCGCCGCTTGCAATGCGGTTCTCACCGCCGCCGCCGCCGAATAAGTTGCGAGTATCCCCTCATCGTTTAAACACTTAGCCACTAAGTTAATAAATTCTACAGTCCATAATTGCGGACATTTGGGTGGTGAGAAGGGATCTAGAAAAATTGCATCGGCGGTAAAGCTAGAGGAAATTAGTTTAATTGTTTGTCTAGCGTCACCTAATAGTAAAGTTCCCTGACATTGCGCTGTTTTTACTTGATGATTACTAGCCAAGAGCGTTAAAACTTGGCGAATATTTGGCTCCCAACTATCGAGTAAATTATGATTAATCGCACTATTGGGGATATCAGCATTAGATTCTAAGGCAATGACTTCTACCAAACAATCGGGATTAACAGCCCAAATTGTAGCTAAAGCCGCCGCCGTGTTGTATCCTAACCCATAACAAATATCTAATATCCTAACTACTGGTTGATGCGCTTTGATGTTTAATCTAGTTGGCGCAACAAACTTGTGTTCAGCTTCTGTTTTTGCTCCCTGTTGGCTATGAAAAGTCTCTCCAAATTCTTGGCAATAGAAAGTGTAGGAGTTATCGGCGGTCAATTGTGGTAAAAATAAGTCGCAAGTCATACCAACTATTATGAGTACACCAACCGTAGTATCTGCTGATTGGCTTTATGAACATATTGGGGAGGCGCATATTGCGATCGCTGATTGTCGTTTTTCCCTAGCAGATTCGGAATTAGGGCAGCAACAGTACAACATTAGCCACATTCCGGGCGCTAGTTATTTTGACCTCAACAAAGACCTTTCTAGCCCCGTGCAGCAACATGGCGGGAGGCATCCTCTCCCGGATTTTGATGTTTTTGCCCAAAAGTTATCAACAATGGGTATAGATGCTCAAACTTTGGTTGTCGCTTACGACGATTCGCGTTTTGCTTTTGCTGCCCGTTTGTGGTGGCTGCTACGCTATTTGGGACACGATCGCGTTGCCGTACTAGATGGAGGGTTTAAAGCTTGGCAACGCCTGAAATTGCCCGTTACAGACGCTATTAGTCCAAAGACACCCAAACAATTTACTTGTTACTTGCAACCATCACTTCGAGTAGATATCGCCGACGTTAAAGCCCGTAAGGATTTGCCCGGAGTAGTGCTAGTTGATTCCAGAGAAATTCCCCGCTATCTCGGCGAAAGTGAACCTATCGATCCGATTGCTGGGCATATTCCAGGAGCGGTTAATTATCCTTGGCAAGATGTTTCTAGTACCGATGGATACTTGTATTCTCCTCAAGAGCTTCAACATTGGCAACAACTACAAGGGCAGGAAATTATTGTCTATTGTGGTTCTGGGGTTACTGCTTGCGTTAATTTATTGTCTTTACATTTAGCAGGAATTGATACTTCTGCCCTTTATGTTGGTAGCTGGAGCGATTGGTGCAGCTACTTATTAGTTGGTAAATAAAACGCCTATTGATTCTTACTAGATGTTAATTTATGGCAAAATGCTTGATTTCCTTGCCTTTAACGTCTATACCAAGATCGGGGAGGATCGTTAAAAGTTGCCAAAACCTGTAAATTTAGTCAATTTATTGGTAAATTTTAGATAAAGTAATAACTATATTATGCTCTTACTTAACATAACTTATCAATTAAACTTATTTTTATTGTTTCAGGATTAGGCAATATAGATATATTTTTATTAAACAATTAATTAAAAATAGACGGGGACTTTTATAAAAATTCTCCGTCTCTAATGTTGCTATAACCTGTTACTCAACTTAAGTTTAAAAAAAATTATTAGGTGTATTTTTTATGTCGTGTTTAATGAATCGGCTGTCTATTTTTGTAGACGGCAACAATATGTTTTATGCTCAACAAAAAAATGGGTGGTTTTTCGATCCGAGGCGAGTATTAGAATATTTAAGAAAAGAAAAACTCAATACAGAATTAATTAATGCTTTTTGGTATACCGGATTAAAAGATGCTCAAGATCAACGAGGTTTTAGAGACGCTTTAATTAGTTTAGGCTATACAGTAAGAACAAAAATACTTAAAGAATATTACGACGATACATCGGGGAGATACTCGCAAAAAGCAAACTTAGATATAGAGATAGTCATAGATATGTTTAATACTGTAGAACAATATGACCGAGTAGTATTATTTAGCGGAGACGGTGATTTTGAAAGAGCAATTGAACTATTAAGATCGAAAAGTACGCATATAACAGTTGTATCAACGGAGGGGATGATTGCTAGGGAGTTGCGTAACGTTACGGATAGATATATAGATTTGAACGATATTCGAGAATATATTGAAAAGCTAGACTTATAAATAAAAACTAAAATATAAACTTAAGGAGAGTACGAACAAATGAGCCAAGAACAAGACAAAATAATTATTTTTGATACGACATTGCGTGATGGCGAACAATGTCCCGGAGCAACGCTAAATGTAGACGAGAAGCTATTAATTGCCAAGCAACTAGCGAGGTTAGGAGTAGATGTAATTGAAGCCGGGTTTGCTTACGCAAGTCCAGGAGACTTTGAGGCGGTAAAAAAAGTTGCTGAAGCTGTAGGTACAGAAAATGGCCCAGTGATTTGTTCTCTAGCAAGAGCAATCAAAAACGACATCAAAGCCGCCGCCGAATCCTTAAAACCAGCCGCAAAAGGCAGAATACATACATTTATTTCTACCTCCGATATTCATTTAGAGTATCAGTTGAAAAAAACTAAAGCTGAGGTGTTGGAAATTGCTGGGGAAATGGTAGCTTACGCTAAATCCTTCATGGATGACGTGGAGTTTTCGACAATGGACGCTACGCGCACTGATCCAGAATATTTGTATCAAGTATTAGAAAGAGCGATCGCGGCGGGGGCAACAACGGTTAATATTCCAGATACGGTAGGCTATACAACTCCTAGCGAATTTGGCGCGTTAATTAAAGGGATTAAAGAAAATGTCCCAAATATCGATCAAGCAATTATTTCCGTTCACGGACATAATGACATTGGCTTAGGGGTTGCTAATTTCCTAGAAGCTGTGAAAAATGGTGCAAGACAACTAGAATGCGCGATTAATGGCATTGGCGAACGTGCCGGAAATACAGCCTTAGAGGAAGTTGTGATGGCGTTGCACGTGCGAAGGCAGTATTTTAACCCTTTTGTGGGTAGAAGCGCCGAATCAGAAGCGCCACTTACAAATATCGACACTCGCCAAATTTATAAAACTTCTCGCCTAGTTTCGACTTTGACGGGAATGCTAGTACAGCCAAATAAAGCGATTGTTGGTGCAAATGCTTTTGCTCACGAATCGGGGATTCACCAAGACGGCATTCTCAAAAATAAGCTCACCTATGAGATTATGGATGCGGAATCGATTGGGCTTACCAATAATCAAATTGTTTTAGGCAAACATTCCGGGCGCAATGCTTTTCGGACTAGACTAAAAGAATTGGGCTTTGATTTGCCAGAAGATGAGCTAAATAAAGCCTTTTTGAAGTTTAAAGATTTAGCAGATAAGAAAAAAGATATTTCTGATTGGGATTTAGAAGCGATCGCTAACGACGAAATCCAATCAAGTCCCGAAATGTTCCGAGTGGAACTTGTACAGGTTTCCTGCGGCGATCGCTCTACACCTACGGCTACAGTAACATTGCGTACTCCTGAAGGCAAAGAATTAACTGATGCTGCGATCGGTACGGGGCCAGTAGATGCGGTATACAAGGCAATTAATCGGGTAATTAATGTCCCCAATGAATTAATTGAGTTTTCGGTGCAATCAGTGACGGCGGGAATTGATGCAATTGGGGAAGTTACAATTCGGTTACGCTACGAAGATCGGGTATTTTCTGGTCATGCAGCCAATACAGATATTATTGTCGCCTCTGCTCAGGCTTATGTAAACGCCTTAAATAGATTGTATGGCTCATTGAAACAAGAAAAACGCAGTCAAATGGCACAGGAAGTATAAGAGATCCCCCCTAACCCCCCTTAAAAAGGGGGGGGGAATATTTTAATTAATTTCAGTGCGTCTACATTACTCAGATTATCAAACGAATATAAAAATATGGGTGATGATGTATTTGCAAAAGAAAGGCAATTTCACGACCAGTGGGCAGCCACAATTGATGTAGACGGAATTAACGTTAAAGATTACTTTGAGGCTTGTACAGCCCCCGAAAATCGCTTTATATTAAGCCATCTGGGGGATGTTCGCGGCAAGAAATTATTAGATTTAGGTTGCGGTGCGGGAGAAAATAGCGTCTATTTTGCCAAAAAAGGAGCGCTATGTGTTGCTTCTGACTATTCGCCGGGGATGGTAGAAGTTGCTATGCAATTAGCGGCGACTAACAGTGTCGAGATCGAAGGTAGAACTATGAATGCGATCGCTCTCGATTGTCCTGACAACACCTTTGATATCGTTTATGCTGCCAATTTGCTGCATCATTTGCCCGATCCTAAAGCTGTAATTAAAGAAATGCACCGTGTCCTAAAGCCGGGTGGAAAGGCTTGTTTTTGGGAACCTTTGAAGCATAATCCGATTATCAATGTCTATCGTCGCATGGCTACTTCTGTTAGAACTGAAGACGAGACACCGTTGGATATTAATATAGTTAAGTTTGTAGAATCAAAGTTTACTCAAACTACTTGCGATACCTTTTGGTTAGCAACCTTGTGGATTTTCCTGCAATTCTATCTAATCGAGAAAGTAAATCCTAATGAAGAACGGTATTGGAAGAAAATTATTATCGAACAAGCTAGATTGCGATCGCAATATCAGCGTCTAGAAAAATTGGACGTAATTTTGAAAAAGTTTCCTTTGATGAAACGTTTTGCTTGGAACTTAGCTGTAGTAGCGACTAAATAGTTATTTAGATTTCTCTGCACGAATACTATTGCGAAATTATCTATCTGCTATTAATTAGCTGTCTCTACTATAAAAAATTTTTATAGTAACTTATTGTAATAGTTACTCAACTTGTTTAACTTTACAGATCTAAAAGTAAGAAACGCTCAATTTTTTTAGCTGTGTATATAAACACACTCATGATTAATAACAACAATGGAAAGCCAATTGCAAGAACTGTCATAGGTTGTTCACTTGTAATCATTTGGTACAATTTTGGGAAGTTTGGTGTAGCTATTATTAGGTAGTTGATATAAAGCGCAGAGGGATAAATGTAAAGTTCAAGAAGTCGAAACTCTCTTAAAGACCAAGGATCATCTGAATATTATTCTCTTAGTTGCGATAAAAAATAAATAGGTAATGGTAGACCATTATGATAATCATAATTTTCAATTAATCTATTAGTGAACCTAACTCCTGCAACGAAAAACAATAGGGCTAATAATCCAGTAATAATATTTTTAAATTCAAACACAAAACCTAGTATTTGACCTCCGAACAAACTTTTGAGCGCCTGGAGTGAGTTGTGCGCTGGGAATGTCTCTGTGTTAGATAATGCAGTAATAGTAGTAACGATAGCAAATACATACCAGGGTTTTAACAGTAGCCATAAAAAAGTTTTGTTTGCGTGTTTGTATGTTACCGAAAGAATATTAGCTTCAAACCCAGATATAGAGAACAAATTAAAGTTAAGTCCCATAAACACACCTTTCAGTTGAGTTAAACCTTTAACTACGATAATAAACAAAAAATTTCAAGCATCGCCTTGGGAATGCTCACTATTAAAAAATATACATAATTCATCATACTAATTAATTTCTGTAGTTTAAAAAATGTATTTTGTATAAAATATACACACAATAATCTGTCAATAATATACGTATTGTTATGAATTATACTGAAAAAATATTTTGGAAAGAAGCTCATACTGCATTAAAAGAAATCTGGGGCTATGATGACTTTCGCCCGCCTCAAGAAGAAGTTATTAGTAGTCTCCTATCCAAGCAAGATGCTTTGGTAATAATGCCTACAGGCGGAGGTAAATCAATTTGCTTTCAGCTTCCCGCCTTAATGCAAACGGGATTAACTCTAGTAATTTCTCCGTTAGTTGCATTGATGGAAAATCAAGTAAAAGAATTACGCGCTCGCAATTTACCCGCAGCTTTATTACACAGCGAATTACCAAGCCAACAAAAATGGCAAACTTTACAACTATTAGATAGGCAACAGCTAAGATTACTTTACTTATCCCCGGAAACATTACTCAGTCCGAAAGTATGGGAGAAATTATGCCATCCACAATTACAAATTAACGGCATAATTCTTGATGAGGCACATTGTTTAGTGCAGTGGGGAGATACTTTTAGACCAACTTACAGGCGTTTGGGGACAGTACGACCAGCTTTATTAAAGTGTAAGCCTCAAGGAACAAAAATTGCGATCGCAGCTTTTACAGCCACCGCCGATATTGAAGCCCAGAAAACTATTACCCAAGTCTTACAACTCCAAAAACCCACAACCTTTAAACAAAATCCTTATAGGCAAAATCTCCACCTAAAAGTACAAATAGCTTGGACTCCCAAAGGACGCAAACAACAGCTATTAGATGTTATTAGAGGTAAACCAGAACAAACAGGCTTAATATATGTGCGAACCCGCCGAGATAGCGAAAAATTAGCCGAATGGTTGACTAATTTAGGTTATAAAACCGCCGCTTATCATGCAGGTTTAAGTCCCGAAGAACGTAGAGAAATCGAAAATAGCTGGCTAAGTAGCAAAATACCTTTCGTTGTTTGTACTTCAGCCTTTGGGATGGGAATAAATCAGCCTCACGTCCGTTGGGTGGTGCATTTTCACGCACCCTTGTTGCTATCGGAGTACGTGCAGGAAATTGGACGCGCGGGACGAGATGGGGAAGATAGTATCGCTTTAATGCTGATTAGCGAACCTACAGGGTGGCTAGATCCAGAGGATAAGCAAAGACAGAGGTTTTTTATCGAAAAAATGCGATCGCACTATTCCAGCGCCCAAAAACTTGCCCAAAAAATACCCATTCAAGGAGAAGTTAATTCAGAAAATGCGATCGCGCTATCTCTACTTTCTAGTGCTAATCAATTAGACTTTTTAGATCCATTTCATTACCAAATCCATCCACCCGTAAAAATTCAGCCTCCTGTGCAATTTCCCGCCATTCAACAAATGGTTAAATATCTGACAACTAAACAATGTCGTTGGCAATATCTGTTAAACGCCTTTGGTTTTACAACTGAGGCATTAAATATGCACTGCGGACACTGCGATAATTGCCGCTAGAATTGCCTTTAAAATTGTTGCAAAAAGCGCAAATCGCTGGCATAAAAGCGGCGAATATCATCAATTTGGTGCAATACCATTGTCAAGCGTTCGACACCCATACCCGCAGCAAATCCGGTATACACTTCAGGATCGTAACCTACAGCTTTAAGTACGTTTGGATCGACCATTCCGCAACCCATTACTTCTAACCATCGCCCGTTCCACTCCATATCTACCTCCGCCGAAGGTTCAGTAAAGGGGAAATAACTCGCCCGAAACCGAATCGGTACATCTCCAAACATTTGTTGCAAAAACTCTTTAACTGTCCCTTTTAGGTCAGTAAAAGTTAGCCCTTCATCGATTGCTAAAATTTCAATTTGATGGAATACTGCTGCGTGACTCGCATCTACGGTATCGCGCCTGTAGCATTTTCCCGGTACAGCAATTCTCATCGGCGGATCGTTATCTTCCATGTAGCGAACTTGAACGTTTGAAGTGTGAGTTCGCAATAAATTACCATCGGGCAAATACAAAGTATCTTGCATATCCCGCGCTGGGTGATCGGGTAAGAAATTTAACGCTTCAAAGTTGTAGTAGTCCGTCTCCATTTCTGGCCCATCGGCTACTGTATAACCCATGCCTACGAATATATCGAGTACGCGGTCGATTGTACTGTTTAGGGGATGAACGCGCCCTAGAGGGCTGTAAACGGCTGGCATTGTTACATCTATTGTTTCTGCGGCTAATTGCGCTGCAATTAAATCGGCTTGTAACTCGTTTCGGCGCTGTTCTAAATCCTTTTGCACCGCTTCTTTAACAGTATTTGCGATCGCACCTACTACGGGGCGTTCTTCAGCGCTTAACTTACCCATTTCCCGCAATACTAACGATAGTTCCCCTTTCTTCCCAAGGTAAACTAATCTAAGTTCTTCGATTCGTTCTAAAGTATCGGCAGTAGAAATCGCACTTTTGGCTGTTTGTCGTAGTGTTTCTAACTGTGCTTCTAAATTGCTCATAGTCTTATAATTTTTACTCTAAATGAAACTGTTAATTAGTAACGATGACGGTATTTTTGCCCCAGGAATTCGTAGTTTAGCCAATACTTTAGCTGCTGCCAATCATGATGTTACTGTAGTTTGTCCCGACAGAGAGCGATCGGCGACAGGACACGGTTTAACTTTGCATCAACCCATCCGCGCGGACATTGTAACGGGGATTTTTCACCCCAATATCAAAGCTTGGGCTTGTTCTGGTACTCCTTCAGATTGCGTTAAGCTGGCGCTATGGGCATTGCTGGATAGTCCCCCGGATTTTGTCGTTTCGGGCATCAATCAAGGTAGCAATTTAGGTACAGATGTTCTCTATTCTGGTACGGTATCGGCAGCAATGGAAGGTACAATCGAGGGAATTCCTAGCATTGCAATTAGTCTTACTAGCTTCAGTAGCCAACAGTTTCAGTCTGCGGCGGATTTTGCCGTTAGTTTGCTAAAACAACTAGAAACTTCTCCTTTAGGTTCAATGCTACTTAATGTCAATGTTCCCGCTATACCTGCATCGGAAATTACTGGAGTTTTAATTACTCGTCAGGGGATTCGCCGCTATATTGATGTATTTGAAAAGCGTGTCGATCCTCGTGGTAAAACTTACTATTGGTTAGCTGGCGAACTTTTAGAAGAAGTGGAAGCTGAACCGGGGTTAAATTTACCTATGGATGTGCCTACAGATGTCGAGGCGATTGCCAATAACTATATTACTATTACGCCCTTGCAATATAACCTGACTTATGTTTCTGGTTTAAAGCAACTGGCAAGCAAGAAATTTGATTTTCCTTGTCAATAATTGTCGTTACATTTCTTTATTTATGGCAAGATGTAAAGGTGTGGGTTACTTCTTCTCTAATTAAAGCTTTAAAACCTACTGCTGTTGCCCTGGGGAATTTTGACGGCGTACATCGCGGGCATCAGCAGGTAATTCAACCTGTCTTAAAAAATCCGGGGGGAATTGCTACGGTTGTAACTTTTAATCCCCATCCTCAAGAGTTTTTTACCGGAAAACGTCGCAGTTTGCTAACTCCTCAAAGTGAGAAGGTGGAACAGTTAGAGAGATTAGGAGTAGAACAATTAGTATTGTTGCCTTTTGATCGCGAACTCGCTTGCTTAAGTCCGCAAGAGTTTGTTGAAAAGATTTTAGTACAACAATTGCGATCGCACTCTATCAGCGTCGGACAAGATTTTTGCTTTGGTAAAGGACGTACGGGTACTGTTACAGATTTAAAAGCGATCGCCTCAAACTATAACATCCCGACAACAATTGTACCTTTACATAATTGTGAAGGCGAAAGAATTAGTAGTTCTGCCATTCGTCAAGCTTTAGAACAAGGAAACTTAAATCGCGCCAAACTCCTCTTAGGACGGGCTTATAGTCTAGTTGGTACAGTAGTTAAAGGCAAACAGTTAGGTAGAACTATCGGTTTCCCGACGGCAAATATTGACCTACCAATGGAGAAGTTTTTACCTAGCAACGGTGTTTATGCTGTCAAAGTTTACATTGCTGAGGATAAATTACCGATTGCTGGAGTAATGAATATTGGCAATCGTCCGACAGTAAATGGGGCAAATCAATCAGTAGAGGTATATTTGATAGATTGGTCTGGGGATTTGTATGGAAAAATCCTGACGGTGGAACTAGAACAGTTTTTACGCCCAGAACAAAAATTTGAGTCTTTGGACGCTTTGAAAAACCAGATTAAGATAGATTGCGATCGCGCAAAAGCCACATTGGAGACTTCACCCTTACTGTGAGACAGCTTCTCGACACCTTAACTCAAAATCTCGGTCGTACTATTGTCGGCAAATCAGAAGCTATACGCCTAGTTTTAGTAGCCTTGCTTAGTGGCGGTCATGCTTTGTTAGAAGATGTCCCTGGGGTAGGAAAAACCCTACTTGCAAAGTCTTTAGCGCGTTCTATAGATGGCAAATTTCAACGCCTGCAATGTACCCCGGATTTACTTCCTACAGATATTACAGGGACAAATATTTGGAATCCCAAAAACGGCGAATTTGAATATCTCCCTGGGCCCGTATTTGCAAATATCTTATTAGTAGACGAAATCAACCGCGCTACACCCCGCACTCAATCGGCTTTGCTAGAAGTGATGGAAGAACAGCAAGTAACCGTTGACGGTGTTTCTCGCAAAGTTCCCACGCCATTTTTTGTGATTGCAACTCAAAATCCCATTGAATATCAAGGTACATTTCCGCTTCCAGAGGCGCAAATGGATCGGTTTATTTTATCCTTAACTTTGGGTTATCCCAGCCAAAACGAAGAACTGCAAATGTTGCAACGTTTACAAGCGGGTGTAAAAGTGGAAGATTTACAACCTTGTATTAGTTTGGATGAGGTGCAAGAATTACGCAAACTATGTAGCCAAGTTAAAGTTGAAACTTCTTTACAACAATATATTCTTGATTTAGTTCGGGCGACGCGAGAAGATGAAGAAATTGCCCTTGGTGTTAGTCCTCGCGGGACGATCGCCTTACAAAGAGCAACTCAGGCTTTGGCTTTTTTGAGCGATCGCACTTATGCTATTCCCGATGATATTAAATTACTCGCACCTCATGTACTAAGTCATCGCCTAATTCCATCCGGGGGACGTAAAGCCAAAACTGTAGTTGAGAAATTATTACGCCAAGTTTCTATTCCTTAGCTTGAAAGTGTCTTTAACTCCAAAGATGTTTGACATCTCTTACAGTTTTGCTAAGATATTCACATCTCTTACAAAGAGGTTGGAGTATGACAGTTAAAGAGCGCAAAGATCGAATTAGAGCAAAACCTTCTGTAGATAAAGGAAAAGTTGATCGGCGACTTGCAGCAATGGAGGCTCTTGTAAGGCTAATTAAAGGTATAGCCGGAGAGCTTGATGATTTAGAAATTGAAACTATGGTTAAAGCGATAAACATGGTTTTGGATACCTCAGATGTCTCTGAGGAGGAATCAACGCTGGCACTCAAACTTACGGGGCGACAGTATAGCAATCAAGAAGCCGTAGTTTTAGAGATAACTTCTTTAATGAGATCCTTCGATAAAAGAAAGGAGTTACTGAAAGATTCTTTAACAGCTACTAAAGTCGCAGAGTTATTACGTACAACTCGCCAAACTCCTCATGATCGCATCAATAATAAATCACTCCTAGCCGTCAAAGATAATGGTGTATGGAAGTTTCCTTCATGGCAATTCAACTCGTCCGGCGCGGATGGAGTAATTGACGGCTTACCAGAGGTTTTAAAAGCTCTTGGAGGGTCAGAATTTACTAAGCTTAATTGGCTGACTTCACCGAATCCTTATTTAAATAGTCTCACTCCTGTAGAGGCTCTAAAGCAAGGTCAAAAAGCAAAGGTTCTTACAGAAGCGATCGCTTTGGGGGCTTGGTAGTTGGTAGAGATTGCGCCACCGCCTCCTAAAATACTACCTATTGAGCCTGCTTTATCTTCCATCGACAAAGGTGAGTGTCTTGCGAGGATATTCGATCCTACAAGACACAATACTAATGCTTTATCGTTTCGCTATTATGGTCCGCTAGAAAGGTTTGACCATCAACAATATTCTAGGGATGCGCCCTCAACTGATGAAAAACGAGGGATTTACTACGCAGGTTTTACATTATCTTGCTGTTTAGTAGAAGTTTTTGGAGACAAAAGAACTATAGAAGTTGGTAACTACTGCGTTGCATCAGTGCAGCTTAAGCGCCCTTTAAGTTTGCTCGATTTGTGTGGAACTCCAGCAATGGCAAATGGAACAGTTTATGCGCTTTCAGGCGTTTCAGAAAGAGATTTAAGCCAAGATTGGTCGCGCTACTTCTACGATAATTACAATATCTACACCAAAGTTGACGGGATTATTTATCACAATGCCCACAATGGAGACCTATCTCTGGCTTTGTATGAAAGAGCTAAAGATGCCTTAAGTTGTTCCCCTAGTGACGTGATGCCTTTAAACCATAAGACTTTGAGGACGGAGATTAGAAAAGTTGCTCAAGAAAATGGGTTGATTGTAGTTCCCTATTAATTGCCCAGTCGTCGGTAAAGTCTGGTACGGAAGATTTTATAAACTAAAACCTACGAATCTACTGCAAAATATCCATCCTCAACGCAACTAGGCAAAAACTCATAAGGATTTGTAGACAGCTTCTCCAGAAAAACTACCAGCACCCACTTATCAGGGCAATCTAAAAACACTACAGAAGGTACAAATATCGCCTCCACCTGAGTTGTGTGACGAATAAATCCAGCTATAGCTCTTGCGGTGTCTTTATTAAGAAAACAATTACGAGCATCTTGCAGTGATAGAACTTGCCAAACATTGCGATCGCATAAATCTATTGTAGAAGTAAGCTTGACTTCAAATCGATAAACTTTCCTTCTTTTTACCTTCTTAACTAATCCAACAGAGCGCTCAACTTGCAAGTGACGCGACCATTCTCCTAAAGCTACATCTTTTTCACTAGCTAAGTACAGCGTACTATCTCCCTGTATATTCCAGCGATTGTCTGTAGCCAAACCTGCACGACTGAAATCATAAATATCGTAATCTCCATCAGGAATGTGACGGACTCCATAACCTGACCACGATTTAATAAAAGGCTGAAGCACTAATAACCAAGCCCTTCATAATCTGCCGCTAATTGGGCAATTACTCGCTCGTGCTGATTAAGGCGAATTAAATCTAAAGCTGTATAACCGCCGAAAACTGCCATTGGAGTTGACAGAAACTCGTAAACTCCAGAAGGTGTATAAACCCTATGAGCTAAATCCGCTATCTCTTTGAGTTTTGCTAAGTATTGTTTAGCTTCCGCATTGGGTAGCGTCTCGCTTTTTTCCCAACGCCCCAAAGTTTTTGTACTAATGTGCAATAGATAGCTCATGCGTTCTTGCGACAATCCCAAGCTTTGCCGAATCTCTAAGGGATTTAATCTGTTGATATAAGCAGTTTTAGTTGTCATAACTGTTTTTTGCACTTACACAACTAAGTATACTTAAAATTAGTCTAGACACTTGTCTAGATATTAAGTGATTTCAGGTAATGGTAGTCTACAAATGCTAGTAGTCAGCAACACCTATAAGTATGAGAAATAAAATTAAATTAAAACGCCGCTCAAATCGTCAAACGCGATCACCTTTTTTCTTGCTATTACTAATTTTGCTATGGAGTTTAGCAATGGGTTGGGGACTTGCAACTATAACTAACGCCCAACCAGTCCCAACCGAGGAAATCGGCACAGTAGATGTAGTTCCAGAACGCTACCAGTTAGGACAAGAACTATATTTAGAAAACTGTGCTAGGTGTCATAGTGGTATACCCCCGGCGGTACTACCTACGCAAACCTGGCAAAGAGTAATCCAAGATTCCCAACACTACGGCGTAACTATTAAACCTTTAATTGATCCTGCGCGGTTAATAGTATGGCAATACTTACAAGTTTTTTCGCGATCGCAACTAAAGGAAGAAGAAATACCTTACAGAATCAGCGAATCTCGATACTTTAAAGCATTGCATCCCCAAGTAAAACTACCCCGTCCCCTAGAATTAAGTAGCTGTGCTGGCTGTCACATAGGCGCAAACGAGTACAATTTCCGCAAATTAAGTGCTGAATGGCAGTAATTACTACCAAAAGTAATCGCATCTCTCTACAGTCCTAGCTAGGGTCGAAATGATACGATTAATATAGTTTCATAATTTGGAATAAGTTAGCTTCTACATGGAGGAATGAAGTTCCAGCCAACGCCGCCTTAACACGCTTTACAACTTGCGAGTTTTGATAACTCCACACAAATAAACATATATTCTAAATATTTACCTACCATGCTAAAAACCTTGCTGGGCGACCCTAACGCTCGTAAGCTCAAAAAATTTCAACCAGCAGCTAAAGAAGTTAACCTTTTAGAAGAGGAGATTTCAATCCTTTCTGATGAGCAACTAACTGGTAAGACTGTTGAATTTAAACAACGCCTTGCTAAAGGTGAAAGTTTAGAAGATTTACTTCCTGAAGCTTTTGCCGTAGTTAGAGAAGCGGGAAAGCGCGTACTAGGATTGCGACATTTTGAGGTGCAAATATTAGGCGGAACTATTCTGCATAAAGGACAAATTGCGGAGATGAAAACCGGAGAAGGAAAAACATTAGTTTCTACCCTTCCCGCCTACCTAAATGCGCTTACAGGTAAAGGAGTTCATGTTGTCACCGTCAACGACTACCTAGCCCGCCGAGATGCCGAATGGATGGGACAAGTACACCGCTTTTTGGGATTGAGTGTTGGTTTAATTCAGCAAGGAATGGGCCCAGCCGAACGTAAAAAAAATTATGACTGCGATATCACCTATGTAACTAATAGCGAAGTAGGCTTTGACTACTTACGCGACAACATGGCGACATCAATAGTCGATGTCGTACAGCGTCCTTTGCACTATTGCGTAATTGACGAAGTAGACTCTATTCTCGTAGACGAAGCCCGGACACCCTTAATTATTTCTGGTCAAGTAGAACGTCCTACCGAAAAGTACGTCCAAGCCGCCCAAATAGCCGCAGTATTGAGGACAGGAGAAGACGAACATTATGAGGTAGATGAAAAAGCTCGTAATGTGCTGCTAACTGACGAAGGTTTCGCCGAAGCTGAAAGATTGCTAGAAGTTACCGACTTATTCAATCCTGAAGATCCTTGGGCGCACTACATTTTTAATGCTTTAAAAGCTAAAGAATTATTTATCGCCGATGTCAACTACATTGTCCGCAATGATGAAGTAGTAATTGTTGATGAATTTACTGGGCGAGTATTACCGGGAAGGCGTTGGAGTGACGGACTCCACCAGGCAATTGAAGCCAAAGAAGGGGTAGAAATTCAACCAGAAACACAAACTTTAGCAACAATTACTTATCAAAATCTGTTTTTGCTTTACGATAAATTAGCCGGAATGACTGGAACGGCGAAGACAGAGGAATCAGAATTTGAAAAAATTTATAAATTAGAAGTAACCATTGTTCCCACCAATAGACCCCGCAGCCGTCAAGACTTGTCGGATGTGGTATTTAAAAGTGAAGATGGAAAATGGAATGCGATCGCCCAAGAATGCGCCCAAATGCACGAAATGGGTCGTCCGGTACTTGTCGGGACAACTAGCGTCGAAAAATCTGAGTATCTCAGCACGTTATTAAATCAGTTAGAAATTCCCTACAACTTACTCAACGCCAGACCCGAAAACGTCGAACGAGAATCAGAAATTATCGCCCAAGCTGGACGTAAAGGCGCATTAACGATCGCAACTAACATGGCGGGTAGAGGTACAGACATTATTCTGGGTGGAAACTCTGAATACATGGCGCGGTTGAAGTTAAGAGAATACTTTATGCCCCGCATTGTTGTACCAGACGATGAAGATATTTTTGGTATAACTCAAGCTTCGGGATTGCCTGCAAGCAGTAGTGGTGGCGGTCAAGGTTTTGTCCCAGGCAAAAAAGTCAAAACTTGGAAAGCATCTCCGCAAATTTTCCCCACTCAGCTATCTCAAGAAACTGAGCAACTACTTAAGCAAGCTGTAGAATTTGCCGTACAGCACTACGGAGAGCGGAGTATGCCTGAATTAGAGGCAGAGGACTTAGTTGCAGTAGCGGCAGAAAAAGCACCTACTCAAGACCCCGTAATTGGGCGCTTACGAGCAGCTTATAAACAAATCAAGCAAGAGTACGAACAGTTTACTGATACCGAACACCAAGAGGTAATTCAACTAGGCGGTTTGCACGTAATTGGTACTGAACGTCACGAATCGCGGCGGATTGACAACCAGTTGCGCGGACGGGCGGGAAGACAAGGCGACCCTGGTTCTACACGCTTTTTTCTTAGCTTACAAGATAGCTTATTGCGGATTTTTGGAGGTGATCGCGTTGGCAAGCTAATGGATATGTTCAGGGTTGAAGAAGATATGCCTATTGAGTCGGGAATGCTTACCCGCAGCTTAGAAGGCGCTCAGAAAAAGGTAGAAACTTATTACTACGACATCCGCAAACAGGTGTTTGAGTACGATGAAGTCATGAACAACCAGCGTCGCGCTATTTACGCCGAACGTCGCCGAGTTTTGGAAGGACAAGACTTGAAAGAGCAAGTAATCAAGTATGCCGAAAAAACGATGGATGACATTGTTGATTACTACATTAACCCCGATTTACCTTCAGAAGATTGGGACTTAGCTAACCTAGTCGGCAAAATTCAAGAATTTGTTTACTTGTTGGCAGATTTGGAACCAAATCAGCTAGAGGATTTATCGGTAAACGAAATCAAAACTTTCTTGCATGAGCAAGTTAGAATTGCCTACGACCTCAAAGAGTCTCAAGTTGACCAAGTTCAGCCGGGACTAATGCGCCAAGCCGAGCGATTTTTTATTTTGCAGCAAATTGATACTCTTTGGCGCGAACACTTGCAACAAATGGATGCCTTGCGTGAGTCTGTTGGGTTACGTGGCTACGGTCAAAAAGACCCCCTAGTTGAATACAAGAGCGAAGGTTACGAACTGTTCCTAGATATGATGACGAATATTTACCGCAACGTCGTCTACTCGTTGTTCCAGTTCCAGCCCCAAATGCAGCCCAGTGTAGAAACATCTTCGGAATTGGTGTAGATACGATCCCCCTAACCCACGGCAATAAAGCGGTCAGGTGCAGCTACACCGCTTTTTGCCTCCCCTTAAAAAGGGGGAAAAATAAAGAGCGTTGCTGATTGAATGTATAAATTTTGTGTAGAGACGTTGCAATGCAACGTCTCTTTTTAAGGCGTTTGGGAGTTTGTTTTGCGTAAGTCCCATCTACTCAAAAAGAGATCGCATAATTTAAATTATGCGATCTCTTTTAATAACCTACCTTGGGGTTAAATGTCGTCTAGGTGATATACCTGGATTAATCACCGATGCCATTTCTTCATGAGACAAATTAGAAATCGCCGCGTCTAAGTCCGCCAGCGTGAATTGATAACCACGCCCTTCGGCAATCTGCAAAAATGTTTCTGGATCGTCAATTGCTTTAAGTTTTGCCTTTAATCCTTGGTCTTGCTGTACGGACTTAAAAAATCGAGCAGCGTTTTCTTGTGTCATTGCAGTACAACTCCTGATTTATTTGCGATCGTTAATTCACTAGCTTTAAATTCCTAGGAACTCTCACACTCTTAATATCAAGCCAGTTACTTGCGATTCTAACGCCTTAAGCCACTAACTTCATCAAATCTTGACATAAATTAAAGTATTTGTATGCTATTAGACTTGCAAATAAATCAATTATGTGCAATGAGTAGGGTCAATCTATCCATATCACTATCTAAAGAGTCCGAAGAATTTTATAGTAGTAGTTGCTGCAAGCGGATAACATTGTGAAAGCGATTACTTTATTAGGTTCTACTGGCTCTATCGGGACTCAAACATTAGATATTGTGGCTCAAAATCCGGATTTATTCGAGATTGTGGGTTTGGCTGCGGGGCGAAATGTAGAAATGTTGGCGGCGCAGATTAAGCAATTTCGCCCAAAAATAGTTGCGATTTGCGATGAGACAAAGTTACCAGAATTGAAAAGTGCGATCGCATCTTTCGACTATAAACCCATCCTTCTAGCTACCGAAGCGGGAGTAATTGAAGTTGCTCGTTACGGCGAAGCCCAAACTGTAGTTACAGGTATAGTTGGCTGTGCAGGTTTGTTACCGACTATTGCAGCAATTGAAGCGGGAAAAGATATAGCTTTAGCCAACAAAGAAACATTAATTGCTGGTGCGCCTGTAGTTTTACCTTTAGTAAAAAAACATGGTGTGAAACTATTACCCGCAGATTCCGAGCATTCAGCTATATTTCAATGCCTCCAAGCCGTCCCCGAAGGTGGATTGCGGCGAATTATCCTGACGGCATCTGGAGGCGCTTTTCGAGATTTGCCTGTAGAGAAACTAGCTACAGTAAAGGTTGCTGACGCGCTCAAACATCCCAATTGGTCAATGGGACGGAAAATTACTATCGACTCCGCTACATTAATGAATAAAGGGTTAGAAGTAATTGAAGCTCATTTTCTGTTTGGTTTAGACTACGATCGCATTGAAATTGTTATTCATCCCCAAAGTATTATTCACTCGCTGATTGAATTGCTTGATACATCGGTTTTAGCTCAGTTGGGTTGGGCAGATATGCGTTTACCGTTGCTTTACGCTTTATCTTACCCCGATCGCATTCATACTGATTGGGAACCGTTAGATTTAGTTAAAGCTGGTAATTTGACCTTCAAAGCCCCCGATCATCACAAATACCCATGTATGCAGTTAGCTTACGCCGCCGGGAGAGCGGGGGGTTCAATGCCTGCGGTGTTAAATGCCGCCAACGAGCAAGCCGTAGCCTTATTTTTAGATGAAAAAATTGAATTTTTAGATATTCCTAGATGTATCGAGCGAGTATGCGAAGTCTTTGATGTTGATAATCGCCCCGATCCTTCTCTAGACGACATTATCGCCGCCGACACATGGGCAAGACAAGAAGTATTAGCAGCAAGTAAATTAATTAAAGGTGCGATCGCTTAATTTCGATTTTTTAGGCAAAAAAACCTACTTATGCCTTAGTAATAGTAATGCTAAGAAAAATTGGGCTGCCAAACAAGGCAAAATTGAGTTAATGAATCTCTCCTAAGATATTGAACTTTGTTAATTTTCCTTTTATGCTGAGAAGCAATATCAACACAATTTTTAATCAATAAATAATTATTGGTAGAAATTGGGATTAATTTCTTAAAAAAACCTAAAATAAGTTAACAAGCCTTTATATCTACTTATGCCTACTCGGTTTACTGCCTCTTTGTGCGTGGAAATTGTAGTTCCAGAACAGCCTGTAGCAATTCATCATTATTTGCGCCAACCTCAACGCTTAGTTTCTACTCTTGTTGAGCCTAGTCGGATAGAAACATTAGGAGCAGACCATTATCGGCTCAAAATGCGTCCCTTAAGTTTTATGATGCTGAGTATTCAGCCAACGGTAGACCTCAAAGTTTGGGCGACAGCTAACGGAACTATTCATTTACAGTCTGTAGGTTGCGAGATTAGAGGAGTTGAGTATATCAACCAGCGTTTTAATTTGGACTTACAAGGATACCTATCGCCGGAGCAAATCAACGGCGAAACTCGGCTTAGAGGTAAGGCGGATTTGAAGGTAGAGGTTGAATTGCCCATGCCTTTATCAATGATGCCTAGCTCGTTAGTAGAAGCAACAGGTAACGGTTTACTTAAAAGTGTTTTATTAACAATTAAGCAGCGATTGCTACATCAACTTTTAGCTGACTACCGAAATTGGGTAAACGCCCAAGTCGAGCAAGCTGACACACATCAAGCGCCGCTTTTGCCCCCCAATGCCGCCCCTTCTACCTGACACGGACGAAAAGACCTCCGATGCAAGGGTGAGGCTCCGTACTCTTTAAGGGCTTGGAGATGACGTGCTGTACCGTAACCTTTATTTGCGGCTAGATCGTATATAGGATACTTTTTAGCCAATTGAGTTATCAAGTCATCTCGCCAAACTTTGGCAACAATACTCGCTGAGGCAATAACTATAGACTTTTCATCTCCTTTAACTAAGGTTTGCTGAGGAATTGATAAGTCTTTGATAGCATGATTGCCGTCAACTAAGCACAATTGCGGCTTTACCTTTAGCTTGAGTACCGCCCGTTTCATCGCTAATAGGGAGGCTTGTAAAATATTGATTTGGTCAATTTCGGCGCTAGAAGCTGAATCAACACCCCAAGCTAAAGCACAGTTACAAATTTTCTTGGCTAATTCTTCTCGACGGTAAGCAGATAATTGTTTGCTATCTCTAATTTTTGCCTCCACAAGTTCTGATAAAACAGAGGTAGGCAATATGACGGCGGCGGCTACCACTGGGCCAAATAAAGCCCCTCTACCTACTTCATCTACACCAGCAACAACTAAACTTTCTCCATCTAAGCTAAGGGCGAGCTCCGTATCAAATTCTAACCCGATAAATGCTCGTTTCATAATTTTCATAAAATAGCTGCTAGCACTTGGGTAACAGCTATTTGCTTCTAGCTATTCTGTAGCTGAAGAACGGCGACGGCGGCGACGGGGTGGTTCTTCTACTAGAGGTTCTGTGCTGACAGTCTCCTCTACCGAATTATTAACGTCTTCCTGTATCGGGTAATCCTCCACTGCTTCTATAGTGGGAATTTGGGCAATTTCTGGAGCAATGATCGCAGGTTCTAAGCTGGGTGTAATTGGTAGAACTAACTGCTCTATGCGATCGCTATCTGATTCAATCACTACTTCTGGTGCTAAGATATCTGTTGCGTCCTGGGTTTCAACCACCGCAGATTTTACCGTTTGTCCTGGCAAAATAACGTTAATGATCGCACTTTTGGAGTTTTTTACTTGACGATTTAATAGCACCAAGGGCGACACTCCCATGAGTGCATAAATATCTTGCTGTTCTGGACTCATTTCTACAGTCACAATTTCCGGCGGTGTAACGATAGGTTTGATTGGCTCTGGTTTTACAGGCTTAGTGCGCTCGGCTCTTTCAATCCAACTAACTTTACTTGTAATAGACGTTGTTTCAGGATCGCTTTGAGCTTCTTCTTGCTCCTCAATGTCTATTTCTGGTTCGATATCGTTAACCAAATTTAAACTATTTTCTTGGGCTTCCTCTGCTTCAATCCGACTATTGCGACGGCGGTGAGTACGGCGATCGCTTTCATTATCTTCTTGAAAGCTAGAGCGATCGCTAATATTAACTACAGAAGGGCGCTCGCTGCTGGTGAAAGCTTCGGCGGTATCTAGATAATTTTCTCTTGGTTCTGGTAGCTTGGGGGTAGGTGTGCGAAACTCCCGATTTGTTGCCGGGATGACTATAGGCGATCTCTCTGGAATTTCAGCTAAAGATATTCTTTCTCTAATTGGAGTTGTAACTACTTCCTTTTCTCGATTGTCGGCTTCTCCTGGTAAATGTTCTATATGCCCTAAGCCGCCACAAGTTGGACAGGTGCTACCAAACAATTCGTAGATGTTTTGTCCTTGGCGCTTGCGGGTAAGTTCGACTAAACCTAATTCTGATAACTGGGCTATTTGGGGTCTTGCTTTATCAGCTTTGAGCGCTTTATTAAAGTGTTCTAATACTTGGAGTTGGTCTTTTTGGGAGTCCATGTCGATAAAATCAACAATAATTACTCCTGCTATATTCCGCATCCGCAGTTGTCTAGCTATTTCTGTCGCCGCTTCGCAGTTTGTCCATAGTACGGTTTCTCTAGCGGTAGCCGAGCGCGTAAACGAGCCAGAATTGACATCAACCACCGTCAAAGCTTCGGTAGGTTCAATAATCACATAACCCCCCGAAGGCAAGTCTACTCGTGGCTTCAGGGCTTCTTTAATTGCGGCAGTGATGCGGAAGTATTCTAATATGGAGGTGCGATCGCGGTGATGATCGATTAGCAACCCTTGGGGAACACTCCCACCACTCCAATTAACTAAAGCCTGCTTGACTCTTTTTAAGCCTAGATTGGAATCTACTACAATCCGGTTGACATCTGCGCCATACATATCCCTGAGTACGCGCTGAATAAAATCATCGTCGCGTTTTAGTAAAGCTGGCGCTCGTGTCGATTGCGCTTCTTGTTGAATTGTCTCCCACTGCTTGAGCAATATTTCTAAGTCTTCAATAATTGCTTCCTCTGGCTTTCCCTCCGCTTCGGTACGCACTAACATACCCATTCCCGACGGTTTGATGAGGATTGCTAAAGCTCTTAAACGGTTGCGTTCGTTCTCAGTTCTAATTCTCCTTGAAAGGTTTACACCGCGATTAAAGGGCATTAATACGACATAACGACCGGGGAGCGTAATATTTCCAGTCAGCCTTGGGCCTTTATTTCCCGTTGGCTCTTTCATTACTTGAACTAATACTTTTTGCTGGGGAGCTAATAGTTCTGTAATTGCTCCTGCTGTCCGCTTGAGTCGTAATGGCCCTAAATCGGTAACATGAATAAATCCATTTCGCTCCGAGTCGCCAATATTGACAAAAGCCGCATCTATCCCCGGCAATACATTTTCTACTACTCCTAAATAAACATCACTAATTTGATGATGACCAGTAGCTACTACAAGTTCTTGAATTTGATCTTCGCTAAAAACCGCAGCTATGTGGTGCTGTTCGGCGATAATAATTTGTTTTGGCATTCAATTTCCTCAAATTTAGCAGCGATGTTTCATAGCCGTGAAGATTGTCTCGCTTTCACAAGCCTGAATATTGATGCTGCTGATAATTGCAATTGGAATTTAACTAGGGGTTTAGGTCAAAGGCAAATAACACATTAGTGCTAACTACCTTTGAAGTGGGGGCTTATTGCACAACAGTTGCTTACCATAGTAAACAACGGGCATTGAGCATCTGTAATTAATCTTTATGCAGTATCCTGGCTTTTAGGAGTCAGCAATACAATCTTCAAGACCTTTAAAAAAGTTAACGGCACTCAATAGCGATCGCCAAGCTACTCAAAAGCAACAAATAACAGAGAATTTTCAGTTCGCCTTAACTTTTATGCAAAAGAGTTGTTGGAACTGTTCTGCAATTATTTTTGCTTCCGCCCCGATTGCTCCCAATGAGCTACAGCAGAAAATTGAGCGCTAAAAATTGCTATAGATACAAGTTTAGCCTAAGCAGGGCAAAAATCAATTAAGAAAGTAGTACGAAGGATATTTTTCTCTAATTTTCTATCACAAGGCGATCGCGGTGGATGTGCAGTAAAGAAAATTCTTGCTTTGCTACTTGCTCCAGCATAAATATTACGTGTTCTGGTTTTAGTTGCGTACCGTCATTTTGACAAACCCCTGTATAACGTAATACGTCGGGAGTTGTGGAAACTAAAGCTAGATCCAGTAAGCGACTTCGCAAATTAATCGTCTGAAGTTTCCCAGATTTGGTAGTATGTTCTAACCAAATAGCATCAGTAGTTTTAATTGCTTCTATCCATTGCTGCCATTGACTTGGGTTTGTACTTGTTACTGTTAGCAAATACTCCGCTTGGGTTAGTAATTTTGCTGAAGACGGTGCTTTTAAATCGACTTCGGCTATTTTATAAATTGGTAAATTCGCTGGCAACTGTTGGCTGATTTTTTGTTTAAACTCCTCTAAATCAACACTTTGAGTTAGTTCAAAGTCGATAACTTCGCCACTGCTAGTTACTCCCAATGGTAATGCCATAGCGATCGCCATGCGGGGGCTGGGGTGAAAGCCGCCACTAAAAGAAATTGGTAGCGATGCTCGTCTTAATACGCGATCAAATAAGCGCAGCAAATCTAAGTGACTAATTAAAGCTAAATCTCCTAACTTGCCAAACCACAATCGCACTCGTTGCAATCTATCGGTATTTGGGACAAAATCCCCGGCAAATTCGGGAATAGGTAGAGCATCTACAACTACATTGTGACCAAAATCTACGCTACAAACGCCACAATGAGAGCATTCATCAAAAGAGCAATCTGGTACGATAGCGGCGGCTAATGCTTTTTCTAAATCTGCTTTTAGCCACTCTTTACTAATTCCGGTATTAATATGATCCCAAGGTAAGCGCCGATCTAAATTAGTTTGAGGTGTCGCCGCGTCTTCTTCTTTTTGACGATATTTCCATCCTAAACCCGACTCAGTGATCGCTCTTTCCCACGCCCCAAAAGCCTTATCGACACTTTCAAACCATGAATCCATCCCTGCGCCCAATTCCCAAGCACGACGAATTACAGGCGCAAGACGGCGATCGCCTCTACCAACAAAATCCTCCATCGCCGATATCCGCACGTCGGTAAAATTTGCCTTCAAATTTCTGATTGAGCGAAATTCGCACCTTAATAGCCATTTTTTATGCTCAAACTCCGCATCTGTCACGCAATGCCATTGAAACGGCGTATGGGGTTTTGGCGTAAAGTTAGAAATTGTCAAATTAATGCTTAAAGCCTTTCTACCGCCCCCAGAGCGGCGCTGCGATGATGATTTATCATCCCCCGTTACTTCTTTTCTTTCTATATTTCGACATTCTTGTTGCAACCACCGCACCGTCTCCGCAATGCCCAATACATCCTCATCAGTTTCGCCAGGTAAGCCGATCATAAAATACAGCTTAATTTTGTCCCAGCCTTGCTCTACAGCCGTTTTTACACCCCGGAGCAATTCTTCGTTAGTTAAGCCTTTATTAACAACATCCCGCAGCCTTTGAGTACCAGCTTCGGGGGCAAAAGTCAGTCCACCTTTCCTAGTACCGCCTAAGATATTGGCAATATTTTCATCAAATCTGTCTACTCTTTGACTCGGTAAAGATAAGGATATATTTTCATCTTTAAGGCGATTTTTTATTTCTACCCCAACGGCGGGTAAAGCTAAATAATCTGAGCAACTGAGCGATAGCAAGGAAAATTCGTTATATCCCGTAGCCCGCATTCCTTCTTCAATTGCTTCTATTACTTGCTCTGGTTCTACATCTCGTGCCGGACGGGTGAGCATTCCTGGCTGACAGAAACGACAACCGCGAGTACAACCGCGTCTAATTTCTACGGTAAGGCGATCGTGTACTGTTTCGACATAAGGTACTAAACCAATCGAATAAGCAGGCATAGGAGTTGCTACACGCCGCAAAATTCTTTCGGGGACATCGGGGCGGAGGGGATGCACTGAGCCATCTTCAGCCATTTTATAAAACTGTGGCACGTACACGCCTGGTACTTGTGCTAATTCAAGCAGTAATTCAACTCTACTTAAATTTGTTAACTTACCTTGCTCTAAGACTAAGCCAATTTCTGGTAATAATTCTTCCCCATCACCCAAGGCAATAAAGTCAAAAAAATCTGCGTAGGGTTCGGGGTTTGAAGTTGCGGTTTGTCCACCTGCAAAGATTAACGGATAAGAGCTTTGCTGTCTTTCTTGCCACGTCAGGGGAATTTCCGCCAAATCCAACATCTCTAGAATGTTGGTTGCGCCTAGTTCGTAGCTCAAACTAAAACCTAAAATGTCAAACTTAGTTAGATATTCCTTGGACTCTACCGCAAATAAAGGCGTACCAGTTTCGCGTAACTTTGCTGATAAATCGGGCGCGGGTAGATAAGCGCGATCGCACAGTTGACGCGGTTGAGCATTTAAAATGCTGTATAAGATAATATGCCCAAGGTTGGACGCTCCGACTTCGTACACTTCTGGGTACGTCAGCACCCAACGCACTACGGCTTTATCCCAATCTTTATGAACTGATCCCAACTCGTTACCTAAATAACGAGCAGGTTTGAGAATCCCATCGGTTAATAATTCTTTAACTGCAACCACTTTGGCTAATTTCAGCTATTTAGCTTTACCTTAGCATTAGTTAATTTAGGAACAAGCTTTTTTAAAGGCGGTAGTGTTTTCAAATATCTCAAATACTCTGTCTAACTGGGTTAGTTCAAAAATAATCTGAATAGCTGGCGATACACCACACAAGCTAAAACGCGAACCTAAAGACTGAGCTAACTTAAGACTTGAAACCAATGCCATCAAACCCGCACTATCTAATGATTCTACTTGCTCTAAGTTTACCAGTACGCTAGAACCCTTATCTTGCAAGACTGCTTTCGTCATTTCTTGCTGAAAATCTCCGGCGTTCGACGCATTTACAGCACCATGAGGGCAAATAACTGTAATTTCCGGATAGGCAATTGTCGTTGACATTATTTTTTATTTAGTGGGTTTACTACTTGATTAGATAAGTTCTATTTCACCAAAAGCAATCGATCTTAGTATCGACCAGTAGTTGGAGTTTTTTCCTTCTACTTACTGCTATAGTTTATCTAATTTTACATAAGTTAAAAGTGTGGAATTATACAAAACTTTTTCATAGGTCTATAAGTGATATGAATGTGGTAAACCATAGGTTTTAAAAGCTTACAGCACTGAAAATTTTCTGTTTAAATCTATCTTTAGAGGTAAACCAACAATCCGTGTAGGTTATAAAGAATACATAAATCGGACAGTTTATTTAAAGTTTCTCCACCTATTTTTATTTTCAATTATGTTTGTAGACTTAGTCTATAGTGGCTTGTTTGAGCTATTCAAGTAAACGAAGTAATGTTAGTAGGTTTTTGACAAAAGATACATGATATAAGGAAAAGACAAGTCTATCTAAAGATAGATGTATGAACTGCTTTTAGTTGTGGTGGGCTTAATATAAGCGATCGCCCAGAAACTTAAACCCCAAAGCGAGCAAGGCGTAAATTGTGGTATTGTGCTTCCACTGGTTAGTAGCCATCAGCTATAACCCGTCAGCCTTTGAAGAAACAAAGTAAGCCAAAACTGATGCTTATTTATACCAAAAGCTTGTATTTTTTATAGTAATTTGTTGCTAAATCGCCATGCAGTTCGCTAAACGCTTAGAAAAAATACCTCCTTATTTATTTGCTGAAATAGACCGTAAACGCGACGAAATGGTTTCCAAAGGAGTAGATATTATTAATATGGGAGTAGGAGATCCAGATAAACCTACTCCACAACCCATTGTCCAAGCGATGCACGAGGCAATTGATGACTCTAGTACGCACAACTATCCTCCCTACCAAGGAACAAAAGAATTTAGAGAAGCGGTAGTAAAATGGATGGAACGGCGGTTTAAGGTTACAGGATTAGATCCAAATACCGAAGTTGTGTCATCTATTGGTTCTAAAGAAGCAATCCACAATACATTTTTGGCTTTTGTAGAACCTGGAGACTATACATTAATTCCTGATCCTGGCTATCCGGTGTATCGCACTTCAACAATTTTTGCTGGCGGCGATTTTTATCGGATGCCATTATTACCATCCGCCAAGTTTTTACCAGATTTAGCCGCAATTCCCGAAGAAATAGCCCGTAAAGCTAAGTTGTTGTGGATAAATTACCCCAATAATCCTACAGGGGGATTGGCTACACTAGAATTTTTTGAACAGTTGGTAGCTTATTGCAAAAAATACGATATATTGCTATGTCACGATCACGCCTACTCAGAGATGGCTTACGATGGCTACAAGCCCCCTAGCGTCTTACAAGTACCTGGGGCAAAGGATATAGCAATTGAGTTTCATAGCTTGTCTAAATCCTATAATATGACAGGCTGGCGAGTGGGGTTTGTCGTGGGTTCTAGTCACGGGATTAAAGGTTTAGGACAAGTAAAGACAAATGTAGACTCTGGGGTATTTAAGGCTGTACAAAAAGCCGCGATCGCAGCTTACTCTACTACAGAAGCCGAATTGCAAGCGGTGATGTCAGTTTACCAAAAGCGGCGTGATATCATTGTCCAAGGATTGCAGAGTTTAGGCTGGGATATTGAAGCGCCTAAAGCTACGTTGTATGTATGGGCTAAAGTTCCCCAAGGATATACTTCTACAGATTTTGTAACTTTGTTATTAGACAAGTGCGGGATTATTGTCCCCCCTGGTAATGGCTACGGCGAGTCAGGAGAGGGCTTTTTCCGCATTGCTCTTACTGTACCCGATGAGCGGATGCACGAGGCAATTAAGCGCATGAAAGATGCGGGGATTCGTTACTCGGAAGAGGTGGTTTAAAATAGATATCCTCCCTAACCCACGACAATAAAGCGGGAAGCATAGCTACACCGCTTTTTGTCTCCCCTTGAAAAAGGGGGAAAATATCTGAAAATTCTTTTTGAGATTGGTCAAAAAGGGGGGGAATATTTGGAGTTTTTTTTAGGACTGGTCAACGGAAGATAGTTTATTGTGTTGAGATTCGTTTTTTTGTGATTGCCAAAGCTGTTGTACAAAAGAGTTTAGCTGTTGGCGGGCATGAGCGCTTGACTGTAGCGGCGGTGCTGAGGTAAATATATTAGCTAAAAAGGGTAAAATTTCTGTGTCTAAGGCAGGGCGAAAAGAAGCTAAAGACCAAAGCAAGTCGATTGTTGAGCGCAAGTCTATAACGGATTGATCCCCGGTGGAATGTTGTATTAGAAGTAAAGGACGCACCCAGCAAACTTGACGCGATTCTACAACTTGGATAACTTCGGCATATAAACAAGCAGTAAGATGTTCTAAACAAACAATTTGTAACGGTTGAAAATTAGTTTTAGAGTTCATCTTTAATTCTTCCTCGTAGTGACAGGCTTGGGTCACTTGCTTTATTCTAGATTTTTCTGCCTTTATTTACGGTGCGATCGCCCATTGCTATAGATACGCTATAAAATAAGTTAATGAGTGTTGAGCTACAGCTTGACAACTATTTAGTTGTAATTAAGTAACAAAAGAGTAGAAACCTGTGTCTGTTGAAACCATACTAAAGCCTTCAACTGTCCGTAAAATAGCGCCTCGGTATCGCGTTTTATTGCATAACGACGACTTTAATAGCATGGAATTCGTAGTAAAAGTCTTAATGGAGACTGTAAGCAGCATTACTCAGCCTCAAGCAGTCAGTATTATGATGGAAGCTCATAGTAATGGCATTGCTTTGGTTATTACTTGCGCTCAAGAACACGCGGAGTTTTACTGTGAAACTATGAATAATCACGGTTTACAAAGCACCATTGAGCCAGACGAGTAAGGTTGAAGCAAATTAACATTGTTGCGATCGCCTCTTACCCAGCCCCGCTAAGGTTGGGTATATTTGTACTAGGGTTACTGCTGTTATGGTTGCCCTTTGCTTTACCTATCTACGCTTATGTAGGCGATCGCAATTTGGCTAGTATCTTGACAATTGTGTTATTGTATGCTGAGTTTATTTTACTGCTGAAACTGTGGGGAAAGTACGTTTATCGTCAACCTCAACTATTGCGTTATTACGGGTTAGTAGGCAGCAGGGCTAATGGTAAAGAGTTATTAGTAGGGTTGGGAATTGGCTTAATAACAGTTTTGAGCTTGTTTAGTTTAGAAGGATTGTTAGGTTGGTTGCATTGGCAGCAAGGGATACAAGTAAAAATAGTTTTAGAAGGATTGTTAGTTGCGATCGCAACTGGTTTTGCAGAAGAATTATTATTTCGCGGTTGGCTGCTCGATGAATTACAGCGCGATTACGCAAAAGCGGCAATTTGGGTAAATGCTTCAATATTTGCCTGCTTGCATTTTATTAAACCCCTATCAGAAATGATACGCACAGCGCCGCAATTTCCCGGTTTATTGTTATTGGGATTAATGCTAGTTTTGGCAAAACGCCGTTGTCAAAACCGCTTAGGCTTATCGATTGGCATTCATGGCGGTTTAATTTGGGGCTACTATATTATCAACGTCGGTCAATTGATTAAGTATTCTGGGCAAGTCCCCGACTGGGTTACAGGAGTTAATCAAAATCCCTTAGCTGGATTAGTAGGGATAGGCTTTTTAAGTATTATGGCTGGGATAATTAGGAAGTAGCGCATCTCACCATCAATGATACATCTGCTTCAGTTAATCTTCGTCGCTCAACAGTAGCAACTCGTCAAGGGACTCTGGATAGTCGCCTCGCTCAACCATTTTGGTAAATGCTCTATAGCAATCGTTTTTATCTCCAGCTTTACGGGGGTAGCCTAGCCAGAGAATGAAGATTGCTTTGTGATTTGGAGTTTGCAAAGCACGAAAGAAAAGGCGGTAGCGCTTAGGCAATCCCATTTTTTTGACTCGCCCGTACTTCTTGAGTGGACCAGATAAAGCAAAATATTCAGCGAAAGGGTCTTCAGGAATTCTTTCTTTGATGGAAACCATAATCGCTGTGTAAAGTTTTACCTGGCTGTGACTCAAGTAGTCTTCAGAAGGCAAAGTCTGTTTCAAGTGGCGAACTTCTGCTTGTAAATCACGGCGTTGTTTGCCAAATAGCCGTTTAATGAAGTAAATCTGCCACTCATTACGAATCAAGCACCACTCCTGCCATCAATTCATCATCTTCAGATGCCATAGCTTCTGTGTAACTTTCCAATTCCTCAGAATTTTGTAAAGCCTTATCCATTAGCAAATCTAGAAACAGCGAGAGCATAAGTTCATCTTTTTCTTGCTTAAGTTTAAGCAACGCAGAGCCACTAGCATCTTCAAAAGCTTCTAGGCGATTAATATCTTCAAGACTAACTATTACTGCTACTGGCTTTCCATGTCGCTCAAGCATTACTCGCTCTTGACCATAACCTACACGGTTAACTAAATCTGACAGATTATCACGAGCTTCACTAAGATTAGTTCTAATCATATGATTACTTTTTATGCTTTGAATAGGGCGCAACGGTTGCGGGATAAAGTTTCCTTCAGAAGGTACAAATTGTACAATTTACCTACTTCTCATATATATCATGTATGTAAGAACTTCGCCTATATATCCTTTGATATTGCGAAGCTCGCCGAACGAGGCTTTGTCTCGGCATTCGCGAATTAAGCTACCGTCCCCACTAAACAAGCGCCTGTAAAATTGACTCCAGCTAAATTAGTTCCTTCCAACTCCGCACACAACAAATTTGCTCCGGTTAAATTTGCCCCGGATAAATTAGCATTGCGTAAATCAGCTTCTTCTAAATTGGCTTCTTGGAGTAACGCCCCTTGCAAATCTGCCCCACTGAGATTTGCTCCATGTAAGTTTGCCCCACTAAGGTTGACTCCGCGCAAATCTGCGCCCCGAAAGTCTACACCTTGCAAGTTGACACTCATTAAGTTTGCACCACTTAAAAAAGCTCCCGCAAACGATGCTTGCGATAATTTCGCTCCCATCAAATTTGCACCTCTTAAGTTGCTACCGCGCAAATCTGCACCACTCAAATCTGCTTGCATCAAATTTGCGCCTAACAAATTTGCCCTCAAGTCGGCTCCTAAAAACTGACTTCCCAGTAAATTTGCTCCGTCTAAACGCGCTCTTTCTAGTTTTGAACCAGAAAAATTGACCCCAACTAAATTTGCCCCAGCGAAGTTTATCCCTGTTAGGTCCAAATTAGAGAAATCTTCGTCCTCTAAATTAGCCCCTGGTAAATGTACAACTTTTCCTTTACGGATGGCTTCAATATCCACTGCTTTTTACTCTCTTATCATTGAAATTTGGCACATCCGTACCTTGAGCATCAATTAACCACATCCCAGCGCTGATTTTTGGTAAAACGACGGGTAAATTTAAACCTTGTTGCAGTCCCATCACTAACAGTTCTAAAGTATCTACAAGCTTTGGCTCCCAATGTTCTCCTTGCTTGGCTCTAAACTCTGCTAATACCTGCATTAGTACCGAATCGCCGCTATGGTGCGCTGCTTGTAAGTCGGTGACGCGCTTTTGAAAAGCGGTAACTAAGCCTAAAATCCTTGATTCTAAAGGAATTTCCTCACCTGCGTAGCCGCCTGGTTGTCCTGTACCGTTCCACAATTCGTTTTGATGGGTGATAATACGAGCGATCGCACTCATCCGGGGCATTGTCCGCAATATCTGCGCGGCGGGCATTAAAGGGCAACTAGGCGCTTCTCCATACTCAACGCTCACTGTACAAGGTGCGACCCTATGCAGCAATCCTGCAAGACGCAAGCGTTTTAGCTGCCAAGCTGGTAAATCCATCATTTGCCCGACAGTCTCAGCTAAAGCAGCTACTTCGGCGGTGGTCATTTGGTTATTGGTATCGGCATTATCTATTAGTTGCGCTAAACGTAAAAATGCCTGAAGTTCGTTAGAAACTAAGTTGTTATCTAGAGCTTGTTGGTGCTTCCCTGTACTATCAGCTTCACTGGTCTGTAAATAATCAACGACGCAGGAAACAATCGAGCCTAAGTCCTCTTGTTCTGTATTTGGCGCGGCGGCGACTATTTCTTTTACTTGGTTAGTTAGTTTTTGAGCGAGTTCGGGGTTGTAAGTTTGCATATGCGCGATCGCAATTTCCACCGTTTCTTGCACCAATACAGGCTCAAATGTCCAAAAACCATAGAATTTTCGTTCTAAATCTGTAGCTGGTTTTCCGGCTGTACCGTAGTCTGCCTCAGATAATTCTTGACACAGTACCATTGCTGTATAGCTAGAACCCAAAATCATTAAGTGCCATTCTTGCGCTACAGGGTCACTGGGGTCTATTCCTAATACATCTACATTTGCTAACTGGCTTGTAGGATGTTCAGTAAATCCCGCGTCGGGAGCCGCCATTATTGCTACTTGCCGGGATTTTTGAGCTAATTCGTTGTATCTATCTGCTTCTTGGAGATACCATTTGCCCCGTTGAAAAGCTGTAATTACTAAGGGAGGCTCACTACAGCTTAAAATACAATCTTCTAAAGCGTGACACAAAGCAACTAGAGTGTTTTTGTAGTAGACCCCAAAATTCAGGGGTCTTTTTTCAGCGTGGGCTACTGCTAACTTTTGTAAAATTGAACCTTGTAACATATTGGGAATTTATTAAACGAACCGCCGAGAACAAAAAATTTATGATGCTGTAACTAGCTGTTTATCATTAGCTATCGGAGCGCTGAGAGCTTCTTCTAGCTCGGATTTGCCTAGTTTAGCTTCTAGTATATTCATAACTTCGCGTCCGAAGTCATTCGGGTTTTGCCTCCATGCTTGCAAGCAAACTTCACCAAAGAACGATCCTAATGGTTCGGGATTCCACAAGAGTTTTTTGGCTGTCCAAGGCATTAAGCTCATAGGATCGTACCCTGGCTCAAGTACACCTTTTTTAAGGGCGTAGTCTTCTAAATGAGTATGGGGTTGAAGTCCAATAAAGAATATTGCTGGCTCTACTTTATCCGCACCAAAGATTTTTTCTAATTCTCGGTGATAAGCTATTGTTTGGCGGATGGTTTCGGGACGCTCATCAATAACGTTAAAAGAGTAATTAACAGATACTAAATCGTTGAAGCCTGCGGTTTTCAGATCGCGGCAGTTTTCTAAAACTGTCCGTAGATTATAGCCCATCCGCATTTTACGCACTAGCTCTTGAGAACCGCTAGTAATACCGATTTCAAAGTAATTCATCCCGGTTTTAGCCATCAATTCGCATAGCTGGGGGGTTAAGTTGTCGGCGCGAATGTAAGCCGCCCAGTGAATATCATTCATGCCAGAATCGACAATTTTTTGGAGCAATTCTACCGCATCATCTATGTAACGTCTAGCCGGGATAAATTGCGCGTCTGTAAACCAAAAATTGCGAATACCGCGATCGTATAATTGCCGCATCTCGGCGACAACTTCATCGGCGGGGTTAATGCGTACTTGTTTGCCTTCAACTACAGTATAAACGCAGTAACAACAGTTATGAGGACAGCCACGCTTGGTTTGTACACCGATGTAAAAGTCTGACGATTGCAAATAGTATTGAAATTCTGTCCAGATACTTTCTATATAGTCGTAATTGCAGGCAGTCTTCTCTATAGGGGTGGGTTGTTCGTGAATTAGGCGATCGCGTGGTTTGTCTTCTCCTACTACATAGCACCTTTCGCTTTTTAAGTCTTCCCCTTTAATTAGCTTTTCTAACAGCGTTTCCCCTTCACCTACCGATACAATTGTTCCCTTGGGCAATTTGTTACCCAACTGTTCGTAAAATACGCTAATTGCACCGCCACCAACTACCGCACGAGCTTCTTTATGATACTTTCGAGCGCGTTTTAATCCTCTGGAAATTAAGCCTTGATTGCGCCACAGTTCGGTATAGTAAGAAGCTGCAAGTCTTAATCCGCCAAAAGCTCCTCGTAATTTAATTAAAGGATTGCTGGCATAATAAAATTCAAAGGCGTTTTGTAAGGGATTTCCGCCGCGTCCTCCCACTGGTGCGTAGATTTGAATATCTCGCCACGAAAATACTAATAACGTTGGCTGAAACTCATCTACACACTCATCTAGAGCCGTATTAAAATCCAGTGGTGGCACAACTCCCAAGTCAAAAATACGCTGCTGGACTTCGGGAAATTGCTTATGTACGCCATCGGCTAAATAAACAACCCCAATCGGAAAGATAGGATTGCACGGAAGGCGAACGTAGAGAATGCGGTTTTCCATTGTGGTTTTTAACTTCTATCTAGTCCTAGTTTCCATTTTCAGCCAGCAGCACACTCTTTTTCAGACAGATTGCCTTTTTGCCAAATGTTTCTCTGCTGGTTTACAGATTTAATTTATACTTTCACTTCTGTAAGCTCATGAAACATCACTTACTTACAGGTTTTCTGAATTTTATTCATATAACTTTACGATAACATCTACTTTACTCAGGCGAGAGGGAATTTTGTTTAAATTTTTCTAAGAATTTGCTAAAAAACAAACTTTTTCTTCACCACTTAACACCGATACTTTAATTCGTCAATTACCTATAGATAAATTTGCAGAAGCTTAATATAATATTTATATTCTGTCTCTCTACCTTAAGAAGTAGATTACCAAATATGAGGTAGTTGGTAGTAGAGGTTACAGTCGATGGGGATCGCGAGTGTTAGCTTAAAAAGGTAATTTTAAGAAGCGGCGTATAAGCTAGTTAGCAGTTATGGCTCAAATAATCGATCCCATACCATCAGATGAATCAAATCGGATTGTCTGCTGCTACGTGAATGCTACAAGCAAGATCCAAATAGCTCGTAGTTCTAATACAGGAAATTGGTATTTTGAGCGGGTAGTTTTTCCTGGACAACGGTTAGTATTTGAAGCGCCATCCCAAGCAGTATTAGAGATTCATACAGGCATGATGGCAAGTTCGATTTTATCAGATAATATTCCGTGCGATCGCTTGGCGATGGACGAAGAAGACAGCAGCGCTTTTATCCAACAATTAAATGGGCAAGCTACAGAAGCCGCCAATGAAGGTTTAGCTACTGCAAAACATGAGAATTTAACTACCGTTTCTTAAAAATTACCTAAAATGAGAAACTTTATTCCATTACTTGCGGGTTGCTAGAGTTAGCTGCCCGTTTGTTAAATTTAAAACCTGCTTTTAGATAATTTAAAAAATTGAAAAGTGAGGTAACGTAGCTATTAGAGTACATTACGCTTAAGTTTTAATTGGGTTATTAAGGTTGAACCTACCTTCGTTTATTTGGTTGTGGAAAATAGCCGCTTGGGCAATGGGCTTTTCTGTTTTGGCTTATTTGCTATTAGCGGTGACAGGGGTTTGGATGTTTAGGACTAGAACCAAGTCTATAGCTCAACCTAGTTGGTTAAAGTTTTTGCACTACATACTCGGTGCTAGTTTAGTTGGTTTAGTTTTACTACTCCTGGCGATTGGAATTGTAGGGACTTTAGGGCATTTTGGCTCTCTAGGTCATTCGTCCCATTATGTAGCGGGGTTAGTAGTTGTGGCGCTAGTGTTGCTATCTGGCGCAAGTGCGACTTTGATTCATGTCAAGCCTTGGGCATGGAGTTTGCACATTGGCACAAATATTACTTTACTTGCTGGGCTAGTTTGGGTATCGGTAACGGGTTGGAGTGTAGTACAGAAATATTTGCCTTAGAAAAAACTAATCTAAAATTCCTGTCAACTCCAGCACAAATCCCGGTAATATATCCTCTCCTGATAAGCTTAAGGGCGACTTTAGCACCTCTACATTTTGCCCTAACCGATAAATTTCTACTTGCTGATTTTGCGGATCGATAAGCCAACATAAACGCACACCACAATCAAGATATTCTTGCATTTTTCGTTGTGTCGCCCGTAATCCATCGGTTGCAGAGCGCAACTCTACAGCAAAATCGGGAGCCATAGGCATAAATCTCGTTGGATCTGGGTTTAACGCTTCTAAGCGCTCTCGGCTAATCCAGGAAGCATCAGGAGAGCGGTTTGCACCATTAAGAAGCTTGTATCCTGTAGAAGAATCAAAAGCTATTCCTGTCCCATTAATGTCTGTCCAATTACCTAAACGGGCGGTTAGTCTTGCATTCCGGCTTCCGCTTCCCCATCCTGCAGGAGGCATAATAATTAGTTCTCCCTGTGCTGTGCGTTCAATTCGCAACTCTTGATTGTTTTGACACAGTTGGAAAAACTGCTCGTCGGTTAGCTCAATTGTGGGACTTAAGTTGAGGATAAGGGCAGTCATATTATAGTGAAGTGCGATCGCATTAGTCGTAAGGTAGCACCAAAATTTACTTTGCTAGGGCGCATATCCACAAAATTTCAAGCAGCACAAAAATAATTTACGAGTGTAGTAATTAGTTGTTTCTAAATGGGAATACTAAAATCAAACCTTGTTGGAAGCCGCCTTAATAATGACTACGAGTGCGATTCGTTGGTTAGTGAATCACGGTAAACAGTCCGTACATAACTAACCCAGCCAAGACTACCAAGTCTAGC
>NZ_PVWN01000034.1 GCF_003003885.1 Chlorogloea sp. CCALA 695 | reverse complement strand
AAGGAGCTATTGATTAAAAAGTTAGAAACCTTGCTACCAGAGGAGCAAGAAAAAGTTATTGAGTTTGTTGATTTTTTGGAATTTTCTCGTCACGTTAAAGAGCGGCAATTATTACCCAAGGATACGGCAGTTTCGCCTCTTGGAAACCGCTTACGAGAAATTCGCGCAGAAATTATTGCCTCTGGAGAACCATTGCTAACGCCTGAAGAAGCTGACTGCGAGAAAGCTGAACGACGCGGTGGATATCAAGGAAATTAAACTAATGATTCGTACTTTTATTGACTCAGGGGTGTTAATCTATGCAGCACGGGGAGAAGATGCAATCGCAGAAGCAGCACTGCAAATTATTGAAGATTCCACTAGAGAACTTGCTTCCAGTATATTTTTGAAACTGGAAGTTCTACCCAAAGCAATTTTTAATAAGCGCGAAAAAGAAATTCGCTTTTATGAAGCATTTTTTAGTGCTGTTCCTTACTGGGCGACAGATGTAGATTTAATCATTCATAATGCCGATCAAGAAGCGAGTGAGTTTGGCTTGGGAGCAATGGATGCTTTGCACGTAGCCGCCGCCGTTTCTATCGGCGCAACAGAATTTATCACTAACGAAAAGCCTAATAAGTCTATTCACCGCACTCAAAGTATTCAAGTTATCTCTATTCATTCCGATTCATGACCTACCCCAAACGCCTAATCGAAGTTGACCTGCCCATCAAGCGCATTTCTGCCCACGCACGGCGAGAAAAATCAATTCGTCACGGGCATATTTCGACGCTGCATATCTGGTGGGCGCGGCGACCTTTGGCGGCTTGTCGGGCGGTAATTTGTGCATCCCTGTGGATCGATCCGGCTGACCCGTTGTGTCCACAGGAATTTAAAGATAAAGCGGCAGAAATTATTACAAAGTTTGCTGAAAAAGCCGCAACGGATGAAGGGTTAGCAAATCACTGTTCGTCAGAAAATTGGAGTAAGTGGAAGGCATTAGTAAAGCCAGAAAATCAGCTTGATACTGATAACTTGCAGCACTTGATCGCGTTGCGCTCTTTACTATTAGATTTCATTGCAGACTTTGCCAACTGGGATAATTCTACCCAAAGTGACTATTTAGAGACAGCACGGGCATTGACCCAGGCAGCACACGAAGCTTTAGGTGGTGAAGTTGGAACGCGACCATTAGTAGTTGACCCATTTGCGGGAGGTGGTTCGATTCCTTTAGAAGCACTTCGGGTAGGTGCAGATGCTTTTGCCAGCGACCTCAATCCGGTGGCAGTGCTATTAAATAAGGTGGTATTGGAATATATACCCAAGTATGGGCAGCGCTTGGCAGACGAGGTACGGAAATGGGGTCAGTGGGTTAAAGAAGAAGCTGAGAAAGAGTTAGCAGAATTTTACCCTAAAGATACTGATGGCAGCACGCCGATTGTTTACCTATGGGCAAGGACAATTATCTCTGAAGCTCCCGATGATGGTACGGGCATTCCTGTGGAAGTACCGTTGATGCGAAGTCTTTGGTTAGCGAAGAAGGCTGGTAGATATAAGGCTTTGCGCTGGGTACGGAATAAGCAGGGCATTGTCGAAACTGAGACAGTGGAAGTAACTTATGCCGATGGAGTAACACGCAAAGTGCGCCGTCCAATATTAGAGATTTTTGAGCCGAAAAGTGAGAAAGAAGTTGAAAAAGGAACAGTGGCAAGGGGTTCGGGAACTTGCCCTGTAACCGGGTACACAACGCCTACGACATCCACAAGAAGGCAGTTAAAAGAGCGTAAAGGTGGAGCAAATGATGCAAGGCTTTTTTGTGTTGTACTTACAAAGCCGAGTACACAAGGCAGATTTTATCGCTTGCCAAGTTTGAAAGATTTAGAAGCGGCTAACAAAGCAGTCATAGCACTAAGAGAATTAGAAAACTTAGATTCTATAAATTCCAGGCAAATACCCCTGATTCCTGATGAGCCAATATTTAAAGAAGACGCAAGAAATTTTTGGGTCACTCAATACGGAGCAGAAAGTTTTGGAAACCTTTTTACCCCACGTCAACTATTAGCATTGGCTACTTTAGCAAAGTTGGTAAAGCATTCTTATATTCAAAAATTTAGGGAATCCAAAAGTGAAGAAGATTTAGAAAATGCAATCCAAACTTGCTTAACCTTTGCGGTAGACAGGCAAGCCAATACTTTAACTTCTTTATCAAAGTGGAATAATGGCAGAGAAGTTGCAGATGGTCTTTTTGCAAGGCAAGCTATCCCCATGCTATGGGATTTTGCTGAGTGTAATTCTTTTTCAGGTTCAGCAGGTGACTTAGATGGTGCATTGACATGGATTATTACTGTTTGTGAAACAAATTCTGTCATAAAAAATGTAGGACAAATTGAGCAAACTTCAGCTACTAACCTTTACTATTTTCCCGACGATGCCGCTCATTTCCTATGCTCAGATCCACCTTACTACGATGCTATTCCCTACGCCGATCTCTCTGATTTTTTTTATGTGTGGTTAAAACGTACTCTATCTTCTAATCTTGCCACAAACTTCTCCAGCAAGCTAACTCCAAAAGATGAAGAATGTGTTGTAAATTTGGCAGCAGGAAAAAATAAAGCTTTTTTTGAGCGCACAATGGGAAAAGCAATGGCAGAAGGAAGGCGGGTAGTCGCACCTAATGGCATTGGTCTAATTGTTTTTGCTCACAAATCAACAGCAGGTTGGGAAGCACAGTTACAGGCAATGATTGAAGCAGGTTGGATTTTTACAGCTTCTTGGACAATTGATACTGAAATGGGGAATCGTCTCAGAGCCATAAACTCCGCCGCCCTTGCTTCCTCCGTTCACCTCGTTTGTCGCCCTAGAGAAAACCCTGATGGCACATTACGCGAAGAAATTGGTGATTGGCGCGACGTTTTGCAAGAACTGCCGCAACGCATTAAAGAATGGATGCCACGCTTAACCGAGCAAGGCGTAGTCGGAGCCGATGCCATTTTTGCTTGCTTGGGTCCCGCCCTAGAAATTTTCTCCCGTTATTCCAGCGTTGAGAAAGCAAGTGGTGAGATTGTCCCATTACGCGAATACCTTGAATATGTCTGGGCAGCCATTTCTAAAGAAGCACTCAGCACCATCTTCAAGGATGCAGACACCTCCAGCTTTGAAGCAGATGCCCGTCTCACCGCTATGTGGTTATGGACTCTATCGGCTGGCGATGGAGACACATCTAAACTACCCGCACCAGAAGATGAAACCGAGGAAGATGAAGAAGATAGCACTACTAAGAAAGCAAAGGTAACAGGCTTTGTTCTTGAATACGATGCTGCCCGTAAAATCGCTCAAGGACTCGGCGCGAACCTCGAAAACCTTACCCACTTAGTTCAAATTAAAGGTGATAAAGCTCGTCTGCTACCTGTCAAAGAACGCGGTGCTTACCTGTTTGGTAAGGAAAATATCTTCCCAGATGCCACTATCAAGAAAAAAAACAAAGGTAATAAACAACTAACACTTACAGGTATACTCCCAGACCTTCCTGAAGACGAGCATGGCGAAATCAAACTTACTCGTATTGGCGAAACCGTCTGCGACAAAGTACACCAGGCAATGTTGCTATTTAACTCAGGACGTAGCGAAGCACTCAAACGCTTTTTAGTTGATGAGGGTATCGGCAGCGATAGTAAGTTTTGGCAACTAGCTCAGTCCTTTTCAGCCCTCTATCCTGTAGGTTCTGACGAAAAGCGCTGGGTAGATGGGTTGCTGGCTCGGAAAAAAGGATTAGGACTGTAGGCAGCGAACAATTGATTTCAAACTTTATAAACAAATCACTTAAATTTAAGAGTATAAATAATGGCACTCAAACCTTGGTACAAAATTGAGGGACTTACCCCCCGCGAAGACTTACGCGAGAATCGCCCCCTTGATGCTTCAGAATTTGCAGTTAACCTAGATCACGTCCGCGAACATCGCGCCCCTAGCGATTACCAAGACCCAGAAAAATTCTTTAGCCGCACTTACCTTACCTGTTGGTTAGCGGAATTTTCTGGGCAAGTCATCCGCCGTTTATCAGGAGTTAAAACCGAAGCCAACGCCGTCTATAATCTAGCAACTCAGTTTGGGGGCGGTAAAACCCACGCTCTAACCTTGCTCTACCATCTGGCACAAAACGGACAAGCTGCTAAGTCTTGGACTGGCGTTAATAAAATCCTTGCTCAAGCAGATATTAAAACCTTACCGACGGCGGCGGTCGCTGTATTTGTTGGGACAGAATTTGATTCCATTACAGGTCGAGGTGGCAATGATGGCACTCCCTTACGCAAAACGCCTTGGGGTGAAATTGCTTTCCAGTTAGGTGGTGAAGCTGCTTTTGCAATTGTTGCCGAACACGATGCTCAATTTATCGAACCCAAAGGTGATGTTATTCGCGCCTTTTTGCCTAAAGATAAGCCCTGCTTAATATTGATGGACGAGATTCTTAATTACGTCTCTAGTTACCGCAGTAAAGGCTACCATGATCGCCTTTACAACTTTATGCAAGCATTGTCGGAAACGGCTAGAGGTGAAGATAATATCGTTTTAATTGCCTCTATTCCAGCTTCAGTGATGGAATATACTGCCGCCGACGAGCAAGACGAGCAACGCTTTAAAAAAATGCTCGACCGCTTGGGTAAAGCCGTTGTCATGTCCGCCGAAGCAGAATCCTCTGAAATTATTCGTAGAAGGCTATTTGAATGGGACGATGGGGCAGTAACACCAGACGGTAGAATTATGCTGCCCAAGGATGCGATCGCAACTTGCCATCAATACGCCGATTGGGTATTAGAAAATCGCAGCCAACTTCCTAGCTGGTTCCCCATCGACAATGCCTACGAAGCTTTTGCCGCAACCTATCCCTTCCACCCTACTGTACTATCAGTTTTTGAGCGCAAGTGGGCGACGCTACCTAGATTTCAACGAACGCGCGGTATCCTGCGCTTATTAGCTCTTTGGGTATCCCGTGCCTATCAAGAAGGCTTCCAAAATAACAACAAGGATGCGCTAATTACATTGGGCAGCGCTCCACTCGACGACCCAATGTTTCGCTCGGCAGTATTCGAGCAGATGGGTGAAAATCGTTTGGAAACGGCAGTTACTACCGATATTTGCGGTAAAAAAGGTTCTCACGCTATTCGGTTAGATGCCGAAGCCCAAGACGAGATTAAAAAAGCTAGACTGCACCGCAAGGCAGCTTCCACTATTTTCTTTGAGTCCAATGGCGGCGTAGTCCGGGCAGAAGCAACTTTACCAGAAGTAAGGTTAGCAATCGCTGACCCCAACTTAAATATTGGTAGCGTTGAAATTGTCCTAGATACGCTGCAAACTGATTGCTATTACCTCACTGTTGAAAGTACCAAATATCATTTTAGTTTGTCGCCAAACTTGAATAAGATTTTGGCAGACCGTCGCGCCAGCGTTCAACATGAAAGTATCAGCGTTCGCGTTCAGGCAGAAATCAAAAAAGTATTTACTCGCGTTCCTGGCGTAGATGTCCGCTACTTTCCCGAACAATCAGGCGATATCCCTAATACCCCATCGCTGACTTTAGCTGTATTAGCAAGCGATCGTTCCAAAGAAGACCCAATAGTTGAGAAGATTATCCGAGAATCTGGGACGACTGACCGTACTTACAAGAGTGCCGTCATTTTTGCGATCGCTAATTCGGAAAATGTATTGAGAGATGAAGCTCGTAAAGTCCTGGCTTGGGAGGATATTCGGGAACAAGAATGGGACAATTTAAACGAGGTACAAAAACGACAGCTTGAGGAAAACCTAAAGAGAGCTCAACGCGATGCGATTGAATCTGTATGGCGTACTTACAAGTATATTGTCTTATTAGGTAAAGGTAATACGCTTCGTACCGTTGACCTGGGCTTGGTTACGTCTAGTAGTGCGGATGCCTCGAAGTCGATGACGGCGATTATTATTAATCGTTTGAAGATGGAGGACGATATTCAAGATAGTATCGCCCCCCGCTTTTTGTCGCGTAATTGGTCGCCTGCCTTCAAGGAATGGAGTACCAAAGCTATCCGCGATGCCTTTTTCTCCTCCCCCAGCTTCCCCCGGTTGCTCAATGCCAATGCGATTAAGGAAACTATTGCTAAAGGTGTTAAAGAGGGAGCTTTTGCTTATGTAGGTAAAGCATCTGATGGTAAGTACCAACCATTTTACTTTCAGGAAAACAGCCTTGGGGCAGATACCGTTGAAATCTCTGACGATATTTATCTAATCAAAGCGGAAGATGCCGAGCAGTACAAAAAAGAGCAAGCTGACCCACCGCGCTTAACTACCTTAACTATTTCTCCAAACACTGCTATCTTAGATCCTTACCAGGGGCAGACGTTCACTGTGCAAGGATTTGACCAGCACGACCGAGATATTAAGATTGCTGAAGTTTTGTGGACGGCGACCGGGGGTAGTATCGATTCCCAAGGGACATTGGTTGCTGGAGAAGTAGAGGGCAATTTTACAGTTACAGCGACCGTTGGTGCAATTTTATCTTCCATTAGCTTTAACGTGAAAAAAGTGCTTGTTATTGACCCTGATGTTGCAGATCCCGATGACAAAAAAATAATAATACCTCCACCATCTCAACCTCCTTCGCCTCCTCAAACCAATCAGCTTACCTGGTCTGGACAAGTTGCGCCGCAGAAGTGGACACAGTTTTATACGAAAGTGCTGTCCAAGTTTGCTGCTAACAAGGACTTAAAATTGAGGCTCAAAGTAGAGGTAGTTGTAGATGGTGAAGTTTCTGAGCAAAGACTTGAAGAAACAAAGATTGCTCTGCAAGAACTTGGCTTAGATAATGATGTGCGATCACGTTATTAGCCTTAAGCCAGCTTTCGTTAAATTGCAACTAATTGTGGGGCAATTCTATACAAAGCATAAGCTAGATGAATTTCTTTGGTTTTAATTAATTAATGACTCATAACTCATTTTATGCCATCACTTAAGTCCAATCTGTCACTTGAGGTAGAAGACTTTGATAAGTATCAATGGATGGAGATACTGAACCAAGTAAACCTCAAGCAATGCCAAAATTATCACGAAGAATTTCGAGCAATAGCCAAAGATTGTCAATTATCTAGTGACACGTTGGGGCAAGAAGTTTTTAATTTTTTGAGTGAAATTACCTCAATTTTTATAGAGCCTTTTAGTTTGAAAAGTACGTCCATTGTAGAAGGAACTCTATTAGAAGTGTTATGCGATAATCAACTAGCTTTGTTAAGAGAGTTAATTGTAACGGTAATCGATCCTGAAATGCGGGCAAGGATCGCTGATATTCTCTGGATTTGTAAAAGAGATCCAGAGAAAGACAGACCAATTAAAATGGCTAAAATAGCTGTAGAATCTTATCTCCAATCAGCTAAAAATCTTGAATCCACAGAAAATTGGATGACTTGTTATGAAAGGCTACAGCGAGCAGCACAATTAGCTTGTTTAGTTGATGGAAGAAAAAGTACAGAGATGCGCTGTACAGTCATTGCTCACATTGAGCAACTTATAGAGCGTTATGTAGTGGTAGAAGATGAGTTTGTAACTGGTAGTACGATGCAGATACTTCAAAAGGAGTTAAGCAAAAGTCTCAGTTCTATTAAGAATGATCTTCCTAGCTATGCAGCGAAATATGCAGTCCTTGCTGCTCAAAAGGCACTTTTTGCGGAAAAAAGTCTTGACTATCACCAAGCTTTTTGTCAAAAGACGGCGTATAGACAGATAGAAAGTGAGTGGTACAAGATAGCTAAGGATAAAGAGGCTGAACGTAATGCAAGGTTGCAGCTAGGAGAAGTAGAGGTTTGGTACGCTCAACAGGCATTCATTGGTAATGAGCATAATACTTACGCTGTAGCTGCTGGACGAATTGAAAATGCGATCGCACTTTTTGAGAAAATCGAAGATACCTTTGGCAAGAGCCAAGATACTTCTGAACGTATACAAAATTTACATAAACAGATGCTTGCTTATCAAAAACAATCAATGTCCCAAATGGCTAATATTGCTATTGCTAAACCAGATGATTTCTATGATCCAGAGATGCAACAAGTAGCAAAAGAGTTAGTTAAAGAAAAGACTCTTCGTGATGCTTTATATTCTTTAGCGTTTGGATATAAATTAATTCGCAGCGTTGAAGAGATCCAAACACAAGCAAAACAAGAAATGGAATCCTACAAGTTCTATCATTTATTTCCGACAGTTTTTGTTGATCAAGAGGGCAAAACGAAAGCTTTAGACGGGCATGGAGACGATATTTTAAAAAACAGAATGTTCAGGAATGCCAAATTTTATCAAGCTTGGTATGGATTAAATTTTATTGTTCCAGCTTGCCATCAAATTTGCTCTGAACACAGTGTAACTTTAGAAAATTTATCTTTTGTTGTCTATGAAAATTCATTTATTCCAAAGGGTCGTGAACTTCTTTACGCCAGAGGTTTAATAGCTGGTTTGCAGGAAGATCCTGTAATTGCATCGCACTTGCTGATCCCGCAGTTAGAAAATTCTCTGCGTTATATTTTGAAGCAGAATGATTTTATCACCTCCAAAAGGGAACCCATTCAAGATGATCTCCTTCTTCATGAAGTTTTGAATGCGCCTGATTTAGTGCATATTCTGAATGAGGACATAATTTTTACTTTGAAGTGTTTGTTGGTTGAACGGATGGGATCTAATCTCAGGAATGAGATTTGTCATGGTTTATTTAATTACAATCGTTTCTTTACAACCGAGTTAGCATACCTTTGGTGGTTAGCACTGTATTTGTGTCTTGATCCGACTCGCAAATAGTGGGTTGATTCTAATTGAGGAGAGGATATGTCTAACCTTAAGCTAATATACTGCATGACTCTACAGTTGATGATTTGCGCCCAAAAGATAACACAGCTAATACCTCGGATTCTCGTATTTGTTCTAGGTAAGTTACAGCTACTCGGATTCCTATCACTTTCAACTCCTTAGACGCTTCTCAGCAAACTGTGATCGCACAATCTCCCCACGACTGAATCTGATGGTAATATTCGTAGCCGATGCCGCGATTTGCCCCTGTAACTAAATAAGTTGCCATAGAACTCGTTATTGCCTGACCGACTTTTTCCTACAATAGCGTGATCGCATAAAAGACAATTAATAGTAGTAATTAAACCCAACCTAAAGCTGAATCTCGACTTTGTGTAAAAATTATGCAACTAAAAACTTTTTTACTTTTTAATCTAGGTAACTTAAGATTGTAGAAAAATAACTTTTTTTATCTCAAATAATTCAATTATGATTTCACAAAGCGTAATCTAGGCTTACGCCTTTTTAAGCCCCCACCTATTAAGGATTGCAAAAGTTCATTATATGAATGAATCAAAGGTGAATGACCCCGGCAAATTAGACAGTAGCAAGCGAAAAAGTTGGTTTGAAAAAGGTAAATCTTTTGGATATATAAGTTCTTATTTCGAGGAAGCAAAAAAAGAAATTCGGATCGCCTCTGGCTTTTTTACTATGAGAGGTTGGGGCTTGCTAAGAAAATTCACTAAGAACAAACAAGTTTATCTTTTAGTTGGTCTTGACGATCCAGGTGAAGACCGGGCGCGTAAAGCTTTAATTGATGAAATTATGCGCGATTTACGTACTGGTTTGGATCGAGAGCGGCGACAAACCGTATTCGATCTAGTAGAGAAAATGAAAGCTGGTCGCTTTCATCTTGTAGATGCCAGGGCTACAGATCATCATGCCAAACTCTATATAGTTGATTGCACGGTCGCTATCATAACTTCGTCTAATTTAACGGAAAGCGGTTTGAAGAAGCGAATAGAGGATGGCAACATTATGGATGATAAGAGCGAGGTTGTAAAACTTGCCAAGGAGTTTGATGATTACTTCGCTCAAGCTGTAGACATTACCAGAGAACTACTAGAAGCATTACAGCGATGGCTACTGCTTGTTCGTCCTTGGGATATTTATCTAAAAACTATGTTGGCTCTGGAAGACCTCCAACCTATTAAAGTTAATTATAAGAAACAACCTGTCAGTTACCAGGTTGATATGATTGCTCAAACACTGCGCCAAATCCGCGAGTTTAGAGGTTCAATGCTTGTCGCATCTACTGGGCTTGGCAAAACCGTCGTGGCGGTTCATGTGGCATTACATCTTCGTCAAGAAGACGAGATCCAGAACGTTATGGTTGTTGGACCAAAGGCAGTACGCGAGAACTGGGAGGACGAAATGCTTAACGCTGGTCTGCCCTGTGTCTATTTTGTCCGTCAAACTTTGGATAAGAGTAGTTCTGCCCACGATAATCAACTTACGAGATTTGAAAAAATTGTGGCAAATAGTCATGAGCAGTCTTGGTTACTTATTATTGATGAAAGTCATCAGTTTAGAAATCGTTACCAGCAAGATTTGTTTAATCTTAAAAAACAGCCAGCCGAAGCTAAAGCATTTGCTAGATTGAAAACACTTTTTCAAAGTCATCTTAATCTTAAGGTTTTGCTATTAACTGGCTCTCCTTATGCAAAAGACATTGATAATATTAATAGTCAATTATTTTTACTACCTCATACATCTGAAAACCGCGCTTTATTGCCAGAATTTATTGATGATGCTTGCTCGTGGCACATTAACAAAATTGATGAATTTATTGATCTGGATGTCGCTTCCCAACTAACTACTCCTCACGTAGCTAAACATTATGGGCAAGTTGAGGGAAAAGAAATTTTTATCAAGTTTGGTGAAGAAAAGCGCTATATTCCTAAGCTTAGACTACACAGTATTAGTTTTCCTTTGTTTTTGGAGAAAGAATTAACTTCTGCTATAAGTGAGGGCTACTTCGAGCTAGCAGCTAATCCAATGTTGCGAAAAAGTATAGAAAGAGTAGTCAAAGTAGCTTGGGCAAGCTCACCATTGGCACTTCGCGGAGCAATTGAGCGGGTTATGAACACGCCCAATGGAGTTAATGGATACAATCTTGGGAAATCTCATTTTAAATTCCCCCAAGAGCAGCGACAGCAAGTTTTAGTTCCCATATTAGAAAAGCTGTTATTAGAAAGCTTTGCAAGTGATATTAAATTACAAGCTCTTTGCCATATTCTGCGAACTCTTGAGCTTAAAAAGGAGAAAGCTATTGTGTTTTGCGAAAGACGGGCAACTGTTGTTTATCTCAAACAAGCACTAAATGAATTGATCCCTTCCCTGCGAGTAGCTGCCACTATTAATGAGAGAGAAAGTGATTATCAATTAAAGGAAACGGAAGAAATAGAGAAACTAATTAAACGATTTGCACCATTAGCTAATGATACCGTAGTTGAAGACAAAGAAAATTATGACATTTTTCTTTCAACAGATGCTCATGGAGTAGGGGTCAATATGCAAGATGCATCTGTAGTTATTAACTATGACATTGATTGGACTCCTATTGGTCCAATTCAACGTGCTGGTCGCGTCCTACGATTCTGCAATTACCCGCGACTTGTTGAAGTATATACATTTGTTCCTACTTTAGTAAAGCAGACAAATATTAAGTATGAGTTGCTAAACATCAATCAACGCTGGGAGAATCTTATAAATCGTCATGGAGAATCTAAAAAGTTAATTGATTTACCCGTTTTAACTATAAGTAATACACAAGAAATCAATATGCCAGACATGGCTTCTCAGGTGAAAATCCAATCGGCTCAACTAGATATAGATGATTTAGCCGATCTAGATATCTCACCCTACTATCAACACACAGCAAAATTACAGATTCATCGGGATTATGCTAAAAGCATTCCTAACGACATTATCAGCGCCAAAATAACTCAAGAGCGCATTCATTCTATTTATGTTTTGCTCAATTACGGAGGGAAGTATCACGGACTTATTTACAAACCTGAAACTCAACACTTGCACGAGCCAACTGTAGTTAAGCTCCTCGATCTAATTGCTTGCGAAGAAGATACCGAAACTGCCTCTGTTGACTACGACTATATTGAGGAGTTAAGTAACGATTGCATACTTGCCTGGTGCAACAAACAGGGTATTAAATCCGAAGATGTAGTTAGGGAATGCGCTTTGTATCTCAAACCAGTGGATGAAGGCGATCGCTTTGGTGAGTGGTTAAATACCCAACATTAGCTAGTTTTGTCTAAATGGCGCTTACTCTTTAATCTGAGTTAATCTGGGCCGCATTAGTGTCTAGCAAATTCAGCCAGGTTTTGATTTCGCTGATGTTTAACTGGAGTACCTTGTTGATCGCCCGTTAAAGCAATAGTTACCTTCAGGAATTCTCTGTTAAATAACCTCATAAGTGAATATGTATCATGGAGCTAAGGCTAATTATAACGTCAACTTATTTCCTACGGGCAAACGCTGACTAGATTGTACGCACACGGAGCAAATCAGCAATTTCAGCAGCTATCTCTTTTACAGTGTGCGTTGCTGTGCTTCTTGCAACCTTATCAGCAAGGGAAGGACTGTAATCTTGAACTTCCTGTTTTGAGATATTATGCCAAATTGGGAGTAAAATCTGCTCTCCACTTATAGTGCGAGTGACGATGCCATCAAGTTCGTAATTTGTCCAACCCTTACCAATAAACGACTGAGAAAGAACAACCAGCCCAACACGACTCTTAGCCAAGCCACGATCAATCTTCCTCCTCAAGCTATCGCCAATTCTTAACTCAAATTCATCGTACCAGACCCGAAGATTTTCAGAGACTAAAGCCTGAGCTAGAGGTCTTACGATAACTTCCTTGTCTTCAGAAGCATGAGAAATGAAAACATCGTACTCTTTTCGGCTGTCAGGACTATCAACAGATAGGTCGTCCTGAACCAGACTAGGGATAGAAGATAGCGGAACTTCGCGCAGTTCTGGTAATAGACTCGGCAAAATACGGGCTGAAGAGCGAACTTGACCTTGCAAACCTTGCATATCTACTACAATATGCCAATTATCAGAATTTGGAATTGCAAGTTTAACAGGAGATTGTTTTGCAAGTCCGCCATAATAACGATGCGGTTTTCCATTCTTGTAATTGCTCAAATTCGAGCTATTAACTAATCGGATATTTGCTGCATTCCCTGAAAGAGTAACCTCAGCAATTTCGCCATTTTTCCTGTAACCTAAATCATAATGGGTAAAGTGCATACTCTTTAATATAATCTCAACTATAAGACTCAGGCAATTAAAAAATTACTTTTCGTAGTCTGCGATCATGCAGAAGAAATTGAGCAAGTAATTTTGTCTGATTCAAAGCAAATCTCGTCAGAGAATTCCTTGCCCAAGTAATTAGAGGAACTAAATAATTAGCAATCTTTGTTGGACTGTGATAACACTGAGCCTGCAAGACTTTTTGTATCCTCACTGTACTTAGGGCTTTGAAGCACTTTAGAAGCTACAGCTTCCATTTCTGAACCTGTCTGCTTACTTGAATCAGCCTGAGAAAGAACTGATCCGGCTAACTTCTTAGCAATCTGGGAAGAATTTTTATCATTTAGCGTTTGTGCTGCTTGGGTTATTTTTTCTTGAGATGATGTTTTCTTGTTTTTAGACATTTTTTCCTTTAATAATATTGATTATCCTAACTTTATTATATGCTAACTTTAAATTATTGAAATTAAATAGAAAATGAATTAAATCACAAACTAATAGAGCCTTTAAATATTGCGATTTCATACAAAAAAACATTTAATGAACGGGTCATGACAAGTAGCAGAACAAAAAAACGAGTCAAAACTGAAATATTTATCGTTATTGAATTTCAGCTATTGGAAACAGGAGCTTTGTTATAACTATTGATCGTTTAAAAATCTGGGTTTTATCATGTATACCGACAGACCTCACCTTAAAACAAGAATCTTGAATGAAGTAGAAGTACAAAAAATTATGCTAGGGGAGGCACGTTTACCTTTTGATCTGGGTAATCTAAGATTATGAAGAAATGGAAGTTTAATTTTAAGTGATTTACGATTCCGCAGAGCGAACGCTCAAGCCATGCTAATTCCCCTTACCACCTTCCCAATATGGCAACTAAAGTTATTACCAATGACAACTATGTCCTGTGTCGCTGTCTGTAATGGTGTTGCCATGAAGCTTTATAATCCGGACTGCGAACAACCAAGTCAGATTGATAATGCAAGTGCAGTAATTTAAACGTTTTTCCTTATGCCCAAAATTCCCGCTTGCGAAATCTGCCTCATGTGCGCCCACGATCCATCGTTGGTGTGTGCGGTTCACCCTTACGGACAAAACAGCGATTTCTGCCCAGATTTTCGACCCGACTTGACGCGCGAGAACAAGCGCTTCCAGGATTTTCTGGGATTGCAACGCTAGCAGCCAGAAAATAGTGACGAGCCATTTAGCAATCCTTTCGCTCTAAATCCTGATGAGGAACAGTGGCAGCCAGAAGGAGCTAGTTACTACAACGGCGACTTAATCCTGCAACCCAAACAGCAACGAACGAGAGAGGAGCAGTTGTGGCTGCTAGGCAATCACCCACTTTTTACAGGTATTTGTCCTCAGTGCGGCACTTTTTTTGACCGAGATTATCAGGCACGAGTCCACTGGGATTGCGCTTGTGGTTGGATGGATGACTCAATGTGAGTTAATTTACCACGAGACGGATTGCTTATTTCTAAACGTCGTTCTTCTCCAAAGCTTTTTCTTGTAAAATATGATTGCTATCACAATCTTGACAAGCGACTCTACATTCACTTTCCTTGAATAATTCTCTCCATTCTCGACCGCAGTTAATACAGTAGCAATCAATCAACTCTGTTTGAGAATTATCGATTGGTGTACTTACTACCTTTGATTGTTCACGGAATGAATCTTGTTGTTCTTTATATACGCGCGCTTTTCTAAGAGCCAACTGAACAGGTAGCCCACGTAGATACCACCTATAACAAGTACATAAAAACTTTTCATCTTCTCCTTCCTTTATTTGAGATGCAATTGCTTCTTTAACTTGGTTAGGAATAAGTTTAAGTAATGTAGGCAACCGTTTTGCAGTAAATTCATCTTTTCCTGACTTTAAAGAAAGATAATCATATAATTGAGCTTCTTCGCCTTTAGCAATCAATTTCAAAATTTTATCTTTCAAGCTAGAAATAGGAGTAACTGTGGGCAGATTTGAAGGTAAGTTCTCAAGGATCAACGTTGGATGCTGTAGTTTTGGCAGAGCTAAACCAGCAACAGCATCAGCCCGTTTATTTTGATTACGAGGAATCCACTCAATTTTGAAAAAATTAAACTGTTCTAATAAGCTTATTGCTTGTTCATATAAAGGTTTTAAATTATCCGATTTCACTGGAAGCAAATTATTTATCTGCTCTACCACTAATTGCGAGTCACCTTTAAATAGAACTCGCTCACAACCTAACTCCAATGCTTTTTTCCAACCAAGTATTAACCCAGAGTATTCCGCAAAATTGTTAGTTTGCCAGCCTAAAGTTTGACTAAACGTTATACTGTCACCACTGCACATATCTACTACTACCCCGCAAGCACACTGCCCTGGATTAGTGGGTCTAGTAGCTCCGTCAAAATAAATCGTACAGGAAAAATCATTATTCATAGGCTTTTGAATTCTACTTGCTTTCCAGAACTATTAATGAAAAACAAAATTAATCTATAACAATACAAGCTGTTAACAAGTCTAAATACATAAAACTTTAAAGTGTTAGATAATTATTACGATTGAATTGTTAATTAACGTTTAAATAATTACCTTACATTTTACTTTTCCAATAAAGTGAACCTCTAACGATTAATTACAAGTAAATCTTAGCAATTTGTGTTTCAGCGCTTTTTAGATACAAAATTAGTAGAGTCTGTGGCTGTTATTTCTCATCAACCTGTTCGCAAGTGGATCTACGCCTTTACGGGTAAGTATCGTACTAAACTCATATTAGAAATAATACAATTAAACGTTGTTTACTTAGGTAATAGCCGCCAACGTTACTGACCCAATTCGATACTTAACAGAAAATTCTAAGACATTGCCTACAAACTAACAAGCTAAGGATGCGTATAGCTCACTACAAGTAATTTTGGCAAAATTAAAATAAATTTTCAGTAATCCGCTTCAGCCGAATTATTACTTCCTAGTTTTAGTGTATTTTTTGTCACATTTACAACTCAAATACCTATTATTAAAACTTTTTTAGCACGTAAGTATTTACAGAGTCTTTATGCAATTCTTTATACGATTTACACCTGTTTGTTTGTTTTAAAAGCCACTATAGGTAAGAAATGTAGTTAAGTTGAGCTTGCACATCATGAAATGGACTAGCGATCACAATTGGTTAAACATAGCCGAGTATGTATCATTATCCAGTTCTTTTGCTGGCTTAATTGTGGCACTGACCAGCCAACAGCTAGTTTATGCTGCGGCTCCTTTAACATTAGCTATGTCTCTAAATTTTGCTAACAGGCAACGATTTCAACAACAAGTAAGGCAACAAAAAGCAACAATTTCTAAAGTGTGTCAAGAAACGCAACTTTTAAATAATAAAGTTCTAAGTTTACCTTCAGCAAACCAAGTCAATGTTTTAGAAGTTTCAATTAATCACTTAGAGCAAGCAATTGTAGACATTGATACTAAGCAACAAATCAATTCCTTAATAAAAGCTTTTAATAATCGACCCGAATTAAAAGAGGTTGACGATTTAAAAGAGTCTATTTCTTTACTGCATGATCGCATAATAAATTTACCATCCTTCACTGCGCCATTTGAACCATCTCATCTCACAGCACAGATGGAAAACTTAACAGAGCGGCTTGAGAATTTGCCTTTAGCTACCCTACAACAAGAGGTTGTAGAAGTACAGGAGTTAGTTAGGAGTTTAGATGCGAGTGCGGCAGAGTTGCACGATCGCACTCGAAATCTAGCTCAAATGCAACAAAATCTTGATACAGTGCAAGAAACAACTTGTAGTCTTAATCAAAGAACTACCCTTCTTGAGAACCGCATTGATACTTTTGAGTTATCGATAAAACAGCATTTAGATAGTCTACAGCAGCTAACAATTGGTTATATCAAGGCTGATGATTTTGAGCGTTTGAGGGCAAAACTGTCTCAAGAACTAACAGAGCAAATTGAAGCAACAGTTGAACAACGAGTAGCTGAAATTAACTACTTTCTCAAAGAAATTCAACCTAAGTACGAATACAAACTTGTATGCGATCGTGACCAAAGCCGATCTTTTTTATTGAAAGCAGCAAAGGAAGCCAAAGAGCGGTTAATTTTAGTTTGTCCCTGGCTCCACTGGGGCATTCGTTGGAATGATGGAGAACTGCTCAATCTCTTTTATAAGCTCCTAGGCAAGCCTAACTCCTCTATTGAAATTGGTTGGGGACATTATTTAGATATGGAAAATAAACAAGTTCGCTCTTCATCTACCTCGTTGCGTCAGAGCCTTAAAACTCATGGCAAAATGTATACGGCTTTGCCACAGCTAGAAAAATTGGAAAAAGATTACCCACAACAGTTCAAGCTTAAGCTCTTAGGAACTCATGAAAAGTTTTTAGTTTGCGATCGCGCATGGGCTATGTTGGGTAGTCATAACTTCCTCTCCTCTGGCGATAAATCTCAAGAGCGAGAAGTAGGCTTGTGGACTAATGACCCATATATTGTTAATGAATTAACCAAGCGCTTTGAAAAAGCTAAGGACTTAGAGCATCAACACGTTCATCTAGCAGTAGCTTCATGAAAGCTGGTAACAGTTAGTATTGTGCCAATTAAAAGGCTGTAACGCCAGTACCTCCATTTCTTAAATGAATTAGCACAATGGGGAAAAGAAATTGTTGTAGCTTCTAATTTTAATATTGGTTGCCACAAATGTAGTGCAGATTAAGGAGGGATAAGCGATGCTTTATAAACTAATGTTAGCCGTGACTATGACATTCACTCTTAACCTATTATTAGGAATGCGCCCACCTACAAACACTCAAACTGCCCTCAGCGCTAAGGTTGATTTCGCACAAATCTTAAAAATCCGAATGATTAATCTTGCCTCTATAGCAAATGAAAAGTAAAAACTGTCTAAACAAATGGCGCACCCCATGAAGTCCAATTTTCCTTGTTGAACGGTGATCGCCACCCTTCAATTAGTCCTAACTCCATCTGCTGCCTTGCTCTTGCCACCGTAGGTACATCCCACCAGAACGCCATATTAACTGCACATGAAAGCCCATGTTGGTAATGTAGACTTTTGTAATTATCTAAGTATCTTTTGCAGTTGCACCAAGGGTTGTTAGAACAGGCAAAATGTCTATTTCATTAACATACATTAACCTTTATGAGGCAAACTTTTAGCCTCGTCTTGTTATTCACTAACACTTCCTAATTACTGATCCTAGAAACTAAGCTTTTGAAGGCAATATAGAATTAAAAAATGTTGATGTTAACTATATACTGCTGTGTTCAGCACTTTCAATAATAGGACAAATAATATCTTCAGGAATTTTAGATATTGTTTCCCAGCCTGAAAGTAATCCTCCTAATTCTAGCTTGAGAATCTGTAGTTGCTGAATTTGTCGATCGATTTCTAAGACCTTATCTTCCAGCTTTGTTTTAATATCATCACAAGGTAAGTCGCCTTGGTCATGAATATCTAGAAACTCCTTAATTTCTAGCAAGCTTAATCCCAAACGCTGAGTGCGTTTGATAAAATTTAAGCGAGCAAAAATATCTAGGTCGAACAATCTAAATCCCCCTTCTGTTCTATTCGATGCCTTGAGTAAACCCAATTCCTCATAGTAACGAATTGTTTTGATCGGTACACCGCTTTCCTTCGCTACTAAACCAATTTGTTTTTGTGCTTCTTTAACTAACATATTCAACTCCTATAGAACTAAACCCCTGAATAGCTTCATCTGCATCTATCCTAAAATCTCTAGTCAACTTTAGAGTGAAAAGGCTCAACAACATTTGTAACCTAATACCAAGTTGCATTCACATAAGTAACTTTTTCTCCCTTACAACCTTGCTCAAAATGACCTAGTTAAACGCTATTTAGTATAAATTTCTCGGCAACGACTATCTGAAACAAAGGTGCAAATATGACAAACATTAGCTAAATTGCTCAGTTCAAGCTGATGCTTGAGACAAGAGCTTTTCTTTGCTAGAAGTATTAGAGTTTTGCACTTCTATTACCCCGCGAAACATATTCATCCCGCAGGCAAATTCATATTTTCCTTGTTGTGTGGGAGTAAATTCAATTGCTGTGACTTGATTGAGCGGCAAGTTCTGTGCAATATGGAAATCAGGCAATCGCACCTCCTCTAAACAACTACTAGGATCGCGCCGCAGGAAGTTAAGCCGTACTGGTTGTCCTGCTTCTACAACAATGCGACTCGGCTCGTAGCCACCATCAACAATGATAGTGACTTCCGCAACTCCCTGACGAGCTTTCACCTGCTGAGACTTGGGCTTGCTCAGGAGAAACCACCAGAGTTCTAGACCAATTAACCCTAGCCCACCTAAAGTGACACCTAATTTATTCCCCAATGGTTGTTCAATCCGGCGAAACTGCGTATTTTGCGCGGCTAGTTCAGTAGGCATTTCGGCTGCTAGCGCTCCTGATATTGCACCAAGCAAAAATCCTAATCCTGCCAGCGTACCAAAAAATGTAGCTTTTTTAAACATTTTTGTTGTTCCTTATTGCTGAAATTAAAAATTAAACAGTAACTTTGGGTTGGAAAGAACGCAGTCGTAGAGCATTGGTTACTACTGAAACTGAACTAAATGCCATTGCTGCTCCAGCAATGATGGGGCTAAGGAGCCAACCAAAGAAAGGAAACAAGATCCCGGCAGCAATCGGAATCCCCGCAACGTTATAGATGAACGCAAAGAAGAGATTTTGACGAATGTTTCGCATCGTTGCGCGAGAAAGTTGAATAGCCGTGACAATTCCTTGCAAGTCACCAGAGATGAGGGTGATGTCACTAGCAGCGATCGCCACATCTGTTCCTGTACCAATAGCAATCCCTACATCTGCCTGAGCTAAGGCAGGAGCATCGTTGATCCCATCTCCTACCATCGCCACAACCTTTCCCTCTGCTTGAAGTTGCTCTATAGTAGCCGCTTTTTGGTCTGGACGGACTTCTGCCAATACTCGTTTGATTCCCACTTCACGGGCAATTATTTCCGCAGTTCGCTGATTGTCTCCGGTTAGCATAACTACCTCCAAACCAAGCTTTTGCAGAGTATGAACAACATGAGCAGAAGATGGTTTGAGGGCATCAGAAATTGCCATTATTCCTTGCACTTTTCCGTCAACAGCAATCCAAATAACACTCTTGCCTAGATACTCCAACCTATCCCAGTGAGACTTTAAAGCTTGGGTATCAATTCCCAGTTCGCTCATCCAGCGCATAGTGCCAACCTGCACAAGCCCATTCAACACATTTCCTTGCACTCCACTCCCTGGAATCGCCTGAAAATTTTGTGCTACCGTCAATTCTACTGCTTGAGACTGGGCATACTGTACTACGGCTTCGGCTATTGGATGCTCTGAATTTTGTTCTATTGATGCTGCTAACTGCAATAATTTGAGTTCGTTATTGTTAACAGTCCCTTTGACAGTTACAAAGTCAGTTACTGTAGGTTTTCCTTGCGTTAATGTCCCAGTTTTATCTAAAACAATTGTTTGCAATTTGTGCGCTAGTTCCAAACTATCTGCACCTTTAATTAAAATGCCATTTTCTGCACCTTTTCCTGTACCAACCATAATTGATGTTGGAGTTGCTAAACCCAATGCACAGGGACAAGCGATAATTAGCACGCCTACGGTGGTAATCAATGCTAGGGTGACATTACCCATAAAGTTGTACCAGATGATAAAAGTAGCGATCGCTATGGCAATTACAGCAGGCACAAACCAGCCTGTAACCTGGTCGGCTAATCTTTGAATCGGTGCTTTAGAACCCTGCGCTTGTTGCACCAGTTTCACAATTTGAGCCAGAAACGTGTCTTTACCTACCCGCGTCGTCCGAAATTTAAAGCTGCCAGTTTTGTTGATCGTAGCTCCAATTACTTCATCACCAGGTTGCTTTTTGACAGCTACACTTTCTCCTGTTACCATTGCCTCATCCACTGTCGAGGAGCCTTCAATGACTTCACCATCAGTGGGAATCTTTTCACCAGGACGTACTAAAATAACATCGCCTAACTGAACTTCGGCGATTGGCACTTCCATCTCTTTACCATTGCGGACAATTCGGGCCGTTCTCGCTTGCAACCCCATCAGTTTACGCATAGCCTCGGAGGTTTGTCCTCTAGCACGGTTTTCAAACAACTTCCCTAATAAAATAAGTGTGACTACAACTGCTGCCACTTCGTAGTAAACGCTGGGAGATAGCCCTTGGGCAGTAAGAAATCCGGGAGAAATTGTAACAAATAGGGAATAGAAATATGCTGCACTGGTTCCCAGAGCTATCAACGTATCCATTGTGGCAGCGTGACGCTTCAAGGCTTTCCAACTGTTAATGTAGAAGGACTTGCCACACCAGAATTGCACTGGTGCAGTCAATACCGCTTGCAGCCAAAAATTATGCAGCCACATAGGTATAAAGGGAATGTGCAACCCCGTCATCACAGGGAGCGAACCAATCACCAGAATTGTACTAATGATGCCGCCAATCCAAACCTTACGTGTCAGTTGCCGCGATTCTGTTAGTCGTGCTTTACGTTCAGCATCATCATCTCCAGTAAGTATGTCTTGTTCTTGCACTGGTTGACCAGAGTATCCGGCAGCATCAATGGCATCTTGAATTGCTTCCAGGTCAGTTTTTTTAGAATCATAGGTGACAGTAGCTTGTTCTGCCCCAAAATTGACGCTGCATTCACTTACACCTGGAACAGAGCGGATTGCGTCTTCAATACTATTTGCACAGGAGGCACAACTCATGCCTCGCAATTTAAGCGTCGCGTTATTCTTATTCATCGCACACCTGCTTATTTTGACGACATTTAACTAACTTACTGGGCAACGGTATATCCAGCTAATGCGATCGCCTGTTTCACAGCAGCTTTAGATTGCTGTGTTTCAATATTGACAAGTTTTGTTTTTGAGTCAGCTTCGACTTTAGCTGTTGGATCGATAACTGTAATGGCGTTGGTGATGGTTGTTATACAGGCAGAACAAGCCATATTTGAGACTTTGAGTTGAAGTGTCATAGGTTTAGAAGTAAAGAAAAATAATTAGTTTAAGACCTAGCTTTATCTTGCAGTCTCCAGTGAGATGGAGAGTCAAGGGTGCAGTTTAAATCTCTATCTTTGGGAGTAGGTGTAAAAAATTGCGCTCGTTGCAGTTGTGTTGTATTTACCTGCTAATAAAGCAATAATCGTGGACAGTGTATAACCTACCCACGATTATTGCTTTAAGCTGGTTAACCCAGAATTGCAACGCTACATCATCTTTGTTTACAGGAGTTGAATCCCTACCTGTTAGATCGATTAGACGTATTTCGATTAGAAGTAGTCATCGCCTGAAGCAACTGTTGCATTTGGGTAATTTCCTCACTCTGACTCTTAATAATGTTTTGAGCCAGAGTCCGAATTTCACGATGTTGGGCGCTGTTAACAACCATGCCAGCCATCATCGTTGCCATTCGGTGATGGCGAGTCATTTGACGGAGAAATTCCCGATCAAAATTCTGGGCATTTTCTAACGCTTCCATCATCTCCCTGTCCATTATCTCCATCTGCATCATGGACTGCTCCATCCCGCTTTGCATTCCCATGTTCATGCCAGTACTAGGAACTTCAGTGCCATACCACTGTTTGTACCAAGTTTGCATTTGCTCGATCTCACGGGTTTGTTCTTCGATGATGGATTGAGCCAGCTTTTTGACTTCAGGGCTTTTGGCTCGGTTTAAAGCCATTTGTGCCATTTCCTTAGCACTTTGATGATGTGGAATCATCATTTCAATAAACGGCTTATCAACTTCAACCCTCATTTCCATCCCACGCTCCATAGGACTTGTATTTGCTGGAGAAGTCTGCACCAGCTTCTGCTCGTGGGCATTAGTTTTGTCGCTAATGGAAGCAGTAACAATACTGCTTGTTAATAAAGCAACAAGAGTGGAAATAGCAAATTTTTTGTTCATTGTTTGGCTTACTTCTATTTAGGTACAAATCGTTCTTTAGTGCAGGCTCTTTAATAGAAGATAAAATTTTGCCTTTGCTGCTCTCTTAGCAAAACTTATCTGAAAATCAATTTCCTGTTCAAGCTTAAAGTCTCTAGTCAACTAGAGAATTAAGTTAATCAACTATTTCTAAAGATAGATAGTTGGCGATCGCAGCAATACTAATTAATTGGAAATGTTTATTTATCAATTACTAACTGCCCATCAAAGGACAACCAGCAAATACAGTTACTTACGCAGCCATAGCTGTAACCATTTGACGGCAAGTTTCAGCACAACGACGGCAAGACTTTGCACAGCGCTTGCAATGGTCGTGGTCGTGCTTTTCGCATTCAGCAGCACAGCGATCGCAAGCTTCGGCACAGACGCTGCACAATTGAGCATGGAGGTCTGAGTTACGGGACATGAAACGAGCGCAGATGTCGCAAGTGTCAGCACAATCTCTACACAGTTTGATACATTGAGCCATCATTTGCATCATGTCGCTATTTAAACAGGCAGTGGCACAGTTTTCACATTCGCGCAGGCATTCAAAACAAGCTTGAATGCAAGTTTCAAGTAAAGATTCGTGAGATTGAGATGTACTCATTATTCAACTCCAAAGCAATAAATTTAACTGAAGACAATAGTTTTATTTCTTCGTTTTCAGCTTAATAAAGTTATGTTTTCGCTTACGTCTACCAAATGGCGAGTTAACTATTTCTTTCTATGGAAGTATAGAGATTTCATCTGGATTTCATTTCTGTATGTTTAAGGATTTTAGCTACTACTAAAGTTCCAAAAATTTTATAGTAATTTTATTTCCTATAAGAAATTAAAGTATAGGTGAAGAAATAACAAGTTCTGTAACCGAACAAACAACACAAGGAACCTTGAGTTAAGTAATCATAATGCTCCTTTTAGGAAAAAGTAGTTGCACAATATTGATAAATCTCATTCAACCAAACTCAACTCATAGTCAAAATGGATGAGTTAGCTTTACATCTAAAATAAAATCTTCGTCACCCATTTTAAAATTCTATAACTTCATCCATTCCTGGTTTCAATGAATACTATATTGAACGATTTTATGATTCCTCTAACTAATATTCAATGATTTCATTCTAATTTCATTTCTCCATGCGAATCTAGTTAATAGTAACTGCACCACTAAAGAGCGGTTTTTAACCAATCTATTAGGAATACAAAATAATGGCAAGAAGACTTTTTACGGCTGTCTTAACTTTGATAGTTACTTCTTTTAATCCTGCTGCTTATGGAAAATCTCTAGCAGCCATTGATAGAGTTCCTCGTATCGTTAGCTCTGTGCAATTTCCTCAGAGTAAGTGGAGGATTGTGAGACATTCTTTTCAAGTTAATATTCCTCAAGGTAGTAATGCCGTCTCCCAGTTGTTAATCAGTGTTCCTCAAGGTTTGACTCCAAGTAATAATATTAATGTATTTGACAAGTATGGAAAGATAATTGCTAATAGCATCTCTAAAGACGGTAAGAAAATCACAATCTCTTTTTCTGAACCAGTGGCTCCTGGAAACAGGTTGAAAGTGATTATGAAAAATGTAAAAATTTTAGGGCGTTCTAATGCTTGGCTTTATCCAGTCTCGGCTAGAATTATTGGCATGAATGCAAATATTCCTTTAGGAATAGCCCGATTTAGAGTTTATTTTTAATAACTAGAAATTTAAGTGTGATAGTTAAAATTTCATTTTGATTTCATTTAAGACTGCCAAACTAATAATAAGAAGAACATTCAGTTAAATATTCAAGGACTAATGCAATGAAAAAGTTAATTTGCGCTACTACTTTTACCTTAGCGATTCCTATCGGAATAGCCTCACTTTACGCCTTTTCAGTGCCTGCCTTTGCAGGAGGAGTATTGCGCGAGGCTAATGCGCCTCACATTGTACACAGCAGCGCACACCCAAACGGTACTCGCGTGCCAAATACTACACATCATTTTGAAGTACACGTCCAGGGTAAAGAGCTATCACAACTCTCTTTTGAAGTACCAGACGGTGTTGAGGTCAGCGATCGCATTATGGTTAGCGACCAATCTGGTAAAAAAATCGACTCTACTGTCTCTATTAAAGATAAAAGAGCTACAATTGCATTTTCTCAACCTGTACCTCTAGAAACAACACTATCAATTTCAATGAAAGGTGCTAAAGTCTCCTTTCTTTCACAAGGGCGTACTTTTCTATATCCAGTTTATGGTAAGAGTGTTGGTATGACTCAAGAGATACGCATAGGCATCGCTCAGATTCAGACTTATTAGCCGATTGATGAATAGCTCCCAGTCCTTAACTAAAATAAGAGGACTGGGAGCAGCAAATGTAAAGGATAATTAGAGTGATATGAGGATTCTCTTAGTTGAGGATGAGCCAGATTTAGGTACTGCTATTAAACGAACCTTGAACCAAGAAAAATATGTAGTTGATTGGGTTCTAGACGGTAATACAGCTTGGGATTATTTAGATAGCAAGTGGACACATTATACACTTGCTATTTTCGATTGGTTATTACCAGGAGTATCAGGGATAGACTTATGTAAGCGGCTACGCCTGCACCGTAGTTCTCTACCTGTTTTGATGCTGACGGCTAAAGACCGAATGGAGGATAAAGTTACTGGTTTAGACGCAGGGGCTGATGATTATTTGGTGAAACCTTTTGGTATGGAAGAACTATTGGCACGCTTACGCGCTCTTCAGAGGCGATCGCCGCAAGTTCAACCCCAACACTTACAAATTGGAGGTCTTAATTTAGATTACGGTACTCATACAGTTTATTTTCAGAATATATCAGGTGATAAGCAAGTTATTTCTGTGACTACTAAAGAATTTCAGTTATTAGAGTATTTCATGAAGCATTCAAATCAAATTGTTACCCGCGATCAAATTCAAAATCAACTCTGGGAAGTGAATGCAGAAGCTACCAGCAATGTAGTAGCGGCTCAAATACGTCTGTTACGCCGCAAGCTTGCTCAGATAGGTTGCGATGACTTGATTGAAACTATACATGGTATAGGATATCGTCTTAACCTCAGCTATGAACGAAAATAGGCTCTTTTTTCAGACCCGTTGGCGGATAGCTGCATCTTATGCAGTTGTGATGGGCTTGATTCTAAGCTTATGTGGGTTGGGAGTTTATCAGGCTATTGTCCATGCTCATTGGCAAACTCTGGATAGAGAGTTAGAATTTGTCGCTGGAACGCTGCACGATAGTGTTGAAAGTACACTGAAGCAACCAGGACGCTTAGAAGCTGCTACTCAAAAACTCTTGCCAGAGCAGATGGAGCAACGCCATGTTCTGGGAGCAGTTCATCAAGGTGATTACTACATTAGGTTTTTAGACCGTTCTGAGCGGACAATTGCTTTCGCTGGTTTACAGCCTGAAGGACTGCCTCTTACATCGGCGAAAGCTACTTGGTACACTCCCTGTGACAAAAGAGGAAATTGCTATCACCAAATCTCTCTAACGCTACATACTCAGGATAATATTCCCTGGGGATATATGCAGATGGGGCGGTCGCTGAGGGATATCAATGAATATCTTGCTAACGTAAAACTAATTTTGCTCTTAGGTTTACCTATCGCTATGATTTTAGTTGGTGGTTCAAGTTTGTGGCTAGCTGGTTTAGCAATGCAACCAATTTACCAATCCTATAAGCAGATACAGCAATTTACAGCCGATGCTGCTCACGAGTTAAGAACACCTCTAGCGGCTACACGGGCAACAGTTGAATCGGCGTTGCGGACACCGCATACATTCAACCCAGAAGTCCAGAATATTCTCCAAACTGTAGAGCGTCAGAATCAAAGGCTTACTGGGCTTGTTGCTGATTTATTGCTACTAGCTCATATGGAACGACGAACACCTTTGCGAAGTCAGCTTTGTTGCCTTAATGACATTGTTAATGATTTGGTAGAAGAACTAGCAGCTATGGCGATCGCCACAGAGGTAACACTGCTCTCTAATATCCGAGTATACAAACCATTATATGTTGTAGGCGATGAAGAACAATTGTATCGCCTGGTTTCAAACTTAATTGTTAATGCTATCCAGTACACATTAGCGGGTGGTAAGGTAACTGCGATCTTGGAGCGCAGTGACCATCATGCTCTTATAAAGATTCAAGATACAGGTATCGGGATTTCAGCTAAGGAACAAAAGCGGATTTTTGCTCGGTTCTATCGTGTAAATAGCGATCGCTCTAGAGCATCGGGAGGCTCTGGGTTAGGACTGGCAATAGCCCAAGCTATAGTTCAAGGACACCAGGGCAGTTTACAGGTACAAAGCGAATTGGGTAAAGGTAGCACTTTTATCATCCGCTTGCCTTTAGGAGTTACTTCTTCCAAAAGCAAAATTCGCAGTTATTAACTTCTCGATGTCTTTTGTCAGAGTAGGATTTCATCTTGATTTCATAAGGTTCTGTCAATCTGATTTTAGTAAGCTGGAAAGGTATTGATAGCCTCCCTCTAAAAGAGAAAACTATCAACTATATCTACTTGTAGGCTATCTACATCTACTGATCAAAACTAAAACGACCGTCTGCCTTTTGCCCACCAATCTCGGAACTAATTTTTACTTGATGCTGACCAGCTACCTTTCCAGGAAGCAAAGCTGTGTAGTGCTTTCCGCTAGCGTCATAAGAAAAAGGAAGTGTTTTTTGAGTTCCGTCTGGTAGTTGAACTTGAGCCATGACTTTGGCATTGGGAATTGCCTCGTGATTGTCACCTTTTTGCAAATACAAATCCAAATGCGTCCCCTCAGCTTCTGTCTCAGTTACTAATTCCAAGTGGTATGCACCTGATTCTACAACTTGACCTCCTGCTTGAGGTGCTTTTGCAGACTCGGATTTCTCAGCACCAGTTTCCCTACTCTGCTGCAACGATGGCTGCGTTGATTGGGCAGCACTTGGGCTGCTACTAGGATTGGTAGCTTGGTTTGTGTTACTACAAGCTCCTAATCCTATGAATCCCAAACTTCCTAGAACAATTAAGCTAATCATTGATAATTTCATCTTTCTAACTCCTTGCTTTTTCATCTGTATACTCTGCGCCTTTATGATTCAAATCCAAATCTGCTACAACTAGACGAGGCTCCAAAACTTTCTTTTTTGGCACCAAAATCTTGCCAAACTTGGCATACAAAGCAGGTAACACTAGCAGCGTTAAAGCTGTAGAAGTGAATAACCCACCTAGTACCACGATAGAAAGTGGTTGCAGAATTTCCTTTCCTGGTCCACCCTCCACTACCAAGGGTGCTAAACCTAAAGCAGAGGTAAAAGCCGTCATGAGGATGGCATTGAGCCGTTCCATTGAGCCGGAAATTATGACTTCTTTAAACGGCATACCTTCAGCGAATTTGGCATTGTAATTGTCCACCAGTAGTAATCCATTGCGAGTAGCAATCCCAAACAGAGTGACAAAGCCAACTAAAGAAGCAATAGAAATAATGCCTCCAGTCAAAGCAACAGAAAATACGCCTCCTACTAAAGCTAAAGGCAAATTAATCATAATCATGGCAGTAGAGGAAATGGATTTGACGGAAAGATACATGATGACAGTAATAACTACAAAGGCTATGGCACTAGCGATGAGAATATTCTGGGTAGCTCTTTCTTCTGCCTCAAACTGACCTGCGTACTGGATATAGTAACCAGATGGTGGATGAACCTGTTGCCCAACTTTGTCCCTAATTTCATTGACAACAGAGCGTAAATCTCTCCCTTTGGCATTAGCTGCTACAACAATTAAACGAGAGACATTCTCACGGTTGATAGTATTAGGTCCTGTACCATTACTAATTGTGGCAACTTGAGCTAGAGGAATTTTATTGCCGTCAGGAGTATCAACAAGTAAATTCCGCAGGATATCTAAGTTTTGACGCGCTTCTGGCTTTAACCAGACAACAAGATCGAAAGTTTGTTGTTTTTCTAAAACTTGAGAAACTACTCTCCCATTAAGCGCACTTTCGATGATTTCGGAAAGTTGTCCAACGGTCAAACCATACCGACTAGCCGCGCTACGGTCGAACTTGATTTGAATTTGTTCAATCGGAACTTGAGGTTCCAGTTGCAAATCGACAATTCCCTCAACAGTTTTCATCACCTCATTTACCTGGCTACCAAGGGTGCGGAGTTCCTCTAAATCGGAACCGAAAATTTTGACAGCGATCGCACTTCTTACTCCAGATAACACCTCATCCATCCGGTGAGAGATAAAACCACCGATATTAGGTGCTACTCCCGGTAGTCTGGCAAATTCCTGGCGTAGCTTCTCAAGAGTCTCCTCGCGGTTTTCCATTCCGGCGGCGCTCAACTCGATATCCAAATGTCCCAAGTTAACTCCGGCGGCATCACCATCACCGGGCGCACGTCCTGAACGTAGCTGTACATAGGGAAATCTAGGGTCATCTTTGAGGGCTGCTTGGATAGTTTCTCCAGCGCTATTAGTAGCTTCCAAGGATACCCCTGGATATAGCAACAGGGTATTTACTAAAGTTTGCTCCTGGAACTCTGGTAAAAACACGCGACCCAAAGAAGGAACAATTGCACCCGCCGCTACTAAACTAGCAACGGCAATGCCTATAATAATTCCCGAATGACGCAAAGAGAAGTTGATTAAAGGATGATAAAGCTTCTTAAAAAATCTTGCTACCCAAGGTTCTGTTTCTGGTAGACGACCATGAGGCAGTAAAATCGCACACAAAGCTGGAGTTACGGTCAACGCTGTGACACTAGAAGCCAGTACTGCAACTAGGTAGCCAATGCCCATTGGAATAAAAATGCTGCCTTCCACGCCAGCTAAGGCAAAAACTGGCGAGAAGACAACTACTGTAATGATTGTGGCTCCAAATACCGAATCCCGTACTTCTTGGCAGCCTTCAAATACAACCTCTAACACTGGACGGGGATGGGGAGAATATTTATTCTCTCGTAGACAACGATAGACATTTTCGGCATCTACAATCGCATCATCCACCGCCGAACCAATTGCTACGGCTAACCCGCCTAACGTCATCGTATTTAAACCCTGTCCCAGCCAATTTAGCGCCAGCACTCCTAGTAGCAAGGACAAAGGAAGGGCAGTTAGACAAACCGCAAGGTTACGCCAATTCATCAAGAACGGGATCAAAATGAGCGCAACAATAATACCACCTTCAACTAAAGCTCCTCTCACATTTTCAATAGAGGAGTCAATATAGTTTTCTTGACGAAACGTAGGAGTGACTTTAATATCCTTGGGTAAGCCGGATCTAACCTCTGCCATTGCTGCTTCAATCGCACGAGTAACAGTTGGAGTATCGGCAAGAGGCTGTTTATTAATCATCAGAATAATTGCCTTTTGACCGTTGAAGCTACCATCACCGCGTTTAACACCTGCGCCAATTTGCACATCAGCAACATCAGTAATTTTTACAGGTGTACCGTTGCGGGCGACAATTACTGATTGTTTTAGGTCTTCGATAGACTCAATCCGCCCTATCCCCCGGATCAATTTTTCTCGGTCAGGGGTAATTAAGTAACCACCAGGTGCATTAACATTGGCAGCAGCAGTAGCTTCCACAACGTCTTTTAGGGAAACATCAAAAGCTTGTAATTTTGCTGGATCTACTAATACTTGGTATTGACGAACGTCTCCCCCATACGCCACTACCTGACTTACGCCGGGTACAGCTAGAAGGCGGTTAGTTACTTGCCAATCAACAATTCGCCTCACTTCCATGAGGGAAGTTGTGTTTGACGTGAAGGCATATTGGAGAACCGTGCCAATGGGAGAACTGATCGGAGAAATTTGCGGTGTTTCTACCCCTTGAGGCAGCTTACTCTGAGCTTGCTGCAATCGCTCGGTTATCAACTGCCGAGATTGATAGATATCGGTTCCCCAGTTAAAGATTACTTTGACAACAGAAATTCCCGCAGCACTCGAAGATCGTACTGCGGTCACGCCTGGAGTGCCGTTAATCGCACTCTCAATGGGTAACGTGACTAGAGACTCCAATTCTTCTGGAGCAAGACCAGGTGCTTCTGTTTGGATTTCAACTTGGGGTGGTGCAAAGCTAGGGAACACATCCAGGGGCATCTGGATAATTGTCCGAAATATCCAAAAGGTGAGGACAATTGCGCCGAGAATAACCAACCAGCGTTTGGCAATCGACCATTTTATGATGGCACTAAGCATTTATAAGTTTTAAGTATAGGTAATTAATGTTTCTACTTTCGGTTGCTGACTTGTGCCTCTGGGCTTTTGACATGATTATTCATTGAAGACAATTCATCCCCAGGAACTACCCCTAGATGCGAATCTGGTATAGAAATAGGCTCGATTGTTTTAGTAAAACTATGGGGATCTTCTGCTAAATACGCAGATTCTACAGATGTTGGTATCGCCTTAGATTTGCGGCGACCAGCCCAAAAAGTACCTGCCATGAAAGCAGCAGTACCGAGGGTTGCTCCTCCTATGGCTCCGAGCAACCACACCTCACGAGAAGAATTGTTCGCTGTTACTTGTGGGGATGCTTCCTTTGCTGCTACCTTATCTTTTTGAGACTCATTACCACCTCGCAAAGACTGAGCATAAAGTTGAGGTGCGCGCTGAGTAACTAGCAAATCCCCTTCAAATAGCCCGCTCTTAACTTCAACCAAGTCTCCAGAAGTTTGCCCTAGACTTACTTCAGTCGTCTGATAGCCATTGCCATTCTGGATGTAGACAAGTTGTTTTCCATTTGCCTCAACTATAGATGAACTAGGAATTACTAAAATATCTTTTGATGTTTGGTTTGTTAAAACTTCTAATTGAGCAAACATCCCTGGCAACAGTAGCCCACCAGAGTTATTTAGTTCAGCTTTTACTGGAACTACCCGTGTTTGTCCTTCCACTACCGAACCAATTACCGTAATTTTTCCGTTAAAGGTTCGATTGGGCAAGCTGGCAATTTTTACACTCACCTCTTGACCAGCTTTAACTAGGTTTAAATCTTTTTCATAAATATTCGCTGTAGCAAAAACTTGGCTGTCATTGACAACCGTCATCAATTTACCTCCTGCATCCTCAAATGATTGACCGAGACTAACTTCACGATCGGCAATTCTACCAGAGATAGGGGATGACACTATCACCAATCCCTTAGCATTGGCACGATTTCCCAGTTGAGAAAGCCGGGTTTGATAAGCAGTACCACTAAGACGGATACGGGAGTTAGCTACTTCAACGGCTGATTGAGCGCGCTTAACTTGAGCTTGGGCTTCTATAACTTCTCGGCGACTACTAGCTTTAGTCAGTTCTGCTTTAGCTTGAGCTAACTGAGTTTGCGACTCTAAAGCTTGGCGGCGTGGCAGCGCACCTTGAGTAGCTAATACCCTGTCTTTGTCATACCTTTCTTGTGCAAAAGCCTGTTGACTTTTGGCTTCGGCTATTTCAGCTGCGGTTATCTGTAAATATCGCTGATAATTTTGTTGGGCTAGCCTTAAATCGGCTTGAGCTTGCTGTAAATCTGCTAGTCCCTCAGCTTTTTTTTCTTGGGATGCAACACCAAGTTCCACTAATTCAGGAGCGGCTAAAATAGCGACAGGTTGGTTTGCTTTGACGTAATCACCCGGTTTTACTAGCAGTTCGGTTACTATACCTGGAATTGGGGCAGTCACTTCTGCTTGTTTATTAGGTAAGGTTTCAATCTGTCCGGTTGTCTTAATTCCCACCGCCAAACGCTGTCGATTAACAGGTTCTACTTTGATTCCCAGACCTTTAGCTGTTTGGGCATCGACTTGAACAGAACTAGGAGCATTTGTTTCGCCTCCTGCTTGAAATTCATCTCCATGCCCACCGTGAGCTAAAACTGAAAAGGGAGCAGCTAATAAAATAAGGCTTAAAAGTGTCCCAGAAACCTTGGTGAGCGCTACTGGAATTTGATCAGAACTAGACTTTTGACTCATTGAAAATTTCCTTAACTACTGAGGTAGTAGAATAACGACTTGAGGGAAATATTCTGCTCAGGCGTTAATATCTCGCACTCAGCAGCTAGTTATAGGAAGCAATGTTAAAACATTGCTAAATCAGGACTTATAACCTAGTTTGTCATCCAAAAATGAAATTAGAATGAAATGTGTAAGGAGTTTAGCTTAGGTATGAAGATTGCTTCCTTTACTTACCCTTTAGTATTACTTTTAACTAACAATCAGAAAACAAAAAGGTAGTTAAACATCGGTAGTAACTAGCAAAAGTTTCTCAGTAGCTTACTTTTGATACCAAGCTTGCCGCCACTGCTTCAATTGCTTAAGTTCTGCTGATTGTGCCTTGATGATATTTTGAGCTAATTGCTTAATTTCGGGACGCTTAGATTTACCTAAAGCATCTTGAGCCATTGTTATAGCACCCTCATGATGAGCGGACATGGCATTAATGAAGCGCAGATCGAACTGGGCATCAGCTGCCCCTAAATCCATATCCATTGTCATGGCTTTCATTTGGTCGGAGGACATCTCCATCATGTGATCCATTTGAGCGTGGTAAGCCATTGGCTTATCTCCCGCTTGAGGATACCAAGCTTTCCGCCATTGCTTCATCTGATTGATTTCTTGATTTTGATCTTTAATAATGGTACTTGCTAGTTGTTTGATTTCTGAACGCTCTGATTTCTGTGCGGCTTCTTTTGCCATCTTGACAGCCCCTTGATGGTGCAACTTCATAGCATCAATGAAGCGTAAGTCGTAATTTGTGTCTGCTGCACCTAAATCCATTTTCATGTCACCAGTCATGCCACTACCATGCTTCATGCCTTGCATCCCGTCCTGCGTGGCGCTAGTGTCAGTAACATTGGTACTTGGGACTTGATTTTGGCTCTGTCCGGTACTAGAACAAGCCGTAATCACACCACTCATTAAGGAGGCAAAGGCTACAAGGGTAAACGATAAAAAGCTAGTTTTCAAAGAAATAGGCCGCATATACTTGAATCTACCTAAAACTAAAAATAATGAGTTTTTTCTAACGTTAAGACAACGCTTACTACCTACTCTGTCACGCAAAAATGAAATTAGTATGAAATTTGCTCGTCAAAAACGACTTTTAAGTTTGAATAGAGACGAACTACGTTCATTGTTTGCCTCTAACCAGAACAGCACAATTTAAACTTTTCAGCAATCGTAAATTACTTAGTACACAAGCAGTAGTTCTGTTAATCAACCACATTTCTAAAGCCAATAATTTATTTTAGGTACAAGCTCCTACTCCAACAACCACAAGCTTCCTAAGTCTTTTTAATCAGATATGACCTTAAGCATAAAATTAAGTATCCAGGTGATTGTCAGCAACTTGTTCAATTAAACTGCAAAGTTCCTGACTACAAGGGTCGTCAAGAGGTTGTTCTGCCCAATGTTCTTGATACGCTTCTAATTCAGCCTTAAGTGTTTTCATCTGATAAATTTGCTTTTCAAGCAAAGTAATTTTCTGATTTAGTAAATCTCGAACGATTGGACAGGCAGCCTCGCCCTGTTCGCGAATACCTAATACTTGTTGAATTTCTGATAAAGAAAACTGAAGGGATTGGGCTTTTTTAATAAACTTTAAACGTTTGACGGCATCAGGAGCATAATAGCGATAGCCATTTTCACTTCTATGAGCGGGTTCAAGTAACCTTAAGGTTTCGTAATAGCGGACAGTTCCTACCGCTACATCCGCTTGCTCTGCCAATTCTCCAATCTTGAGTAGCTTGTTCTGAGATGATACTGAAGCAATCTTTTTTAGCATAAATTATTTGCAACATATTTTTTATGACTATAGCTTAAACTCTAAAGTTAACTATAGAATTATGGGTTTTACGGAGCTACTGAAATAAATATTACAACTACCCACTTGACTCTCTAGCTGACTTGAGGGTTTAGCATACTATTAGTTCCTCAAGAACTAGCGAATTTATACAAGAGTACAAAGAGAAAATGAACATAACTACACGGGTAAAAACATTATTGAGCGGATCTATAGCTGGGTTAACATTGGTAGTTTTAGCTGCTAGCCCAACTTTAGCTAGTACCCATAATCAGAAGACAACGCTGAATCAAGCTTCCAGCACTTCAGCTAAGGCAGAACTGGTTCAAAAGCTACTTAGCCAAAGAACAGCGCCAGTAAATCCGACTACACCACAGATGAAGCCGATGGAATGCGCCTGTTGCAAATCTATGATGAATAGTATGCCTGGAATGACGAACAAAATGCCAGGGATGATGAATAATATGCCAGGAATGACAGATAGCCAAAATAACCAACCTAAATAGGGTTTTGATTACCCCTGCCCTAACGCCGTGCGGTATAGCAGGGGTAACTTTTTTAGGAAAACTTTAAAATGAACAAACTAAATTCAAACAATCGAACTTCTAAAAAAAGTGGTACTAGCAGGATACTTAACTACGCTTTACCCATAGCCTTCTTTACTACCTTAGTTGCAGGTACAGGAATATGGTTTGCCCGTTTTAATCAAGTTCCTGCTAACAATCAAGTAGCAAGTCTTGTGCAACCACTAACTGCCGTTAATCAGAAAAAGCCAGTCGCTGATGCTAGTTTGGCTCTTACCTTGACCCCTGCTGCTAAAAACTGGCAGGAAACTACCCACGTACATGGGTTAGCGGTCAATTCCAATAATCCAGCGATCGCCTACATGGCTACCCATCATGGACTACTTCAGCGTTCTGAAAATGGGCAGTGGTTCTGGATGGGAAAAGAACGGGCTGACTACATGGGCTTTACCGCCGATCCCACCAGTCCAAACCGCTTTTATTCTAGTGGTCACCCACCTACAGGGGGCAATCTTGGATTTCAAATCAGTAATACCCAAGGAGAAAAATGGCAACAGATTTCAATGCCAGGAGTAGACTTTCACTCCTTGGCGATCGCTCCTAGTAATCCACAAGTGTTTTATGGCTACCCTGCTTCTGGAGCGCAAGGACTGCGAACTTCAACAGATGGGGGCAAAACCTGGACGCAGCCACGTATAGTTGGATTGAAGGATGCTCCCTTTAGCCTGGTAGTTGACCCAAACAACCCAGTGATTGTCTTTGCTACAACCCGTACTGGTTTGTATAAAAGTACGGATAGTGGCAACAACTGGACGCTAGTTCCTAATACTCAAGATGCGCCAGTTGTAGCTCTAGCTCTGCTGAAAGAAGGAAACAGCACAGTGATGTACGGCTATCGATTCCTCAAATCTGCACCTGGTCTTTACCGCAGTAAGGACAATGGCATGACTTGGGATAAGTTAGGTAATGGCACTAATGGAGTAATTTTACAACTTGCGATCGCCCCAAGTAATTCTCAGATTTTTTATGCAGTTAACGAAAATAATGCTGTCTTTCAATCGCAGGATAGCGGCAAAACTTGGCAGCAGACGAGCTAAGTATATACAGTTACAGACATTACTTGAATCTAACTCTGTAGTGCCTATCTAAGGTTAGTAAGCAGTGATTTGGAGAAAAATTGGTTCTATGTCAAATTATTCAAGTATCATTCGCTCCTTCCGTTGGCTCAATTCACCCGAATGGAATGTAATAGTATTCTCATTCCTGCTATCTTTCTTTTGGGAAATTCAGCAAATGCAGTTTTATCAAGTTCCGTCTGAAATTTCCTGCTTCGACATCAATAAAAACTGCACTCTTGCTACAGTAGGGGATGTCGCAATCTCACTTGCCTCATTTTGGACGGTTGCAGCCCTATCAAAGTCACGTCAATGGGTGCATCAACCGAGTTGCAAGCAAATTAGTATCTTTACTCTTATAGGAGTTGCAATCACAATTGTTTTTGAGGCTCTAGCAACCGGACAGCTTGGTTTGTGGGCATATGCTGAATTCATGCCAACGATCCCTTTCTTAGGTACGGGATTAGTACCGTTAGCTATGTGGTTACTGGTGCCGCCTTTAACAATTTGGTTCGTCAAACGTCAGCTTTCCAATGTCACTCGTACAAGCTCAAAATCAATATAGCTTGTACGAGTGACAATTTGAATATTTACTTACCTTCTTTTATTGCTCTAGAGAAGTAAGAGGTTCATCAACTCAGATCTTGCAGCATTCTCGATAAACCCAAGGTAAAGGTTTGACAATAACCTCAAACCCTTGCTGATTGATCACGTTCCAACAACTTCTGATGTGACGTAAAAGCTTTATCCAAACAACTTGGGGCAAAAGAGTCGTTAACGCTATCGCACTAACCTTACCCCAATTGAGTGAACAGCAAGCGGGCTGGCAGCGAGATATCCAATGCGCCAATACAAAAGCAATTAGCGATAGCACTAACCAACGATAGATGCCTAACTTGGTTTTTTGCCCAACCTGGTGCAATCCAAAGCGGTGTTTGATCGTTTTAAAAAAACCTTCAATCGCCCATCGTTTCCGTCCCAAGCGAACCAAGTAGATGCCAGAGTAGGGATAGGTAGAAACCACAAAGCGTAGTTCGCGCTTCCCATCATCGCGCTTGAACCAAAACCAAGAAACCGTTAAGGGTTGAGTAATTCCGATTAGGCTCACTTGTTGTCCGCGTCGTCCATTGCGGTAAAGCTGTTTGAGCTTCCCCCCACCTTTGATACGACGGTCAAGTCGGATGCCGACCACAGCACGCCAACGTCGCTTTTGCAGGGTGTTCAGAAACTCCTTGCTGGCAAATCCGGCATCGGCTAAAACAATGACTTTAAAACGTTTAGTCAAAACTGCTGGCAAAGTTCCCAGCAACTTGAGCGCTAATTGAGTAGGACTGGGCTGACCTTTGCCGCGCCACAGGCGAAAACTCCACGGCATCCGCCACTGTCCAACGACTAAATAGCAGCTTACTAGATGAATACCGCGTTTGCCATTCAAGACGCACACCCAGGGTTGACTCAGATCAGGGTCGAGCGTTGGGGTATGAAGCGATCGAAACTTACCGCGTTTTTCCAGTGTGGTCAAATCGATGATTACCTTCAGCGTTGACTGTCCAGAGGGCAGATGATTCAAGACTTGCTGCACCATTGCCTGCCGTACTGCACGGATCATTGAACGGGTTGACCAATCGTAGTGATTGAGAAATCGACTCAAAGCAGCAGCAGATTTTACTTGACAATGTTCTGGCAACGGATGACCTTGTGCTTCTAAAAACAGTCCAAGTAAAGCTTGCAAGCTATCACGTTGATAAATGCTAGGCATTAGCTTTAGCAAGGTATCGACTAATTCTTGGGCGTATGCAACGATGGTTTTGGTTTTCATTGATTGTCAACGCAGAATATTTCTACCCTCTTTCTTTCAGGTCTGCTTCTCTTGGGCAAACTGCTCATTGCAACTGCGATGTTACAACTGCTGTAAGGTCACTACTATGCCAATCCCGATAAAGCTGTTGGGCGTAAACCATCACATCTTCATTTGGCAGCTTAACTTTGGGCTGATGGTGAGGATAACGGGTTTCTAAAGCCGCGATATCTTGCTCTACAACCACGTCAATCGACTTCAAGATCGATTTTCCCAACAAAGGCTTCATCCAGCTAGCCTTAAATCTACCGAAGATCAACTCATAAATTTTGGTTTGATTCTGCTGCTGTGGATATTGCAAGATGACTTGGACAAATTCCCCAAATCCGGCTTCCCCATACAAAACCAGTACGGAAGGAAACCAATACTCGACGGTACTTTTGAGAATCTTTGGAATGGTCAACAAGACTGGATTAGTTAGAATTTCTCCCAGTGTGTTACTGGCTCTGGTACTCTCTTGCTTTACCTTGTACCAATAATCCTTCTTTTCAAACGCTGTGACTCGGTTCTGAACGATTTGAAATAACTCCCGATGAGTGCCATTTTGATGATTGAAATCAGAATTGATCAGCCAAGTGTTTAAGAAGTCTGACTGAATGCTCTGTTCTCCAGCAATCCCAACAAAGTCATATTCAGCGGCAATCTTTTCAATCAGATCAGGAATGGGTAAGTGGGGTTCACACTCACCATACGTCCAAATCATATCTCCAATGACTGTGAGCTTAAGCGGAAGGGTGATTTGCTGTGTATCTTGTTTCCCTTCTCGATAAAGTTTGCCTTCAGTACTGAACTCCAAAGAATGGAATGGACAAATTATAGTATTGCGCTCTTTGCAAATCCAGCCGTCTGATAAGGGTGCTTGCATATGAGGGCAAATATTTGAGAGCGCAAAGACTTCTCTATTCTGGTTTTGCCACAGAACATAGTCTTGTCCATTGAGAGTGATTTTATTGGGCTGATTAATCCCCAACATAGACCGATGAGCAATCAACCAAGGAGCACCTGGCAGAATAGAAGTCATAGTGCAAAGAGTGTTAACTAACCTTATGTTTAGTTAGTATCCGACTAACCATTTGCTTCTGTCAACTACTAACCTTATTTTTAGTTAAGATTATACTGGTTCTTTCAACATACGCAGACGCTGTGGTTCTTTCAAGCAGGGCAAATCGCAAATCAGATAAGCCTCATCAGACGCGTGATGCGGAGGCAACCCAGGTGCAAATTCTGGATGCAGCAGAGGATGAATTTGCGCGCTATGGTCTGGCGGGGGCACGAATCGATGCTATTACTGCTCGCACTGGTGTCACTAAGGCAATGATTTACTACTATTTTGAGAATAAGGAGGGACTATATCAGGCAGTGATGCAACGGATTGGAACTCAACTAGAGGTTGCCTTTGAACAACTTGAAAAGGAGCCTTTACCTGTCGATAAAGCACTTAAAGAAGCTATCCGCTCTGGAATTGCCTACGGAGCTGCTTATCCTCAACGAGGAATGCTCTGGTTTTATGAAGCGATTCAAAATCAGGGGAAATATGGACAACTCAGCGGTTGGCAAAAGAGTTTCTGGAATATGACTACAATCTTGGAGCAAGGAATCGCTGAGGGAATTTTTCGACCGATTGATCCGTTTTTGACGACTGTTAACATCCTGGGTGTCTGTACGTTCTACTTCAATGCTTATGAGAACTTGAAGTATGTTGACCCCAATCGCCAGTTACTCAGCCCGGAGATGATTGAGCAACAAACCCATTCAGCAATCGACTTGATTCTGACTGGAGTTATGCTTCAGCCGATAGTTTAACTCAACTATGCCTTATTGAGAATGGTGCAAGATCTGAGTCAACTTATAAAATTTTTACTATTGCTACGTAGAGTCCCAAGTCGCACTTAATACAGCCCTTTTTATTAACAATTATTGTTACTCCTACCACCACCTGGAGCGCTTGATACAGATCGTTGGGCGCTCCTTGGGCGTGTTTCTCACTGCCCCGGATTGCCTCAGCTAGTTTCTCACCTAGTTCTATCTCGACACTGAGATTAAATGATAAAGTCTTCAGCTTGTAAAATTTGGTACAAATTAACGTCTTTTTCAAGCAAGCAGGTATGACCACTCTGAGGCAAGATAACAACCTGAGCGGCAGGAAAAATCTTGCTGAGGTATTGAGCTTCTGCAACTGATGGCAACACCCGGTCAGCCTGACTTGCGATCAGCAAAACAGGATGGGGAAACTGATGAAGTTGAGTTTCATCGATCCGAAACTTACTTAATTGCGATAACCGATACTCAGCCGTTTTTTTCGGTGCGGCTTGGGCGGCTTTCCAAAGAACGTGAAGCCTTGTAAGCGAGATCCGGGTCAGTGCAGAGGTTATACACAGGGTGACGATTGGAGAGAACCTATAAAGTAGTGGCGGTGTCCAAGTCAGCAGTCGTGGACTTTGATTAAGCCAAGCTATTCGGTGGAATGAAGAAGCAGAGTTAACCAAAATCAGCCGCTTGAATAAATGCGGAGAGTGTTCGATCAATTTCAAAGCCAGACATCCTCCCCAAGATTCACCGCAGAGCCAAACTGCTTCTTGTGGTATCCTTTCTAGCTCTGCCTGAATGAGCGCGATCACGCTTTGTGTTAATTGTTCCCAGTCCATAAAATTGTTAAGCGGTATCACAAGACAACGGACATCAAAGCCCGCCTCTAAGCCTCTAGTTTCAAGCTTAAGTAAAGCTTTACCCGTTTCATTCATTCCGGGCAGAAAAATCAGCAACGGATATTCTGGATTTGAGGTATGAGGTGTCAGAAAATAAGGTTCGCTATTTTGCTCAGATATCACGTTGTCTTACCAAATTGAGAGGTGATCGCTCCCACTTCAATACTCTGCCCCTACGCGCAAGTCTGAGATGTGCCAGATAGTCTAGCGTACTGCCGAGGTATTGTGGATCGTTGGGAAGATTAGTTCAGGGCAGATGGTATCTGGAGAGCGTAACCAGGATAGCAAACAAAGTGAGAAACTCTAGGCGATACTTGACATTTAAGGGACGCAGTTCTAAACTTCTAAGAGATAAATTCCCTTAGCTAAAGAAACTCTCCTCTTTTTGGACTCGGAGCTATTTTCATGATATATCAGGAAAGGTCAGTACTAGCAAAGTGATTGCTTATATTAACGCTCCTCATCACAAAAGCCATTGATCTTGACGGCGGCTGAAGCCGCACGAGGCGCTTTTCCACCATGCCTTGAAAAGACAGGGCTACTAAGTTATTTAACAAGTCCGCCTCCTATGACATCTGCCCTTATGTCCTATTCTTCCCTCTTGTGATAACAACAGATCGCTCTTATCCAGTTTACTGGAATGCGTAGAGTCAGGTACCTCAGCAAAACTGAAGTCTAGAGAGGCAGCAGTAGCAGGAAGGATGCCTGTAGTAAAAATACTAAGCAATCCTACAGTCGAGATTAGAAGTAACGCTCTTTTCATAATTACGCCTAAAAGTTTTGCTGGTGGATGTGAGTTATAGCTGAGTTAAGCTAACCCTTCTGTATTCTTATTAAGTGCAGCCGAATCGACTTACGCAGGTTCGGTATTTATGGGTAACATATCCTAGCAGCTTTCCATGTCGTCCGCAAAAACTTCTTGCGGTTGTTCGTGAAAAGTCCCTACTCCCCACGAAAATCAATCAATGTGCGTTCGTGCGATCGCTCCCACTGGTTGTGTTGCAAAAACTTTGCGAGGACAGAAAACTGCTGTTTAGGAAGCTCAGATTATGTAACCACTCCAAAGATTTAATTGAGTAGGCTCAATACTCTTTATATAGAAAAAGAGTTTAGAGCTAAATTCAGTTGTGAGTTGTGCCATCGGGCATTGTCACTCCACTCAAGTTTGCTCCAGCCAAGTCTACTTCATTTAAAATTGCGCCGCTTAGGTTGGCATACTTTAGGTTAGCTCCACTCAAGTTTGCCCCTGATAGGTCGGCTTCATACAGGTTAGCCCTATACAAGTCGGCTCTACGTAAATTTGCCATTCTTAAATCGGCTCGAATTAGATCGGCGTACTTTAAATTGGCTCTAGTTAGATTTACCCCAGGCATAAATCCCCAACATAGGTCTGTACATAAAAGGTCTGCTCCACTTAAGTTGGTTTCGCTAAGTTTAGCCCCGGTTAGGATAGCTCCGCTCAAGTCAATACCACTTAAATTGGCACTACTCAAGTTCATTTCAGCCAAAGTTATCCTCGTAAAATTCCGTTCCCCTGCTGCGTACTTCTCTAAAATCTCATTAGTATCCATATCTACTGTCTCTGGCTAACTTTTATCTTAAACTGCCTTGCTTACCTGACTTTAGTTAGAAATTTTACTTTAAACATAAAATTAACTTTGAATCGGATTTAATATGAAAGTAATAAATCAATAAAATTTGATGCAAACTGTACTATCTACTCAAACACCAATTGAAATAGCTTCTAGCTTTCATGCCCTGTCCGAACCTTTACGAGTTCAAGTTTTAGAGCTATTGCGGACACAGGAGTTATGCGTATGCGATCTTTGCGAACGTTTGGGGATCGCGCAATCTTCCAAACTATCATTTCACTTAAAAATATTAAGAGAAGCAGGCTTAGTTCGCTCTCGGCAGGAAGGACGCTGGATTTACTACAGTCTAAACTTGCCGCAATTTGTTGTTATGGAGCAGTACTTAGCAGATTTCCGCCGCACATCACCAATGTTACCTGCTCGTCCTTGCTAAAATATGTCTCAACACATTATTTCTTAACCTGTTATTGCTTTACAAACCTTATTAATAACTTGACAAATCAATTTAATTTGAAATGATGAAGGAGTACCCCTTAGTTAAGGTGAAGGATGGGGTCAATGAACATCACAGCAAATAGGTCAGCGATCGCGTTTAGTCTTCTACTTTTGATTACTAACTGTACGGCGGTGTCTAATACTGCTAGTCAATCTCAGCAGAAGCTTGAGGCGCAGGTAGTTAAAATTGATGGCTCTAGTACAGTGTTTCCAATCACAGATGCGATCGCTAAAGATTTTCAAAAGATGCAGGCAAATAATGTCAAAGTTACAGTTGCTGTTTCTGGGACTGGGGGCGGTTTCAAAAAATTCTGCGCTGGAGAAACAGATATCAGCAATGCTTCAAGACCCATCTTGACCGTAGAAATAAAAGCTTGCAACTCCTCTAAGGTGAGGTATATAGAACTTCCCATTGCTTACGATGCCCTCACACTCGTAGTTCATCCCGAAAATACCTGGGCTAAAAGCATTACCACAACTGAATTAAAAAAAATATGGGAACCCCTTGCCCAAGGGAAAATTACTCGCTGGAAGCAAGTACGCCCTGACTGGCCAGATCAACCACTGACACTGTATGGCCCAGGTAAGGAATCCGGAACCTTTGACTACTTCACAGAGGCAATAATTGGTAAAGCTAAAGCTAGCCGTAGCGATTATGTAGCTAGCGAAGATGATGATGTTTTAGTCCAAGGAGTAAGTAAAGATCCAAATGCTTTAGGTTACTTTGGATTTGCTTATTATGAAGCCAACCAAAACAAGTTAAAAGCCGTTGCCATTAATAACGGCAAAGAATCAGTGTTACCTTCGCGTAAAACTGTAGAAGGAGCTAGATATCAGCCTCTTTCTAGACCTTTATTTATCTATGTCAATGCAAGAGCAGCACAAACCAACCCAGCAGTCAAAGAGTTTGTAGATTTCTATATCAAAAAAGCACCAACATCAGTTAGTTCTGTGGGTTATGTACCTTTGCCTGCTGATGCCTATCGCCTTGACAATGTTCATTTCAACAGAGGCAAAGTAGGAACGGTATACGGTGGAGAAAATCAGATAAACCTAACACTTGGTCAATTATTACGCAAAGAAGCAAAGTTTTAGCAATGCAAGAAACACTACCCCAAGTTTTCAGTTTGGGTTGATTAAAGCTTTTTAAATGTCGTGCAAGTTTTCTTAGCACATTGGCGCTTGGATAATACTGGAGGTTTATGACCAATTACATTGATAAAAGTTCATTAAATAACGCTGACTTAAGTGAGGAACAGCAACAGCTTGAGCCAATTACAGAGAACTTGTGGTGGGTAATTCCGGCTAAATTAGCAGGGGTTCGTAAGCCAGTAGCAAAGGAAATAGCTCAGTTACAAAAAGCAGGTATTGGGGCAGTTGTATCAGTTATGGATGACCCTTCTAACTTGGACTTGTATCAGCGCTTAGACATTCCCTACCTCTGGCTACCAACTAAAGGCGGGACTGCACCAAGCCCCGAACAAATTCAGGAATTACAGAATTTTGTCTCAACTCAAAATCAGCTTGGTCATGCTGTTGCCGTTCATTGCACTAGCGGCAGACGTAGAACGGGGACGATGCTGGCTGCCTACTTGATTGCGGCTGGTTCATCTTACGACCAAGCGATGCAGACAATTCAAAATGCAAAGCCTGATGCTGAACTGCGAGTAGCCCAAACTACCTTTTTGCGTGAGTTAGCAGGAGGGTGAGTTGCTCAAAGTATGTGAAAAGATTTATCCAAGCAATGAAACTTAAGGAGAAAAAATGAAACGAGTTATGTTTGTGTGCAAGAAAAATTCTCGTCGCTCCCAGATGGCGGAAGGTTTTGCGCGAACGTTGGGGTCGGGAGTTATCTCCGTTGCAAGCTCTGGGCTAGAAGCAAGTAAGGTAGATCCCAAAGCTGTAGAGGTTATGGCAGAGATTGGAATTGATATCGGTAACCAGACTTCCAAACCTTTAAGTGATTTTAAAGCTGATAATTATGATGCAGTAATTTCACTTTGCGGTTGTGGGGTGAATTTGCCAGAAGCATGGATGCTAAGAGAAATATTCGCTGATTGGCAACTTGACGACCCGGAAGGAGAACCGATAGAAACATTTTACCGAGTTCGTGACGAAATAAAAGAGCGGGTAGCATCACTGTTAACTAAATTAGGAAATACCCCCAAGCCGTGAAAAATACCATGAGGCAGCGCTATGTTGCTGAATTTATCGGGACATTTGGCATCGTGTTTGCCCCTGTTGCTCTATCGGCAACGGGTACACTCCCAAGTAGCGATAGCGGTTTGATGGCATCGGCGTGGGTGTCTGGGCTATCGGTACTAGCAATGATCTATGCCCTTGGTCATATTTCTGCTGCTCACTTCAACCCTGCTGTCACCCTTGGCTTTGCGATCGCCTGTCGCTTCCCTTGGCGTTATGTTTTACCATATTTAGCAGCAGAGTTTTTAGGCGGGATTACAGCAGCAGCAGTTGTAGCACTTTTGCTTGGTGGGGGATATGGGGCGCATATCCCGGCTTCAGGATTAGTAGCTGCTGCCGTCGGCACTGAAGCGGTACTTACGTTTTTTTTGATGCTGGTGATTATATCTGTTGCAACCGATAAGCGCGTAGCTGGTGCAGTACCCGGACTTGCAATTGGCTTAACTGTAGTTTTTGACGTATTAATTGGTGGACCTGTATCGGGCGGCTCAATGAACCCTGCGCGATCACTTGGTCCTGCGTTGTTTGCAGGTGGTGCAGCTATAGCGAACTACTGGATATACGTTGTTGGCCCCATTCTAGGTGCATTAGTTGCAGCGCGGCTTTATGAGGCAATTCGGGGTAGTGAGAAACACGCTCAAGGAGCGCCCAACGATTTGTATCAAGCACTCCATGATATTGAAGTTAAGGGTTAAAGGCTCCTTTTAGATAATGAAAAATCTATCGCTTAAGTTAAAAGGAATTGATCTGTCATGACTACTTTCACTCATCCACCCAGAATTTTATTTTTGTACGGCTCGTTACGCGATCGCTCCTACAGCCGTTTAGCAGCAGAGGAGGCAGCTAGAATTATCTCTGGGTTTGGTGCAGAAACAAGATTCTTTGACCCGCGCGAACTCCCTATATACGGTAGCGTACCGGATACACACCCCAAAGTGCAGGAGTTAAGAGAGTTGAGCCTTTGGTCTGAAGGACAGGTGTGGACGAGTCCAGAGATGCACGGCAATATCACAGGCATGATGAAAAACCAGATTGATTGGATTCCCCTAACCTGTCTCTTATACACATCT
>NZ_PVWN01000114.1 GCF_003003885.1 Chlorogloea sp. CCALA 695 | reverse complement strand
ACTCGTTCGCTGTCTCGCTCCGTTGCGCGCAGAGTTTTTTTTTCTGGTAAGTTTGAGCTTTTGGACGTATCGTCCCAACGCGCAGAGCGTATACTACGCAAACGTAGCTCGACTGATCCGTACTCCAACACGTTGCTCCAGTTGGTCGCACAACTCTACCAAAATGTCATCATTATTCTCTTCTATTAAAGTCATCAGCACAGCCTCTTGTTCTGGGCTAATTTTAGCTACCTGACCTCCTCCATGCGCTCTGGACTGTTCCATCTGTGCGATAACGCTTTAACAAATTCTCAATAAATCTCAAACTGACTCGGAATCTTTTAGCTAGTTGTCGCCCTCGACCCCTGTCGCTGGTTATAGGCAACAATAACTTTCACAGCAAAGGTCTACTGAGTAAGCTTTCATTTAATTTCAGTTCACTTTTCCTCCTTAACTGTATCTTCCCCAATCAAGAACTGCTGTATTCAGCAAATATCTGTTCCCAGCGCTCACCTAGAGCCAAGTCATAACCAATAGCAACATTGGTTGTTAAGTTGCCATCAGTGGCAATATTTGTTAGAATACATATAAAACTGTAAACTTAAATATGACTAACCTCTAGCGATCACATCTTCAGAACAAAGATCACTAAAGCTGAACTAGCCCAGCTCTTGATAGCGCTAACTATCTAATGGGTTTAACCAAGACTATTTTGTGTAGCGCAACCTCAACTAGGGGTTGCTTTTGAATATCTATGCCCAGTCACTAGGCTATCTGTGGGATCTGGGTGTAGTTGTATATGGTTAGGGATATCTTGACGTGCTTGCACAACCAAAGTTAACCTGGGTCGATGCGCTACATAATACGCTAGTGAGAGGACATATATTCTTAGATCCTTCACGCCACTTCTGGTTTGATATGAAGGATCGCAGATGTAGGATGCTTACACAGCAAGCACTCTAGAAACTAGCAATATCCTTCACCCCATTGACATGAAGCCTAGAAGTTATGCCCCATAAGCGTTTAAGGCGTTTTAGCGTCGATCCTTCACACCACGTCTCACAAACCTTATAGTTGGTTTCCTCTTAAATGGTTTTATTATTTTGATATGAAGGATCGGATAAAAAGCGCTGAAAATGAGACAGCACAAGGCTTCTATTTTTTACCCCATAATGTGAAGGGTTTTAGTTACGATCCTTGTAACTGTCTCTCTATAAGCATTTCAGGCTTCATATCATTTTAGGGCTTGATATGAAGTGGTGTGAAGGATCTAGCTATGATACAGAAAAACCCCAGATCGCCCTAGGGTTACATAACATATTCTTTGGTCGATGTTTAATCGATCTCTTGTTTAGCTGTGTATGCTTTACGCTCTGAAGCACTAGCCCAGTTAGTGCCTTCAACTTTAATGCCTCCACCATCGCGCCACAGCTTCAAGACACAGGGGTCTTTGGCACTAGAAGAAACATACAGGTTCCCACTAAAAAGCTTATTGTTGACTCGTTTCTTGATGTAACCTAACTCAGCTAGAGCGTTAGCAACTTGCCTATTATTACGTGTATGGCTCTCTGGCTTGATCTCTAGGATAGCCGTCATAACGTCACTAATGCTAACAGCGATGCCCTTGCCTGCCACAGCGTCCATCTGCTCATAACTAGCGAACATATGGGCTAATGTGCCTACAAAGCTGTTTTCAGACTGGAATGCTTTATTATAGACCTCGTTTAGCTCGTTTTCATCTTCAGTTAGCCAATGTGGCTCTTGCTCATTATAAAACTTTAAAGCCACTGCCCTAATGCGATCACGATGCTCCTTAACCTAGCCTACGAGGATCTTATAGTTATCTACATCAACTATCCAGAAGCGCCTAGACCCCGTGGGATCATTTAGGAACGCTGTCTCGTTAGTTGTCCTAGCAAACACACAATGTCTGAGTCTAGGCGCACCCAAGTCTTTACACATATCCCTAAACGAGTTTTTAGTTTCAGTTAAGAAAGCCTTTAAGGCTGAAATATCCTTAGTCCTAAAAGTGGCTTCTATCTCGCCTAGCTTACAGCCCCAAGCTTGCGGTAATATCCTCTGTTGCTCTGTGTCATTCTTGGAACTATGTAAGGTTCTAAAATATTTGCCAAACAGCGCGCCTAAAAACGTTGTCTTGCCCACGCCTTGTCTGCCTCGAATAACTAAAGCTGTATCCATCTGACAGCCAGGATCTAAGGCTCTAGCCACAGCCCCTATTAGCCACCGGGATAACTTCACTTGAGCCATCTGGTCTTGACTATCACCAAACAAAGTTTTAGCTAAACTTTGGAACATCTATACATCATCTTCAGTTGCTTCAGGCAACTTATGTAGATATTCTTGGATAGGGTTAAATGAGCTAAAGCTTTCTTTGATCTTTCGAGATAGCTGCTCATTGCTTAAAGGGCAAATGATCTCTAAGACCTTCTCAAGTTTATGCACTAACTGACTGACTGACATATCCATGCCTCCCAGTATCATGCTGCCATCCCAAGCATCTAGCTTTAAAGCTCCATAAACGATCTCGAATGCTTGCCAGAAAGCATATTTAGGGTCGCGCTGTTTCTTGAACCAACGCTTAAACGCTCTTTGGTCTTGCTTGGCATCATTGCCAGCACCCCTAACATTATCCTTGGGCGCTACAGAACTGATAAGCAAACTAGAACCAAGACGCTAAAACTTAGTGATCGTTTTTTCTTGGTCTACATAGCCTTCATCATTGCGGACTTCATAGTCGTCATTGTCATCATCATCAAAGTTGTACATAATAGAAATATATGAAAGTTGTATGTTTACATGAAGCCAGTTAGCCTTTACAGAGGTTAGCTGGCATTGTTTTTAGGCATTAAGAGCAGCAACCAATGCAGCCCTAATAACCTCGTTAAGCGATCGCTTGCTGTTCTTAGTCTCAGCCTCTAGCTTGGCTAATAGTTCTAGTGGCAATAGCAAACCTATCCTTGCTTGTTTTCTGTGCATCGTTGGCATATTGTCTCGTCTCCTAAATAATGGTTATCCCCAAGACTAGACTGTGTTAGCTGTGTTCTTAGTTTCTGGGCTATGCCATCTAATGCCAACTCTAGGACAGCATTCTTAGAAAGCTTGAGCCTATCTGCTATTTGATCTAAGGTTTGCTTGCGATCGCTATCCAAGCGCAGCATTGTGACTTGCTTCTTAGTGGTCATTAGTGATATCTTTAAGGGCTATCTCTATTGTAACTAGGGTGATATCATCTGTAACCCTAGCAACTGGGCTGACTTGAGCTAGTTTAGGGGTGCTTATCTAAGATCGCATCAAGTGCTTTGCCATCAACTAACTTACGTAAGCTCACAAGGAAACTTACAGCCTTGGAGTTAGGCTGTAAACAAGATAAAATAGGAGTTAACAGAGAAACTTACAGCGTAAGCCAATGGCTGAAACTAGAGAACAAGCTTGGACAAGAATAACTAAGGAGTTAGAGAATAAGAGAACTAGCCTAAGGCGCGATCGCATCAGCTACAAAGGAATGCAACTAGACGCTCTTGTCATGACTATCTGGGGAGTGGACTCAGCTACAATGCAAGCCACTTCATGGGACAAGCCTATGATAACTGAGAAAGCACTAGCCACAGCCCTAGGAACAAGCACTGCTAGAGTTCATCATGATTGCTTAAGGAATCCTATGTTTAAACACGCAAAGGTGCGTAAGCTTTGGGACTTAGATAGCCTTATTGGCTCTGAATGGCACTATGATCGCCTCAGTTATCAAGGAGAAACCTATAACCCCATATGGCTCTATGACAGCGTTATTAAGGATCTTGCCACTAGAAGACCTTATTTACAGACAGCTAAAGAAGCCTTAGCGAGCGCCTAATGTTGCAAGTGTCCCAAACATTAGGCTATTCTTGGGACAGCCTTGGGACAGTTTGACAACATTTGGGACAGCATGAGATAGCTGATCGCCTTGCGAGCTATGGAGAATAGGAGACTCGAACCCCTGACCTCTGCGGTGCGATCGCAGCACTCTACCAACTGAGCTAATTCCCCGTTTGTTCAATTTTTTATTATAGCATTTGCCTGGGCAGACCAGAAAAAAAGCCTATTTGTTTGAGCCGGTGAGAGCTATTATACCCCGCACCTCTCAGTTAAATCTGAGCGTGCGACTTTCACCGCACCCAGCTTCCGATTCAATTCAGCTTTCGCCTTTGCCCATGTATAGATAATCGTGGCAACTCTCATGTAGAGCTTCCAGATTGTTATCTCTCCAGTTGTGGTGATTTCCGTCCTTATGGTGCAAGTGAACTCTCTCCTCGGATGTAGTTTTTAATCCACATCTGGCACATGAATGGTTTTGTCTTTTTAGGACTTTAGAGGAGGTCTGAGAAGTAGGAAAGCTCTTAGTGGTATAGTCTGTCAATAGAAAAACCGACAGGCAACAAGAGGAATGAGACAACCCTACCGCACTGATTTAAGCGATGAACAATGGGAACTGCTGGAAGACTTAATTCCAAAAGCTAAAGCTGGAGGTCGTCCGCGTCAGGTGGATAGGAGAGAAGTCATCAACGCAATTTTTTATCTAGTGAGTGGGGGAATGGCTTGGCATTTGTTGCCTCATGATTTGCCCAAGTGGAAAACGGTATATCATTACTTCCGCAAATGGCGCAAGTGATGGTGATTGGGTGCGGATATATGAGTGCGATTCGTTCGCTCGAAACCGAGAAATCGGGGGATGAGCGACATTTACAGGGTAATTCCTAAAGGAATTGAGTTCGCACTTTAATCCCTTGTAGATGATAACTTCATAACCTTACAGGTGAGGCGTTAGTATCCTAGAAAACGTCAAGTCCTGTCCTCCAGACGTAGGAGTGAAAGCATATTCTCCACTGTAGCGACTAGCCCTCAATCGGTGAAGCGAGAATAAAAGCGGAAAGAGCTACTAGCCTAAAAGTGGTGTCCCGTAAGCAAGTTCCTATGGATAGCGAAAGCTAAGTCACTGTCTGAATCACCGTCACCGCGAACCAGTGAAATAAGGCTTCACGCACTAGCAGACCCAAAAGGGCATAAGAAAAGGGTGGTATGAGGATTTATATCGGCATACCTACGTTACCCAAAAACTCGGTGAAGAAGTGACATTTTAACGGAACAAAACAATGGTTATGAGGAACGAAGTAACTTATCTGTTCACTCTCAGAGAGGTCGAATACTCTGAGTAGTCAGCTAAGATGAAAACTCTGGGTTAAAAAAGCTCAGGTAACAGGTAAGAGAGATTGGGTCAAAAGCTAACGCCTTGCTGTAATGGCAAGGATACGCTGACGGACTCACGGTAAAACGGAAGGAGTAGCTATAAGTAGCAGTGTAAATGTTATGAACACGGCAATCGAGTCGATGTATAAATGGAGCGATATTAACTGGCGAAAGCTAGAGCGTAGCGTCTTTAAGCTGCAAAAACGGATATTCCAAGCGTCTAATCGTGGTGATGTCAAGGTAGTTCGCAGACTCCAGAAATTGTTGATAAGTTCAAGGGCGGCAAAAGCTTTAGCAGTCCGGCGGGTAACTCAGGATAACACAGGGAAGAAGACGGCAGGAGTGGACGGGCTAAAAAGCTTGACCCCAAAGCAACGTCTCCCCCTAGTAGATAAAATCAAACTGAGCAACAAGGTAAAACCAACGCGCCGAATTTGGATACCCAAACCAGGTACAGAGGAAAAAAGACCTTTAGGAATACCAACCATAGAGGATAGAGCAAGGCAAGCGCTAGTCAAACTGGTATTAGAGCCAGAATGGGAAGCGCGATTTGAACCAAATTCCTATGGTTTTCGCCCTGGACGCTCATGCCACGATGCAATTGAAGCAATATTCTTGGCGATACATTCAAAACCCAAATTCGTCAGGACTTACGCAAGGAACATTTGAACGGATGGATACTTAAGTTGCTCAATTAAGTATTCTGAGAACAGCCCATGC
>NZ_PVWN01000033.1 GCF_003003885.1 Chlorogloea sp. CCALA 695 | reverse complement strand
GCCGGATGCGGTGAAAGCCGCACGTCCGGATCTAACAGGGAGGGGCGGAAGATAATACTTCCCCTCGACCCTAACAATACAAGCTGACCTAGAAGATGCTCGTGCCGCTCTTGAGGAAGCACGGCAGCATGGTACTACTCCCCTTGCCGATCTTAAACAAGAACTCGGTTTGTAAATCAAATCAACATCTGCGTCTTGAAGATGCTGAATAGGCAACTTCCTTAAATGCTCGATAGCTCTATAAATCATTTAAGACTATTATTGTATTGTGCTTTTGTCGTTAACCTCATAGTCGGGTATAACAAGTTCAATATTTCGCAATTTACCCCAGGTATATCCGGTTAAACCAAGCAGTACACCGCAAAAAGCAAAGAGGGTATATTGTAGGGCGATCCCAGAACTATAATTATTACCAAATAAGTCGCCAAATGTATTTGCAAGTATACCTCCAGGGAGCATAGCAGGCTGGAAAACATGGTCAGCCAATGGGCCAGCGATCGCAAGTCCTATTGGTGCAGCAAGCTGGGTAAGCAAATAACGATTAGCAAAGACTCGTCCTTGTACCTCTGGTGGGACTTTAGATAACCAAATTGCTTGCTCCGAACTACTGATAGATGACCAAAATACAGCAGTGAAAAAACCAGCCAATATCCAAGTTGCGGGTAAATTTCCTAATCCAAACACCACCATACAGCCATAACTTAATACTGTTCCTAGCAACATCCCATGAATGCGACGTTTAAACCCACCCCACACACTCAGCGATACCGCACCAATTACACCACCTAAACCGATAGCAGATTGAACGCTGGCAAATACTGAGGTGTTGTTGTGACTGCGGGACAAAATTAGTGAAGCGTGGATACCAGAAATTGCATAATCAATAAAGTTAAAAATAAGTAGGAATATTAACAAAGATCGCAAGCTAGGATTTTTAAAGATGTAGCGCCAACCAAAAGTTAGATTTTGCCAAAGTTTTTGTTGTTCTGGTTCTCGCTTAACGACAGGTTGAGGAATTTGGACAAAATATATGGTGCAAAGGGCGATCGCAAAAGTTGCAATATCAATAGTCAAAATACCTTGCAGACCAATCTGATAATAAAGCGCTCCGGCTAATCCTGGGGCAATGATATTTGAACCAAATTGTCCCACATGATTGCACAAAGCCGCCGCTCGCGTGTAATGTTGTTTGGGTACAAGCGCCGATATAGAAGCGGAGTATGCTAAATGCTGAAAATAGCCAAATAGTCCGCTAAAAGCTGCGGTAATGTAAAGATGCCAAATTTCTAGGCGATTGGTTGTCAGGAGGATAAATATAGCAATAGTTGATATCCCGGCGGCGGAATCTCCTAAAACCATTAGTAATTTGCGATCGCACCGATCAACTAATATGCCTGCAAACAGTGCTGCTATTAATCTAGGAATTTGGGTAAAGAGGATAATCAAAGATAATGATGTAGCTTTACCTGTAATATTCCACGCCCAAATAGTTATAGCAAAATTAGTCATTTCTGAGCCAAGTATAGAGGCTACTTGACTTGCCCAAATAATCAAAAAGGTGCGGAGATTGGTTTTTTGAATATCTGCGGCGTTCAAAATTTATATCCTGTACTTACAGCTTTGCTAAAGGTAGGATGTTCTTGCCAAGTTTTACAAATATTTGCAGTAAAAACCCACATATTGAGATTAATTGCTGTTGTAATTGTTCGTGCTTGATGCCACCAAAAAGCCGGAATAAAAAGTATATCTCCTGCCTGTAATTCAGCTTCTAAACCGTTAATTTCCTTGAAACTAGGAAATTTATCTAAATCTGGTTGCTGGGGATCGATGGGACTTGACCATAATTCGTCATCAATCTTGACAATCGATAACTTTTCGTACTCCTCTGGTGGAAACAGTAAAAATGTTTTTTTTCCAAATATTTGAGCATTGAAGTTGTGATAGTTGTCATTATGAATTGTTGACTTTTGATTAGTAGCACCAATCCATAAACGAATTTCATTGCCGCTATTTTCCGGCAAGTAGTTAGGAAAACTAAAATGAGATTTAATTTTGTTAAAATACTGTTGAGTTAGCGGTGAATTGAGGGGAATATTACCTAGATAGGCTGGTCGCTTTCCCTTCGTATCGGTTAAATTAATGCTATCTATATATTCAGCAATTGACATTACTGTTTGTTCTTTAGATTGCCCAAAGAAAACATCAATTTCATTATCACTTGCTCTTAAAGGCGCAGATATATCTCCAAACATATTCTTAAACATTTCAGGTTGCCATAAAGAAGATGCTGCCCACTCTGTAGCAACCCCAGAAATAATTACTGGCTTACTTTGTAAACCATAGGTTGTTTTAAATTCGTCAACTGATGGGTTTTCAATGCGTTGAATAGGTTGGACATTCATAACTTTTTTTTATGAGGATTAGTTTTACAACAATCCGCCTAAGCGTAAATTGTTAATACTGTCTTGAACAGCCTGAACTATACAATTAATATCTTCATCAGTATGGGCTGTAGACAAGAACCCGCTACCACCTCTACTTAATATGCCTTGGTGAATTAAATGATAAGATAATAGGCTTAATCCCAAAGATGACGAATCGCTAGAATTATTACTTGATGTCGAATTACCAGGCCCAAATAATGAACCAAAGTTTATCATTTTAATAGGCATTTCCCCAGATTCAAAATAGGTATTTAAGGTTTGAATAAACTCGGTTGTGCGTTGATTTAGCTGGGTTTGTAAAGTTGCTCCCTGGGCTTTGAGGTATTGCAATATAACCTTTGCGGCGGCTAAGGATAGAGGATGTTTGCAATGCGTACCTGCAAAAAAAGTTTGCTTTACTTGAGGATAAGAAGAATCGCCATAATTCCACATTCCGCCATCAATTTTATCCATATATTTAGCTTTACCAGCAATAACACCAATGGGCATTCCGCCACCGATAATTTTGCCGTAGGTAGCTATATCGGCGGCAATATTAAACCAAGCTTGCGCGCCGCCAGGATGAATGCGAAAGCCTGAAACCATTTCATCAAAAATTAAAGCAATGTCTAATTGAGTTGTTAATTGCCTTAATTGATGGAGAAATTCATGCGGTTGAAAATCAATTCGGCTACTTTGGACTGGTTCAACTAAAATAGCTGCTAGTTCATTTTTGTTGGCTTTGATAATATCGAGCGCTTGCCAATTGCCATAATCTAAAACTAAAACATCTTCCGCAAATTTCGGTGGTGTACCTGAATCTACAGGAACCGTAGTGAAATTACCATTTATTTCTGCATTTTCAACTAACGTGCCATCAAAATGACCGTGATAAGAACCGGAAAATATAGCAATTTTGTGACGATTTGTAGTAGCTCTAGCAATGCGAATTGCGGTCATAATTGCTTCTGTGCCTGTATTACTAAAAGCAACTCTTTCCATGCCTGTCATTTCAGTAATTAACTGTGCTACTTCGCCTGATAGTTCTGTTTGTACTCCTAAGTGAGTGCCTTTATCTAATTGTTCTAAGAGTGCGGCTTTGATAAAAGGGGGATTGTGACCAAAAAGGTTGATCCCAAACCCCATAACAACATCAATATATTCGTTGCCGTCTGCATCCCAAATTTTAGAACCGAGAGATTTTTTAGCAACTATGGGATAGCACATTTCTTTGAGTGCTAGGTTAAAACCTGCGGAAACTCGGTTATCGGCTAAGGTCGCACGATAAATTTGAGCGAGTTGTTTAGATGTTTTGGTGCGATCGCTATATTGAGCGGTAAACTCTGATAAATAGTTGGCTTGAAGGCTTGGCGATAAAGGAGAAATACTTTTTTGCATGAGAGTTTTGATTAATAAAAGACGCGAAGTGGAAAGAAAAATTATTGGTGAATAATGTCTTTTTGGGGTAGAGACTCTAAGTTATTGCGAATTATACGAGATAGGTAGAGACTAAGTAATTTTTCATCGGTAGATGGACAAATAATTGAGCTATTGTTGAGGCTTTGCAGGGTATTTTTACAGTCAACGTTTAGTGTTATCGGCGGTGATTTTTTGTGTGCGTGAAGTAGCGGAATCAAAGGATATAAGGGATGTTCGGGGGAACGATCGCCAATTAAAGCTAATTCGGCTTGCCAGGAATCGCTAGAAATCTGTTTTAATGGGTAGCCAAAGGAACGAATAACCTTAAACAGCATTTTTAATTCAAAAGGTTGAGGATTTAATAGGTGAAAGGCTTTGCCTAAAGATGCTGGTTGTTGCGATAAGGAGACAATAGCTTTACTGACATAATCTACTGGTGCTAGTCCTTCTAAAAATTCTCCTTCAGGAAAACTGCCCAAGTTTAAGCAACCTACGAGTAACCTAGATAAAAGGTCGTTGGGATTGAATGCACCAGTTTGGCTATGTCCAGAAATTCGTCCTGGTCTATAAATAGATATGGGTAAACCGCGATCGCCTGCAATCTTGATTAACTTTTCTGCTACCCATTTACTTTGTGCATAGCCGCCCTCTGGGAAGGGAATCTCGTCTAGGCTAGAATCTTCTGAAACTACTTTTAAGCCTGCTTCTCCAGCCGCCGAGAAGACGCTAATAGTAGAAATAAAATGTACTGGCTTGATTTTAATTTGGCTGGCTAATCGTAAAATTTCTTGAGTTCCCAATACGTTCGCCGCCTTGAGAATAGAGTAGGGGGAAGCATGATGAACCCACGCGCCATTGTGGTAAATAACATCAATTTTTTCGGCTAAGGCTGTAAATTGTGCCTCGCTAAGTCCTAATAGCGGCTGCGATAAGTCTCCCACAACAGGAATAATTCTCGAACTTTGCCCAACATCATTGAGTGAGTAAAAGGTAAAACTGTCCTGAATCTTGTGTCTAGCCGCTTCTGCATTGGTTGCACGTACTAAGCAATAAATATTTGCGCTAGTTTGTTGGAGTAGTTCAGCAAGTAAGAATGCACCCAAAAATCCAGTAGCCCCTGTGAGGAAAATACTTGCAGGTTCAGAGATGGGAATATATTTTTTTGAGCAAGTAATTTCTAAATCGAGGACAGCTTCAGATTGAAGATCGAAAACTGGCGATGTAGGAGGATCTGATAACAGTCTTTGAGCAAATTCAGCTATTGTAGGGGCTGTAAATATAGTTTGAATAGGGATATCTACCGCAAACGTTTGTCGAATCCGGGCAAATAGCCGCACGATCGCCAAGGAATGACCGCCTAGGGCAAAAAAGTCGTCATGTATTCCTACTCTTTCTAAGCCTAAAATCTCTGCCCATATATGTGCGAGTTGGGCTTCTTGGGTGGTACGCGGTGATATATAAGTTTTTAATTGTGTTGTGTGCGCTTGCGGTGCTGGTAATAGTTGGCGATCAACCTTGCCATTAACATTTATTGGTAGGGCTGTTAGAGGTATAAAGACTGATGGCAGCATATATTTAGGTAGCTTTGATTGCAAAAAGCCGCGCAAGTCGTCAATTAAGGATGGTGCTAAAACAACATAGGCGACTAATTGATCTTTGTTTGCTGTTACGACTGCTTGCTTTACCTGGGGGTATTGAGAAATTGCCCCTTCGATTTCTCCTAACTCAATACGGAAGCCTCTAACTTTTACTTGGCGATCACTTCTTCCCAAAAATTCGATATTACCATCCTCCCGATAGCGTCCTAAATCCCCCGTTTTATAAAGTCGCGCCCCAGGAGTTTTACTAAAAGGATGGGGAATAAAGCTACTGGCGGTTAACTCTGGGCGACGGTGGTAGTGTCTGGCTAAACCGTCGCCACCAACGTAGATTTCGCCGCTAATACCGATTGGAAGCAGTTGCAAGCAGGGATCTAAGATGTAAACTTGGGTGTTGGCGATCGCACGACCAATAGGGATATTTTCTAAATAGTGATCGTCTGTAACCGGGTAACAACAGCTAAATGTGGTGTTTTCTGTAGGGCCATAGCCATTAATTAGCTGACAATGTTTAGATTGCAGTAATTTTTGAACGTGGGGAACAGATAGCACATCACCACCCGCCAAAATTTGTTTTACTGTCTGTAAATCTTCTAGTTGCTCGTCTACTATGAGGTGAAACAAGCTTGCTGTCAACCACAGGGTTGTAATTTGATGTTGGCGAATTACTTGCCCTAGTTTTAATAAAGATGCGGTGTCATTAGGAAATAATACTAATTTTGCTCCATTTAACAAACAGCCCCAAATCTCAAAAGTTGCCGCATCAAAGGAAATCGGCGCAGCTTGCAAAAATACTTCTTGAGCGTTTAATTGAGCGTAATTGGTTGCTTTGACTAACCGCACTACACCTTTATGTAGAACGCTGACACCTTTGGGAGTGCCTGTAGAACCAGAGGTGTACATAATGTAGGCTAGGTTGTCAGGAGTGACAGCAACGAGCAGATTTTTCTCACTTTCTAGGTGGATATTCTGCCAATCTGCATCTAAGCAAACAACTTTAGTATTGATGGGTGCAAGTTTTGTTAACAGCCGTTTTTGAGTTAAAAATACTGGCGCGTGAACCTCTGCTAATATCGCTGTTAATCGTTCCTGGGGATAGGCTGGATCAATGGGTACATAAGCGCCCCCAGCTTTGAGAATGGCAAGAATACCAATAACCATTTCTAAAGAACGCTCTAAGCAAATAGCAACCGGAACCTCTAACCCAACATTGAGTTTTTGCAGATAGTGCGTCAATTGGTTAGCACGGCTGTTTAGTTGTTGATAAGTTAAATATTGGTCTGCAAATACTACCGCTATGGCATCTGGAGTTTGTGCTGCTTGATTTTCAAATAACTGCTGAATGCACTTGTCTTGAGGGTAATCAGTTTGGGTATTGTTCCACTCTAATAGTTGCTGTTGTTCGGCGGTGGTTAGTAATGGTAAAGAAGCGATCGCACTTTGGGGATTTGCTACCATCCCCTCTAATAATGTTTGCAAATGACCTAACATTCGCTGGATCGGAGTAGAGGGGCGATCGCTTAAAATTTCTAAAGATAGCTCATTACTAACTCCAGCTTTGAGAGCGATCGCGTAATTGGTTGATTCTACAGATTGAATCTGGTGAACTTGCATTTCTGTTGCCCATTGTTGCAAGCCAGCGTCTACAGGGTAATTTTCAAATACTAAAATGCTCTCAAATAAAGGTACATCACGCGGTACATCACTCCAAGCTTGTACCTGTACGAGGGGGCTATATTCGTACTGCTGCGCTTCTACCTGTCGCGCTTGAAGTTGCTGCAACCAGGGTATTAGTAAGGCTTTGCCCGACACCTGTACTCGTACTGGCAAGGTGTTGATAAATAGCCCTACCATTGATTCTGAGCCAACTAAGGTAGGTGGACGACCGGAAGATGTTGCCCCAAATACAATATCTTCCTCTCCACTATAACGAGCTAGAAGAATAGCCCAAGCGCCTTGTAAGAGAGTGTTTAAGGTTAATCTGTGCTGTCGTGCTATTGATTGCAGCGCGGCGGTGGTGGCGGCGGATAATTTGAGCGAGTGGTTACTATAACCTGTTGATTTCCCTAACTTTAGCGGAGTAGGTGCAGTAAATCCTTGGAGTGTCTTGCGCCAAAAGGTTTCGGCTTGAGATAAGTCTTGTTGTTGCAACCAGTTAATATAGTCTGCGTAGGGGCGCGTTGCACAGGAGCGATCGCTTATTCCTGCATAAGAAAGAAATACTTGCTGGAGAACTAAAGCTGTAGACCATCCATCTAAAATTAAATGGTGGCTACTCCAAACAAAATGATAAGTATTTTCGGCTATTTGGATTAGAGTTAAACGCAATAGCGGCGGGTGAGTAAGATCGAATCCCTGCTTGCAGTCTGCTTGTAAAAAAGCTGCTAATTGCTGCTCAATTTCTGAGGAGTTTTGCCAGTCGTAATATTGCCAAGGTATAGTTACGGACTTATGAACTACCTGAAACGGCTCTTTATATTGTTGCCAATGAAAAGAAGTTCGTAAAATTGGATGTCGGTTAATAACTTGTTGCCAAGCTTGTTGAAAAGCTGCTATGTCAAGAGTTTGGCTAAACGGATAGCAACTTTGCACAACATAAACTCCTGACTCTGGCGCGTGGAGAGTATGAAATAGTATGCCTTGCTGCGTAGGCGAAAGCGGGTAGATATTTTCGATATTTTTTTTATTCATTAGTTTAGTTCAGCAATTAAGCTGTCTAGTTCTTGTTGCGAAAATTGCATTTGGGGAAAATCTGTAGGCGTGTAACCGCCAGCATTGGGAGATTTACAGTGAGCAATTAGCGATCGCAATGCACTAATAAAGCTCTCCGCTAACTTAGTAACGGTGGTGTGTTGATGTACGGCTTGGCTGTAAGTCCAATTTAGGCGCAACTGATTTTCGATAATTAATCCATTGATCTCTAATAGACAGTTACGCTTTCCGCGTGGGCTTTGAGTTAAACCGCTAGATTCGGACGCGCTTTGAAATATAGACAATACTCGGTCGAACTGACCTAAGTAATTAAACTTCACTTCCGCTTGGGGCAGTGCTTGCAGCCCCTCGTCTCGGCAAAGATAGCGCAATACACCATAATTAATCCCTCGGTGCGGGATGCTACGCAATTGCTCTTTAATCGTCTTTAATGCCGTTTCTGGGGCGCTATTTGCTTCTAGGTGCAAATATACGGGGAAAATAGTAGTAAACCAGCCAATTGTCCGCGATAAGTCAATATTAGGAATAATATCTTCTCGTCCGTGACCTTCTAAGTCAATTAATAGGGAATTTACCCCCGTCCACTCCGAAAAAGCTTGGACTAATGCCGTTAGTAATACATCATTAATTTGAGTTTGATAGGCGGCGGGTATTTCCTGTAGCAAAGCTTGGGTTTCTTGCTGGCTAAGGGAAACCGATACAGTAGCCGCCGTAGCTTCAATATTTTCACCATTAGTAAAATCTACGGGTAGAGGCTGTAAATAAGATTGACTAAGCCAGTAATCTCGCTCTGATTCTACGGCGCTAGATTGAGCATATATTCTTAGTTGTTCCGCCCACTGTTTGAAAGAGGTTGTTTTTGCTGGTAGTTCAATTGTCTGACCGTGACTAAGCTGCTGATAAGCTGTTTGCAAGTCTTCTAGCAATATGCGCCAAGAAACACCATCAATAATTAGATGATGAGCGATCGCTAGCAATCGGCTAGGTTGTTGCATTCCTAGTTGAAATAAGACAACTTTTACTAATTGCCCAGATAAGTTTAAGCTTGCTTGCAAAGTGGTGGCGGTAGTCTCAATTGCCTGCTTTTGCTGACTTAGAGGCAAAGCTGATAAATCAACAATGGTAAAAGGTGGTGTATTAGCGGGAGGAGGACAAATAGATGCCGTTTGGGTAAAGTGCGATCGCAGAACATCATGATGTTCGAGCAGTTTTTGAACTACTTGCTCCCAAATTTGGCGATCGCTTGTTTGAGGTACTTCTAGCATAACTGCCTGATTCCAATGATGCGGATCGGTAAGTTCCTGCTCAAAAAACCAGTGTTGGATAGGTGTTAAAGGTAGAGAACCCGTAACAAGTCCTTGTTCTGCCTGCAATACTGTTGTTGTACTAGCAACTTTGGCTAATTGAGCGATCGTTTGCTCCTCAAATATTTGCTTGGGTGTTAGTTGCAAACCTGCTTGATTGGCTTTGGCGATTACCTGCAAGCTGAGAATTGAGTCACCACCCAATTCAAAAAAGTTATCGTCTACGCCAATATTTTCTATTTGTAAAACTTGGCTCCAAATTTGAACTAAGGTTGCTTCAATAGAGTTACGGGGGGCGGTAAACTCTAAATTCGCTCTCTGAAGATCGGGTAATGGTAAAGAATTTCGGTCTATCTTGCCATTGGGTAAAAGTGGCAAAACATCTAAGAAAATAAAAATAGCTGGAATTGTATAGTCTGGTAGTCTCTGTTTTAAAAAACTCCGCAGTTCGCTAACGGTGGGGGACGGCTGACGAGCAATAATATAAGCTACTAAGCGCTGCTGACTTGGTACGTCTTCCCGGACGATGGCAACGCTTTGTTTTACCTGTGGGTGTTGGCTAAGTTGCGCTTCTATTTCTCCTAACTCAATGCGGAAACCTCTTAACTTCACTTGGCTATCAATACGACCAAGAAATTCGATAACGCCATCGGTTCGATAACGCCCCAAATCTCCAGTTTTATACAGTCGCTCCCCCGTAGCAAAAGGATGAGGAATAAACTTTTGGGCAGTCAAATCTGGGAAGTCGCCATAACAGCGCGCTAAACTATCACCACCAATATAAATTTCGCCAGTCACACCTACAGGAACTAACTGGAGGTAGGAATCTAAGACATAAACTTGCACGTTGGCGATCGCATTGCCAATCGGTACTACTCTATATTCATCCTCAAACTGACATCGCCAAAAGGTAGTATCAATCGTTGCTTCAGTTGGGCCATAAAGATTGTACAGTTCTACCTTTGGTAAACAGCTAAAAAATCGCTGTTGCAAGTCAGTAGTTAATACTTCCCCGCCACAAAATACCCGCCGCAAACTTTTACAGTGGGCGATTTTTGGATTTTCTAATAGCGATCCTAGTTGCGTAGGTACTAATTGCAAAATAGTTACTTGTTGGGCGGCAATTAGGTCAACTAAATAAGTATTGTCTTGATGTCCGCCAGGTTGGGCTAACAGTAATTTACCGCCAGCCAATAGAGGGGCGTAAAACTCCCAAACAGACGCATCGAAGCTAAAGGGGGTTTTCTGAAGTACGCAATCGGCGGGTGTTAAAGGAAATTCTGCTTGCATCCATAACATATGATTGCAAATTGCCCTGTGGGGAATCATTACAGCTTTGGGAACGCCTGTAGAACCAGATGTATAAATGGCATAGGCGATGTTTTCCGGTTGTACAGTGCTATTGGGGTTGTCCTGACTTGCTTGGGCGATTTTTTCCCAGTCACTATCCAAACAAATAAGTTGTGCTTGTTCGGGCAGCAAATTAGCTAATCTTTCTTGAGTCAGCAATACTGATACGCCAGCATCCTCTAGCATGAATGCCAACCGTTCTTGGGGATAAGCTGGATCTATTGGTAAATAAGCGCCCCCAGCTTTGAGAATGCCTAAAAGTCCTACCACCATTTCTAAGGAACGTTCGACACAGATACCTACCAAACAATCGGGACGAATACCTCGTTTTTGCAGGTAGTTAGCTAACTGATTTGCCTGAGTATTTAGCTGTTTGTAAGTTAATTGTTTGCCAGCAAATACTACGGCGACGGCATCTGGTGTTTGGGCGGCGCGATCGCTAAATAACTCATGAATGCAGCGATCTAAAGAATATTCAGCTTGAGTAAAATTCCCATCTAGCTGAGGAGTTAAAGGGAGTTTGGCGACGGGCTGATTAGGATTTGCAGCAATACCCTCTAGAACGATCTGTAAATGTTCTACCATCCGGCTAATAGTTGTCGCCTCAAACAAATCGGTGTTGTATTCCAATGCAGCCTTTAGCCCTAACTCGGTTTCCTCCATTAATAAAGTCAAATCAAACTTAGCTGTTTTGCTATCAGTCGCTACAGTTTCCCAAGTCAAACCAGATAGTTCTACAGCCGACATTGGCGCATTTTGCCAGACAAACATTACTTGAAACAAAGGCGTATGACTCAAATCTCGCTGCGGATTTAAAGCTTCTACTAATAAATCGAAAGGCAAATCTTGATGATCGTAAGCACCTAAAGTTGTCTCCCGTACCCGCTTTAATAGTTCTCGAAAGCTAGGATTATCTGACAAATCAGTCCGCAATACTAAGGTATTGACAAAAAAGCCAATTAACCCTTCGGTTTCCGTGCGATCGCGGTTGGCAATTGGCGTACCGATAACAATATCCCTCATTCCCGCATAACGAGAAAGTAACACTTGAAAAGCTGCTAAAAAAGTCATAAACAAAGTACAACTTTCCTGCTGGCTGAGGCTTTTGAGCGCAACAACTAGGTTTTGAGGGAGGTAAAAAGATTGACTTGCGCCGCGAAAAGATTGGCTATGCGATCGCATTTTGTCTGTAGGCAACTCTAAAACTGGTAAGTTGCTTCCTAATTGCTGCTTCCAGTAGTCAAGCTGACGTTCTAAAACTTCCCCTTGTAAATACTGTCGTTGCCAAACTGCATAGTCGGCGTACTGGATAGTCAATTCTGGTAAAGGCGAAGGCTTGCCGTTACAGTAACATTCGTATAACGTTGCTACCTCCTGCACCAACACATCTATTGACCAACCATCGCTAACAATGTGGTGCATGGCAAACACCAATATATGTTCTGACTCCCCCAGACGTAACAATGTACTTCTAACCAAAAGCCCCGCTCCTAGATTGAAAGGTTGCTCGACTTCTTGAATCGCTAATTTTTGTACCTCAACTTCACGTTTTACAATTGATAAATTAGTAAGATCGATTAATTGAATAGTTAACTTTTGGCAGGGAGTAACAACTTGAATCGGTTGCCCATCAACAACAGTAAATGCCGTTCGCAAAACTTCGTGTCGCCGGATAATTTCGTTAAAACTATTTTCTAAGGCGGTAATATTGAGTACACCTTTCAAGCGCAAAGCCGCAGAAATATTGTAAAAGGGACTATCTGGTTCTAACTGATTGAGAAACCACAAACGTTGTTGAGCAAAAGATAACGGCAAATTCTCAGAACTTGGGCGAGGCGTAATTGTTGGTTGAGAAGATGTAATTTCTGCTTCTGCTAGTAAGTAATCCAACAGTTCCAGTTTTTCAGATTGTAAATATAAGTCTTCCATCATATTCCCCGATAGTTTTGAATTAACCGACAGATTTAATCGTTTTCCTACTTTGCAACGCTGCTTTCGCATCTTCAGAGGACATTCCCTCAATCTGTTGCAAGATTTGGGCGATTTTCTCAGTCATTCCTGGCTTTACCTCGTAAGTAATTAAGCTTTGCGCTAACGTCGCAACGGTTGGCGATTCAAATAACGCGCGTAGAGGTAACTGGACTTTAAATGTTTCGCGGATGCGGGAAACAACTTGAGTCGCAAGTAAAGAATGTCCCCCCAACTCAAAGAAATTGTTGTAAATGCCTACTTTTTCAACACGAAGAATTTTCGCCCAAATGCCTGCTAATACTTTCTCTATGGCAGTACGAGGGGGCATAAATGTATCTGTATTAGCGGCTAAGTCAGGCTTGGGTAGCGATCGCCGATCGACCTTACCATTAGCTAAAAGTGGCAGCGCGCGAAGCAATACAAACGCTGAAGGAATGGCATATTGCGGTAACTTTGATTGCAGAAAATCGCGCAATTGTAAATTAACATCTTGACACTGAATGTAAGCTACTAAGCGTTTTCCAAGTTCATCTTCTCTAACTACAACTACAACTTTTTCTACGGCTGGGTGTTGGCTAAGGATGGCTTCAATTTCCCCTAATTCAAGCCGAAAACCGCGAATTTTGACTTGATAATCAACTCTACCTACAAAAGCAATGTTGCCATCTGGGAGATAACGGGCTACATCGCCAGTTTTGTACAAACGGCTACCTGGAAACTCGCTAAAACAATCGGGAATAAATTTCTCTGCGGTTAATTCTGGGCGATGGTGATACCCTCTAGCCAAACTTGCACCGCCAATATAGAGTTCGCCACATACTCCAATCGGGACGGGTTGTAAATAAGGATCTAAGATGTAAAGTTGAGTATTAGCGAAAGGTCTACCAATGGGGACTAATTGATCTATTGATAACTTACCTGTAACCGTTTCAAAGTAGGAACTGTCAATAGTAGTTTCAGTCAAACCATAGGAATTAATTAGACGCGCGCGATCGCCTAATACTGCTTGAATTTTCTGATACTCTGCGCCATACCAACTATCTGAACCACAAATTACCAGCCGCATAAAATCAAGGCACTGTTGACTTTTGGCTAAGTATTGGACGAGATTATTTAAAACTGCGGGGACAAATTCGGCGCATTCTACTTGATGCTGGCGCAGCAAAGAGTACAGCGCGGCGGGTTCTAAAAGATAGTCGCGGGGACATAAAACTAATTTGCCCCCAGAACACAAAGCCCGAATTAAATCCCCCACAAAAACATCAAAGCAGAAATTCGCCATTTGCAAATGACAGCTAATATTTTGCAGTTGATAAGCTGTTTCCCAACCAAAATAAGCATTAGTCAAGCTGCTATGCGTCACCATTACCCCTTTAGCAAGTCCTGTAGAACCAGAGGTATAAATGAGGTATGCCAGGTTTTCCGGTGCAACTGTACTATGAGGTTGTAATTGTGATTCTTGAGAAATTACCCCCCAATCTGTATCTAAATAAACTATTTGTCCTGACTCAAAATCGGCGGCTAAATGTTTGTGAGTTAGTAAAATCTGACAACCCGCATCCTGCAACATAAAAGTTAGTTGCAATAAAGGGCGATCGGGATCTAGGGGGACGTAAGCACCGCCAGCTTTGAAGACAGCTAAAACTGCGATCGCCATATCTAAGCTGCGTTCTAGACAAATCCCTACTAAGATGTCTGCGCCGACTCCTAATTTTTGTAAGTAATGCGCTAATTGATTCGCCTGTAGGTCTAATTGTTGATAAGTTAGGCTTTGACCTTCAAACACTACGGCGACTGCATCTGGTGTTTTTTCTACCTGTTGGGCAAATAACTGATGAATGCACTGCTGCGGATAGTTAGTAGTTGTTTTATTCCAATCTACTAATAACTGTTTCTCCGTTGCGGTTAATAGTGGTAACTCGTGCAAGCGAACTTCGGGATTGAAAACCATTGCTGTTAGCAACGTTTGCAAGTGTCCCAACATTCGAGAAATAGTCGAAGCATCAAAACGGTGGCGATCGCCAGCAATTCTTAGTTCTAACTCAATCCCAGGTATAGCGCTAATTGTGAGCGGATAATTGGTATTATCGACAGCGCTAAGATTGCGAATTTCTAAATCTGCTTGCCAATCTTGCAGCGCCCGATCAACGGGGTAGTTTTCAAATACTAATATGCTCTCAAATAACGGTACGCCTCGCGGTATTTCGCTCCAGCCTTGAATCTCAACTAAAGGACTGTACTCATACTGGCGGATTTCTAGTAATTGATTTTGAAGCTGTCCAAGCCAAGATGTCAAGGACATTTGGGCATCTACCCGAACGTGCAAAGGTAGGGTATTAATAAACATTCCTACCATGGATTCAGAACTGGGGATATCAACCGGACGACCGGAAACGGTTACGCCGTAAACTACATCATTTTGACCGCTATAACGACTCAGGAGCAAAGCCCACGCTCCTTGTACTAAGGTGTTTAGTGTTAGTTGCTGTTGTTTTGCCCAAGTTTTGAGCTTCTCGGTAGTTGCAACCGATAGCTTAAGCCGTTGTTCGTCATATTTTTCTATTTGAGGATGTAAGTTATTAACTTCAAGATTAGTTAAGGGTGTAGGTGCTTGCACTCCCTGGAGGAGTCGCCGCCAAAATACTTCTGCTTGCTCTAAGTCTTGCTGTTGCAACCACGCAATATAATCAGCGAAGCAACTGCTAGAAGGTAAAAATATATCTTCACCCTGACAAAACCCTTGGTAGAGCAGAACAAAGTCTTTGAATACTAAAGCTGTTGACCAACCATCTAAGATGATGTGGTGAGAACTCCAGATAAATTGATAAGCGCGATCGCCTAAACGAATCAATGTTAGACGCAACAAAGATTCTGTAGATAAATTAAACCCTTGTTGGCGATCGCTCAACAACAGATCCTGAAATTTAGTTTGTTGTTCTTCTGGGTTTATTTCCCGCCAATCTAATTGTTTAAGGGGTAAATCTACCTGTTTATTGACAACTTGCAACGGTTTATCAATCCCTTCCCAATAAAAACTTGTCCGCAAGGGTGCGTGGCGTTCTAAAACTCTTTGCCAAGCTTGCGTAAAGGCGACAATATTTAATAGTCCGCCAAAGCTATAGCTCAACTGGACAAAATAAGCGCCATCCGATTCATACAGGCTATGAAAGAGTAAACCCTGTTGCACCGGGGAAAGTTCGTAAATGTTCTCGATATTGGCTGTATTCATTAGTTTGTCTCCTCCGATGGGCGGTTGAACTTTGCCAAAAACTTATTTAAGTCTTGAGAGTTGAGTTTGGCTTGGGGAAAGTCTGAAGGCGTGTAGCCTGCGTCTGGGGGTGATTGGCAATAAGTAATTAGCGATCGCAACTTGGCTATAAAATCTGCTGCCAATTGCTCAATCGTGGTGCGGTGATGGATTTGTTGGCTATAAGTCCAATTAACTTGTAAGCGATCGCCTACTACAACGGCGGTAATTTCTAGCAAATAATTCCGCCTTCCCTGTTGGCTGCGGTTTGCCCCAATCGACTCTGCGGCGGGTACAAACAGCGATGATAATATTTGGTCAGTTTGACCTAAGTAGTTAAACAAGACTTCAGCTTGAGATACTGGCAGTTTTTCCCTTGTATTACTTAGATAGCGCAGTACGCCATAATCAAATCCGCGATCAGGCAACGACCGCAATTGCTCTTTGACAGCCTTTAAACTATTACCTAAATCGCTGCCTTGCCATTCCAGCCATACGGGAAAATGAGTAGTAAACCAGCCGACAGTCCGCGACAAATCAACATCAGCAAACATTTCCTCGCGTCCATGTCCCTCCAATTCCACAAAGAGCGAACTTTCTCCTGTCCACTGAGTAAGTGTTTGTAATAGCGCCGTCAGCAACACATCATTAATTTGGGTGCGATAAGCCTGATGTACTTCTTGCAATAAAGCTTGGGTTTCTTGCTGACTAAGATATACAGATACAGTATTAGCCTCAGCTACAGTATTTTTGCCCCCCGCATCATCCACAGGTAAAGCCGTCACTGGTTTGTGCAATTGTGTTGACCAGTAATTTAGTTGCGGCAAAGACTGGGAATACTCTTGTAAATGCAACGCCCATGTTTGCCACGACGTTGTTTTAGCAGGCAAAGTAATCGCCTCACCTTGGCTAAGTTGCTGATAGGCAGTTTGCAAGTCTTCAATTAAAATCCGCCAAGAAACGCCATCTATAGCTAAGTGATGAACGATAATTAATAAACGACTACGCAATCGCCCCAAGTCAAACCACGCAAACCTTACTAGGGATTCTGCTAAATTCAAACTAGCTTGCAATTTGGTGGCGGTAGCTTCTATTGCTAATTTTTGCTCAACTTCTGGCAATGCTGATAAATCTACTTTTGTAAATACCTCCCTTTGGTGAGAACTAATAATTTGCTGCCAGCCAGATTCTTGCTGCTGAAAATTCAGGCGGAGTGCATCATGATGATTAAGTAAATGCTGTACTATCTGTTCCCACAAATTGGGGTTACTTCCGGGCGCAACTTCTAATAATAGTGACTGATTCCAGTGGTGCGCGTCGGGTTGATTTTGTGCCAAAAACCAGTGCTGAATCGGTGTAAGGGGTACTGCACCTGTAACTAATCCTTGTTCTATGGCGGTAGTTGAGGTTGCAAGTGCGATCGCACCTAATTGAGCAATCGTTGGTTGCTCAAATATCTGTCTGGGAGTAAGCTTTAACCCTGCTTGATTGGCTTTGCTCACCATCTGAATGCTGACAATAGAATCTCCGCCTAACTCAAAAAAATTGTCATGGATGCCTACTTGTTCCAGGCGTAAAACTTGTTGCCAAATACTGGTTAAAGTCTTTTCTGGAATAGTACGCGGCGCAACAAAAGCTCTAGATAATTCCGGATCTGGCAATGATTTGAGGTCAATTTTGCCATTGGGAAGCCGAGGAATGGTGCTAATACACGCCAAAGCTGAGGGCATCATGTAGTCTGGTAGCTGCGGCTGGAGGAATTGATGTATTTGGGTAAGAGTAGGCGCTATTTGTCCTGATTCAGGGATGATGTAGGCTATTAAACGCTGGCGATTACTTTTATCTTTTCGAGCAACAACAATACTGGTGCGGATACTGGGATGTTGCATTATTGCGGTTTCAATTTCCCCTAATTCAATGCGGAAGCCGCGAATTTTTACTTGTTGGTCAATTCGTCCCAAAAATTCGATGTTTCCATCTACCAAATAGCGGGCTAAATCACCTGTTTTGTAAAGGCGCAGTCCTTCCACGTCACTAAATGGATGAGGAATAAAGCGTTCGGCGGTCAAATCAGGACGATTGTAGTAGCCTCTAGCTATGCCATCGCCACTAATATACACTTCGCCAGCCACGCCCAAGGGAACGGGATGGAGACGAGAGTTGAGTAGATAAAGTTGCGTATTTGCGATCGCACGACCGATAGATACTGGTACTGTCAGTTTGGTTGCGCTACTCCAAACAGTCCCTTCCGTAGGGCCATATTCGTTATATAAGGATGTTTGAGGCAGTAGTTGCTGATGATGGTTGACTAACGCAGGTAAACAAGACTCACCAGCGACAATAATATTTTGTAGTGAGGCTAACTGTGCTGGCTTTGCCTGTTCTAAAAGAATTGCATACAAGGAAGACAGGCTTAATACGTGGGATATTTGATGTTGGGTAATTAGATCGAGAAGATAAGGAATGTCTTGTTCTCCTTTTGCTTGCGGAAGTATGAGAGCGCCACCAGAGCATAAAGTCCAGAAAATACCCGCTACAGAACTATCAAAAGCAAAGGATGAAAGTAATAAGAAACTGGTGACGCTTTCTTGGTAGTAATTGATCCGCGCTTGAGTGGAATGGACTAAATTTTGATGGCTGATTTGTACGCCTTTGGGTTTCCCTGTAGAGCCGGAGGTGTAGATTAGGTAGGCTAAATTAGTTGAAGTTACAGCATAACTAGATTGGCTTGCAGCTTCAGTATCTTGCAAATCTGTATCTAAGCAAAGAACTTTTGCTAGATGTGGTGGTAAATTTTGGACGAGTTTTTGCTGAGTTAATACTATCGGCGCTTGGGTATCTTGGAGAATAAATGCTAACCGCTCTTGAGGGTAGGCTGGATCTAATGGTAGGTAAGCACCGCCTGCTTTGAGAATGGCAAGAATACCAATTATCATTTCTAGCGACTTCTCTACACAAATTCCGACTACGGTTTCTGGTTTAACGCCTAGTTGTTGCAGGTAATGGGCTAATTTGTCAGCACGTCTGTTGAGTTCGTCGTAGGTTAATTTTTCCTCTTGAAATATTACCGCAATACTATCTGGAGTACGTGCTGATTGTGCTGCAAATAATTGGTGAATTAATTGGTAACTGGGGGGAGTGGTTTGAGTATTATTAAATTCAGTTAGTAATTGATGCTTTTCGCGATCGCCTAGTATTTCTAGTTCGCTGATTAATGTTTGTGGATTATTGGTAGCACTCGTCAATAGCTGTTGAAATTGCTCTGTTAATCTACAAATATCTTGAGCTTGGTAGATGAGAGGATCGTAGTGCAACTCTAATATTAAATTGTCGTCTTGATGCCAGCACGATAGTTTTAATTTGCATCTATCAATACAAGCGTACTGCTGGGATATTGCTAAAGAGATTTCACCTGCTGTATATTGTGGCGATCGCTCTATAAAATCAAAAGCTATTGGTAAATCGGTAAAATCCTGCTCGTTTTGTTGCCCAACAAAATAATCCTGCCATTGATATGCTTCGTCCACAGATGCTTGAACTTGTTGCCATACTTGGCTAAAAGATAAATCTGGATTTAAAGAAAATACTAAAGGTAAATACTTAGCAAATAGTCCGATTGCCGAGCGCAATTCTGTATGCTTTCGTCCATCATACAAACTATTTATAGTTATTTCCGCAACGTCAGTATTTCGCCACAATAAAACTATCCAGCAAGTTAATAACCAGCTTGCATAATTTGCAGGTAAATTGTCATTTTTTTGCTTGACAATATCGACCTTTAATGATTGGGACTGAAAATCTTGATTAAGGTGCTGTTCAAAAGGTAGCTTAATAGGTAAACTCGAAATGTTTTTGTTTTCCCAATAAGCTTTTCCTTCTGCTTCTAGTAGTAATTCGTGTTGCCATTCGGCTATATCTGCATACTGGAGTATGTCGTTATCTACTTCTTGATTGTTGATAGCCGCAGTGTAGAAAATGCTAATTTCTCGAACGAAGTTTTGCAGGCTAATTACATCAGCGATCGCCGTAGGTAAAGTTACTAATAATACGTGGTTTTTTGCGGAAAGTTTAACTAAGGTTAGTTGTAATAACGCTCCTGTTTCTAAATTGACATTTTTATAGCTTTGTTGTTGAGATAGTTCGGCTATTTTTAGATTTTGGTTAGGGATTAGTAAGGTATCCCAGTCATGATAATCGAGAGAAATTGATTGGCGATCGCGTAGGATTTGTACGGGAACTGTTGTTTGTGGTAAACAATCAAAGTTGGTGCGGAGAATTTCATATTGATTGACAATATTTTGGATGGCAGATTGTAATATTCCCAGGTTAAGGTTGCCTTGGATTGTGATGCTACATTGACTGTTAGCAGTGGGGTTAAATTGCCATAAATGTTCTTGCTGAGGAGAAAGTCTGTAGCCTATAAGAGTTGTTGATTGCATAATTGAAAATATTTTTGTTTAACTACAATTATTTTAAAAACTTTTAATTTTTAACTGGATCTGTCATTGCTACTACTACTTTGCGCTTACCTATAAATGGGGTGCGGCTGTGAGCTACAGAAAGATTATCTAACATTAATAAATCTCCTTGTTGCCAGGGAAACATTATTTTTTCTTGTTGATAAGCTGTTCTGATTTCTTCTAATAATTCCGGTTCAATTTGCGAGCCATCGCCGTAATAAGTATTATTTGGTAAATCTTCTTGTTTAAATTCTGCTAGTAAAGCTTCTTGCAAAGTAGGTTCGAGGGTGGAGACATGGAAAAAAGCAGCATGATTAAACCATGATAATTCGCCTGTAATTGGATGCTTGGCAATCGCTTGACGATAGGAACGAGTACGCAGGCGATCGCCTGTTTTCCATTCATATTCGATAGCATTTTTATTACAGTATTCTTCTACTACGGCTTTGTCTTCTGTCTGAAATACTGTTTGCCAAGTTAGTCCAAATCCATCGTTATAGTTACGAACATACAAAATGTTTTTGTCTATAAATTTTTGCCTAGTTTGAGGGCTAATCCTTTGAAAGACTTGGCGACAATCTGCTATTGGTGTTTCCCCGCCTTGTTGTGCTGCAACAAGACAACAAAAGTAAATTTTCAAGGGATAAGTTAACCAGTATGTACCTTCGTTGTGGAGATAAATACTTTGATCGGCGGGGTAGTCTGTGGAGGTATAGATTTTGTTGCTAATTTCGTGACGGGGAGAGGAGCGATCGCGATATTCTAATAATTGTCCGCTAGAGGTAGTGCTAACAAATTGGTTAAATAAATCGGTGGTGTTTATATTAAAACCGCGAAATAGCAACGCTCGATATTGGAGCAAGGTTTTTTTAATAAACTCTTGGTTATCTTGCGCCCATTTTACTAAGTTCAAGCCTTCAACAACAGGTTGAATGACTAAGGGGATTTTCCCGGATGGAAGCAAGTCTACTTTAACTAATTCTGTAGGCGATAAATTGATAGATTTGCGACGGATATTGCCTAGCTTAATGTTAGATGTTGGCGATGTTGATTCCATATAATTCCTATTTAGAAATAGCCTTTCTTTTCGCTGTTTTTAACTTTTCCAAGCTCGCGGTTGACAATTGTTGATTTTGAGATTTTTCTGCTGCTGCCAGCGTTGCTAATAAATCGCTTAATTTGCTGTTAGGTTGGGTAACTATTTGATTTAGTAGCGTTTCCAATTGGTGAAAAATCTTTGTAATTGTGGCAGATTCAAAGCGATCGCAATTAGAAAGAAGTTGCATCACCCAGGCAGTATTTGCCCTGACTCTAAGGGTTAACGGGTAGTTGTTGCGAGAAACCGCCGCTCGGACATCAGTTAGTTGTAAATCTGTAGTTTCTCGCTCTAAGGCTGGCGCTACAGGGTAGTTTTGAAACACAACAATACTTTCAAATAGTGGCAAATGTTGAGGTAATTCGCTCCATTTGTGGATTGCAGCTAGGGGGCTGTGTTCGTATTGACGTGCTTCAGCTTGCAAGTTTTGCAACTGATGCAACCAACTCCAAAGCAAAGCATCAGGCGCAATGCGGACTCGGACAGGTAAGGTATTAATAAATAGCCCTACGAGCGATTCTGCACCTTCTAAAGTGGCTGGACGACCGGATACTGTAGCCCCAAAAACTACATCTAGTTCACCGCTATAGTAGCTAAGGAGTAATGCCCAAGTTCCTTGTATTAGGGCGTTTAAGGCGATTTGATTTTGGCTTGCTAAGGCTTGGAGAGTGGCGGAAGTAGTTGGCGAAAGCTGAATTTCTTGTAATTTGTAATTATTATCTGGGTTAGCTGTTTGATATTGAGGGAATACAGGTGTTGCAGTAGTAAATCCTTGTAGAGCTTGCCGCCAAAAGGTTTCGGCTGCTTGCATATCTTGCTGTTGCAGCCAGTTAATGTAGTTGCGATAGCTGCAAGCTGGGGCTAAAGTGATTTGTGCGCCGCGATTTGCGGCTTGATACAGTACAAAGACTTCTTTGAGGAGTAAAGCTGCTGCCCATCCATCCATTAAGATGTGATGGTGATTCCAGATAAAGTAACTTTTATCGTCGGCAACTTGAATTAAGGCAATCTGCATTAATGGTGCAGAGGAAAGTTGCAGTTGATAACAAGCTAAAAACTGTTCTAATTGCTGGCTTTGCTGTGTGGGAGACAATTCTCGCCAGTCGTACTGTTGCCAAGGTAGTTCTACTTGTTTGCGAACAACTTGTACGGGTTCGTCTAGGTTTTCCCAGTAAAAAGCTGTCCGCAGCACGCTATGGCGCTCGATTACTTGCTGCCACGCGCTCTTTAAAGCTGGTAGATTTAATTTGCCTTGCAAGCTGCAACTCCACTGTTCGACATACATTTGTGACTCTGGAGCGTACAGGGTATGAAATAGCAAGCCTTGTTGTATGGGTGAGAGGGGATAAATATCTTCAATTTGGCGGTAATTGCTGCCAATTAATCGATCTAGAGTGGCGCTATTAAGTTTGACAAGGGGAAAATCTGAAGGTGTATAGCCGCCTGTAGTAGGTGACTGACAGTGAACGATCAGCGATCGCAATTTTCCTAAAAATCCTTGTGCTAAGTTCTCTATAGTAGAAGCTTGATGAATAGCATTGCTATACATCCAACTTAGTTGTAATTTTCCTTCGCTAACAAAACCGTTGATTGTCAATAAATGACTGCGCTTTCCTTTCAAGGTGCGGGTTATACCTTCGGTTTCTGGTGCTAGTTCAAAAAGGGATAACTGTGATCGCGTGGCATCAAATTGACCTAAATAGTTAAACGATACCTGCGGAGAAACAGCAATTTCTAAGTTTTTAGCGAGGTAGCGCTGTACGCCGTAATCAATGCCGTTGTTGGGGATTTGCCGCAATTGCTCTTTAATTGACTTTAATGCTGCCCCTAGTTCGAGTGTTTCCAAATCTAAGCGAACTGGAAATATTGAGGTAAACCAGCCTACAGTCCGGGAAATGTCCACATCAGCAAATAACATCTCCCGCCCGTGTCCTTCTAAGTCGATTAATAGGGCAGATTCTCCCGTCCACTGTGTAAAAGCTTGGATTAATGCAGTTAGCAACACATCATTAATTTGGGTGTTGTAAGCTTTGGGTACTTCCTGCAATAAAGCTTGTGTTTCTGCGGTAGTCAGGGAAATACTAATAGTCTGCGCCGATGTAACGGTATTTGTGCCAGTTGGGTAATCTACTGGTAGCGAAGTTGATTGTTGTATTGTTGGCTTGGATAATTGCGATCGCGCGTATTCCTGCAAGCGGTAAGCCCAAGCTTGGAAAGAAGTAGTTTTTGGTGGTAAAGCTAGTTGTTGATACGCTGTTTGCAAGTCTGCAAGTAGAATCCGCCAAGATACTCCATCAATAGCCAAATGGTGAACGATAACTAGCAAGCGCTGAGATTGCCCCAATCCTAAATTGAATAAAGCGACGCGCAGGAGGGAACCTTGTGCCAAATCTAGACTAGCTTGCAGTTGATCAACCTTTGTTGTCATTGCTGACAGGCGATCGCTTTCTGGTAGCGTAGATAAATCTATATGCGAAAATGGCACAACTTCATCGGGTGGGGCGTTAACTTGCTGCCAACCTGTTGTAGTAAGGGTAAAGCGCAGGCGCAAAGCATCGTGATGGTGAATTAGTTGTTTGACGGCGGGGGCTAATAGCTCCGGTTGTAGTTTTTGCTTTGCTTGCAACAATACCGCTTGATTCCAGTGGTGCGGGTCGGTTATTTCTTGCTCAAAAAACCAGTGTTGAATCGGTGTAAGCGGTACTGAACCTGTTACTAGCCCTTGCTGGGCGTTTATTGTTGGTGTAGTAGTAGCAACGGTGGCTAGTTCGGCAATCGTTGGATGAGAAAATAATAGTTTGGGCGTTAGTTGGATATCTGCTTGTTTAGCTTTAGCGATCGCTTGAATGCTTAAAATTGAATCACCACCCAATTCAAAGAAATTGTCATGAATCCCCACTTGTTCTAAATGCAAGACTTCCGCCCAAATTGCGGCTAATTTGGCTTCTAGGGGAGTACGGGCAGATACAAATTTAGTTAATTCTGGTCTAACTGCGTCTGGTACTGGTAAACTTCGCCTGTCTATTTTGCCATTAGCTGTTAGTGGTATAGCTGGCAATTGCACGAACACCGCCGGAATTGTATATTCTGGCAATTTATCGCTGAGGAGTTGGCGAAAATTACTAATTTCGTCTGCTACTACATAGGCAACTAAACGCTGTTCGCCGGGGATATCTTCTCGGAGTAATACCACTGTTTCGCGCACGGTGGGAAGTTGGCGAAGCGCGGCTTCAACTTCTCCCAGTTCAATGCGGAATCCGCGCAGCTTAACTTGATTGTCACTTCTGCCTAAATATTCAATGCTACCGTCCGAGAAGTAACGGGCGATATCACCTGTCTTATACAAGCGCCTTCCTGGTTCTAGGCTCCAGGGATGGGGAATAAACTTTTCTGCTGTTAAATCCGGGAAGTCGCAATAACCCCGCGCTAAACCGACACCACCTATGTATAATTCGCCTGGAACGCCTACGGGAACTAAGTTGAAGTGGGCATTTAAAATATATATTTGGATATTGGAAATCGCGTAACCAATGGGTACTACTGCTTCGATACTCTCTTTTTGACAAGTCCAAGCTGTAACATCAATCGCCGCTTCGGTAGGTCCGTAAAGATTGTACAATTGAGCGTTTAAATGCTGGAAAAAACTCTGTTGCAAATCAAAAGGTAGTGCTTCACCGCTACAAAATACTCGCTGCAAGGAAATACATTTTTCTAATCCTGCTTCCTGCAAGAAAATTCGCAGCATAGAGGGGACAAAATGCACTGTAGTAATTTGTTCTTGGGCGATGAGATTGACTAAGTAGTTGCTATCTTTATGCCCTCCAGGTTGGGCAATTACTAGACAAGCACCTGCAATTAAAGGTAAGAAAAATTCCCATACAGAGACATCGAAGCTAAAAGGAGTTTTTTGAATTAGGCGGTCAGCAGCGCTAATTTGATAGGTTTCTTGCATCCACAACAAACGATTGCAGACAGCAATATGAGTATTCATCGCCCCTTTGGGTTTGCCTGTAGAACCGGAAGTATAGATAGTGTAGGCTAAGTTTTCTGGGGTGATGCTAGTAGTTAAGTTGTGGGTGGGTTGTTGGGCGAAGTCTTTCCAGTCTGTATCTAAACAAATAACTTGCAGAGAGTCCGGTAAGGTTGCTGTAAATTTCTCTTGAGTTAACAGCACTGTTGTTTTACAGTCTTGCAGCATAAAAAGCTGTCGCTGCGAGGGATATTCTGGATCTATTGGTACGTAAGCACCGCCAGCTTTAAGAATGCCCAAAATCCCTACGACCATTTCTAAAGATCGCTCGACGCAAATGCCCACTTGGATCTCTGGTTTGACACCTAACTTTTGTAAGTAATGAGCTAGTTGGTTAGCGCGGTTATTTAATTGTCGATAAGTTAGCTTTTCGTCAGCAAATACTAAAGCGATCGCATCGGGCGCTTTTTCTACCTGCTGTTCGATTAACTGATGCAGGCACTTGAACGAATATTCAGTATGGGTATTATTCCACTCATTTATGCTTTGGCGCTCAGTTGGCGTTAGTAGTGGTAAGTCTTGTAGCTGTTGTTGGGGATTAGCAACCATCCCAACTAATAAAGTCTGTAAATGTCCTAGCAGCCTAGAAATCGATTCGTCATCAAAACACTGGCGATCGTAGATGGTTTGTAGGTGCAGTTGTTCGCCAGGAGCGACGATTAAAGTTAACGGATAGTTGTTACGATTAATCGCATCTACAGCCCCAATTTCTAAACCTCCCTGACTTTGGCGCAAACTAGCATCTACTGGGTAATTTTCAAAAGCAATGAAACTATGAAATAAAGGTACGCCCTTGGGTATTTCGCTCCATCCTTGCACCTGCACTAACGGGCTGTATTCGTACTGACGGGCTTGGGCTTGTTCTGCTTGGAGGTTTTTCAGCCAGGGAATTAGGCGATCTCTACCATTTACTTTTACTCGCACGGGCAAGGTATTTACAAACAAACCAATGGCTGAATCTACTCCTAATAAGTTTGCTGGACGACCAGACGAATTAGCCCCGAAGACAACATCATTTTCGTTGCTGTAGTGGCTCAATAACAACGCCCAAGCACCTTGAATTAAGGTGTTGAGGGTAAGTTGATGTTGCTTTGCTAAAGCTTTGAGTTGCTCGGTATCTGCGGGTGATAGCTCAAGATCGCGATCGCTAAATTCACTAGATGAACCGACAATAAACTTATCCACTACTAAAGGAGTTGGTGCAGTTACACCTTTAAGGGTTTGTCGCCAGTATGTCTCAGCTTGAGCTAAATCTTGTTGTCTTAGCCAAGCGATATATTTGCGATAGGGAAAAGCAGGTTTCAAATACAAGTTTTGGTTGCTGCACAGTGCTTGATAAAGTTCCAAAACCTCTTTAAATAGTACAAACCGCGACCACCCATCTAAAAGCAAGTGGTGGTTAATCCAAACAAATTGATAAACATTTTCCGTCATCTGAATAACGGCTAAACGCATTAGTGGCGGGGTTGCTAGTTCAAAACCACGTTTTTGCTCTGCATTTAAAAATGCGGCTAGTTTTTGTTGCTGTTCATCTATTCCCCGCCAGTCATGTTGTGTAAAAGGCAGCGTCACTTGACGATGGACTACTTGGATAGGTTCGTCTACTTCTTCCCAAAAGAAAGATGTCCGCAACACCGCATGACGCTGGACTACTTGCTGCCAAGCTTGCTTGAAAGCGGAGACATTCAAGCCTTTAAGGGTAATATTGTAGCGATCGCAATATACGCCAGAATCAGGAGCGTAGAGGGTATGAAACAACAAGCCCTGCTGTGTGGGGGAAAGTTTGTAAATATCTTCGATATTCTCTGTTTTCATAGCTTACCTATTTTGCCTAGTAGGTTGTCTAGTTCGGTTTGGTTCAATTGAGCTTCGGGAAAGTCTGAAGGAGTATAGCCGCCAACTTCCGGGGACTGACAGTGGACGATGAGCGATCGCAACTTGTCAATAAATTTTTCTGCTAAACTTTCAATCGTGGCGGCGCGATGGATACTTTGACTGTAAGTCCAATTGAATTGCAGTTGTTCATTAGCAACCATTCCATCTATTTCTATTAAGTGGCTGCGCCTTCCATGCGGACTGCGAGTTGCGCCTACAGACTGGGAAGCAATTTTAAATAGGGAAGTATCAGCAAATAGTTGGTCAAACTGTCCTAAATAGTTAAATTTAACCTGCGATATTCCTAGTAGTTGTTCCGCACTTAAGTATTTCAAAATGCCGTAACTAATGCCGTGCTGAGGAATGTTCCGCAGTTGTTCTTTGATACTTTTGAGGGTACTTCCTGGGGTTGAATCGTTATCTAAGCTTAATTGCACTGGAAAATGGCTAGTAAACCAGCCGACAGTACGCGACAAATTGATTTGCGGAAAAATATCTTCGCGCCCGTGACTTTCAAGCGTCAGCAACAGCGATTTTTCCCCCGTCCACTGGGCAAAGGTTAAAGTTAAAGCTGTCAGCAGAATGTCATTAACTTGAGTATGGTAAGCGCTGGGGACTTGTTGTAATAAGGCTTGAGTTTCAGTCTGGTTAAGGGTAACAGAGGTAATTTGAGCCGATGCGACGGTATTTGTTTCTAAATTATTGGCAAAATCGACGGGTAATTTAAAGCTAGAGCGTTCTACTTGTTGCCAATAGTCAAATTGCGATCGCACTTCTATAGTTTGAGCGTATTCTATTAATTGTTCTGCCCATTGCTTGTAAGCAGTAGTTTTTGCAGGTAGTTGGATTGTTTCACCCGAACTAAGTTGTTGATAGGCTGTCTGCAAATCTTCTAGAAATACGCGCCAAGATACGCCATCAATGACTAAATGATGAATGATAATTAACAGTTTGCCTAGTTTTTCTGTGCCTAAGTCAAAGTAGGCAACCTGCATCAGGGAAGTAGATAAATCAAGACTAGCTTGCAGTTCTGTGGCAGTATTTAAGATTACTTGCTCTTGTTCCTCCGCCAATAGTGACGACAAATCTAAGCGTGTAACTGGCACAATGTCGTTAGGTTCAGTACAAATTTGTTGCCAACCGTCTTGTCTGGGGTGAAAGCGCAGCCGTAGCGCATCGTGATGTTGCAAAAGCTGCCCGATAACTCCTTCTAATCTTTGAATATCTAGAGGTTGCGTAACTTCTAACAATACTGCTTGATTCCAGTGTTGAGGTTGGGGTAAATTCTGAGCAAAAAACCAGTGTTGAATCGGGGTAAGAGGTACTAATCCTGTTACTAACCCGGTTTCTGACGTAACATTAGCTGTAATTGCGATCGCTGCTAATTGGGCAATTGTCTGATGTTCAAATAAATGCTTGGGTGTAAGCTGCAAACCTGCTTGATTTGCTTTGGCTACTACCTGAATGCTGAGGATAGAATCGCCGCCCAATTCAAAAAAATTACTATCAATTCCTACTTGTGGCAACTTGAGAACTTCTGCCCAAATGTTTGCTAATTGTTGTTCTTGGGAAGTACGCGGCGCAGTGTACGTTGTTGCTAATTCTCTGGTATCTGGTACAGGTAGCGATTTAAAGTCTATTTTCCCGTTAGGCGTAAGGGGAATAGCATCAAGAAATACAAAGGCTGAAGGCAGCATATATTCGGGTAGCAACTCTAGCCCAAAGTGCCGCAATTCATTGACAGTTGGTGCAGGATGGGCAACTATGTAAGCAATTAAGCGCTCTTCGCAGACAGTTACAACCGCCTGTTTAATAGCTGGGTGCTGGCGGAAGATAGCTTCTACTTCTGCTAGTTCTATGCGGAAACCGTGAATTTTTACTTGGCGATCGCTCCGCCCCAAAAATTCGATGCTACCATCTGGGTGAAACCGGGCTTTATCTCCTGTTTTGTACAACTTGCCTGTATCGCTGAAGGGATTATTAATAAACTTTTGGGCTGTTAATTCAGGACTATTAAGATAACCCCGCGCTAAGTTTGCGCCGCCAATGTATAGTTCTCCAGGTACAAATATCGGGACAGGTTGCAAGTGATCGTCTAGGATATAAGCCTGAGTATTAGCAAGAGGGCGACCAATTGGTACTGTCTGCGACTGGCTATTTGCAACTTTATATGTCAACACGCCAACAGTAGTTTCTGTAGGTCCGTAATGATTCAAAATTTGGCAATCTGGTTTTAGCTGCTGAACCTTATCAACTAACTCCCAATTAGCAGTCTCACCGCCGAGGATGAGTAGCTTAGATGGCAACATATCTTCGCTAGAAGTTAATAGGGCATTAAGATGAGAAGGAACAATTTTGAGACAATCGATAGCATGGCGGCGAAAATAGTCAGCTAAAGCTACAGGATTAGTAGCGCGTTCTTGAGAAATAATATGCAGACATCCACCTGTAACCAAAGCGGCGAAGATAACTGTATTGCCCAAGTCTGCCGCGAAGGTTGAAACCGTCGCAAAACTCGCACCATGAGGTAAATCTATCTGTTCTAATACGCCATTGGTATAGTTGCATAGTTGCCTATGTTCAATGGCAACGCCTTTCGGCTTACCCGTAGAACCCGATGTATAAATAATATAGGCTAAATTGTTAGGGGTAATGCTAACGGGAAGGCAATCGCTACTTCGCTCCCAATCATCTAAGCATAGCTGGATACAATTGGGCAAATTAGCTAATTTTTCTTGAGTCAATAGTACCGCTACTTGAGCATCTTCTAATATATAGCTGATGCGATCGCACTGTGAAGTTGCTTCTATAGGCAAATAAGCGCCCCCAGCTTTGAGAATGCCCAACATTGCCACTAGCATTAAATTAGAGCGTTCTAAATAAATGCCAACTACGGTTTCTGGCTTGACTCCTAACTGTTGCAGATGGCAAGCTAATCTATCGGCGCGACTATTGAGTTCGCTGTAAGTTAGTTGTTCGTTTTCATAAATAACTGCGATCGCATTTGGTGTTAATTTAGCTTGTGTCTCAATTAGCTGATGAATACACTGGTTTTGAGGATAATCAACTTGGGTTTGATTGAAATCAACTAAGATTTGCTGTAACTGCTGGGGAGGAAGAATATTTAATTGACTAATTGACCCACTAGGGTTACTAATCGCACTGGTTATCAGAGTTTGAAACTGTGCGGCTAATAAGGCGATGGCTTGCGCCTCGAATAGGTTTTGATTGTAATCAATCCGAATATCTATAGATTCGCCGCGTAGAAATACAGAAATTTTGATATTGAATTTCTCAATACAAACAAATTGATTGTCAATAGCAAAAGTCACATCGTTTAAGCAACGTTTTTCTGGGAGTTCTATCAGTTCAAACAAAACTAATAAATTATTAACTTCTTTAGTAAAGTATTCCTGATATTCACAAGCATTCTGGCTAGTTGCTGTAACTTGCCTTACTACTTCCTCAAATTGTAAGTTTGGAGTAAAACGTGTAAAAATTGGTAAGGATTTGGCAATTAATCCTAAAGTAGCTTGTAATTCTTCGTACTCTCTACCATTAAAAACTCGACCTACAATTATTTCGGATTGGTTTGTGATGCGATACAGTAAAGTTTGCCAGCAGGCGAGTAAGAAGTTAGATAGATCCAAGTCTTTTCGCTGCAACCAATTTTTGATACCAGCAACTAAATAATTGTCAAGAGCTAACTTATAAGAATTAATCTTAAATTCTGCTTGTTTGTCTGCTTGAAAAGGAAGTATTAACGGCAATGTAGATAAGTCTTGTTGTTGCCAGTAATCTTGATGATTCTCTGTTAATAATTGATTTTGCCATTCGCAAAACTGAGCATACTGTATAATTTCTTGCTTTAGGGTTGGCGAATTAGAAGCATAGCGATCGCAAATTTCTATAAATAAGTTATTTAACGTCTCGCTATCAGCGCACAAAGCAGGCAAAGTAATCAATAAAATATGCTTACTTGCTAATACTTTAACGAGAGATACGGAGAACAATGGCACTTGCTCAAAATTAAAATTTTTATTCCTTTCTTGGTGACAAATCATCTCAATACTGCTACTTCCTAAATCAAGTTCTTGCCAGGAAATAAAGCAGTTATCTTCTACTACCATAATCGGCGTTTTCATTCCCGCAATCTGACGAAAAGCCGTGCGGAGAATTTCATGATTTAAGGTGATTTTTTGGATGGTAGCTTGTAAAGCTTTTGAATTTAGATTTCCTATTATTTCAATAACAATTTGAGCAACATAATCATTACTTTCTTGTTGCCACAACCACAATTGTTTTTGTTGAGGAGAAAGGCGAAAGCCTCTTAAATCAGTTAGCATTAGTTTCTCCACTATTTAAAAAGTTACTCATTTCTCCCATTGCTACAACAATTTTGCGCTCTCCTGTGTAGGGCAATCTTCCGTGTGCAGTTAACATATTGTCTAGCATTAAAATATCTCCTTTTCGCCAAATAAAGCTAGTTTGAGACTGTTGATAAACGCGATTTATTTCTGCGATCGCTTGATTTTCAATTGAACTACCATCACCATAATAAACATTGCGCGGCAACTTATTCTCAGCGAATAATGACAACAAAGATGTACGAACTTCTGGCTCTAAATAAGCAATATGATGTAACTGAATTTGATTAAAAAATACAGGTTCTTTAGTTTGAGGATGTATAGCGATTGCCGGACGAATTTGGCGAGTTATTAATCCATCTCCCGCATACCATTCAAAATCAATTCCATCTTGACGGCAGTATTTTTCTACTACACTTTTATCAGAAGTGTGAAAAAAGTTTTGCCAGCTAACATCTAAATCATTCGTGTAGTTGCGGACGTACATTAATTGTTTTTTAGCTAACTTTTCTCGCAGTTGAGGACAGAGAATTTTGTAAGCTTTGCGACAATCTACAATTGGTGTTTCTCCGCCTTGTTGTGCTGGATGCAAACAGAAAAACCAAATTTTTAAAGGATAGCAATGTAAATGAGAACTTTCATTGTGAAATAAGATCGCTTTATCTGCGGGATAAGGTGTAGAACCATACACTTTATTACCTACTCCAACACGGGGTAAATCGCCATATTCACCAAATAAATGAGGACAGATAGCTGTAGCAAAGTTTTCAAAGCCAGCTACAGAATTAACTGAAAATCCTCTAAATAAAATAGCGCCGTGCTTGACTAACTTACCTTCTATAAAGTCTCGATTACTTTTAGCCCAATCAACTAAATCGATCTCATTACTTACAGGTTGAATAACTAAAGGAAATGTTTGCTCTGGTTGTAAATAAGTTGTTGTAACTAAGTTATTTGCAGATAGATTAATAGCTGTAGGCGCAGCTTTAAATAATTGCTCTCGATTAAAAGCCTTACGCTTGTTTTTTTGCATAGCTTGCTGTTTAAGTTCGTGTTCCGTCAACATTTCTAAAGCATCGATTCGCGCATGAGGCTGGCTGACAATGTTGGTAAGTAAAGTTTCAAAATGTCTTGCCATCTGTGCGATCGCACTTTCGGTAAATAGTTCGCTACTATAGCGCCAAGTGCTACTAATTCCTTGGGGTGTTTTTGTCAGAAAAATAGCTAAATCAAACCTGGCTGTATCGTTACGCCAAAACCATTCTTTTAGCTGCACTCCTGGCAAATCTAAAGCAGGCATCGGTGTATTCTGAAGAACGAACAACACCTGAAATAGGGGTGAAGTATTGCTTAAATTGCGTTCTGGTTGCAGCGCCTTGACTAATTCCTCAAAAGGCAAATCTTGATGGGCGTAAGCTGATAGCGTTACTTGACGCACCCGTGCGAGTAATTCTACAAAACTAGGATTTCCGCTTAAATCTGTCCGTAATACCAACAGATTCATGAAAAAACCAATCAATGATTCCGTCTCCACACGGCTGCGATTGGCAATATCTGTACCAATAACTATGTCTTCTTGGTTGGTATAACGCCACAGAAGCACCTGAAAAGCTGCCAGCAGCGTCATAAACAAACTAACGTTCTCTTGCTGGCTGAGAGCTTGGATTGCCTCCGTAAGATTAAAGGGTAGTAAAAAAGATTGACTTGCACCGCGATTAGTTTTGACTTCTGCACGGGGACGAATTGTTGGAAGTTGCAAAACGGGAAGATTGTTACCTAGTTGGGCTTGCCAATAAGCTAGTTTTTCAGATAATACCTTGCCTTGCAAGCGGTTTCTCTGCCATACAGCGAAGTCTGCATACTGAATAGTTAATTCTGGTAGCGGCGAAGGTTGATTGCTGCTAAAGGCGCGATACAGGGCGCTTAATTCCCGAATTAGCACCCCTATAGACCAACCATCCCAAACAATATGATGTACGGTGAGCAATAAAATGTTTTCTAAGTCGCCAAGTTTGAGCAAAGTTAGCCGAATTAAGGGTAATTTTGTCAAATCAAAAGGCAACTTAGCTTCGGTATCGGCTAATTCTTGCACCTCCGGTTTTGATAAGTTGCTGACATCTATAACGGCTACTTTTACTTGCAAGCTGGGGGAGATGACTTGCATAGGTTGTCCGGCGATCGCTATAAATGTAGTACGCAATATCTCATGACGGCGGATAATTTCGTTGATACTCTCCTCTAATACGGCGGTGTCAAGATTGCCCACTAAATGCAATGCAACGGGTTCGTTGTAGGTGCTTGTATGCGGCTGGAGTTGTTCTACAAACCAGAGTCGCTGTTGGGCAAAGGATAGAGGGAGATTGTCTCTCTTTGCTGGGTGAATGGCGCTATCTTGACTTAGTAGTTGAATAATCTCAGCTTTGCGTTCCCGCATCTGAGTTAGTAAAGTTGGGGTAATTTTGCCTTTGGGGGCGCTATAGCGTAACTTTTCTCCCTCTACCCACAACTGGACATCTAGGTTAGCAATCTCAGAAATAAATTGACTGGTAGCGCTCATACTTCGCCCTCCTCACGATTACTTGTACTTGCCAAAACAGGGGTGAGAGATTTTTGAGGAAAGTGTGCAACGAGTTCGGCGATAGTTGGCGCTTCAAATAACGCAGCGATTGGAATGTTGTAATTTAGTTGTTGAAATTTGTTGATGATAGTTACTCCAGTTAGAGAATCGCCACCCAATTTAAAGAAATTATCGTGAATACCTATTTGACTAATACCCAGTACCTCTTGCCAGATGTCTGCAATATCTTGTTCTAAGCGATCGCGGGGAGCAACATAATTAGTTTGCAAGTTGGGCCCGGAATGCCCAGAGGAGTTAGTTGGCGCTTGATTAATCCAGGTGTCAATCCTAGTTTGTAGGTTGCGAGTTGATACGACTATCTGCCCTTCTTCCCCAGATAAAACGCGCTTAAATACTTCAATGTCATCTTGTGGTGTCATCGTCAGTTCGGGATTGACGTTCAATCCGGGCAAAAATGGTATTCGTCCATCCCAGTTGATACTTGTCCAAGGTACAGGATTAGTTTGATTGTGCTGGCAAACAAAAGCATCTAAAAACAAGTTAGCCGCCGAATAAGCCGCGTGTCCGACTCCGCCAAATATTGAGGCTAAGGAAGATACAACTAAACAAAAATCTAACTGTAACCCTTGTAAAACTTGCTGTAAGACTAAAATACCGTAGACTTTTGCTTGAAATTCGCGATCGCATTCAACTTGACTAAGTTGTTCTATCTGGCGCATTCGTTCGGTAATGTTAGTTGCAACAGAGTGAATGACACCATCAAGCCGCCCAAACCTGGTTTCTGCTAAAGCGATCGCATTTTGCATTTGTTCTAAGTTGGCAGTATCGGCGCTAAAAGTTATAACTTCAGCCCCCAAAGCTTCCAATTCCAGCAATTTTTTATGTTTGCAATCCTCTGGCGAGGGTACAGCAGAACGCCCAACCAAAATTAGTTTCGCTTGGTAGGTTTTTGCTAAATACTCCGCCAACACTAACCCCAGGCTGCCTAGTCCACCGATAATTAAATAAACTCCCCCTTGCTTGAGTTTTGGTACTGTCGATGCTGGCAAAGAAACGGGAAGAAAGTTTTGTAGCCAACGATAACCACCTCTGTAGGCAACTACTTTATCGGTAGAAGTTGCTGTAAGTTCTGCTAATAACTTGTTTGTGAGTTTCTCTGCTTGCCAACTATCCGGCGCGGGGAGAGTAACATCAATGCTGTAACAGCGAATATGTGGGTATTCTTGAGCAATAACTTTAACAAGTCCAACTACCGTAGCTTTTTGAGGGCAAATACTTTCATCTACATTCACCGCCTGCATATTGTTGGAGATTACTTTTATTTGCAAAGGATCGCAGTTTTGAGCGACAAGTGCTTGAGTGAGAAAAAGTAGGCTATAGAATCCTCTTGTTTGTGCTTGGCTGACTTGGGCAGTTGTTAGTTCGCAAATATCTGTAATGTTCCATAAATGAGCGATCGCCCTGGGTAGCAAATTTTTGGCAGCAAGTGCTTGAATTAGTGTGTTGTAGCCTAATTTTTGCTGAGGATTGAGAGTGTAAGAGCGATCGCCTATAGAACTAAATTCTGTTCCTACTTTCACGGTAACAATATCGTGTCCTTGCAACTGCAATCGTTGTACTAAGCGATCGCCTAAACCGAGATCGTCTAAAAATATCAGCCAGCGTTGTTTTTGGTTATCTGTATCTAAAGGTTGTAAAGAACGCTGCCAAGAAGGAATGTAAAACCAGTCTGCGATATCTTTTTTCTGCGATAAGGAAGCGTGAGCGATAAAAATATGTTGCCCAAAGTCTGCATCTCCGTAAGCTACTATTTTAGTAAAAGTGCGATCGCTTAGTAGTTCTTGCCACTGTTCTTTAGATAAAAAAGGATTGCCTCGGCTGCGTTGAACGTCCTCTAGGGGCTGCATCAGCAAACCATCGGTAATATCAAATTCTAGTTGTGGTTGGGTAATTTCCTGCATCAGTAGCAAGCCGTCAGGAGTAAGTAGAGAATGCACGCGATCAAGGGTATCAGCTAAATTTTGGGTAATGTGCAGAACATTAACAGCAATAACCACATCAAAGCTTTGCAGCGAAAAACCTTGCTCCGTTAGAGGTTTTTCAATATCTAAAGTGCGGTATTCCACAAAAGGATAATTGTTAAACTTCTGCTTGGCAGCATCTAAGAAAAAACTCCCAACATCGGTAAAAGTATATTTAGTTCTTGAGGATGGCAACAAGGGTAATATCTCGGCGGTTGCAATACCTGTACCTCCACCAATTTCTAAAATTCTTAAGTTCGCTTCTGGTGGCAATGACTTTACAACTTGCTCTAAACTTGCTCGCAGAATACTGTTGTAATAATTATCAGCAGGTAAATTGGCTCTAGAAATTGCTCCATTTTTAACTAACGTGGCAAAATGCAACTCTAAAGGTTCTTTTGTACCAACCAGTACGGCGGCTAAGTTCTCCCCGCAAGTTTGGATAAGTTCTAACTGTTGTTGATAGCCTGGATGTTGTGTTATTGCTTCTGCAACTAAGTCATTGATGGCTGTTGGAGATAAAGGTAAAAAGTTGCTGTATAAATTGCCATCTTGCTGCAAATGCCCTCGTTCGACTAAAACATCAAGCCAGCGATGCAACAATTGCCGATAACGGGGTACAACTTGGGCTAATAATTCTTCTTTTGTAAATGGATCTTTGCATCTACCCAAATCTCTCAAAGCCAGATTCATATATGCCGTGCATAGGTACGCCAAACGGTTTTTATGTTGTATATGGGTTTGGCGATCGCCTATGGCAATTTTTTTTTGATTAGCTTCTACTACCGCTTGCCCAAGACTTCTTACCGCCGGGCGATCGCGCCAATAACGTTGGCGTTCAAAAGGGTAGGTAGGTAAAGGAAGACGTTGAGGGCGATTTTCACCATAAAACCCAGTCCAATCAATCGTCACTCCCGACAGCCAAAGACTACTTAAGCTATGCAGTAAGCAAGCAATATCAGATTGTTTTTCTTGGGGATGAGGTAAAGAAGATAAAATAATTCGTTGTTCTGAGTGCTGTTTGGCAAAGGTAGATAAAGTACGTCCCGCGCCTACTTCCAACAAAATTCGGTTTGGTGCTTGGAGTAATTCAGAAATCCCACTACTAAAGCAAACTGTGTGACGCAAATGTTTTACCCAATAATTAGGATCTGTAGCTTCTTGGGCTGTAATCCAAGTCCCCGTAACATTAGAAATAAAGGGAATTTTGGGCGGATGCAATTTAACGAGGGTAATTTCTTGCCTAAATGGTTCTAAGGTTTCGTCCATCAACGGCGAATGAAAAGCGTGAGAAACGTGCAAGCTACGACAACTTATCCCTTGGGTTTGCAACTGTGCTTGCAAAGCCTCAATAGCATCATCCGTTCCCGCCACTACGCTAGATGATGGCGCATTAATAGCCGCTAAAGACAAGCGATCGCTAAGTAAAGCTGTAACTTCTGTTTGAGGTAGCGACACCGCCAACATAGAACCCGTAGGGCATTGTTGCATCAACTGTCCGCGCACCGCCACCAACTTCAAAGCATCTTCTAGGGAAAATACACCAGCCAAACAAGCCGCAACATATTCGCCAATACTATGACCGATCGCTGATTCTGGGTTTATCCCCCAAGACATCCACAACGCCGCTAAAGCATATTCAACAACAAATAATGCAGTTTGAGCTATAGGAGTTTGTTTTAGTTGTTCGGTGGAATCAAACAGACTTCGCAAATCTAAGCCTAAATAAGGCTCTAATATCTCGCAGCAGCGATCTACACATTGGCGAAATACAGGTTCGCTAACATATAATTCTTTGCCCATGTCTGCATATTGAGAACCTTGTCCGGGAAACATAAAGGTAATTGAGCGATCGCCCGTTACTTGGTTATGCGTCAACTTTGAACCCAACTGACTCAAAGCATCATCAATATCTCGACACACCAAAGCGCAGCGATAATCAAACTCTTTGCGTCCTACTTGCAACGTATAAGCCACCTCCGCCAAATTTGCTTGAGGATGTTGCTGTAAATAATTACCAAGATTTCTAGTTGCACTTTCTAGCGCCGACTTAGTTTTAGCAGAAAGTACCAACAGATGATATTTCTTCTGCACCTTTTCCACCTGTATCGGCGCTTCTTCTAACAAAACATGAGCGTTAGTTCCACCCATCCCCAAAGAACTAACACCCGCACGGCGCGGACTTGTCTGCCATTCCTTCAGCTTAGTATTGACATAAAAAGGGCTATTCGCAAAATCAATTTGCGGATTGGGTTGCTGAAAATTCAAGCTTGGTGGTATTAGCTTATATTTAAGCGCCAAAGCCGTTTTAATTAGCCCTGTAACGCCCGAAGCAGCATCCAAATGACCAATATTAGTTTTAACAGAACCGATCGCACAGAAACCTGTTTTATCAGTCCGAAAAGCTTGAGAAAGTGCGGCAATTTCAATCGGATCGCCTAAAGTCGTACCCGTACCGTGCGCTTCTACATAGCTAATTGTTTCCGGTTCCACACCCGCCAACATCATCGCTTCGGTGATTACTTCCCCTTGACCATCTACACTAGGGGCTGTATAGCCAACCTTACCCGCACCATCGTTATTAATCGCCGTACCGCTAATCGTGGCATAAATATGATCTCCATCTGCGATCGCCTCTTGCAACCGCTTGAGAACTACCACACCCACCCCATTACCAACCACCGTACCCTTTGCACTAGCATCAAAAGCACAGCAACGACCATCCGGCGATAAAGTCCCCCCAACTTCAGAGAAATAGCCTGTTTTTTGGGGAGTACGAATAGAAACACCACCCGCCAAAGCCATGTCGCACTGGTAACTCAGCAGACTTTGACAAGCCAAAGCCACCGCCACCAACGAAGTAGAACAAGCAGTTTGAACGGTGATACAAGGGCCTTTAAGATTTAGCTTATAAGCAACGCGAGTAGTCAAAAAATCTTTATCATTACCAATCAAAGCTTGATAAGATATCGCCGAACCAAAGCGATCGCAATTCAAAGCCAGATAATTACTTAAACTAGCCCCAGCATATACACCAACGCGACTTGTACACCTTTGCAAATCGTAGCCAGCATCCTCAATCGCCACGTAAGCCGATTCTAGAAACAAACGATGTTGAGGATCGGTAATTTCTGCCTCTTTGGGACTAAATTCAAAAAACGCTGCGTCAAATAGATCGATATCTTCCAGTACACCGCCAGCTTTGACATAACTCGGCAAATCAAGCCAAGTTGGATCGACACCTGCCGCTAACAACTCTTGATCGGAAAACGTCGAAATTGAATCAACCCCAGCTTGTAAATTTTGCCAAAAGATTTCTATATTTTCCGCCCCAGGAAAACGCCCCGCCATTCCAATAACAGCAACCTTTTCTATTAATTCATCTATTTCTGTACTCATCATCAACCACTACAAATTACTAACAACAAAAAATGCAATATCAAAGTTCAGCAAACCTTCTCGCTAACTGCTTTCTTTTTTTCGCAGCATCCATTTGTTTTTGAGTTCGTTCTTTTAGCGATCGCCAAACTAAATCTTTCGGTTCATCTCGGCTTAAATACTGTGCCAAAGAGCGAATCGTTGGATATTGAAACAAATCGATAATCCCTACCTTTTGTTCTAATACCGAGCCTAATTTCTGTTGAACACGCACCATCAGCAAAGAATGACCGCCCATATCAAAAAAATTATCATTGACGCTGACATTTTCTAGCTGTAATACCTCTCGCCAAATCTTAGCGATCGCTTCTTCTATTTCCGATTGCGGAGCTTCATAAGCCTTAGTCTGATTAATTTTTATTCTACTTAAAGCACTACGATCAACTTTCCCATTTAGCAATAGCGGCATACTATTTACTAATACAAATGCCGCAGGAATCATAAAATCTGGCAACAATTGTTTTAAATAACTCCGCAATTCTTCTGTGGTAGGAGTTGAATCTTGGCAAGGAACAAAATAAGCTAATAATTGTTGTTCAACTGCTAAAACTATCACCTTACTTACTGCTGGATGTTCGCTTAAAACATTTTCAACTTCACCTAGTTCAATCCTAAAACCTCTAACTTTTACTTGGTTATCTATTCGCCCTAAATACTCCAAGTTACCATTTGGCAAGTAACGCGCGATATCACCAGTTTTATATAACCATGATTTTAATTCGTTACTAAACGGATTAATAACAAACTTTTCTTTAGTTACTTCTGGGCTATACAAATAGTTTCTAGCCAGCCCTGCCCCACCTATATAAATTTCTCCTGTTACACCAATTGGGACTGGTTGTAAACAAGAATCGAGAAGATAAATTTGTGTATTATTGATTGGGCGACCGATGGATACAATTTTATCATCTTTTCTCACTAAAGTAAATGTTGAATAAGTTGTATCTTCCGAAGGTCCGTAAAGATTAAAAACTTTTTCAATTGCTTGATTTTGATAAATTTGCTGCGCAAGTTGATAGGACAGAGGTTCGCCAGCTAAGTTAATAGTGCGAACAGAAGTAGGCATATTTCCGTTTAATAATTCGGAAATTATACTAGGAACTGTATTAATTAAAGTTACTTCATCTGTTGCACTAGAAAGATGCAAAGCATTTTCTACCAAAATTACTTTCCCACCCCAACTTAGCGGGACAAATATTTCAAATAACGACAGATCGAAGCAAATAGAAGTTGATGCTAAAACTCCTTTTAGTTCATCATCGCTAAAAACTGTTCGCGCCCAAGTTAGTAAAGCAACGCAACTAGAATGAGCGATCGCAACACCTTTAGGAATGCCTGTAGAACCAGAGGTATATATAGCATAGGCTAAGTTTTTCGCAGTAACTTCACTGTCTAAATTTTCTATACTTTGTCGTTTAACCTCTATATCTTCAAAACAGACAGTACGCACATTACTAAAAAGTTCAACTAAATGCTTCTGTGTGACTAATATCTGCGCTTGACTATTTGCCAGCATAAAATTCAAGCGTTCTTGAGGATACTTAGGATCCAGGGGCAAATATGCGCCGCCAACTTTGAGAATTGCTAAAAGCCCTACAATCATCTCAATCGAACGTTCTACGCAGATACCGACAATAACCTCCGGCTTGACTCCAAGAGTTTGTAAGTAGTGCGCTAATTGGTTAGCTTGGTTATTTAACTGGCGATAAGTAAGTCTTTGTTGCCCAAATACCAAAGCTACAGCTTCCGGCGTGCGTTGTACTTGTTGCTCAAATAGTTGATGAATGCAATCTTGAGGATAATCTTGCTGCGTATTATTCCACTCAACTAGCATTTGATGCTGTTCGGCGGCGGTTAGTAAAGGCAATTTAGCAATAGTGCGATCGCAATTAGCAACAATACCTCCAAGTAAAGTCTCCAAATGTCCCAACATTCGTGCGATCGCCTCTGCATCAAATAAATCTGTGTTGTACTCTATAGTTGCTACTAATTCTTGTCCTTGCTCGTGCATAAATAGAGTTAGATCGAACTTAGAGGTGCTAGTGTATCCCTCTTGCCAATCAATAGACATTTCCGCTAACATTGGCGTTGCCATCGGCATATTTTGGAAAACAAACATCACCTGAAACAACGGATTGTAGCTAAGGCTGCGTTCTGGTTGTAATTGCTGGACTAATTGCTCAAAAGGTAAGTCTTGATGTTCGTAAGCGGCTAAAGCAGTAGACTTTATTTGTGCCAGCAGTTGTTTAAAACTAAGTTCATTACTTAAATGGCTACGTAACACCAACACATTAACAAAGCAGCCAATTAACGAGTCTATTTCCGTGTGGTTACGATTAGCAACGGGAGAACCTACCAAAATATCTGTTTGCCCTGTATAACGATAAAGCAAGGTTTTGAAGGCTGCCAGCAGAATCATGTATAAAGTTGCGCCCTCTTGCTGGCTGAGGTGTTTGAGAGCTTGGGTAAGGTCTTTTGGTATGGTTAAGCTAGTGCGAGCGCCTGCAAAAGTTGGCACTGGAGGACGCGATCGCATGGGTAGATTTGATATAGGTAAATTACCCCCCAGTTGCTGCCGCCAGTATGCCAGTAGTTTGCTATCTGCTTGTAAGTATTGCCTCTGCCAATAGGCAAAATCTACATACTGTAAAGGTAGTTCTGACGAGGATTTCAACGATCCATAACGTTCTATTAATTCTCGCATTAATATACCTACAGACCAACCATCAGCAACGGTATGGTGCAAAGTCAGCAGTAGTTTGTATTCTTCTTCAGCTAGACGTAGCAGCAAACCCCGAATAAGTAGTTGTGTAGATAAGTTAAATGGTTGCTGGGCTAAATTTGTTGTCTGCTTTTGCACCATCTCAGCACGTTCGCTATCAGACAATTCCCGCAAGTCCAGAACAGGTAGATCGATAGTTGCAGTAGGATTAATAACTTGCATGGGGCGATCGCCTACTACTATAAAATTGGTTCTCAAGACTGCATGACAGCTAATAATCTCCTTTAAGCTTTGTTCCAGCAGTCCAACGTTTAGCCGTCCTTTAAAATCCACCACTAGGGGAATGTTGTAAGCAGAACTTTCCGGCGCTAGTTGATGCACGAACCATAGTTGTTGTTGGGCAAAGGATAAAGGATGAAACTGATTATCTGTCTTAATTTGAGTTAAATTCAGTGCAGTATCAACTGTGAGATCCGATAGCTTTATTGCTAATTGAGCAATCGCACTCTCAAATAAGTCTGCAACAGCTACCGTAATTTCCAAATCATGCTCAATCTGATTTTTTAACTCAAATACTTTTAACGAATCGAGTCCTAATCTATTTAAAGGTTGCTCTTGTTCAATTGCTGTCGGTAAAACTGCCAACACTCTCGCTACTTGGGCAATTAGGTAGGATGTTAATACTGGTTGACGTTCCGCCGGAGTTAGAGTTAGCAAGCGATCGCGCTTTAAAATACTGGCTTCACTAACTACAATATTTTCCTGAATACTGCTGTGGACTATTTCTAGTTGCCCATTATCAAAGTCTGCACGAGTTGCGCGGCGCTGAATCTTGCCACTAGAGGTTTTAGGAATAGTCCCGCCTTTAATTAGCACTACTGCATAGACTTGAATTTCATGTTCTACGGTTACAGCCTGACGAATAGCACTTGCAACTTCATCAAGATTTGGTTTTGCCCGAAATTCTAATTCCTGGACTACTACTAAACGTTCTTCGCTGTTACTTGCAATGGTAAAGGCGGCATTACTACCCAGACGTAAAGCAGAATGACAGCGTTCGGCGGTCAATTCTATATCTTGCGGATAGAGGTTGCGACCGCGAATAATAATTAAATCCTTGAGTCTACCTGTAACAAATAATTGGCGATCGTCCAAAAAGCCCAAGTCCCCAGTCCGCAAAAAACCACCTTCCCCCGTACCTGATAAACAAGCATGGAAAGTTTCTAGAGTTTCTGTAGGACGCTGCCAGTAACCTTGACCAACACTAGCACCTGATACCCAAATTTCGCCTACTTCCCCAGCTTGGCAACGAGTTAAGGTGTCAGGATTGGCAATAATTATCTGTTGGGTTGGGATGCTTTGACCGCAACTAACAAGATGGCATTCATCCTTAGCGGCAATTATTTGATTAACTTCTAAAGCTGATTTTTGAACTGTTTTAACCACTGGTGGCGCTGATTTTTGACCGCCAGCAACTATTAGCGTTGCTTCTGCCATCCCGTAACAGGGATAAAATGCTTCCGGGCGAAAGCCGCAATCTGCAAAAGCTGTAGCAAAACGTTCTAAGGTATCGCTGCGGATTGGTTCAGCACCGTTAAAAGCAACACTCCAGCCACTTAAATCTAAGGTTTGTTTTTGTTCAGGGGTAATTTTTTGCGTGCATAACTCATAGGCAAAGTTGGGAGCGCCACTTGTAGTCCCTTTGTAGTGGGAAATAGTTTGCAACCAGCGATAAGGACGTTGCAAAAACGATGCTGGTGGCAGGAGAATACAAGGAAAACCGCCATATACAGGCTGCAATATGCCGCCGATTAATCCCATATCGTGATAAGTCGGCAGCCATGAGACAAACCTACTAGCGGGGGAATGTTCCATTACTTGGTAAGTTGCCGCCGCATTGTGTAGCAAGTTGCCATGAGTTAGCATCACTCCTTTGGGCGTACCTGTAGAACCAGAGGTATATTGCAAAAACGCTAAGGTATTTGTGTCTATACAAGGCTGTTGCCAAGCATCTTCTATACCCGGTTCTAAATTGTCAGTAGTTAGCCACTCCAAGGAATTTGAGTCTATTAGCAACTGAACTGTAGAACAAATAGCCGTTGTTGTTAAGGCAATCTGCGCCTGGGCATCGGCAACAATTGCTTTAATTCTGGGCGTGTTGCGTTGATTGCGAGGTGGGTAGGCGGGTACAGCCACGACTCCAGCGTACAAACAGCCGAAAAATGCTGCCAAATAATCTAAACCTGGTGGATATAGTAATAATGCGCGATCGCCTGTTGCTCCTTTTGCCTGCAATTGAAACGCGATCGCCCGCGCGCGGCTATCCAACTGCTGGTAAGTCAAGCTTGCTTTTACATTCTCGCCATCAACCAAAAATGTAAAAGCCTGTACATCCGATTGGGTAACGCTTCTATGGCACAGAAGTTCTACAAAGGTTGAAAAATTACCAGCGATTTTCTTGCCACAGTTATCAAACATTAAAATCCACCCTTAAAAATCTTTAGTGCGACAAAGTTGTGTCCGTTCTCCTCGGCAATTGGCTAAATGCCTTCCTTTCGAGCGCATCTAGTTCGCCCTCTTAATCAAAAATATTTATTCGAGCGTTCTTTAAGCTTTTGTTGCTACTCTTTCTCAGTTACACAAAATTACTTTAGTGGTTTAACCGCCTTTAGCCTCTGTATATTTACAAATATTTGCAATAAAGTAAAGCCCCTAAATTTTGTAATTGCTTATTTTTTCAGATAGATGCAGGTGCTTTTGCGCCCTGATGAACGTTGTTTTAAATAAATTTTGAATTTTACGCAATTGAAGCTTGAACCCTAAAAGTGTTGCATAGCAAGGGTTTGGTGAACAATTCATCTCAAATTTTCAGAGAAGTTTTAAATGATTCTCAATCGCCTACTTTTAAAAATGCAAATAGTTTGCAATAATCTCCTTTGACCGTAATAAGTATTATTTGCAATAAGCTTCGAGTCTATTAGCCTAATTAGTGCTAAGAATATTCAATAAGTACCGATTGATTACGGGTAACAAAGGGCAGTTAAGTTTGGGGTTTAAAAGTGGAGCTACAGAAGTTACTTCAGATGCTATTGGTTTCAGGTTTGGCTGGGTTATTGGCGATTGATTCCGCCCTTGCTGAGGAGGTCAAAATAAAGCGAGTGCAGGGAAAAGTGATGCAAGGGAGCGCAGCTAGGGAGGCGATCGCAATTCCTACCCAGTTGGCACAAATACCCACAATAGTACAAATTACTGGAGTTGAAGTCAGCCCTACCGATCTTGGGATTGAGCTAATATTGCAGTCTGCCAACAGCGAAAAACTGGAAGTTGTCGAACGCACGGAGGGAAATAGTTTTATTGCCGATGTCAAAAACGCTCAACTGCGCTTACCTTCTGGGGCTACCTTCAACCAAGATAAACCTGTTAGCGGAATTGCTAACGTAACGGTTACTAACTCTAGTGCTAATACTATCCGCGTCACCGTAAACGGAGAAAATGCCCCACCCCAAATTGAGTTATTTGATGGCGATGAGGGTTTAATTTTTGGAGTTGTACCAACAGCAAATACAGCCCAAACTCCGCCCCAATCTGCTCTTACTACCCCCGCAGAACCAAATACAGAATCAGAGGGAGCGCAAACTCCCCCCGCAGAACCAAATACAGAATTAGAAGAAGCCCAAACTCCCCCAACAGAACCAGAGGAAATACCGGAAATTCTGGTTACGGGGAGACAAGAAGACGGCTACAATATTCCTGAAGCAACCACAGCCACTAGAACAGATACGCCAATCCGCGATATTCCTCAATCTATTCAAGTAGTACCGCAACAGGTTTTAGAAGATCGCCAGGTGACTCGGTTAGAAGAAGCGTTGCAAAATGTTAGCGGCGTATTTTCCGGAAATAATTTTGGCGGTACTGTTGATAATTTCAATATTCGAGGTTTTGCAGATTCAACGACCTTGAGAGATGGATTCAAAGACAGCTTTACAGAAAGCGGACTAAT
>NZ_PVWN01000032.1 GCF_003003885.1 Chlorogloea sp. CCALA 695 | reverse complement strand
GAAAGTCGAAACTTTTTCCACGCTTTCAAGGGGACTGTCCCCAATACTAGCAATTTGCTAAAGGATGGCGGGAGATTGAACTTAACGGTTAGACAAGTAAACTGAGGTCTGTCTTTAGTTATTAACAAGTGTTTTGTATGTAATTATTAATAGTAAAATGCTTGACTTATAGCTTGATTTATTATATTATTAAGTCAAGCAAGTTTTAAAGTTTTAATAGCTCAATGGCAGCAATCTTTAGAACTACTAACGCAGGAAAGATACGACATCAAAAACTTGGCACTCTCTACACGCCGAACTAAACAAAAGGATTTTTATCATGTCTACACAAGAACTACTGACGTTTCTGTTTAACGCGATCGCATTAGGCTTCATAACCATCGCATCAATAGATTTCGGCACAAGATTAGTTATCGCCTACAAACAAGTTTCCATCGCTTTAGACTTCCCCTTAACTAACCCTCAAGAGCCAAGCGGTCAATTGCCTCTAGCGGTAAAACAACAAGAATTAGGTCAACTGCCCGACCCTTGGTTACTGCCAGTAGCGGAAAACCCTTTACAGTTGCGGTTTCCGTCCCCAGAGTTTTTCAAGAGGGAAGACAAAGCAGAAATAGTATCCAACATCTTGGTGGCTCAGAAAGAACCAAAGCATTTACGATTGCTACCTCCAGCTAAAACCATCGATGTTTCTAATCCTGAACTTGAGGATTTGTTGAGAGGGATTGACTTAAATGAGCTAAAGTTGCGACAGGCTAGAAAGATAGCGAAAGCACTGGGTATTGCCCAGAAAGTCAATGGGCGCGACCAGAAGCTTGCTTTCTTAGTTAGCCAAATAAAGGTTAAATTACAGCAAGCAAAAGCAGAGATTGTTGAAGCAGTAAGGCAAGAATTACTCGCTAGTTAAATATTTTTTAGTAGGGATGCTGCTAAAGTAACATCCCTCTTTTTCAAGTAACCTTTTTACCAAAACTATAAATTATGAATCTGCACCAAGCCTTCCAGATATTTCTGTCATACTTCGCGGTTGACTGGCAAGCAATGGACGTTCAAAAAATAGCAGAAATAGCCAAGTCTGAAAACTTAGATATATTTTTAGAAGCCCAAGAAGACTGCGAACCAGGTGAAGTATATTACTGCACGGTTCATGGTTTTCGGAGCATAGACGATACGCGCTGCGAACTAAACCAATTTGTCGTCACAAAACGCGGCTTGGGTTTTTCAAAAGGGCAAGATTTGCCATACATTTACCGTAGGGGTAGTACGTGGTTTCCGCCTCAACTAATTGTTAAAACTGCACGTGAGTCAGCAAGCAACTATGGTTATGCTGTTGCCATAAAGCTGCCGTATACTATTGCAGGGATTGGTCACGATTATCCTCAAGGAACGCTAGTGGTCTGCTTAACACTGGAAAATGAGGAACTAGCTGAAGGTTACGCTAATGCAATTAGGCTACCAGTTGACTACAGAAGGGTTTACGTTGAGGACTTGGAGATGATGCCAGACAACGATTTACTACCACTTGACAACGGTGATATTTATATTGAGCATATTGATATGCTTGATACTGAGTATGCGGCAATGCTAGTGGATTCCCCCAGGTTTTAGAATGCGAAAAATAGTTTTGTTTTTGCCTGCGGTGGTTATTCCCTTAACGTTTCAAATAATGTCTTCAGGGCAACCATTTTCTACCACAACGGTTGACACTCAGAAACCTCTGCCACCACTCAACCTACTGCCGCCGACTACTCCAGTCGCCCCTGCAACTAATGCTCCCCATCCGCCAACCTCAGCGAAAAAGCAGCCTCAAAAAGTAATCGTACAAAAGCATCCACCAAAAGCTAAAGTCCAAAGCTCGAACAAAAAAGCAAATTCACGCCACTACACTGCTCCAGCTATTGAGATTAGGGTTGCGATTGCCTACGGCAGTGCTGGAAGCAATCGCACAAAACGTTAGTAGTATTGCGATAGCGCAAGCGCGCACGCAGGGCTTCGCATCCTCAACAGAGGCAAACATTATCGACGGCAACAGGCAAAGTCTAGAGCCGCTTTCACCTGGTCAATCATTCCAAGTCAGCGCCAGTAATTCGACTATCCTTTTTCAGAATTGGCAGATACCTTCGCTTCTATGGATTGAGCCAACTGATGGTGGAGTGGTATTCGTCGGCAATAGCTGGTACAGAGGCAAGTTACTCCTGATAGCCCAGGGAAATAAGTTACTCGCGGTTAATTACGTGGATTTAAAGCAGTACCTCCTATCGGTTGTGGGTAGCGAAATGTCCGCCGCCGCACCGATGGAGGCACTGAAAGCCCAAGCTGTAGCAGCGCGTTCTTATGCTCTTGTACATACTTTTCGCCCAGCTAACGGGTGGTTTGACGTAACTTCCGGGGAAAGACACCAGGCATACAAAGGAATTGCCACTGAATACAATAAGCTAATAAGCATTTAAGCTGCAATATGATGATTATTCCCTTTATTCTTGATTTGGCGATGCCACTTAATCACTAACTCGCCTTGGTTTAGCAGCCTATCCAGTAGTAACTTCAATTCATCTACTGATTGAAATAGACGATGAGCAATGTATTCCTTACACGAATGCCAAACTAATTCAATAATGTTGTAGTCAGGGCTATAAGCTGGCAAAAAGTCTAAGCGAAAGTTAGTCAGTTGTTTGGATAATTGACTCAAAATATCTTGGCGTTTATGAAAACTAGCATTGTCTAGAATTAAAATAATCCTAGGTCCATGTGCCTGAAAATCCTCCGAGCGATTTCCTTTGTTTACCCACTCTTGTTTAATTAATTCATTAAATTGTTGCAGTTGCTCCAGAAAGATATCTGCATTACCTTTTTTAATAAAAAAACATACTCGCTTACGGTCTGATTCTCGAATTGCTCCCATTACATTTATTCGACCACGGCAGCGTTGCCCCGTAATACTTTTACGTTGTCCTTTCTTACCCCAATTTTTTCGACGAATCACACGTAAACTAAAGCCACTCTCATCCCAAAACCATACCTGCAATAGTTCTGGATAATCTCTTGCTATTACTAAGTAGTCACTAAGTCTTTGTCGAAACAAAGCTCTCTCTATTGGATCTTGTTTGGAGCTTAGGTCATATTTCGCCCAAGTATAACTATACTTTTTTCGCTTTAATATCCTCCTAACTTGAGAACTACTTAACTTAAGCCCAGTTGCCATAGTTAAGTATGTAGCTAATCTCTCTGCCGTCCATCGACCAAATTCATAACCTAAATCTGATGGTGATTGCTCGACAGTTTTTAATAGTAGTTCAATATACTCAGAAGTAGCTTTTCGGTAATGTTCATACTCTCGTTTGTTATGTAAGCTTTCCAAATTGTCTGGGTCTCCATGCATACACCAATAAGCCACTGTTCTAGGCGAACAACCCAAAAATCTAGAAATTTCTTTTTGTGTTCTGCCATCGTTTTGAAGTAAAATAATTAAAATTCTTTCTCTAACGTGCGCTAGTTCGCTCTCTTTAAGAGCTTTCTGTAACCCAATGACTTGCTCTGGTGTTAAAAAGTTTTTGGCTGGTAGTGGCATAATTACTTTTCAGTTATTTTACCTTTCTATTATGCAGCTTAAATGCCGATTAGCTTACTACTCATCAGGCGGTTAGCGAGACAGCCGGGGAAATCCTTAGTTCTCAGGGTGGGGTAGTTGAATCGCTTTATGCGGCAACGCAGGAAATTGTCGATAGGGCGCACAAAGGAGCGGGAATGAGCCAAACGGGAGCTTATGCTTATGCGAACCAGGGGTATGATTATCGCCAGATTTTAGGGGTGTACTATCCTGGGGTAGCGATCGCGAGGTTGGAGTCGAAGCGGTAATTTTTATTTCCAAGTAGCTGTTTTATTTAAAAACTATGATTAACAACAGTCATCTAGTCGTAAATTACATTCAAAGAAAGAAGACGTAATTCAAATATTACGAACTGGCTTAATCGCCAGTTTGATCGGGCTAGTGTTAGCTTTTTTAGCATCTGAAGTAACTGTTATTGCGGTGCTATCGAAAGTTCTAGCTTTTCCTCAAGGAGTTGCCGTCTATAGACCTGAAAATGTTATTCGTTCCCTAGACCTTTTTGTAGTTTTGGCAAACGTCAATCTAATTGGCGCTCACCTTGTAGGCAGCGCTACCTCACTTGGGCTGCTTAACTGATTAGATCAATAGCAAGTACAGAACAAGCACATCTAAACGTAGTATGCAAATAAGGTAGTATAGATGTTTGGCATTTTGTTTAAAGTAAGTTATAGCCATGGATAGATGAACAGATAAAGAAGCAAAAGTTTAAATTGTGCAAAATAACAAGGAAACTAAGCCTTGTAGGAATTAACTTGAGGAGGAAAGCAAATGAAAAATTGTCGTGTAATATTTTCAGGATTGGCTGCCACAGTTTTGACCCTTCCTATAATGACAGCGTGTCAACCAGCACTGACAGCAAGCGCAACAACGAATACATTGGGAGCCGTCCTAGTACAAAACACAACAAAAACCAACAACCCTTGTTCAGTGCATCTTTGGGATGGTAAAAACTTTACCGATAGCAATATTGTTATCAAAGGTGCGGGTCGGTATAGCAATTTACGCAATCTTCCTGGTGCAAATAATAAAGATTGGGGAGATGAAGCTGATAGCCTTAAGGTAGGCTCGGCGGCAACTGTTAAAGTTTATAAGGAAGAAAATTTTAAAGGCACTTTTGTAACCTATAATTCCAACACGCAGCAGCCCAAAATCAGCGAAGAACCGAGTTCATTAGAGATCGTCTGTAAGTAACTTTTGCTTATAGTTATTATCGCTTCTCCCCTTGTTGAATGAGTAAGTGTACTTTAACCACTAGCTGCTCAACTACAGTGTCATCGGTGCAATAGGTTCAATATCAGGATCTATTCCACCGACTTGATTAGTTCGCAATACCCATGCCGAGCCACCCTGCCTGATAAATGCTTCAATTACTTCATCGCTGGTGAGACGAGGTAGAATCGTGCGCCAAGTCAGTAAACTGCGAATTATGTTTTGCAGTGGATTGTCCTCCAAAGTGCTACCTAATACCTCAGAGCGATCTTTCCAATCTACTCGTGCCGTTCCCCAAGGTAATAGCAGACGTTTGAGATCGAGTCCTAGCCTTTCTAGCTGCTCCAATCTGTACAACTGTTCAGGATGTTGTTGTTTCCACTCCTCGACGTTTGGGTGAGAACGAATCGACCTAGCTATTTGCTTCAGTGCCGCATATAAAGCTTGATTGGCATCCTGGGTACAGTTGTTAGCTGGTCCTACAAAAGTACCGCCTGTACCATCACCAATGCGATAGCGAGCAGCCATAATTTCTAGTTGATGGATCAATTGGTCTAGAGGCAACCTAATCCCACCATCCTGGGTTTCGTAATCACCAGTAAATCCATCAAGATCGACTATGGTATCGGCAACTGGACGCAAGCCTAGCTACCCAAAAGAGCGGTCGCCCATATAACGCGACCAATGCAAGCTACCTGCAATTAATCCATCAGTATTATGAGTATAAATTTGGTGATAAACTATCTCAAACCGCAATTCATCGGTTAAAGGTTCCCTTACTACCTCGGCAATTCCGTAAGCAAAGTGACCGAAGTAGAGCGGACTTTTTGCCTTGGGTTCGGTTTTTTTACCACCAATTCCACCATATGCGAAGAAGTGTAGTTGCCTGATTCCTTAACTCCATAAGTATTTATACTTATTGCAAAACTGAGATGCTCCCAAGTCATCCTCCAGTACAGCACACAATTCTCCTCCTTTCGCTAAGATACAGCACTGTGTTGAACTATCATGCGCGATGTTTTTTTAGGAGCTATTGTTTGTATGGAGCAGCATTTATTGAAGTCTCAGCCAGTTTTAAACCAAACTGAATTTTAAGAGGACGGTCTGAACTTGCCCTGATAGAAATCAGGAGAGGTTTGGCTATAGCCAGTGCTTTGGATAGGTTCGTTCTTCCGCTAAGTTATTGAAGATTACAGCACAGAGTACCAAGATCATCGATCCCTCAAAAGCAGGTGTTAGCAGAAATTGCCAATCTGGTTTTGTCATCATCACGACTAAAGCGACGGCTCCTGAAGGCGGATGTAACGTTCTAGTAATTTGCATAATGGCGATTGCACTTGAAACAGCTACTCCCATTGCCCAAGGCGAAGAACCCAAAAGTTGTAAAATGATTAGACTGACCAGAGCCACTAAGCAATTGCCCCCAATCACGTTTCGAGGTTGAGCCAGAGGACTATCTGGCACGCCAAAAATCAAGACGCTTGTTGCACCAAAGGGAGCCATGAATAGAGGAGAATTCGTTTTTATTGCAAGATAGGAAGTTGCAGTGATCGCCAAAAAACTCCCGAACCAACTCCAGAAAACGTGCCGATGAGGAGTTCTCTCTACTGGACAAGCTAATGGGCATGATCTCCATCGACCCAGGACTTTAAACCAATAACTTTCCCATTTTAACAAAACCTTTTTGACATTGATCATGAATAAGTTGCTCGGTAGCCGTCCTTTTCGAGTTGCTTTGTCTAGACCTGATTAAGGTTAGGATATCATGACATTCTTCAAAAAAGCTAATAGAAAGTATCAAGAAATACAGATTTATCTGCTTGAAAACCACAAAAAGCACACACTAAAGCTAGTGTCGTTGCCAATGTCCAATTTTGGGCGGCGGCTGCACCAATTAGGAAAGAAACCAACAACACTACATAAACTCCATGTTCTGGGGAAAATGTCGGGCGATACCATGCCTGGGTGTTAGGTTTGGTATTGCTAGTTGTATTGACGGTTTGAGTCATCGTCAAATTCTCCTGCTCTAGAATGTTTTATTAGGCTGCGATCATCGCTCAATCTCTTTCACGAGCAGCGACAACTAAAGGTAAGCAAAGAGCAGCGATCGCTTTCTGCCACTGTTGGCGAACGTGCGCGTCTTCGATTCCATCAAACAAGCTTACCAAGCGGGGAACAGATGTTTCTAAAGCCAGACGTGGAACGGGTTTATGTAACTCAACTAGATTGCTCAAGCTTTGCTCATTGTTGACGAATCCAATTACCCATTTTGTCGTATGATCTGGACTATCGGGAACACGCTTAACCCCCAATTCATTTTTCAGCCAGTTGTAAAAAGGCGGTAGTTCTTTGGCTAAGACGGCTCCTGCTGTGGGTAGAGTTTCCTTCAGTAAATTGATGTCTAAGCTGTCTAGCTGTTGCTTAAGTTCAGGTGAATTGAGACACTCTGTTAGCGGTTTTGAGAGTAACGTTTCTACCTGAACTTGGGGTAAATCTAAATGTTGGGCGAAAGTTGAAATTATTGATTCCATTGTTCAGAAAAAAATTAATTAGTATCTACTTTTTCGGAAAGCGTTAACAAAAACGCCAATTTGTCTTCAGACTTTAATGAGTGGGGAGCATTGGCAGGTATAAATACGAAAACACCTGTTTCTAGGGCAATATCTTGTCCCGACAAAGTGAGTACACCCCGTCCTTCAATCACATTAGCAGTGGCATTTCGAGTAGACTTATGCTCAGAAATCTCCGTGTTAGCTGCAAGACACAAGAGCGTGTGTTGACAAGCTTGATCTTTTAGCAATACTTTATTGAAAGTTCCAGCATCACGATATTCAATTTGTTCTCGCAATTGGGTAACGAAAGATGAGTTTGTTGTGTTTTTAGAAGTCATAGCAATTTTTAATTTTGGATTAATGACACTACTAGGCAACAGCACACAGAATGATGTAACCTAATTCATTACGATATTTCTGGAAAACAGAACGCATTTCTAAAACTCTTGTGCGGGTAGATTCGTGAGTCAAAACATTACCCAAAATCCAAATTGTATCTACAATGCCTTCATCTTGAAACATTCGTCTCAAATTCAGTAAAGCTATTCCCATTCTTCGTCTGTTAGGCTGCTAGAGTATGTCATGGCTGCTGAATATAGGTTTTGCCGTCACTGTACTTCGAGACGGCAAAAGATGTCAAATGGGTTCTGTAAAGCCTTAGCTGGGTTCTAGCAAGTTTACAATCGCCCTCACTAACGCCTCTGGCTCAACAGGTTTCGTGATGTGAGATCCAAACCCTGCCTGAAACGCTTTTTGCCGATCAAAATCTCTCGCGTAAGCCGTTAGCGCGATCGCCGGAATTGCCCCTCCTTGATCGGTAGGACGAGAGCGAATTTGTTGCATCAGCATATACCCATCCATCTGAGTCATACCCACGTCGCTCACTAGCAGATCGGGAATAAATCGATCAAGTACCTGCAACGCCTCGAAGCCAGAAGCAACGGTTGTTACCTTTGCCCCGCTCTGTGACAGCACAAATGCTTGAAACTCGCAAGTATCGAGATCGTCGTCAACGAGCAGAATTTGCAGGTTGCTAAGGGGAACCTGGGTGTCCACGCTAGTGCGGCTCGGTTCTGATCCAGTCGGAACTGCCTGTTGCATGAGGGGCAATTGCACTGTAAAGATTGCGCCTTGATTCTCACCCAAGCTTTCTACTTTGACCATCCCGCCGTGCATTTCGACAATTTGCCGCACGATCGCCAGCCCCAACCCTAGCCCACCAAATTTACGAGTAGTTGAGCCGTCTTCCTGCCGAAAATACTCAAACACAGAAGGCAGAAATTGTGGTTGAATGCCCTTGCCAGTATCAATCACCCGAATTTGAGCAAAACCATCAGCTTGCTGTAGTTCAACCATGACTTGTCCGCCATTGGGTGTGAACTTAACCGCATTTGTGAGTAAGTTCCATACCACCTGCTGTAAGCGGACATCATCGCCCCAAACCAGAGAGATTGTGGTGCCTAGGTCAATCTGTAGTCCAATATTCTTCGCTTGTGCTGCCAAACGCACCGTTTCAACGGCAGCAGAAATCACAAACGTCAAGTTAACAGGAGCGGCTGTTAAGGACAATTTGCCCTGTATGATGCGGGAGATGTCGAGTAAGTCTTCGATCAGCTGCAATTGCAATTTGGCATTGCGCTCGATTATTGTTAAGGCTTCGACTTGACGGGCGCTATCAAGTTTGCCTTTTTGCAGCAGTTGTGTCCAACCTAGAATCGGGTTGAGGGGCGATCGCAACTCGTGCGACAGGACAGCCAAAAACTCATCTTTGATCCGGTTGGCAGATTCGGCAGCTTCCCGTGCGGCTTGTTCTTGCGCTAGCAATTGTTCGCGCTCTTGCTCGATGCGCTTGCGATCGCTAATATCACTCGCCTCGCCGAACCATTCAATAATTTCACCAGCACTATCGAGTAAAGGCACAGCGCGTGAGTAAACCCAGCCCAGTGTGCCATCAACTTGACGAATGCGGTGTTCTAGCTCGAACAAACGCTTGTTCCCGACGGCTACCTCAAGTGCCTCTAATACGCTGGCTTGGTCATCTGAGTGAATATATTTTTGCATCCAATCAGAGATTGGCTCGGATGTGTTTGCGATCAAATTGCCGCCCTGAAGCTCGTACATCTCGCTCCAATCAGCATTCATGCGATACAGCACATTGGAACTGGCACTAATCAGAGTGCGAAACCGCCCCTCGCTCTGGTTATTACGCAATGTGTTGTTTTTTACATTCAACATTTCTGCTATTAACATTGTCATGTTCTCTTGTTCAGTTTTTGCAAGTTGAAGAATTAAGATTTTTGCAAAGATTCGATCGGGGCTTGTCTAATTTCAGCTTTGTCAATTGAATTCTGTAAGGGCTTCTGAATGCGGCGAGAGAATCCCCACACAAACAACAAAGCAATCAGAGTTACCATTACCCATTCTGATGGCACGAGGTCAGGATTGATCACCCGTAATAATAACCGCAATCCAACCAAAGCAACTGCAAGATACCCTGCATCTGATAAATGGGTGAATTCTTCTAACCATCGAATGAATAACCCCGCCAGAAACCGCAGCGCCACAATTCCGATCGTACCGCCCAAAACAATTAGCCAAAGTTCCTGAGAAATCGCGATCGCAGTCGTCACACTATCTAAGGAGAAGGCAAGATCCGTCAAAGCAATCAAGGGAATTATTTGCCAGAGGGATTGAACTTGCGTGGGAAGATAGTTCCCGTCTGATTGCTTCCTTGTGAAATACTGCCAAGCTAACCACAAGAGATAAAGCGCTCCTGCAAGTTCAACTTGCCAGAATTGAACAATCCAGGTTGCGCTTGCAATCAAAATTATTCGGAGAAGATATGCAATTGCCAGTCCAATGTTTAAGGCGCGTCGTTCTAGGGTTGGGTGTTGTAATCTTTGGGTCAATGCTGCAAGTGCGATCGCATTATCGGCTGACAAGACTACCTCCATCGCCACAAGCACAAGCAGCACTAAAAGCGTTTCGACTTCAATATTGAATGGAGAGTTGAAAATTTGATCCAGCATGAATTTGATTTCACCTTTGAAGTAAATGCAATAGAATCTCAGAGATTAGGCGGGAAGTTTGATTAACTGGGTCATATACCCCGCCCTTCGCCATGCCATTACTCCGCCTTTGAGAACATAAACATCACAATAACCGCGTTGAATCAATTGTTGCGCCACTCTAAAGCTTCGCTCTCCCGATAAACAAGTGACTAGAACAGCTTGAGTTTTGGGAATGTCTTTGAGCGAAATCGCTTCATTCAAGCGCTGCGCTCTCGGAATAATGCTAGTCACATATTTTGGATTCTGTACATCAATGATCAGGAGTTTCTTTTGGCGATTCATTGCCTCCTCAACTGTTAATACTGTGGGGCAAATCTGCCTCTGAACAAAATTTATTTGAGTTTTCATTGATTTTTCTCCTAAAAGTCACAGGGGTTAAGAACATTGGAAGTGCGACTAGACTAAGGCGGAAAAATTAGCTCAATAATAATGAAATTAGCAATGCAGAATGGAGATATGCAAGATAAGTTTATTGACACGGTAACGTTTAAATTTCAAAATAAGTGTTATATCAATGCGATCGCAGCGATGACCAAAGCCGTACAATTGTGATAGCCCATATTCCGATCGCGACTCCAGCAAACAATAATAAATACCATGAGCGTGAATCATTTAAAACTAAAAAGTAAGCTTTATTGAACATCTTTGCTGTTTCTCCTGAGAACGAGATGAAGGATGCGAAAGGTTTCGCCAGATTAGAATAAAAATCAGCATTAAGGCTTGTACCAGCCAAGGCGCTAACACTAAACTGAAAAACAAGCCAAGCATTGCCACGATTACTGCAAAGATTCTCAGCATCTCTTCTTTTGCAACATTGACAACATACAGAGCTAGGCAAGTCATTGAAAATGCAACAAGAAACGAGGTTGATGACATGGCAAATTAATAAAGTACAGCAGAAGGAACTTCAAATGGATGGCGGCTCGGGGTGGGGAATAACTGTTGCTGAATCTCAATGCCTCGGCTCTGCATTGCTGCTTCAAACAGGGAAGTTGATACCGCTTGTTCTGGAGACCAAACGCCTGGTTTTTTTAGTACCCCAGAAAGCAATGATTCCGCAATCGTTCCTGTGCCAATTCCAGCAGCACAAGCAGTATTGGGATGCACCAAGGTTGAAACGCAGGACACCCGTTGACCATGTTTGAGTCCAGTCACTTCCGAGCGAATCACCACTCCAATGCCGCTAAAGCGATTACTGATCTGCGTCATGCCATAGCTCACTCGTGATAAAAACTCAATCACGCTCTGCGATTGTAAAAGTTTAGGATGCCAGCATCGCGCTACACTCCACGTCAAATAGTTATAGAAGCGCGGCACCGATCCGAATTTAGTAATCACCGTTTTGACTGGGAACGTATCTGCAAGCGTAAAAGATTCAGGCATATCAAACCAAGACACGCCCACTTTGCCATAGTGCGGAAAATCAATCACTTCACGATCGCTGTAAGGATTAACGCTTCGGCGCTTGCCATCAATCCAAGCTTCAAACGGACGCTGTAATCCTAAAAATGTCGATTGCATCACCGTCAGTCCTGCCCCGCCTGAACCGCCGACAACATAGCTCAGATGAATGCTTTGGGCTTCATCAAGCTGGTCAACATCGCGCCGCACCATGCTATTAGAAAGACCCGGAAAAATACCTGTGTTGACGATCGCAGTAATCCCTGCCGCTTCTGCTTTTACTTTCAGGGCAATCGCTTTGCAAGTAAACGACGGATGATCGCTTACATCTAAATAGTTCACCGCTAGATCGATGCAAAGCCTCAAAACACTTGCATTGCGATGATGAAATGGACCTGCACAGTGAATTACTAAATTAGACTGTGCGATCGCGCCTTGTAACAGTTCTGGTTTATCTAAGTCAATTGACAAAAATTGACAGCGATTGCCCAATAACTGAGAGACTCTCTGCCCGATCTTTAGGTTGCGTCCTGCGATTGTAATTTGAGCAGAAGTATAAGTAAGTAGATCGACTGCAACTTGGCGACCAATCCTTCCACTTCCACCCAAAATTAGAACTTGCTGTGTCATTTCTTTGCTACGAATTACGACAATAATCTAAAAACAAACCATCATTTAAGGTCTTCAAACCACGGTTCTAAACTCAGTTAGACAACAGTCGAATTGCTTGCACAGCAAGCCATCTGCCAAAGTCGTACAAGAGTGCTAATCGGTAGCCAGAGAACTGAGGTGTAGTGCTGTTGCTCGTCCCATTATTCAAAAACAAAGCACTTAAAATCGGTTGGTAATCTTCATTACTGATTTGAGTGAATGGTGCGTTAACGAATGCTAGAAGGTAGGTCAAAGTAGCGGTTAATATAATTGCAATAGCAAAAATATTAACCCAGTAAGATGATAACCATCGTGTAAAGTAAACACCACAATTACAAAACTCTGACCACACAGTCTTTTCTGTGCGCCGGACTAAGAACATCATGATTGAAACTCCTGATTTAATCTACATTGAACAAAATTATCAAACTGAAAACTTAGATGGGTATAATGTCTGTCAGCATAAACCTCTGAACTAATCTATCGCTGCAAAAACTTAGTTTGAGTTCAAGCTTTGGACAGGATTTAGCACAAACTTTAGAAAGCTTTTTTAACATTGGTACTATGAGACAATGGCGCTAAAATAATCGCAAGGAAAATTGGTGAAACCATAGTAACTTGCTGGCTTAAGCTACCTGGCACGCCTAAACGCACCTGCCATTTTCCTTGCGTTCTCAATTCGGTTACATCTTCTCGATGATACTTTGCACGCCTTGCAAACCACTGACAGCCTGCCAACCGAACAGCGCTAGAATTGCTACATTCAAAGTTATATGAGTTAAGCGCGCCCAATTGTTTCCTCTTTGCATCAAAGGAGACAGGCTAGCAGATACGGCAATTAGACCTACTGTGCCAAGTCCTACCAGCAGGTGAGTACCCACAAATAGCTTGCCATAGTGCGTATAGGTGGCAGCCATGCCACCAATGGCACTAAGCACCAACAGCGCTAGTAACAATGAGCCAATCTGGTGGTGTCGGACATTAAATCTACCTCGAATTAGCTCTTTCTTGAGATCGCCAGTAGCGGCTCTTGTGCGCCGAATTTGAATACCTAAGTACAACGCATAAATTGAAATACCCAGTAGAACCGCCATCACAATCGGGTGAATAAAAAGAATCCAAGTCATATTCTCACCTTCGTTTCAGGATTTGGACAAATAGCACGCGCGTCAAAGAAGAGGCTCAACCATCACATTCACGCAAATGGCAATAAGGTAAGGGGAAATTAAGCGGGGCGGCGGCAGTTACCATTTTGCAAATGTTCCACCCAACCGACTGGGGCTTATCTTAATGCCATTCGGTACTATGAGATACTCTTTAAGCCTCTTCTAAAAGGTGTTTCTTCTAGAAAATACATTTCTTGCCAGCAATTTCGACAGAACCAATAAATTCTTCGACCACAAATATGTCGTAGTAATCGGTGGGAACAGCAAGGGCAATTTCTCGTTGTGGGTCTTTTTGTTCGATGTTTTAATTTCATTGCGATCGAAACTCATAATGCAATCTAGAGTTGAACAAATTAAACCAATCAAAAACTTAAACAGGCGCAATCTGTACCAAAGTCAGACAGATGCAACTAAACCACCAAACAAACATTGGCTTAGAGTAGAGAGTTTAATTAGAATTAACAGCAAAGATTCTAGTTTTTGAAAGGATCGCCAAGCGTTATCTCAATGTAGCAAGCGAAGCAGCTTTTGCTTGACTGTTCTTTCCCAATGCCGATCGACAAGAGTCTCAGAAGTTGCAAAGTCAGTTGAACCAAAGGTCAAGTAATGGTGAGCATGAGCATCCATGATTCTAAAAACTCCATCATTCTAATCTCAGGTGAACATTCTCAGCGAATTATGTTCAATTGAGTGTTACTATTTCTCGGTTTAGTATTTAAATAAACCAACCATTGTAGCCATACCTAGAGCAATTGCGATTGCTGCTTGATAAGTTGTCAGCATGGTTTGTTGACTCCCCTTTCAAAAGAGTAATATTGACTACATTTTCAATGCAATGCCTTGAGCGAAATAGTTAACCTCCTTCCATAGAGGGGTTATTAATCGGCTTAAAAGCATAGCTATATTGTGTTTGCTAATCATTCCAATTGGAACTTCTAACTCAATTTGAATTAGACAAATTGGGCTAATCAGAAAATTAAACAAACATAAATTATATCGGCAGCAAATAGCTGTGCCGACCTGTAACTGCGAAAATAGGTTGCAGTAGAAACCTTGACTAGAAGTAGGGCAAAAACCTTAGTGTCTGAAAAAAAGAGCCAGCAAAGATTGCCTCAACGTAGCGAGCGAAGCAGCTTTTGCTTGACCGTTCTTTCCCAGTGTCGAACGGTAAAATAATCAGAATTTAAAATAGTAACCATGCTTGAACCGAGAGTCAAGCATCGGTGAACATCTGTGTTCATGTTTCTGCACGTGAGAGTTTGTCTCAATTTCATCTAAACATTTCTACCGTATCATACAAATAGACCTAATGCAACTGTCGATTACCACGTTTAGCAATTCTCATGATGTTAATAAAATTGAGAGTGCTGATAAGAAGGCTTGTGGGAGGCAAACTTCTTGATTCGCTTGTGGCGCACTAAAGATGAGCCTGTAATTGTAGCGATGAATGTAAGCGGCAGTCAAGGAATGCCTCAAAGCCAGCTAAAACTGCTTAAATAGCCAGAGTTTAGCACTGCCCGGAAAGGCTTAGGTATTTCCAAACCTGGTGCTTAACCATTCAAAACCTAGACGGGTTCCCCTCAAAAGACGAATTGTTAGATATCTTATATACTCAATTGGATAATAAATTGGAGTGCGCGGTTATTAATTTCGGATAATCATAGCTTAAGCCGACAGTCTTGCCTGCCGAGGGCTAGAAGCTTGGCTACGCGCAAACTTCTGTCGTTCTACTTTAGTAATGCTACTCAGCCGCTCCTGCAACTGAGGCGACTGTAAGCCCTTGGCAAGATTCCGCATTTCAACTGTTTGAGGTGATTTATCCCATAAAGAGTAAGCTCTTTCTTGCTTATTCCATTGCCCTAATTGGTTTTGTTTTTGCTGCAAATGTGCGATCGCATTATCTAGCTTGTTCGCCGTCTGCTCTACCTGGGCAACAGCTAAATCGTACTTGCCATTCCAAGCGGAAAGTGCTTTTTTGCATAGCTTCAACGGTTGCTAACTGCTCGGATTGTTGGCTTCCTAATACTAAATAGTTAAAATGCAAATATGTCCATCGAGATAGAAGGTGAGTGGAGATAGAAGGTGAATAAGAAAATTCTAGTCATTGGTGGATATGGTAGTGTCGGTCGTATTATTGCGACTCAGTTGGTTAAGAATTTTCCTGGGCAAGTTATTGTGGCCGGAAGAAATTATCAAAAAGCACAAAATCTTGCATTAAAGTTAAATCAGCAGGTAATCCCGATAGCATTGGATATTTCTGGCACTTCCGACAGTGGCAAATTACTTGACGATGTTGAAATTGTTATAATGTGCCTGGATCAAGAAAATATTAAATTTGCTCGGCAATGTATTCAACGCGGCATTCACTATATTGATATTTCTGCCAGCCATCATATTCTTTCCAAAATTGAGGCGCTGAACAAGGAAGCTGAGAAGACTGGAGCTACAGCAGTTTTAAGTGTAGGGTTGGCTCCTGGTTTAACTAACCTTTTAGCGAAACACTGCCAATCAAAGTTGCCAGATATGACATACGCAGATATTTATATTCTCCTTGGGTTAGGAGAAGTTCATGGAGATGCAGCATATAGATGGACTCTTGAGAATTTGAGTACTGACTTTACCATTATTCATGGCGGTGAACCAAGAAAGGTCAAAGGTTTTGAGGATGGCAAACAATCAGTATTTCCAAATGGGATAGGGAGAAGAATAGCTTATCGGTTCAATTTCTCAGATCAGAAAGTGATTCCACAAACCCTGGGTCTTAGGAGCGTCTCAACTCGTCTCTGTTTTGACTCAGCCTTAATGACCTACTTATTCGCTTTAGCAAAAAGAGTAGGTCTGAGCCGTATTTTGATGATGAAAGATGTCAAAGAATCATTAATCAGCGTCCTAAAACGATTACATTTTGGATCGGATAAGTTTGTTATTAAAGTGGAAGCAGGTAACTTACAATCAAAAGAATATTTATATGAATGTTCGCTTTGGGGAACAGGTGAAGCGAAGACGACCGGATTAGTGGCTGCAAAAGTTGCTGAAAATCTTGCTTTGTCTTCATTTCCAGCAGGGGTGTTCCATATTGAGCAATTATATTCTCCCCTTGAATTTTTGAAAAGTCTAAGTCAAGATGATCTTAATTTTGAAGAAAAAGTATGCTCTGCCACAGCGCTAAAGTTGTCAAACATGGTGAATCAACATTAGGTAAGCAACGTTATCGCTGCCAGAACTGTAGGGTACAATTGCGGAAGAATTAACGAAAATTCAAGCTTCTCAATTTACGAAAGTCAGTTAATTTATTCACTAACTAGCCATTAGTTAGTAAAGACACGTACCTATACATTAGTCATTAATTTGTAAGGTGAATCAATGAAGTCAGTAATAAGATTGCCATACCTGATTTATAGAACAGTCATGCTCAAGCTAAGTAATATTAACTCAGACCCAACGGCTGACTATAATGCAGTGGTCGCGTCCTACGATGCCTATTACTCAAGATATCTTGGGAAAGGGGCGTTAGGAATGTTGGAAAAACTTTCAATCAAGTCAGGTCAACATATCTTGGATTTAGCTTGTGGGACAGGTTTTTTAACTCATCGGTTAGCTGAGAAAGTTGGAAAACATGGAAAAGTGGTTGCAGTAGACATTTCTCCTAGTATGCTTCAATGTAATCAAGAGAATGCTATATCTCAAGGCATTTCAAATATTAACTTTGTGCAATCTGACGCTCTCTCTTTTCTGTCAGGGCTTTCAGATAAATCCGTAGATGGGATTGTTTGTGGTTGGGGAATTTGCTACTTAGAACACGGTAAGTTCCTCCAGGAAATAGAAAGAGTAGTAAAACCAGAAGGGTTCATTGGGTTGATTGAAAATAGGGCTTGCTCACTAAAAGCTATTTCTAATCTATTTACAAAGGTTCTAATAGATTACCCAAATGCCATGATAAAGAATATGGTCATTCATTTGCCAAAAGACAAAAATTATTTGATAAAAACTTTTTGCCGAAGTAGCTTTAAAGTCCAGGAAGCCTGGGATGGCGAAGTGACCGTTCCTTGTAAAGACGGTAATGAAGTGGCTGAATATATGATAAAGTCGGGTGCTTCTGCTGGGTTTTTAGATGCTTTGGACAAGAATTTACTGCCTCAAGTTATGCAAAATTTTGTCCGCTATGCAGATGAAAGTTTTGCTAAGGGACAAGAAGTTCCAGTAATACATGAGTTTTCTGCTCTTGTCGCCACCAAAGAATGATCGTTATTAATTGCTAATAGCTACTTGTTTTGAGGAACGAGTACCTAGAAAATGTCTGAGGAAACACAAGCCACTTTAGAGACAATAGCCCTTCAGTACAGATGTAAGTATGGAGATAAGCCTTGGATTGCTGGATTACTGGCTAAGATAAGATTGCAGAGGGGGAGTTACTAATTGTTCCTGCCCCTCCTGGTTCACACTAGATAAACGAGTGATAATGGTGTCGTTAACTCAATCTAATGTAGATTTTTATTCTGAGCTTTCACCCGCCGAGCAGTGGTTTGAGTGCTTTGCTCACAGTTTGAGCTTGTTAGCTCCTACTCTAGACCTGAGCCAAGTTCAAACCGCCTTGGAAACTCATCTAAGTCAGAGAGTAGAGCGAGTTCTACCCCGGTTAGCTAATATTGAAGACCCAGAGCAGTGGTTAAGTCTTATTCTTAAAGCTAACTTCTTAATTCGCTTATGGCGTACCAAGGATGAGCCTGTAGTTGTAGCGATGAATGTGAGCGGCGGTCATTTGATTCCTCAAAGCCAGCATGAAATGATTAAATCCCCAGAGTTTAGTAAGGCAAGAAAAGATTTAGGTATTTCTAAACACTGGTGCTTAACCATCCAAAATTTGGAGCAAGCACCATCGAAAGATGAGTTACTAGATATTTTGTATGCTCAACTAGACAGCGAATCAGAGTGCGGCGTTATCGATCTCGGATGAGTCTCAATTTAAGCTGATAACCCAGCCTGTCGAGCGCTGGAAGCTTGGCTGCGCGCCAACTCTTGTCGTTCTATCTTGGGAATACTATTTAGCCGCTCCTGCAATTGAGGCGATTTTAAACCTTGGGCAAGATTCCGCATCTCAACTGTTTGAGGTGATTTATCCCACAAAGAGTAAGCTCTTTCCTGCTTATTCCATTGCCCTAGCTGGTTTTGTCTCTGCTGCAAATGTGCGATCGCATTATCTAGCTTGTTCGCCGTCTGCTCTACCTGGGCAACAGCTAAATCGTACTTGCCATTCCAACTGTGAAAGGGACTTTCTTGCATAGCTTCAAACTGACTGTTAACTCTCCCCAATCAACCGCTCTAGCCCTGCCTTGAGCGCAGCTTCAGCGCTGTAGTAAATCTTGCGCTCCCCAAATACCTACCAGCACTAATCATCCGAAACTGCACCTATGGTAAGAGCCTCACGCAGCTTTAGAGTCAAGTGGTAGAACAAAAAATAAATAGTTCAGACGCGAAGGCAAGCAAACTTTGTGGAAATCACTCATGATGTCGTAGCTTCTCAGAATGCAGTATGTCTCTGTATCGCCTCAATGATGGTAGCCCAGTCATTACGATGCAGTTCATGTCCGGTTCCAGACAATGCGAGCAATTCAGCGTTAGGAATCTCTGCTTTTAACGCCAAACTATGAGCATAGGGCAGAACAAGGTCTTCTGTGCCGTGAATCACTAGAGTTGGAGCAGCAATTTCATCAAGACGGTTAAGCCATCTCTCTCCTCCCTGAAGCAGAGCATGATTAAAAGCAGTTGTTGGATTGGGTGTGCGATCAAAGTCGCCGCCTGCTAATTCACGTATTGTTAATTCATCAAAGAGATGGGCAGAACCAGAAAGCAATCGCCATGCACCGACCTTGTATTCAATCACTTCCTCACGGTTTGTCCAATCCAGTTCGCTGGCTTTTGCATGGTAGTTAAGGACAGATGGATCAATGCTAGGTATTGTCGGATCTACCTCAGCCAAACGTTCTGAGGCGATCAAGGTCAAACTTTTGATGCGTTGGGGACGCTTAAGCGCTATGAGTTGAGCGAGATAACCTCCCAGCGACATCCCCACCACATGGGCAGACTGAATTCCATAAGCTAATAAGCATTTAAGCTGCAATATAATGGTTATTCCCTTTATTCTTGATCTTTCGATGCCATTTAATTACTAACTCGCCTTGGTTTAACAGCCTATCCAGTAGTAGCTTCAATTCATTTACTGAGTGGAACAGACGGTGAGCAATATATTCTTTACATGAATGCCAAACTAATTCTATAATGTTGTAGTCAGGGCTATAAGCTGGCAAAAAATCTAGCCGGAAGTTAGGAAACTCTTTAGATATTTTACTTAAAATGTCTTGACGTTTATGAAAACTAGCATTATCTAGAATCAAAATAATTCTAGGTCCATGGGACTGAAAATCAACAGAGCGGTTGCCTTTGTTTACCCACTCTTGTTTGATTAATTCATTAAATTGTTGCAGTTGCTCCAAGAAAATATCTGCATTGCCTTTTTCAATAAAGAAACATACTTGCTTCCGGTCTGATTCTCGGATTGCTCCCATGACATTTATTCGACCACGACGGCGTTGCCCTGGAATTCTCTTGCGCTGTCCTTTCTTACCCCAGTTTTTCCGACGAATCACACGTAAACTAAAACCACTTTCGTCCCAAAACCATACCTGCAAAAGTTCTGGATAATCTCTAGCTACTGCTAAATAGTCCCTAAGTCTCTCTTGGAACAAAGCTCTTTCTATTGGCTTTTGTTTAGATTCTAAATCATATTTAGCCCAGATATAACTATACTTTTTTCGCTTTAATATCCTCCTGACTTGAGAACTACTTAACTTAATCCCTGTTTGCTCTGTTAAATATGTAGCTAATCTCTCTGCCGTCCATCGACCAAATTCATAACCTAAGTCTGATGGCGTTCGCTCCACTGTTTTTAATAACAATTCAATATACTCAGTCGTAGCTTTTCGGTAATGTTCGTACTCTCGTTTATTATGTAAGCTTTCCAAGTTGTCTGGGTCTCCGTGCATACACCAATATGCCACTGTTCTAGGCGAACAACCCAAAAATCTAGAAATTTCTTTTTGCGTTCTGCCATCGTTTTGAAGCAGAATAATTAAAATTCTTTCCCTAACGTGCGCTAGTTCATTCTCTTTAAGAGCCTGCTGTAACTGAGTAACTTGTAACGGCGTTAAAAAGTTCTTAGCTGGTGGTGGCATAATTGCTTTTAAGGAGTTCTGTTCTTTATTATGCAACCTAAACGCCGATTAGCTTAACCATCAAGAACACAGCAAGCATCATCTGCTAGATCTTCAACGGAATAGTTGATTTGTCCTGGCTCGTAGCTGGTTGAGCGTCCAGTATCCCGGTGGTCGTAACGAATCACGTATCGTCCCACACTCGCTAGTTGGTGGCAAAAATCCTCCGACCACCAAATTGCTGAAGTCATTGCCCCCATGATTAACAAAATTGGGGTGTCATCTGGAGAGCCAAACGATTCTGAAAATAAGTAAACCTCGTTGCAGCTAATTTGTTTGCTTTTCATCTGTTGCTTTTTCAAGATTGCTTTTGGATACTTTTATCAGCTCAGGCGTAAATAAAATAATGGAGGCTTCTACGAATTTTATCGGCTGAAACACCTGGGGGAGATTGCTTCACTGTATCAACTAAAATCCCTAAAAAATCTGCAAAAGGGCTATTAGATAGCAAATCAGAATGCAGCATTATTAATTTTGGATAATCATAGATTAAGCCGATAACCCAGCCTGCCGATTACTGAAAACCTGGCTACGAGCGAACTCTTGCTGCTTTACCTTAGAAATGCTATTTAGTCGCTCTTGCAATTGAGGCGACTGTAAGCCCTTGGCAAAACCCCGCATCTCAATAGTCTGCGGTGCTTTATCCCATAAAGAGTAAGCCATTTCTTGTTTGTTCCATTGCCCTAGCTGGTTTTGTCTGTGCTGCAAATGAGAAGTCGCATTATCTAGCTTGTTCGCTGTCTGTTCTACCTGGGCAACGGCTAAATCGTACTTACCATTCCAACTACGAAAAGGACTTTTTTGCATAGCTTCAACCGTTGCTAACTGCTCGGCTTGTTGATGACCCAGAGAGTTGATATGGTCTGTAATTTGCTTAACCTCAGACTCAACTTTTTGTCGGTCAGCAAGAGGTGGGGGGCTTGGCGGGGGGGAGTTCAGGTAATTGGTTATACTTTGGTTGAGCGCAAGCAAGTCCCCGTCGCCCAGGTTGCTCAATTGCTCAACTACTATTAATTGCTTGTAGTACGCCTGGAAATCTTTTGTCATGACTTTAATAGCTCTGTCTGTCAATGGTTCCCCCTGCTTGAAATTATTTCCAGTTTGAGAAATTCGGTCAAGATGCTTTTGGGATTTGCCTAGTTCTCTTGCAGCTTTGTACCAATCCCGCAGCATATTTAGCGATGGGCTAGAAGAATGGAGGGTAGCAAGCATTTCGTCAGTCTGCCTGTCAACGCGCTCTACTACTTGCTGAAAAATCCGCATGGGATCTACTTTCTCTGTCGCACTTGTAACAAGCTCTCTAGAAGGCACGGAAGAAGTAGCCCTTTCGCTGGAAGGTTCTTTATTTATTAGTGGCGTTTCTACGTGTGGAGGTACAACAGTTTCTTTAACCCCTTGTACAGGTTCACTGACTTGACTTACATTCAGAGTTGGCTCTTTTTCTACTTTGGCTGTACTTTGAGGTACGCTCTTAACTTCAGCAGCAGGAATTGGGCTTAATCCAACGTCAAACAAGCTCAATTGGACTCCTTGAGGTTCAGCTTGCGTTTCTTGAGTGCTGGCAGAAGACTTACCTAAAGATGGTTTAGTCTTAGGCGATTCTTTAGCTGCTACCTGTGGAGGTTGCAAAGATGGCTCTACAGCTTTTTGTGCTAAGGGATTAGTGACAACGGTTGCGACGGCGGGTACTTCATCTTTGGGTTGCTCGTTAGCTTTTATAGTAACGGCGGGTACTTGCTTTAACTGTTGGTCAGGTTCTATTTGCCCTGGGTTTTTAACCTGGATTAGAGTTTGTTCTTGACTTGGTGCTGGAAGATGTAAATTCTCAACTTCTACTGAAGCTTGCCCCTGTGCCAGCGCTGACTGCTGTTTGGCTTGAAAAGCTGATAATGCAGCTTTGTCAAACCCTTGCTCTATCAGGTTACGAGAGAATAGTTGACCAAAAGAGCGATCGCCATTAGTGCGGTACTCTCCGCCCGTCAAAGGATTTTGACTAGCCGTTTGTGTCAGAGTTAATTGTCCTTGGGCAGAAACATTAAAAACCATTTCCGCATCGAGAAACAAATCTCCATAATTATCCGTAAGGTAATGGGTTAAGTACAATTCTTTTCCGTGACGCTCGATTGACAATGGTGTGAAAGGTTGGTTTTCAACCTTAAGATAAAAGTCATCGCCCTTAAGAATTTCTACAGCTAATCCTGCCTGGTGCAGTAGTTTAGCAATATTTGTCTCCGCTCCTCCACGCTGAATCTTTGGCTCAAGGATTTGCAAGTCTGGCGAAACACTGTTTGTAACTTCGGATGTAGGCGCTAATGCGTCTGGCGCTGGCAGCGTAGGTGCGGGGGGAGCTACCACACTGTCGCCTTCAACCATAGAAGTTGTTACTTTTGAGGCTGTAATCTTAGTCTCAATGGGGGTTGCTGTACTTATAGCGGCGTTGAGATCGCTTGCCAAATCCGGTTTTTCTAAACCTGGCTGTGTAACTTCGCCCCTCATGCTTTGGGGAGTGCGAGTAACAAGTACCCGTTCAACATCGGGGTTAATTTCATTGCACGGCTCCCAGGATGGTAATACTTGTCCTAGCATTTCTCGTGCCACATCTTTATGAGTAGCAGCACCCAAACCCCATTTAGACCCAAGGTAAGCTAACACCTCATTCGTTTTATCTGTGCTGACGGTGACAGTCATGATTCCCTGTGATTTGGTCTTATTGCCTTCCTTTACTGATTCGGTTTTGCTGGTGAAGTCTCCAGTTAGTTGCAACAAGCCTTCATTTTTAAAATATATCCCGCCCTCAGCAGTGGCTTTGGCAGTTTTGATAATTATGCCGCCAATATTACTTGGTTTGATATCAGCGATAACTGTTAGATTCTCGTCTTCAGTTTTTACAATTCCGACTTTTTGAGTTTTATCAAAAAACTGCTTGATTTGCTCGACACCTTTGAGCATGACGGGTTTGATATTCATATCTATTGCTGGGTCAAAGCCCCGCCGCAATAGATAAACCGGATGAACTTGCCCCTGATGGTCGCTAACTTGGGCAAACTTACCCGTTAGTTCGGTAGCCAAAACCTGTCCCGTCACTAAATAACGCTTTTCTTTCGACTCGCTTTGTCTCTGGTCGAACAAGTCGTAAATAGAAACTTCTTGGTTGACATTTGCAAAACTAGCCGCCGATTCAACAGGTTCTAAAGTTTGACCGCCGCCCTTTGATAAATTTTTTAATCCGATGGATAGCGATCGCACCCCATCAACAACTAATAGCTTGACCTTCCAGTTAATCGGCGCAGCAGGGTTATTTGCTTTGCTTTTTTGTTCTACCGCCGACACTACCCCATACAGGTAGTTTTTGGTTTTATTGTCCATCAAGCGGACAGGTTGACCCACTGGAAACTGTTGCAGCAAAGCGCTAGTTTCAGCTAACGATTCTTTGATACTCCGCCCTTCTTTCTCCTGCTGAAAACTCTTGCCATTTAAGTCGAGTTTGGCTTTACTGGTCTGAGTTTGTAGTTTGTCAATCTTTGGCGCAAGCTGTTCTAACTGGGTGTTGAGGAGAGCAGACAATTCCACGTCTTTTGAAGACACCGCAGTATCAAGGCTTTGCTGTAGATTACTTTGTTCCTCTAATCCTGCACTAAGCCTCTGTTGAAATTTCTCTACTCTCTCACTTGCTAGAACTATTCCCGCCTCGCTCAAAGCTTCTTGCCGAGCTAAATATTCTCCCACGTTGCTACTTAACTGTTCTACCAGTTGGGTCGCTACTTCCTCACCTTTTTCCCGCACGTCGAATAATGCGCCATCGCTCTTATCAGCAACTCTTTCAAAGCCCAACTCCTGCCTTATAGCATTAATAACTTGCTCAGTGGTATTGGGTTTAGCTCCGGTCTTTGCCTTTACTTCAACTAAATAAGCGGGTTTAGTGAAAGGGCTATCAACTTCCGGTTTTCCAGGACTGAGAACCAAACGCGATACTGGCTCCGCTTGCAAATCTAGTTTCTGTGCCTCTAATTCATTCTCACCCAGAGCAATTTTCTGGGTTAGTAACTCCTTGTAGTCAGAAGTCAAAGTTTCATAGAGCCACGTCTGCCGAGCCAACGAAGGATAGGGCTGCTCCTCTGTTGGAGAAGCGTCACTGGTGAGCATTATTGCTCGACCCGTTACTTTTTGGATGGCTTTGGGATCTTTAAACCCATCAACTCCATTGAGCGGAAAATCCAAATCCTCGTGGAGGTCTGGGTTTTGCTCCATTAAGTTTTGCGCCACTTCATTGCCATAATCGTTAATAAAGTCAGGCATATCTGCTAAACCAAAGCTGGAGGAGCTATTACCCGTTGTATTTGCTTTCAAGTGGCTCATCTTTTTCATCAGAATTGCCACTGCTCTTTCTTCAGTAGGCAAATCTTGACCTACTACCAACTTAAATACTGGCAAGCCAAATGTGCCGGGGTACTGACCCCACATCGGTTGTCCCTGCTCGTCCAGCTTGTCAGGAGGATGAATTGCTGGGTTAACTTGTCCGCTTCTATGGCTGCGCCCGATGGATTGTTCTACTTGGTTAACGTCTAGGTGCGGCTGAACAATGTACATTACTCGCTGCCTTTGGTCGGCTACTGTTCGTGAGGCGTGAAGGGAGTAGCCAGTAGTGGAATTAGTTATTACCGCGTCCACTCTACCGTTTTGAAAATCATCCATTACTTGCTTTTTCTGCGCCGTTCCCCGTTCCCTGGTTTGGTAGGTTACTACCCCCGATGCCAGGTCTTGGGCAGAGCCGTATTTAAGAATATGAGTGCGTCCAGTTATTTCGCCAATAGAATGCCCCGCGTCTTCAATTTTCTGCTTGATATAGTCAATTGGTGAGATCGGTAACTTGCTCCAGTCGGCGGAGGCGATCGCTTTTTCGGCTCGATTGAAAGCGGCAACTCCTTCAAGTCCTATCTCTGTATCGGTCAAGCGGTGAGTACGGGTTACTTGCTTTCCCGTTAGCTCGTCTAAATACGGCTCGGTGATTTTAATCGACCTTGCTTTTTCCAAGTAGCGAGTAAATAACTGCCCAGCATTAATCGTAACGTCATCGCCAACTCTAATTGGTTGCATGGGGCTATCGGGAAATTCTGCATTGTGGAGTGTGGCTAGTTGGTTATGGCTATCCACAAAATCTCTAACGGTTGATTCCATCGTGTTGAACAGCATCAATATCGGTTTGCGTCCCTGTTCGATGTCGGCGATTGCCGCATTTGCTGTTTCCTCGGCTTTCAATCCTAATGCTGTTACCGCCGTTAAGTTATGCAGGACGCTAGTAAAAATTGTACTGCTTGCTCCTGCATCCCCCAGTGCTGGGTTATTTTTACGTGCTGCTTCCCCCGCATCGGCATAATCACCGCTAATTTCAGTTACTACTTTTTCTTTGATATAGTCAAACTGCCAAATCAGGTTGAGAATCTTTGAATTGGTTTCTGCTGTTTGTAAGTCAACAGGGTACTTAGCAACGCCAAACTCTACCCCTTCATAGGATTTTTCACAACGGATGCAGCCGCCGGACTCTGCCCACATCGAAAATACTTGTTGCTGTAGGGGTACACCCCCTGCTTTGAGGTGGTCGGCAAACTTGTCTCGGTCGGCGGCGGCTAGTTTGAGGTCAGTTGTTTCATAAAATAGTCGCGCGGCAACGATGGGGTCTTTGATGGCTGTTGCACTGGACGCGACAAATCCTTTGGTTTCCTTGACTAGCGATTGGAAGAACTCGGTACAAGAAGGTGTTTGAGACTTTTTCTTGTCGGTTTGATTGTCTCCAGCAGGTCCTCCGGCTTTATGGCTTTCATCCAGAATCAGGAAAGTTTTCGGTGCGATCGCATTTAGTAGTTGCCGCCGCTCTATGCTAGTTGGGCCTGTCAGCTGCCCGTAAGTTGTAAAAACGCAATCATGCTCTCCAACATTTCCTGCTTGTGCATACTCTCTAACTTTCTCTATTTGATTTTCTGGTGTACTGATTTCGCTAATTACATCGCCATTAGCTCCTGTTAGCTTGAGGTTAAATTTACTATTAGTAATAAATGGATTAAAGTTGTTTCCGGTATCTACACCATCCCGTGCCAATATGTCGCCATACAAAACTGGGTCGGCAGTTACGATTACAGGAGTCATCCCTCGCTGCTGGGCGTATCTTGCTAAACCGCAGAGAATCCGAGTTTTACCAATTCCTGTGTCATGACCTATTAAAGTTGCTTTATTTTCTTCCTCATGATTGTAAATGGATAAAGCCAATGAATCAATTTGTTCGGCGGCGTAGTGGTTAAATAACTCCTCAGTAGAAGGCTCATTCAGCCTGTCGCGTACATACTCATCAATTGTCAGCCCTGTCGTTGCCTCAATTTTGTTGAATACATTATCTAGCCCTTTGAGAGAGGAAGCAGGCGCTAACGTGGCTAAAGAATAGGCTTTACTTCGTGGCTTGTAAGCAACTTGATTTTCAATTTGTTCAAGAACTATGTCTGAATCAACTTCCTGCAACGATGATAGTTCGCTCATGTTATTTAATCCTGAAAGTTGTGCGGGTTTGCTTCGGTGTTCATGAACGCTAACCAATCCATCAAATTCATTTCCCGTAGAAGGTTCAAATCTGTTTCCAACTTTGGAGGTGGGCTTACTGGAAACTGTTGATCGTTCAAAGCTGCCTGTTGCAGATTCCAGTAGTTCGTTATTAAATACGATGCCATCTCTCTGGGACTCTGATTGGGATTGAGGTATTGCAGATCCAGAGGAAGATATTGCTCTATTTCCTGTACTATCCACAATTTGACTTCTAAATCCTCTTCCTGGTCGTAATTCGCCATCCAATCGTCGATCCATTCCTGTATCAACCACTCCACTCGGCGCGTTAAAAGAATCAGGTATTCTTCTTGGCTCTCGATCTGATTCAGTACCTCTGGAATCAACACTGTTGTCCAAACCAATGGTGGGTCGAGACTTGTAGGAGATGTTGGACACCAAAGCCTCCCTGGGGTGAATTCCTTGTAAGGTAATTCCATTATTTTTCTGCGGTTGTACACTTTGCCTGCTTGCATAAACTAAAACCTCCTTTAGGTCTTCATAACTCTCATAGATGCGCGGTGGTTGTACGCCAGGTAACTTTAGCTCTGTTTCACCTCTACCCTCAATTACAATCACATCAATGGGAAAAGTTGTACCTTGTTTGCGGTACAAGTCCCCAGCTAAAGAAAAATGATCTGTAACCTTATAACCAGCATCTTTATATAGCCAATGATAAAATCCCCTAGTTAACTGCGTATTGTATCGTTCGGTGCGCGAACTCTCGTTACCCATCTTCCCACCCAAGATGAGAACGGCTCTGCCATCGGCTTTCATCAAATCCAATGCTGAAAGTGCGATCGCATGATCTAACTGGCTGGTCGTTAACCGTCCGCGCTGAAATATCCGAGTTTGTCCTTGGGTATCCTTTACTGAGCCAAAAGGTGGATTAGTGATAATCCTGTCTACAGCCTCAGTAGCGGGGACAAAACTACTGGCATCTTTTTGGGTTACTGTAAACCCTTGCACTCTCAATGCTGCGGCGCGATCACTATTGAGTTCGTTAACTATGGCTTTATTGGGATCGGCAAGCAACAGCAGCGCCCCATTGCCTGCGGTCGGTTCGTAAACTGTTGTCTCCCCATCAATTTGGGCTAACTTAGCCGCGAGGAAAGCAATAGGAACGGGGGTACTGTAGGCTTGCTGGAGAATGCTCGTGCTGGTACGAGTATTTAGCGCTGGCTGGCGATCATACAAATCCAAGCATTGCTGCCAAGTTTCGATGGGGTCGCTAGAGCGCTGGACTAATTGCCGCGCCGCTAGGATTAAGCCCTGCTCTACAGATTCATCTACGATTTTTGCTATAGGTGTTCCTGGCTCAATCTTTTGGTTCAAGACCGCTTGAGCCAACTTCCGGGCTGAAGTAATTGAGACAAAATTATCGCCGTTGGTGAATTCGTTGGCGAAAGCTGTGACTAATTGCTGGTGCAAAAATACCACCTCAAATAAATTAAGTTGGCTTGGGTTTGATTATTTAGGCAGACGGTTGACTAGAACTTCGGAAGTAGCATTTGAGATAGCGTAAACTAACTCACCATCCCATCTCATTTCCATCGAATCCGGTTGATGACCAGGTGGGAATAAGATTTCATGACACTTGTTGCCATCTTCAATCCGTAGCACTTCAACACCGTCAAAATACATTTGGACGGTTCGCGGTTGGCTATTCACGGGTGGTATTGGTGATTGAGCGGAGCAAGCTTTAACTTGCGGTTAGCTGGATTTTTGCACTATGTTAAAGGTCAAGTCAATCTGAGTTTACTTTTTGCAATACTAATTTCTAGATACTTTACCCTCAGATGATGATTAAGATTTGGTTTAAACTAGCACCGAAGCCTACGCTAGCAGAAATTGACTCCCAAAAGAAAACCGGATTTGTCCCAGTGGCAGCAAGGCGGATTGTGGAACGCTCAAATGCTTGGATAGAACGTTAACAGTTATTGAGCAACGCCAAAATTCTTGTATTCCCTAATATATTTAAATGGAAAAGGGATTACGGTACTTTGCCCAGTGCGGACAAAATCTGTATCCATAGTCGGAAGGAGTTGTCTAAATATAAGTTTTGAGTCGTTCACTGCAACAATTTTACGAAGATGGCAGGCATCTTTGAAAGAAAACTGTACACTTTCTCTTCGCCCCCCAACAAAGTAATAAGCCTCTCTTGCAGTTTCACCAAAATATCTTATGTTAAGAGAAGCGTCGAATAAATCTTCAAGACTCTCTTTCTGTTTTGGAAAACTAAGTCTAATTTGATGCTGAGTTAAAAGATATTGTCGTAATTCAGATGCAACAATTGTATTCTTTCCTAACTTATCATTCAAAATTTTTCGGAAGCTGGTTTTATTTAATTCGCTGCTACCCAATTCTAACAACTCCTCAATAGATACTATTAGTTCATCACTGTCTCTCTTGAAAACTTTAGTCATGAACTCTTGGAGTAATGCTGCCAAATCGGTTCCAGTTCGCTTGTTTTCAGGAAGCTCGGTATTGACTTCATTAATAATCGCTTCAATTTTAGTAAGATCAGGAAGGCTAACTTCATCAGTACATAATATCTGATTTATATCATTTGTATCAGAAATAACAAGACCTTCCAGTGTCCTAATTTTGTTTCCATAACTATCAATCATTAATTCTCTGTATTTTTGAAACTTTTGATAGTTAAAGATATCCTGATAATCTATTTTGTAGAATTGGAAACTACCATCTGGAAAAATTTCCATAAAAATAACATTACTTGCATTTTCATCCCAAGCAGCAAAAGTCCAAACTCCCGTTAGTTTTAGTTTAGTCCAATCAAACAAATTTAATGTGCGAGTGCTAATATCTCGTTTTATCAGTAGCTCTTTGATACTCGTTTTAAGAGTAGCATTAGTTATAGTTTCAATTGATTTTATTGTAAGATGTTGTCGATAGATTAGATCAGTTGAAGGGACATACTCATCTTCCAAATTCATTTTTTCGTAGTAATCATCAGTGTGAATTATTCTAAAATTTAAAGCGCTTTCTTTATCTCGTTTACTATAAGAAATGAGCTTTTCATCAGTGACATAATTAGGATAAAGAAATATTTTTACAGCATTTATTAAATCCTCAGACTCTTGATTTTCAACTTTATCAGTTATATTAATTAGCTGCTTGTCAAGTAATAAGCGAAGTTGTTCTGGCTTTTTCAGCAAGGTGTTATTGAGTTCAATAGTCTCATCAACTTTAATATTATGAAAACCAACATTCATGTATTTTGATAAATCCTCGCTAATTTTGGATATAACATTATGCAAAATACCTGCGCGACTTTTGTAAAATCTATCAATATTACTAAAATCAAGAAAGGCTACAGATGCTTTTTTACCTTTTAAGCCACATTCGATATATATTAATTTTGCATCAACTTCCCCATCACGGGGTAAATGTCTACGAAGGCTGTTAGTTGCTAATTCAACCCTATAATAAGGCTTTTCAAGAGCATTTTTAAGTTCTTTTTTACGTTTGTTATCATTATTATTTTTTAATTCTGCAAGAATAGAAATTTTTGTCCGGTGACGAACAGTTCTTACTTCCAATAAGTAGTCCGAGTTTAAAGTTACTTTTGCTACATCAAGGTAGTCTTTGTTTTTACCTTCAAAATCTTGCACAAGTAATAATGAGCCAGTTAAGTTGCAATAATGATATTTAGAAAAACGCGATTTTGAGGAAGACAGGGAGTTTATTAAAATCTGGGCCAGCCATGCTTCACAAATGCACTCTTCAGAATCACGTCGTGAAATGCTCGGAAAAACTTCAGTAACAGCATTATCATCAAATTCCTTGTTCGCTCTAATACCTTCAAGAAGTTGATAAACATCGACTGGTTTTCTAAACATGGCATAAGCATATTTCCCATACTGAAACATAACAGCAGCAGCATTGAAATCTTTACCAATAATGTAATCTAACTCTGCTGCCCCATTCCAATTTTTTTTTCGTTCGCGACTAAAGCGAATAAATGCAAAGTCATCTCTAATAGCATCAACATTAAAATTTATTTTCAAACGGTTCGTAGAAATACTCATCTATAAAGTTCCTTCACAATAAATTCAAGTGCTTCATCATCTACTTTATTATTTTTACAGAGGTAAGGAACTTCAACTATTTTCCTATCAGATGAGATATGCGGATGAAAAATTGTATTAGAAGAACCAAGGATATTGATTACAAAAACACGCTCTGCTCGAACAGTTGCCATTTTGGCGCGGATTTTACTAATTAAGTCATCAGCTTGTACCGCAACCCGATTATTCCAAAACTTGAAGTCTACATAAATCTTTGCATCAGTTTTAAAGTCAAAACGCTCAAATTCCTCTACTTGTAGTTCTAGAAGATTAATATTTAAAAGCTTATCAAAAATATATTTTCCGCATACTTCGCCTAATGCTCCTTTATAAATATTGTTAAACATTGGTGGTGTCAGCATCAATTCAGATTCGGGGAATGTTGTTGCCCAGCCAGAATCTATAAATAATTTATGTAAAATATCAATTCTCATCAAATCTGAAAGATGAGCAGATTTTTCACTTACTTCTTTTACTTCTTTTTTTCCGTATTCATTACAAAAGAAAACTTCAGTATCTTCATAATCTTCTGTTTGTGAATAAATATACGAAGAAGTCGGTTGTCTCACTTTAAGGTAAATAGGGTTCCACTTAGGATTACATTCTGCCTCTTTTTCTACCACAGGTTGAATGAGGACTTGTTCTCTAAGTTCTTGCCATGCTTTAACACTCTGAGGTGTCCAAGGCGTATTCAATTGGCGGCGTATATAAGCAGAAGTTTGATTACTTCTATTAGATGCACGATTTTGTATTTCTATCAAATCTTCAGATTGCCTAGTTGATGAATTAATGGATTTAAGCAGAGCAGCATATTCCCGAATAGGAATCACATCTTCTGGCAAGCATAATCCAGTTAAATGTTTTCGGATCAAAGTATCACAGAGAATATGAATAGTTGAAGCTTTCATATTTGTTCGGCATATTCGACCTATAGCTTGAATAACTATTTTATTTACATAACGTGAATAAGCATTAGTATTATATAAGTTTTTAAAGTCATGATTTATCTTATTACTTCCTCCCAAATAACGTTTAAAAGCTTCATCTAACTTGCTTCTAAATGTATTTAGTGAAATAGCTCCATTTTGAACTAAAAATTCTAATTGAAAAATATACTTAATAAAATTTTCATGTTCAATACTTGCCCTAGAAATATTAACAAGCAAATTTGTAGGATTATCTAAATAAATTCCATTAATGTCCATATATTCATGCTTAGGAAAGTCATTAATATGTATTGGTTTGACATCAGTAGGAACGGGAAATTGTAAATTTTGTCCTATTCCACTTGTCTGATAAGATGAAATAATAAAGCGGCGCTTGTTATTTTTGAGGTCATTTAGTATTTGTGCTTTCTTTTCCTCGAATTCAACTCCACTAAGTACAACAATAGTTTCTGAAACTTTATCAGTTATAAACTCTTTATTCCCATCTAGTAATAATTCAGCGTACTCATATAATATATTAAGATCAAAGTCTAAGTCATTTAGCTTAGGTATTTTAGTAAAAAAGCAAATAAACGCATGACAATCATAGTTTTCTAAAAAATATTTCCATGCAGTTAACACTTTTACATAACGAGAAAACACAAATTCTTTATACGGTTTTTCATTATCTATTTTGAACTGAAGAGTGTTCCATAAATGATTAGCTGCTGTTTTGTCTTCTAAAAGGCTTTCAAGTTTTTTAATAGCTTCTTTCTGTGACTCTACTTCAATAAAATTAGTTTTTATTTTAATTTGAGCATATCCTTTGGTTGCTTCAAAATATGCGTTCTTTAGCCTAACAAGAGTATCATGCTTAAGACGTATAAATGAATCCCCTAACCGAGATTTTAAATACTCAAGATCATAATTTCCAATGTTTGTATAAAGCCCAGCAGTCGCCGAAATGCCGACAACTATAGCTTTTGAACAAACTCCAGCCAAAAAAGATTCTGGTGTACGGCTGAAGTTGAACATATATATTTTTGATAAGGTATCATGCTCATCACTATCAACGATATCGTGGTAACGAAAGCCAGTATCATAAAACCCTTGACGTTGGATGCTTCCTTTGTCGGTTCGCAGTCCATACGGCAAGTCACCTTCGATAATATTACTCGTCAAAAATTCAACATCTTTACTATCAAGGCGAAAATGATTAAGAACTGTTTTAATAGCAGATTCTAGGGGAAAGGCTTCGTGAATGCTGTCATCTTCCTCTTTCAAATGGCGATAATTCTCTGCTAAATATCCAATACCTGTTTGAAAATAAGTTAAAAATCCTGCAATATCTCTTAATAATGAATGAATATCGATCCCGACTGTTTTTGTTTTAACATCAAAAGCCTGAATCCAATTTGTACGATTCTGTGAATCTTCAATAATTTCAATACGCTTACGGCGATCTAACACATTATGAAATTGATAATCATAAAATAAAAAATCTCTTTTATTTGTCGAAAAATTTTTATGTGATTTACAAGTATGCTGTAATTTATATGTATTGAATATACGATCTGCTTTATCTCGAAAAGATTCAATCTGCTTTCCTAGAGATAACCAATTCTTCCCTGCGGATTTTTGCTTACGCCATTTAGATTCTTTAAGTAGCCCTTCAGGGCATTCATTTTGCATAAGATGATTGTGAATATTTAAGAATAAATCTAGAAGATCCACACGATGGCGCAAGCCTGACTTAATAATATTGTTGAGGACAGATTCTTTAGTGGTATCAAACTCATCAATAAAAATGACTGATTTATTAATTAATCGTTCATAGAAGTAATACGACGGCTCAACAAGTGTCGAGTTTTTAGTGATGAACTTATCCATACTAAGGAATAAAACCGTTCTTTCATCTGTAAATACTGCGGGATACAATTTTCCAATCCATTGATATTCTTGATTGTTTTTTATAGCTAATAGCCGAGCCTTTTTTGTTTTGAAATTTTCATTTAACGTTTTTTTAATAAATTCTCGGAATGCTGGTTCAATATCTCCACGAATTTCTTTTTCAAGGGTAGATTTTACAGATTGAGGCAACTGGCTATTCTTACATATTTCTATATAAGATTTTAAACGCAGATAATTTTCGGTTTTAAACTTTTCTGGAATTTCATCCTCGATTAAAGTTAAATTAGTAATAACACTCTGAGAATTAGAATCAATAAAAAGAACGTAGTCTTCAAATTCATCTTTGTTGTTATTTGCAATAAAATGCTTTCTTAAATCCTCAATTGGCAAGTTTTTCTTGAGATTCGTAATAAAAATAATTTTTCTCTTTTGAAAAGCAAACTCTTTGTAATTAGAATAGATAAATTTAATAACGTTGTATGTTTTGCCAAAACCAGTCGGCATACTCAGGAGAAGAAGCCCAGGATTAGTTTGTTTACAGTAATCGTTTAATATTTCTTCCATATCATTTCTAACTAATTTAGTCCAGCTTAACTTGGGGATAATTAACCTAAGATTAATTTATTAAATAAAAAGCATTACCTCTACACTTTAAAAATTTTATTTCTAAAATCATTAAAAATAGTCAAAAAGTAACTAAACTCAACTTTTTAAGAGTGTTCACTCCTAAATTTGACAATAATTGCAAATCATGCAATCGTTGGCTTACCAAGGTAACGATAAAGATAGCTACAAAAATTTTCTTTAATTCCCCTGAGCAATCCACTCCAGCCCTGCCTTAAGCGCAGCTTCAGCCGTGTAGTAAATCTTACGTTCCCCAAACACTGCTCCGCCAGGGCTAATCAACCGGAACTGCCAGCAGTGGGCTGGGGTGTGGAAGACTATCAGGGTAGTGCCGTCGATGCCGATAACGTGGTGGATTTTAGTCTTTTCCAAGTGCGATCGCCTCAATACCTGCATTGGTATTCCAGTGCTAATTTTATAGCTCTTCTTTGAGCGCCTGAGTATTACCCCGAAGTGTAAAGCTATTAGATAGAGGCAATTGCTTTGTAAAAGTCAAAATGGATAGTTCAGCGTAATGTCAAACCGTTGTTTGACGAAAGTAATTGTTCTTGGCACTGAGAAATGTACTACCAAGTCTGTCTGATTATCTGCCCAATTTTCTTTCCACTTGCTAAGGTTAAAATTGGGAGGATACTCAAAGTCAAACAATAAGTCACTACCAAGAAGGCGTTCAACTGCCTCAATGCCATGTAAATTTGCATTACCGCTAATTCGTTCTAACATATCATCGAAATACGACTGCCCTACTGCCCTGCTCAAATCATTTTCACGACTTAAGTAATTAGCAATTCTTCTGGCAATATATAAATCTTCTCCGTAGAGAAACTGCCGCCCTTGAGGAGTTAAAACTTCTGCTGAACCATGAGTAATTAAGAACCGCGCTTGATGAACCATAATGCTGCGTCCATCTGCTGCAAGTTGCCCGTAGCAGTCATCAGGAAGCTGTAAAGGGGTGTACCTAGTTAAATCTGCTAATAACTCGGATAGGCGCAACACATAATAGAAAAAATCTGATAAGGGCTGTTCTAGTAAATCGCTAGTCGGGTTATAAAGCATTCCTGCCATCATCTCAGATAAGCTGTGATAATACGCTTGGTCGTCTGTACATCCTTGGTTTCTTAACAGTGCTGAGGCAAAGTCTAAATCTTCCGTTCTATAGTTATGCTCCTTATGTTTTTTCTCTGTAGTAATATCAAAATCTGAGCAAGTATCGTTGCCTTGAGCAATGCCATCTGGATGCAACGCACAAACTAGAAGTTCCTCATCAGCATAGAATTTACAACGGCGGCATTCGGGTAGTTTTCGCATTGCGATAACATTTCCTTTTTCTAGTTATACAGCTAAATGAAAACTCAACTATCATCCGTAGCAACAGCCATCGTTACCTCATAAACCTCAACTTTAGTCCTAACACAAAATTAATTAATCGTTTACCGCTAATTAAAAATCTAATTAACCCAAATGCGATTGCGTTGTCTCGGAGTCGCTATCATCATTAAACTCTTCCTCTTCTAGATTTTGCTGGGCATAAACTTTCTTTTCCCAAAGAGTGCTATTGCCTACACTCTCGACTTCTAGCCTACTAACCAGGGCATCTGCAAAAGTGACTGCTTGCTCTGCAACCTCTAAAGGCGAGATTGTTTGAGACAAACAGACACTACTGAAGACACTTTGTAATGCCATCCCTGCTAAATGCGCTCGTAAAGTTTCAGCAGTTGCAGTATCGCCTAACTTAGTGATTACATCTAATTTGACAGCCGCTGCTAATCTCACAGCAGCAAACTTGTTACGTAAATATTCTAGGTGAATTTTCAGAGAACCCAATTCATTTTTTAAAGTTTGTAGTTTAGCTAGTTTTTCAGTGTATTGACGATCCTCAGCTAGTATTGTAGCTTTTCGAGCATCGCGCTGATTTTGATTTTTTAGTGTTGGGTCAAAAGCAACTTGACAAAAGACAGCGTTAACTAAGCAATCGATTTCTGATTTTTGCTGCTGCACTTGCTGAAATACTTCTAGGCACTTATGTGCTTTCTCGTTTATCGCTCGCGGGTAGTCAATCAGTTCCATATCTAAAGAGTTGAGAGCATAGAAATTAACAACTAACTATTATTGTTTCATAGACCATTATGATGATTTATATAATTTTCAGCGACTGCCCCAAGACAAAATTAACCAACCGTTGACCACTGAGTAAACTTATCTGATAATCCCGCAGCAATTCCTTTGCTAATTCTCCAGTTTTACCCGTATGGATAAAGAATCCTCCATGCGCTTCCTCCCCCTGGATAACTTGGTAAAAGTCACGGATATGCTTAGGGCGTATCTGCAAAGTCTGGATGTAGCATAGTGAGCTATTTCAACCAAATAAGAATTGCAGCAATCGTCAGCATCGCTAGGTAATTCTCGGCTCGTTTTTCGCGTGCGAGTAGCGACCCGGCGAAACTGTTTGAGTCGATTAATCAACCGTTCAATGCGGTTGCGCTCTCGGTACAGTCCACGATTAAAGCGGGGCTTGTGTTTAGCATTCTGGCGCTTAGGGATGACTGGTGTGGTGTGCTGACGACGTAAGGTACGACGAATCATCTGTGCGTCATAACCTTTATCACCTACCAAGTAACGAGGACGCTGCTTCGGTTTCCCCCGTCCAATGCGCTTGACCTTTAGTGCAGTATTGAGAGTGTAGAATCCTTTAACATCACTGCGTTGTCCCTCTGTCAATACGAATTGCATTGGTTTGCCCATGCCATCGGATTGGATGTGAATTTTGGTGCTAAAGCCGCCTTTTGAGCGTCCGAGTGCCTCTTGTTGCTGAAGAAGCTCAACACTGAGTGATTGTTGTCCTGGATTCAGTTCCCCCTTTTTGCTCCGGCGGCGTGTTGGTGCGCGCGGACAATGGTGCTATCAATGAAATGTACTTCCCAATCGATTTGGTCGGCAGCATCGGCGGTTTGCTGCAAGCGATTGAGGATCTCCTGCCAGATGCCCTGGGAGCGCCAACGATAGAATCGACTTGATACCGTACCCCGTGACCCATAACGAGCAGGCAAATCGTTCCAAGGCGCACCCGTGCGGTGAATCCATAAAATCCCGTCAATCACTGCTCGATGATCAGCCGCAGGTCGCCCAGTACACGCTTTTTTTGGTAGCAAAGGGTGAAGTTTCTGCCATTGAGCATCATTTAGGTCACCACGATGTAGCGGCATGGAAAGTTACTCCGGTTTGTTTTCAGATATTTAGAATACTCCTATTCCCATCTTTTTTCCACTCCATCTAGTGTTGCTTTTGAGTTTGCAGATACGCCCTAGGGTTAATATAACCGCGATAACGCTTTGCTTGAATTAGATAAAGCCTGCCAGCAATTGTCACGCGCCCATCTAAACCACCGTCATTACTATATTTAAAGTTGCGCTCGATTTTCCACCCTTGGTTTTGACAACAAGTAAGCAGCAATTCTTCAAAGGCATAGGGGTTCATTTTGCGTAGGATAGCGATCACCCTGGTAATGGGAATTTATTAAAGCAATAACAAAAGCGATGGTTTGCACTGTGCTGAAAATCAAGTCAACATAGCTTAAATTTTTGTAATGTTGAGTGAATGTGTTAGAGAGTGAAACATTCTGGGAATCATATATTAGTGGTAGCTCTGAATAAGTGAGGATAAATTGTAGTGGGATAGAAAATACCAAATGGCATCAATATAATTATCTAGTTTTTCGGAAAAGAACAAAATATCTCTGACTAAACGTCTGAGTCTTCCCTACTATCTTTGGTCATGAATGAGGCTATTTGGGTAGCCCTAGTTTCGGCTCCAAAAATACGAGCAAAATTCAAAAACTTTTGCTTGTCCACCTATACCTTACACTTTGTATAGAATTCTATATGACTTACAATGCCAAAAATCAACTTCTAGAATTACTCCAAAATCTTGGATGTGGTAGTAATTGCGCTGATTTTCAATCTGTACATCTCTCTCACAATCTTTACCGTTCTACAGTAAGAATAACGTTTCCGGATGGTCAAATAGTTCATGAAAATGTTGAAAAAGAGAGTAGGTCTGAAGCTGATCTTTTAGTGTCACAAATCACTCTGGAGCGAGTGTTGAAGAATTATCCAGAGTTCTTAGTTAATTGGGAAAAAATTAATGTTGAGGCGCAGGCAGGCGATGCGCTGATTAAGTTAAGCGTATATCTTTCTAGTCAGTCAAAGAACTCCGATGATAAGTCGAAACAACTACAAAACCTGGAGTCTGATTTTAACCTTGCGAAAGTATTCGATCGTGGAAAAGCTCAAAGCGATCCAGATTTGGCTATTTGGGGAACTAACCTCAGCGAAAAGCGAAAAGCTACCTTAGTGGAAGCCTTGCTGTGGCGACGTTTTAGTCAGCAAGTTTTGACGAGCAACGCCCCAGCAACACTAGAACTTCTACTTAAAACTTTGCAATAACCAATATTAAATAACGAAGCTCTGTGTCCATTTTTGCGCGCTTACACTTCAATCACAATTATGACTTTCTGGTTCTATGCCAGCATCGTGCATGGCGATTATAGATGCTTCGGCAGTCGATTCGCTAATTATTATCCTCAGACGATGCCACGAAGTTAGCTGGAAATTTTCATTCCCCAAGCAATTGCAATCAGACAACCAAGCCCAAACAGGAACCCAAAAATTTCCATTACTTCTCCCACCACACCTGTGGCAGTAGCAGTAGTTTAGTCTCCACCGCCATCACCCGCAAATTGTCGCAAACACCATTTGGCTTAGGGCAGGCTACCGCCACTGGTATCTCCATAAATGCGATCGCCACTTAATGTAAATTCTTGTTTGTCACCATAGTCGCTCTACCTCATAACCATCGAACTTTTCGTCAATGCTAACGATAGCCAGTTTCTCATTCATAGCTTGAGCTATCAACAAGCGATCAAAGGGATCTCGGTGGTGGTTAGGCAGATGGCTTAAAGCATAAATGTGAAATAGATCAATCGGCAGTAACTCAATTTGGTTACGTTTAACCTCATCCTCAACAAGTTCCGGTAACGCCGTTTTAAAAGTAAGCTTACCTAAAGACAACTTTATTTGCATTTCCCAAATACTGGCAACACTAAAAATTGCTTCAGTATTAGCATCAGTTAGAAGATTGTAAACATACGGTGAAAGCTTCATTTGATCGCTTGTCCACCAAATGAATACATGAGTATCGATTAAAACCCTCATTCATCTTCACCCAGCCAAAACTCGTCAGCTAAAGACTCGTTAAAATCCTCACTCATCCAGATTTCTCCCTGATGCAAGCCTGGAATACGTGGGGAATTATTTTGAGTGAACTCTTGAATAGTTTTAGCTTTCGTAGACTGGATAAAATCAAGTACAGCTACTAATAGCGGCTCTGGGGCTGAGTCTAATTCGCGGATAATTGTTTCTATAGTAATCACTTTTCAAGACCAATACAATATGCTTTTATTTTGGCATTACTGTTAATTAACTACTTCGGTAGTTATTAGCCCAGGATTTTGAATCGCTGTCCCAAGACAAAATCAACCAACCGTTGACCACTAATTAAACTGATTTGATACTCCCGCAACAACTCCTTCGATAACTCTCCGGTTCTCCCAGTATGGATAAAGAATCCTCCACACGCTTCCTCCCCCTGGATAACCTGGTCGAAATCACGAATATGCTTAGGGTTGATATAGCCGCGATAACGCTTTGCCTGGATTAGATAAAGCCTTCCAGCGATTGTCACTCGCCCATCTAAACCACCATCACCCGTATAGCGAAAGTTACGCTCGATTCTCCACCCTTGCTCATGGCAGCACGTTAGCAGTAACTCTTCAAAAGCGTAAGGGTTCATCTTGCGTAGGATGGCGAGTGCTTTGGGTAATTGAACTTCACCTGAACGCAGTCGCTTAAGCACACGCTCGGCAAGGCGAATATACTGCTGATGCCGACTACTAGGAAGCCGAACTCTAGTTGAAACTGGCGGCTGCCTGAGTGTAACTACTCTACGCGGTGGGGCTGATGGTGGAGGGGGCGCAGTAATAGTAGGCTGCGACGAGTTGCGCTCTTGAATTTCTGGGTGCGTAAGCGATGGCGGCTCTTGAGGTCGGTTTTGGTGGCGACGCTTACGACCGAAAACTAAACCGCCAAGTATTGAGATCGCCCACGCTACCAAAATCAGGCAACCAAGCCCAAGTAGGAAACCCAAAATCTCCATTACTACCTCCTCGTCAACTTATCCCATAACACCTGCGGCAACAGCACAGTCTTTTTTGTTTCTAAAGCCATTACCCGCAGATTATGGCAGACACCGTTCGCCTTGGGGCAAGCGACAGCAACGGGCATCCCCATGAATGCGATCGCACAATAGAAAACTACCAACGGTGTCCACACCAAATAAAAGAACGTAGTCCGGTTAGATGCTTTGTGTAAGTTACCAACCGTCCACTTCAGCCACATTTGCCACCGCTCCATCCTGGCTTTGTCCAAGCGTTGCTTTTCGGCGAGCGCTTTGGCACGTTCCCGCAATTTGTAATTGTTTAACTCAATTAGCTGCCGATCTGCTGTAGCTATTACCGTAATCCGTTGCTGGATAGTTTCGTCAATTAACCAGGCAAATTCTTCACTTTCGGGCTGCTGTTCGGCATCAACAGCCCCAGGTATTTTCCCACCGATGCTAAGACACTTTTAGAGACGCTACGGATTTCTGTTTCTAACTGTCCAGAATCAACATACTTCTTTAGCCTTTTGGCAGTCATTCGCCAAAATAACGCCTTAACCTCCTGCAATTGCTCTACCGCCATCTTAGGTAAAGCAGCGCGGATTAGTTCTGCTTGAGAAGAAGAAACTTGAGCAAGTAAGTCATGCACTTTCTCAATCAACTCATTATCAGATGGAGTCGCCCCAAAGTGCATCGCTACTTCTTCGTAGGTCTTACCTTGCCGTCTTAGCAGGGTACAAGCTTCTAGAAAGCGATCGCATTGCCCTGGTGTATAATCCCCTAGGTCAGGCAAACCACAAGCAGAAAGAATTTTCCCAGCTTCAATTAGTGTGATGGGAGTGCCAACGTGTTTAGAAGCCAAAGTTAGCAACTGGGCGTTACCCGTCGAAGTTGTTTTATTTTGCATTACTTTTAGCTTCCAGGTAAAGACTTTTGTTGATCGCCATTAAGCGATCTATTCTTAGCGTCATTAATTGGCGACCAAGTGAGGAATGGTTCTTTAATCACCGTGTCCGCTGCCGCTTGAAATTCTGCCTGCATCCGACCGGATTCTACATACTCTCGGAGTTCTCGGTTGAGATCGCGCAAGAACTGGAGTTTGATTGCTCTTAATTGCTCTAAGCTCATTTGTGGTAACGCCTGCATCACTTGCGCCGTCTGAGTGCTAGACAACGAGGAAACAGAACTTTGTATCCCTTGGACTTCTGCCAACAATTCTTGACGCTCAAGGCTATCATCTGGCGCAGTAGCGACACCCAAATGGATTGCTACTTCTTCGTAAGTCTTGTTTTGTTGTTTAACTAAGGTACAGGCTTCTACAAAGCGATCGCATTCAACACTTGTGTACTCCTCTTTGTCCGGTAGACCGCAGGCTGATAAGATTTTGCTTGCCTCAGTTAGAGAAATCCGCGTTCCACATTGGGAAGTTGCTTGAGCTAACAGTTGGGATATATCTAAATCGTTGTCCTCTACTGTAGTAACACCCAATTCTTGCTCTGAGGAGTTACCCGACTTTTTACCTCTACCTGTTTTCTTCGTTTTAGGCGAAGGAAGCTGGTTGAACATTTCTGCTGCCGCCGCAAAGTCACCTACTTGTGCTTCGTTGAAGTATTTACGAATAACGTCAAATCCTGATTGAATTTGCTCATCAGCATACTCATCCTGCTCTAGTGATAGTCCACAAGCAGCGAGAGTAGCGTCTACATCTTCAAGCGACAACGAGTAAAGATTTTGCAAATCCTGTTTGCTGTAAGGCATGGTGATTTCTCCAAGTAAATAAATTATTGAACCGAAAGCTGTTGCTAGTTTGGAAACGACTTGAATTGTTCAACTGCCTCAGATAAAGCGTCTATAGAAGTCCAAGACATTACCGATACCCCGCCTTTAATCCGTACAGAAAACCAGTGAGCGCTGCTAAACCCGTAGCCTAGTTGACGTATTAGTTTGTAAGTAGCGGTAGCATCTGACCATCCCAAGCTTTTTTGCACTTGCGAAATCACTCGCCAAGGGGGTACGCCCACCTTACTCAGGTCTTTAATCGGAAAACCATTAGCTGCGTTCTCGTGCTGTAACTTTTCCCGCTCCAACTCGATTTCGGCTAGACGAATCTTCAGTTGCAATTCTCGTTCGCTGCTAGATTCCAAAGATTGTTGGATAGATGTTGGCGCTGATAGATGCTGATACATTGCTTCTAGTCGGGCTACGCTTGAAGGAGATAAATCGTCTATCAGATTGTCAGAACGCTCTTGTTTACTGCGTTCAATTCCAAATGCCTCGTCAGCAAAATCATAAAGTGAATGTTTGACTAAAGCAATTGTTAAAGCTTGAGCCTTTTGATTACCGACACTAGCGCACTTATGCCAGTACAAAGCTGCTAGTTCTAAAGAAACGGGAGCAATCGGTTTATTTACTCCCTCAATCTTTAAAGGTGCGGATTGAGATTCTATGCCAGGTAAAGATTTGAGGCGTTTAGAACGGCGGAAACTACGGATGGAACTTTCACTTTTATCAACTACAGCAGCTACCTCTGTTTGGCTAAATACATAACTACCATCTGGGAGCATGGCAACTTCTAAGGAAATGTCCCCGATCTGAATTACTTGACGTTGTGCTTTGTAGGTTTGTAGCATCAATTTTTCTCCTTATTAAATCATCATTGGCTAAGGATTACTTGAGAAATTACCTCTTCACGCCCTAGGTCTAAAGCATGAGATGAGCAAAATTTCAACATCTCTTTGCTTGTTAACTATTGAATACTTCCTCAAGTAATTGGTCGTCTTCATTGCGTGTCAGTTCTGGAGCATCAGCTAACATTTCGTTTGGCCCGCCAATTGGTAACTCTCCAGTAGTAACAGATGAGGATGTTGCTCTTATTGGTTCAACACTCTTTGAAGATGGAAAATGGCCCTGAGTTGTTTTGCCATTTGGCTGTTGCCCTGGCACTTGTAACATGAATTCTTGTGGGTCTAAATCAAATATCTCAATCAAGTAGTTAATGTGCTGTAACAACTGATAGATAGCATTCCTAGCTTTTTGCTTTAACTGGGTTTCATTAAAGCTTCCCAATGCTTTACACGCTAGAGGATGCCAGAAAGCAAACAAAGCCCACAGCACCATTTGCTCTTTAGGAAATTCTGCTAAGTCTTCCGCTAAAAGCTTCCTGCTACCGTGTTTTTTTGCTTGCAAATACCTCAGCAACAATGCGTATAACGACTCGTTACCCGCTTGATAGCGAAAATGAAAATCAACTTGCTCGTACATTAGTTTTCGTCCGTTCTAAACTGCTATCAGTGCCACACAAGTAGTAAAAAAAGCCATAGTTATCTGTTAAGCGATAACTCATCCCATTTTCCGCTACCTTCGTGCGGAAGCAATTGTTTACCTGTTCTTCTAGTTCGCTACCCCAATTTACCCCTGTACTAGCGAACAAAGCGTTAAATTCACGCTCGTAGTAATAAGCTGTCCCTCCGGTTACAATCACTTCATCTATTTCCACCGGAATATGGTTGCGTAGCCATCCACACAGGTCTAACCAATACTGTTCTTTTGCCCGTGCGATTGCTTTTCTTAGTTCAGCTATCTCTTTATCTCTTAAAACCGCGTCCGAGGGGTCGTGAAAGCGGCTCAGATGTCCTAGTGCTTTGATACTAATCTTGGCTCCAGCTTTACATATTGCTGCCGCCAATCTAGAAGCTTGTTGATTGGGAGCGTATAGCTGCACTGCCTTAATCAACTTGTTAAATCCTAACTCTTTGGTCGCACCTTTTGAAATTGCTCCTCGCTGCCACACATAAATTGAAGCATCTCGATAGCCAACTACTATTACAACAATTGTCCGCTCCTTTAGACTACCACTCCCCGCAAGTCGTCCTCGTGACACTAAGCCAAATCCTTCAGGACGACACACTAACCTCTCTAACTCAAAACTCCTCTCCTCTCCCCGAAAGCGAAAGCTGCCAATCGCTTCAGCTATCATCTCTTGAAACAACTTGTGGTCTTGATACTCTCCATAAGGAAACAGTAACCCTAGACTCACCGATGTTCCATTTGCTATGCCATTCTTTTGCGCGATCGCCCCAATTGCCGCTAAAGTCTTGTACAAAGCAAGTTGGACTTTGGGTGCTTGGAGATTTAGGTCAGCATTGAAGCGGTCTTTTGCTAAGAACCCCACTGCGCGATGTTCTCCTTTGTATTCCACCCAGGCAAAGTTTTCTGGTGTCAAGCTACCTAACTTGACTACCTCCTCATGTTCCTCAATACTTTGCTGAGAAACCTTTGCTACTTCCGACTCTATCAACATCAGTTCTGGTTTGAACTGCTTAACCGTATAGAAAAATTTGCTCTTTAACGAGCCGAGGTCGCAGGCAATTGTAGTGTCAGCCATTGATTGATAAGTTCTCGCACTTCTGCTTATTGGACGAAATGTAACACTTTAACTATTGGCTAGATGAACAAGCCTATAGCAGTGAACTGTTTGGATTTGACTAGGATAGACAGGGCAAGGCATGGCTCTTGTTGCCAGTAGAAGAATGCCATGTTTTAGTAACGGACAGTAATCAAATTTTATTGACACAATTGATTATCGCTCTAGAAATCAATTACATCAATTAAGGTAAATATAAGGTAACTTCAAGGTAATTGCAATACTAAGGTAAATACAAGTTTTCTGGAAGGAACCATTAGTAAATACTAAGGTAAATGTAAGTTCTTGGCAAGGATTTTGTCTACTAAAAAAGGCAGAGATTTTACTATCTTTTAGCTTTCATGTTAATAAGGTGTTAGTAAGGTTTTTATAAGGTGAACTAAGTTATTGCTAAGGTAATTGTTAGGAAATAACAGGTAAATAGCAGGTAAAAGAAGGGTTTTGGTACAAATTGCAGCTATATCCCCAGAGGGGCGACCCCTCTGGACTCCCCAGAAAAAAAATAGTCGCATAGGCGACCGCACCTGACGCACCTTTTGGTGCAAAAACACAAATCAAATAGTTGCAATGATTGAATTATAAGCTATATTTTTAGTAGCAACTTTACGCGACCAAAAATACTTAATTTTCCCAGCTTTTTAAAAGCAGGCTAATTCCAGCAGAATCATCTTTTTAATTTTTAGATCGCCAGCAACTTAGTTATTCAAGTTGAGGAAAATTTTTCATGCAATCGAATAGTAGGGATAAAAAGTTTGAGATTGATTTAACAATATCCAATGCCAAAAATCTCAGTTTAGAAGTTTTGTCTGGTGGAGATAGCGCCTTACAAGAGGCACACCGAGCAGCAGTAAGCCGTGTAATAAACTTGATTGAGTCACGTTATGTCCAGACGCGAATTGATGGACAACCAGTTGCGATAGACAACCCATCAGTTACAAAATGGCATGATGATACAAGCCGAGAATTAGATCCTCATTTACATACTCATAGCCCAACATTGGCATCGGGAGATGAGGAATGCTGACTCTCGGTAAAAGTAATACCACTCAGGCAAAGAACTATTACAAGCAAGAGAACTACTACAGCCAAGAGGAGGCTGAAGCCAACTCGCAGTGGCAAGGACAGGGGGCATCGGGATATCAATTATCAGGGGCAATTACCGATTTATCAGCTTACGACAACATCGTTAATGGTCTAAGTCCTGATGGAAAAACACGACTGCGGCAGAAACAGAGCCATGACAAAAAGAAGGAACGTGCTGGCACTGACTTAACTTTCTCGGCTCCCAAGAGCGTGAGCATAGCTTGCTTAGTAGGTGGCGATACGCGATTGGAAGAGGCACACCGCAAAGCAGTAGCAAGAACTATTGACCTGATTGAGTCACGTTATGCCCAGACGCGGATAAATGGGCAAGTAGTTAAAACAGATAATTTGATAGTGGCAAAGTGGCATCATGATACGAGTAGAGAGCTAGACCCGCATCTGCACACCCATTGCCTAATTATGAACTGCACTCAAGGACCAGACGGTAAGTGGCGCAGTATCGACAACAAAACCTTTTACCAAAACAAAATGCTATTGGGGCAAATCTACCG
>NZ_PVWN01000113.1 GCF_003003885.1 Chlorogloea sp. CCALA 695 | reverse complement strand
TAATTCATTACCTCAAGTTTGGTGATGTGCCTGTCCCTTATCGTGTTTAACTATTCATCTGTTCATTCAGCAACGCCGCTAATTCTTCCGGGGAGAAAACCGTACTTCCGTTTACTTCAATCCTATTTACTTTTATTTTCGGGCTTACGATGGGTGCAAGCTGTGGAGGAGTAGGCGATCGCTCTGGAACAATTAAAGGTATTGAAGTATCGGTATTTGGTAGCGTGTCAGGTATTGGAGATGGATTAATTGGCTCTGGTTCTAAAGTTCCTAATGGGATAGGCGGAATTTGTTGAGTAATTACTTCTCTACGGGTGTTAGTTTTGTTAGAATAGTCACAGCAATTATTATTTTGGCTAGGAAGTTTTACTAAACCTTTATGGTCTGTAATATGATTGATTAGTTCGCGGTTGTACTGTGCTTGTTTAAATAAATCCTTATCTACTTCCACAATAGAAATATTTGCACTAAGGGGATAGCTCCAACTTAAGCACATTAAAATTGTGCTAACAAGTAATAAGTAAAAATTCATTCAATTTGTTAAATTGAATTAAAGCTCAGACTTTTTTAATCTAGTCAAACCCTTGAGATATTTTAGTCTACTCTATTTAATCTACCTATGGCAATCAAAGTTTTATTAGTTGATGACGAAGTAAATTTTCAACGAGTTATTAATCAAGTTCTCAAGCGAGAGATCAAAAATGAAAAATATGAGTTTTCTTTTGCTCTGAATGGTCAAGAAGCTCTAGATAAGATATCCACTGGGCTTAAGGTAGACATTGCGTTAGTCGATATTCGGATGCCTGAAATGGACGGGCTAACCTTAATTGAGGAATTAAATAATAGAGGTATTTCATCTATAAGTTCAATTATCATCTCTGCTTATGCCGACACGTTCAATTTTCAAAAAGCTATAAAAGAAAAAGTTTCTGCTTTTTTAGTGAAGCCTATTGAAATTGATGAATTAGAAGAAGCTATTGACAAAGCTTATCTTGCTAATAAACAAAGTAGACAACTATCCAAGCCTTCAGAATCTAAGCAAGCAAAGCGGATTAATAGTTTAATTTCTGACCCGACAAGTCAACAAGTAACGGAAAGTGTTGCCTATAAAATTGTTAGGCAGTTGCCAACTGATAAACAGTTACGAGTTATGCGTCGGCTCATGGAAGGCTTCGATCTTGAGGAACTAAGCGATCTCAAATATGACGTGGAAACTCAAGAATGTGTCGAAATCGAAAAGCAAGAGACTAGAAAAGAAATAGCTGTGCAAGTTTATCAGCAGTTAGGCTTTGACGAAGCTAAAATGCCTTTAATTGCTCTTGAACAAGGGTTTATCGAGGAACGAGTTGTCAAGGCAACACTTATTTCCGGGGATCTTAAAAATTATGGCATTCACTTATACTTGCGTTGGAAGGAAAGAACTAATGATAAGTATGCCTACTTAGGAGCCGCACAGTCTCTCGATGAAAGAACTAAAGCCCTTCTCCTTCTGCTAAATTACTCACCAACTAAAGCAGATATTGTCTTAGAGCTACCCTCCAGAAAAGAGACCCCAAATTAATTGCTTCAAATAAAAGGCACAATTTTGTATTTGTGGCTTTTATTCTAAAAAAGTTAGTCGTGGGAAGATTTAGATTTATTGATACTACCTCAGAACGCCGTGAACCCGTCCTATACACCACTGCAATTAACGCTGCATCACGGCTACCCTTCAGCGACGAGTCTTAGGCGCAAACATGAAATAAAGCCTGTACTTCTCCTATGCTTAAAGCCCTACTCTTCAATAACCTTTGCCCTGTTTTACGTTCAATGGTGATTGCACGGTGATAGTCCTCCGCCGACATTTGCCCCAGCTTCCACGCTTCTTCCAACACTCGACTTAGTCCAGCCATCATTTTGTTAGCATTGCTAAATGCGTATTTTTCGCTCAATCGCGTGTAAATAGCTTGAGTATGCTGATACCTGAGTTCTGCCCAAGGAAAGCTAACTGCGTCTAACTCTCCTCCACTAACTATTTGAGCTATGGTTTTCAGCGCCCCTCGCATTGTTCGCCGCGAAGAAACGCTTAACTGGGACAAGTAGACCAACACTGGATTAAGAGATGATTTATTAGTAGGAGCGATCAGGGGTTGAGCCGAGATCCAAGTAATTTAGTGCCACTTCGCTAAAAAGAATTACTATCTCTAGATTGAGCGCCATAGTCCATTTTGCTCGGTTAATATCTGCTTGTACTACTCAAAACCCCCGCGCATCCATGGAGGCTTCGGTAAGTGGCACTTTTTTACAGCTATCTCGGCTCGACCCCTAATGGAATCGTGACTGTAAACGTTGTGCCAACTCCAACCTCACTAGCAATTATGATGGTGCCACCGTGTAAGTCGACAGAGTTTTTGACAATAGCTAGCCCCAGTCCGGTGCCGGAAATTGTGCCGACATTACTAGCTCTATGAAAGGCTTCAAATAGTTGGGCTTGGTCTGCTTGAGGAATGCCAATACCATGGTCTTGAATGTGGAAACTCACTTCCCCCGCTTGGTAAATAAGCTCAAAATGGACAGTACCACCTGGGGATGAGTATTTGATGGCGTTGGAAAGCAAGTTAGTTAGAATATGTCGCAGCAGCTTTTCATCTATGTAAGCAGTGGTGCCGTTACCCTGATTTGCAAAGGTGATTGTGTAGCTGTCATTGATGAGTTTTAATTCTTCAACCAGAGCTTGACAGAACCGAATCAAGTCCACTGGTGTTGGCTCGAATTGTAGTTTCCCCGCTGCGGCTTTACCCAATAACAGCAGATCATTCAAAAGTTGAGTCATATGCTTAACACTTGTTTGAATTTGCTGGAGATGGGTAAATTTTTGCTCCTCACGCAGCTTGTGACTATACTTTTGGAGTATATCAGCAGAAGATAAAATAGTGGCTAGGGGAGTGCGAAACTCGTGGGAGGTCATCGTGACAAAATGGGATTTGAGTTCGCTCAGTTCCTTTTCTTTATCCAAAGCAATTTGCATTTCTACATTCAACTTCGCCACATCATCCGCCTTGCGTAGCATAACAACAATGATCGTGCTTCTAAGTTCGCCAACCGCATCAATCTCGCATTGCTTCCAGGGCAGGGACTTTAACTGAACCGTCTCTTTCCACAGTGCGAAGGATTTGCGTGGGTGCAGGCGTAGGTCGCCCTCCTCTACTTTGACGGGTTGGTTGGGGTCGCCTCCCCAGTTCACATTCTGGACGACCTCCGGGCGAAACCACAGTATATAGTTTTTCTGCTCCTTGGAGAGCCGCACTGTCAATAAACCGCTAGCCACATTTTTGAAGCCTTTAGCCTCCTCATACAGCCGTGGTAGCGAGTTTGTGCAGAATATCTCATTGTGGGAATGTTTATCTAACCAATTAACCAAGCGCTCAACTTCTGCTACTTTAGGAGTTTCTCCGAGTAGAGTGCAATGGTTGTTGAAATACAAAGCCGCGCCCTTGGCATAAATCAGGTTCAGTAGGTTGGGCTTGTACTTGACCAAACCGTCGGTGAAGTTCTCCTCTTGAGACATATACTCGGCAAATTTGGTTTGGGAACACTTCAAATTCATGAGATACTTGTAATCCTCAATGTCTTCCTTGGCTGCCACCTCTAAAGACAGAACCTGACTAATAAAGTGGCAGACGGCACGAGTTTCGTGAGGTACCCGTTTAGGAGATCGGTGATGACAGGCAACCAGTCCCCACAGTTTACCTTTCTTGGTGAGCGCTATGGTGATAGAGGCAGCGACTCCCATGTTTTGCAAGTACTCAACGTGGATAGGCGAGACACTTCTGAGGGTGGATAAGCTCAAATCAAGCGGTGTTCCGGTGACGGGATTGTCGGCAGGAATGATGGGTACCGGTACAGAGTTGACATTCTCTATCAACCGCACTCTGCTGAGGTTAAACAGTTTGCGCGCCCGTTCAGGGATGTCGGTGGCCGGAAAGTGCAGACCTAGGAAGGAGCCGATGCTCTCTACCCGATCCTCAGCGATTACAGTTCCGTGCCATTCTTCGTCAAACTGGTACATCATAATCCGATCAAAACCGGTCAACCTCCGTAGTTCTTTAACAGCAATTTGGCAGAGTTTCTCGAGGCTTACAGTGTTTTGGAGTATAGACACAGTCGTCTTGGTCAAATAGTAGATGCTGGAAAAACGGATGTCCTCACAAGGCATGGAAGGCTCCATCTCTAGAATTAGCACACCCTCTACACGGTAGATGTTGCTATTAAAAGCTTGTAATCCCTCTTTGACCTGAACCTGCAAGGTAATTTCAAGAGGAATTACGTCTTGCAAATTGTCGTAGGATAGGCAATCTCTTAAGTAGTTGATTTGCTGAGAATCAAGTATTGTATCTAAATTTTTTCCAAGCAGCTCGTATGGCTCGATATCAATAAAAGCCGCCGTATTACCGCTTACCTGCACCACGGTGAAGTCGGGTTCTTTTAAAACCAGGAGTATCCCCTGGGGCTGAATGCACCCCGGTGTGTGGATCGGTTCCTCGTAACACTCAGGAAAATTGGACTGTTGAGCAGAAGTTAGTTCAGAAGTAAGTAGATAACTCATTTTCCTGTATGGATGAAGCGTAATGCTAAACTAAGTATTCCCATAAAAGACTGAAATATCTCGTCTTGCGCCATATAAAATCCATTTGACATCTTTCTAGGTCGGAATTAAGGTAATCACAATCCTTCGAGCCAGTCAGAATGCCGTATTCCAGCAACCTCACTGATAAAGGGGTAGCGAAGCTAGATTCAACCGCCATACGATCCCTGAAACTTGCCCATGGCAGAGCTTCCAGAAAAGTTTCTCTGCTTGAAAAATGTGGAAATATTGAATTCCAAAAATTTTCTAAAATGCTTGTTTAGTAAGAATTTTAGCTATTGCGTGGCGGCAAATCGCAGCTTCGCTACATTTACGCCTATGAGGGGCAATATAACACTGGAATTAGCTATGCTGCGCTCAAGGGGCAGAGTTGATGCTACGAAAGGTTCGGAATGCGGAAATATTTAAGATTAAGCCGAGTACAATCTTCAAGATGGAAGCTGGGATAAGCCCAACAAGCATCCCACCAACAATTGCACCAATTACCGATCCTAAGCTCATTGGTGCAACAGTATCAGCCAGAGCGCGTTGGTCGGCAAATGCTCCACGACTAGCGTACCGGATAATACCCACTATTACGGTTGGTAAACTCACCAAGAGGTTAGCTGTACCTGCCGTCTTAATGTCAGCATCAAAAGCGAAGACAAGTGTGGGGATAATTAGCTCGCCGCCAGCTACTCCAAGGAGACTGCTCACAAGACCAATCGCCAGACCAAACAGTATGCCTGCTACAACGCGCCACAGGAGCGCTGCGGGTAATAGTCCGGGTATCTCTTGAGGAAGAAAGCCCTCAACAATCAGAGCCAGCCCAATTACCACCAGCAACACCAGAATCAGCTGCTCTAACTGCTCGTTTGAGAGCCGTCCAGCCAGAATTACACCGAAAAAGGCAGTTATAACCGCTCCAGAGATCAGTGCCAATAGCACTGGCAAAAAAGGGACGACTGGACTCAATGAAAGCGTGTTACTCCCTATTACCAAGAACGCTGCTAGTGTGACTATGCTGACAGCTAGATTTAGCGGTACAGCCTGACGTGCCGGATATCTCAAAGGACTAGCTAAAACTGGTAACCGGAACTCAGCACCACCTAGACCAATCAGACCGCCCAACAAGTTAATCGGCACGGCGTAAAGAAAAGCCAGTCGGAACCGACGCTCTTGCAGGTTGCTACTAAACGAACTGGTCTTCTTAGTCATGAAAGTTGCTCAAACTTTTGGCTCAATCTACCACGAGAGTGAAATTAGTTTTCCGTTTAATTGCTACTTTATGTCCTACCATCAGTAGCAAATCATTTTGAAAGCGCCTTAGTTGCATTTGAACGTCGCCCAATGGGGGACAAAGAGAAACCCTCAAGCTATTAAAAGTTTGAGGGCAGTTCCCACCAAAGGTTTTGTCTCTGCCGCAATGATGGTTTACACAATTTATAGTAATTGGCGATCGCCTTAAGCGCGACTCCTAATGTTCACAATCCTGCAC
>NZ_PVWN01000112.1 GCF_003003885.1 Chlorogloea sp. CCALA 695 | reverse complement strand
TCCTTTCGCAGGCATTGTCCTTGTACTTTGAAGATTTCAGACTTTAATTTTATACTCTTTAGAAGTCTATTAGCTTAACTCTAGATCTTCAAAACTCAATTTTCTTGCTCCTCTGCTTTCACTATTTCATCAAGCTCACCATCGTTGATGACGTGAGAGTAAATATCCAACGTTGTTTGAACCGATGCGTGTCCCATGAGATGCCTAACCCTATCAGCTGACATTCCTGCTTTGAGAAGACGAGTTGCATAAGTGTGACGGAATAGGTGCGGATAAACTCTAATTCCTGTCTTCTTAGCCAGCCGATTAAACATTGTGTTGAGGACTTTGGGGTTCATCGGCGCTCCCACTTCCCCCTCCCAGATATTTACAAATATGTAGTCCGATTCCACATTTGGGTACTCATAAATCAAATAGTCATTGTATATCTGCAACAATTTAGATGGAACAGGAATTACTCGCTCTTGCCCCTTAGCTCTTGCGCCATTAGGATTAACTCGCTGGACAACCTTAATGCTGTTATCAGTAAAGTCCCCAACATCTTCATGGCATAGACCCAAAAGTTCCCCCTTCCGCATCCCAGTATCATTCAGCATTAAGATAATCAGCTTGTCTCGCAATCTTTTACAGGCATTAGCTAAAGTTTCAACCTGTTCGTTGTTGAGGCAGCCAGGGAAGCTCTTTGGCTCCTTAAGCTTTACTAATTTCTTCCGCATGGGTTTACTTTTAGCAATGCCTTGTAAAAAACGAGTTCGGCTGATGCCAATAGGCATGAAGAAGCGCTCGAACTGCTTAAAATCTACCGTTTTAGAAGCAATATGGTACTCGTAAAATGTGCTAATGGCGGTTATTGCTCGATTAATACTGCGCTCTAATCTCTTAGCTTCAGCACCTTGCAGAGAAGTTACGTTCAAGGTATCACCCACTCTAAGCCAGTAAGCGAAGTCTTCTAAATCAGAAAGTTGAACATTTTTCCAATTCAGATGTTTGCAGTGCAAAAACTTCCACCATGCCTTAAAGTCGTAGCCATATGCCTCAACTGTATTAGGAGATTTACAGCCGCTAAGGAACGATAGGTATCGCTGTATAGGTTCTACTACTTCATAGTCTTGGTTCAACATCAACCAAATTGTTTCTCCACTATTAGGGTCAATACCTTTTTGAAGAGTTAAATTCATAAAGCTAGCATAGTACATATGTACTAAATGAATCAATATGTTACTCGTTGGAGAAGATTAAGTTTTGTATTCACTTATCTCTGGATAATGAAATGATTTGTTGTTGTTGTTTTTGTTAGAGAATAGATTTTTGGAGTATTACTTAACCATATTTGCGGATTTTGACCTTTAAGGCGTGAATTTGATAGCCTGGGATTGCCCCTATAAACTCTGGGATCAAAGCTAGGGGGAGGGTTTCTATGCCTGACAAAACTAGAATGCGATCATTGTCTAAACCCTCGCATATCCGCTCTAACTTGTAGTAGGGATGCTTAAGCAGAAAAGTTTTGAGCCAATTTTTTTGCTTGGGATTTAGGCATGGTTTAGCCATACATCAAAACCCACCTTCTTCATCTGACGCTGCTACCCACTCCGGCTTGTGTTTCACTTGCGCTTGGTGGTTGACAGCCTTCAGCGCTGGAGCCGCCTGCGCTTTAACAATAGATTCTGCTTGCTTCAGCAGTAACAGAGTTTCTGCTGAAGCTTCTTCGTCGGCATCTACCTTGGCGTACAGATTAATCCCAAGCTCAAGACTCTCGTAATTTCCCAGGTTAAACTTTTGGGTGTATGTAATACCGACTGTTGTATGTTGCATATTTTTGGTTGATTGAATAGTAAATCTATCGGTTCAGGGAACCCAATTGCAGATGTTGAATTTGATGATTCAACTTTTTGCGATATTGCCGTAAGACAATCTTGCCTTGTTGTTTGGCTTGCGGATATACCTGCTGGTAGTGTTTAAGAAGATGCTGCAATTGCTCAAGGTTCTTGTGTTTTGTAAATACTGGTTGTAGCATGGTTAGATTTTCCTTTGTCATTACAAACAGGGGGCTAGATAATTTTTCTAGCCCCCTGTTTGCTGTAATTTGTTTATGGTGCTTTAAGCGGTCTTTTGCTACGGTGCTTGTTCTAGCCGCCCGTGCGCTGTATCGATTTTAGAGATTGCCCGTACGATTGTATGCTGCCAGTTAACAGGCTCATTATAGGGCGCATACGCTGCAATTCCTGTTACTGGATTGTAGACACGAGAGAATAATACTTGCTCCGTGTCTCCAGGTTCTACAGCAATCGTCATTGGTTTGTTGAAACGAACAACTGGTAACATAGCAAGCGTGTAGATTAAACCTTTAGCAAAGAGGGTTCCTAAACCTGACTGAATTACATAATCTAGTTGCTGTTTTGACGAGCGTAATTCTTCAAGAATCTCTTTCAAATATGTGTTACTGACTTCGTTGGAATCTGGGAGGGCGTGTAGGTCTACGTTGCTAACTTTGCTCGAATCCATTGGATACCTCTTTATGGTACTAATGTACTATTTAGTTTGCTTTAATTATAAAATCTGGCTTTTGCCGCATCCACCGGAACAACGCTGGCATAGCCTTATAATTCTGCTTGAGAAAATCTTGGTAGCGTTCGGGTAAACGACCCGTTAGACACATTAGCTCCTCTCTATCCAAGCCTAGGTAGTATGCTAGTTGCTGGATTAAATATTCTTTAGGCGGATATTCTGTACTGTCGCTTTCCAGTTTAGATAAGTAGGTAAAGTCTATTTCTACCAGCGCCGCCAGTTCTCGCTGGCTATAGCCAATGCTTATTCGTGCAGTGCGGATGACTTGACCAAAGGTTGTTTTATGAAACCAACCTCTCTGGTACATAGTGGGGTTAAATCATCTGGAGCAAAATTTTCAATAATCCCACCTTTTTGGCATTGCACCAAGCCGCCATACAAGTGATAGGGCAAGAGTGCTGTAACTATCCGCACTTGACCGCTCAAAGAAGTAACTACTTCTCCTATCTGAAAATTCTTGATTGTTTTATTTTTTCGCATTTATCACGTAATCTTGTAATTGTAGTTAAAGTCAGAGCGCACCCGTTCGTGCGATCGCACTTTTATCGTTAGCCTTAACAAGTTTGTACCCGTTAGCTAATTCCATACCCACTTGAGCCGCGATCTCACCAATTTTTAGATTATCGCTATCTTGAATTACTCTCAATTGCATAATTCTTCACTCCAGTAACGCAAGTTTTCCCAAGTAATTCCTTCGCTGGCATCGTGTTTCTCAAATGCCTTTTGTAATACAGCTTGTGCCTGCTCATCGCTCAGAGAAGATGTCTCGTTATCTTCGTCAAAATCATCTTGAACTGCATGGACATCATCATTCGTCCAAACAACAGCTACTTTGTTTATCCAATACCGCGATAGTACAAGTTATACCTGCTTTTGGTCTGTAGCTAATCCCGCTTCGACTAAGCTTGAAGCCATGTCTTTGATGTGATCGTACATTACTTTCTGTTGCTCAAAACGCTTACGGTCATCTCTAGTGGCGGCAATTGCACCTGGTCGTAAGTCCTCTTTTGCAATCGCTGTACTAAAGCTTTGCTACAGGTAACTTCAATGTGGCACTCGGCAGACAATTGAGTGGAAATCGAAGCAGCTAAACTGTTAGCTATCTTTTGGCAATTGTCTAGATCCATATCTCCAACAACGTCAAATTCTAAAATGATTCTTTGTGAATGTCGTTTTTCGATCTTTCTACGTTCAAAGTTCATGATTGTTTACTGCTTTTAATAATTAGGGTTTTCTATGTAACTCTTGCCACATATTGCAAAACAAAGCTCCTTGTTCAATTGCATCATCCAACGCCAAATGTGTATGCGGCTTTTCATCAAACCAGTAACGCGGCATTCGGCGCTTAGTTGCGTCTCGATAACCAATTTTCAGCAATGCCATTGCTAAGGTTTTGATGTCTAATCCAGAATGAGAGAAAGGACTTCTACCCGTAAATCGGATTAAATACCAGTAAATAAACATAAAGTCAAAGGTAACTGGGTAAGCTACAAGGACGGGTTTACTTGGCAATGATTCAATCCATTGCAAATATTTGAGCATAGCTAGTCCAGGCGATTGCAAATCCTCTCGTTGCGCGCTCCATGCTTGGGGCTGCGTCTTCCACCAATCCATTGTGTTTTGGTCGCTTTTGGCTTCGGGCAATGTCTCCAGATTTGCAGAAAACACGCTTACCAGTGTTTTGTCAGGGAAATAAGCAGCAGAACCAAAACTAAGCATCGAATTGATGCCAGGAATGGGCCCATCGGTTTCAACGTCGGTACTAACATAGATTTCTTTCATCTACTTGTTCTGTTAAAGTTTGACAGTATAGTAAACTAGCTGAAATATAGATTTGATACTTTCAGCTAGTTATTTGGTTGTTATAAAAACTTCGCGCCTATCTTTGCTCTGGCGCTTCTACATACTCAATTACCGCAGCGATCGCTATAGTTATTTCTTCCATAGTTGTTACTGACAACTTCCCCAATTTGCGAATGAATCTTTGCTTATCTATTCCGCGCAACTGCAAGGCATCTACAGCCGAAGTTTTGGCTAAACCGTTACTACTGTCTAGTTCAATTTTCACGTGCCAAATATTATTGACAAAATACAGCTTCCAATCAGTGATGGGAGCAATTAGTTTAATCGGTAATCTGCCAATAGTGTCTGAACTTATAACTACAGCAGGGCGTACTTTTCTGATCTCCGCGCCTACGGTTGGGTCAAAGTTGACCAACCAAACCTCGCCTCGTTTAGGAGTAGAAATATTAGTAGTCAATGATATCCCCAGCTTCCAGTTCCCGCCATTCGTGGGAGTTTTCGTAATGTTCTAGCATTTCCTTTACTTGGCTTGCTAAAATCTGCTGACGCTCCAAGAGTGGTAGTTTCATGAAAGCACGACGCTCAGACAAAGTAAGCGGTAAAGTGGCTTCTGTTGTCTGTCCAAAATCTTGCTTTGATTGTAAGTTTTCCATTACTCTAAATGCCTCTCTAGTGCCTTGATACTTACTTTAACAAAACCGGATCGTCGTTGTTGCTAATACTGCGCGCGAAAAGAGGACGTTTACTTTTCGCGCGCAGCAATTATTGATTAGATTATTTAAAAACCCACATCTTCAGCTTCCCCGTTATGGCTGGCACGTAAAGTCATCGAGTCTTTATGCGCCCCTAAGCTGTCTAACTCCTCTACAGGTGACAGCGCCGCCACTGCACGGGATTCAGTTTCTAAAGCTGGCATTGACAATACATCAATTTTCTGACCTGGTTCTAGCGCTGACCAAGTATAGTCCTTGAGATGCGTGTAACCAACAAAGTAATCCTTCCAGTTTTCTGTTGTTGGTACTTGGTGGCTGACTACTCTACAGCACCACGATTTGTTTTGTTTTTCTCCTATTAATTCTGCTTGTGTTGTGAAGCAGAACACACCCAAAGCATGAAATAAATCGTTTTTTGGTTTAGCTGGAACTTGATTTATTAGCGCATGACAAGTTTCTAACTGAGCTTTGAAAGCACGTCTTTCTACTTCAAAGGTTGCCCCATTCACCCCTCGTGCTGCATATTTGAGCGGTAACGAATGCAACGGGTTATTGTTTTCATCTAGAAAAAATACGAGATACAATCGCTCAGTTTTGATGTTTTTGTCATCCTTAAGCGCTGCATCGTATAACCCTACAATTGCTCTTTTCTTTTGTTGTTCTGATACTTCAACATCTAACTGGTATAGTTCCGTTTTCGGACAAACAAGCATTCGAGGATTAGGAATTAAAATACCTTGTTCCGTTTCAAAAGAGCGGAAAGTATGGCTGATTAGCTGCGTTTCGTCAAAGTCAATCCATCCGCACTTTGCCATCGTGCTGACCGGGATGAAATAACCGCAGTGTAGTTGGTCGTTCAACACAATTACAGTTGGTAAATTGGCATTTTTATCGATAAATTCGTCGCTGACAAATTGATCTCGTTCAATACTTTGCGTCATTGTTTTGTTAGAGTCGAGGGCGGGTATTATTCCGCGCCCCTCTCCTACAGATCCGGACGTGAAGCTTTCGCCTCATCCGGCT
>NZ_PVWN01000111.1 GCF_003003885.1 Chlorogloea sp. CCALA 695 | reverse complement strand
GCGTTGCTGAATGAACAGATGAATAGTTAAACACGATAAGGGACAGGCACATCACCAAACTTGAGGTAATGAATTAGCAACCGAATCGAGTGAGCCAGCATATCTAGAGATTGGGAATAACATAAGGTTTTACGATGTAGACGCGCTAGATAGTGACGTAAACGGGTGTTTTCCCCCTCGATTCTCGTCCTATAAGTTTTGCTGACAATTCTTTTCGCCTGGAGGAATAAAACCAGGATAAACAGACCAACCATCGGTGACAATAAAATAACACTGCCAAGTAGCAACAATCTCCCACAACGGGGCGAAAGTTTTACCACTATGGTCACCTAACACCCAATCTAAAATTCCGGCTTGAAAGTGGTCTATTGCCGTCCAGAGCCAGATTTTGTTTTTTTTGAGCGGACAAAGGTTTCTAGTTCATCTAGTTCGCCCACTTCGGGAATCTGGTCAGGATTATAAGCATTGGGAAGTAACTCTCCTACCTCTTTAACCCAGCTAATTACGGTTGTATGATGCACTCCTTTGACCCGTTCAAGGCCACGAAATCCCATGCCATTAACATACATCTTCAGGCATTCGCGCCTCATCTCATCGCTGTACCCTTGATAGGGTTGATAGTTATTGATGAACTGCCGACGACAATCGACACAGATATGATTTTGTTTTTCTTTTCGATGTCCATTCTTGCGGATGTGGGTCGATCTACATTCAGGGCATTGCATGATGTGTTCCCTTGATATCATCTTTTAATTATGCAACGCCAGTTTTACCACCTGTGTGATTCCTTCTCCCTTATAAAACTACTGTTTGAACTGGTAACTCATGGTCGAACTTTTAATTTCCCAAAGTTATTATAGCTTGAATTGAAGTCAATCCCAAACCTACCATCATTGGTACGAGCAATAAACCGCCGCCTATACCGGATAGTCCTGCCAAACAGCCGACGATAAAGCCTCCCAACCCTAAAGTTAGCCCTTGCAGAATTGTCAATGTTTCAATTTCAAGCAACACTTGCAAAAGCCTTTGCTTTTCGAGGTTTGATATAAACTTTTTGCGCCGAAGTCAGTTGCAAGCGCTCGAGGTCTTCTCTAGTGATATATGCTGTTACTGCTTGACCGTCTTTGAGGCTTAATTCAACCTCAACTTCCCAACCCAAATGTATAATGCGATTAATTCGAGCCAAGGTAGAACTTTCCTCTGGTTCGGTTTGAATTAAAACGTCGTGAGGACGCAGAAAGACTTGAGAATTTGGTGAAGTAAAATTTTGGTGGTGAAAGATGTTAGAGGTACTGGGGAGAACATTTACAGTACCCACAAAACTCATCACAAAGGCGGTGGCTGGGTTGTCATAAATTTCTGCGGGTGTACCTACTTGTTCTACTTTGCCTTTATTAATTACCACAATGCGATCAGCAAGTTCCATCGCCTCCTCTTGGTCGTGGGTAACAAAAATAGTAGTGACATTAACTTGTTCGTGCAATTGTCGTAGTGATGCCCTTAATTCTTTACGCACTTTGGCATCTAATGCCCCAAAAGGTTCATCTAACAACAATACTTGGGGTTCTACAGCCAAGGTTCGCGCCAGAGCTACCCTTTGTCTTTGGCCGCCAGACAACTGCGAGGGATAGCGGTCGCCTAATCCTTGAAGTTGGACTAATTCTAATAGCTGTTCAACTTTAGCTCTAACTTTTGCTTTAGGAGCTTTTTGCAACTCCAACCCAAAAGCGATATTTTGGCGAATAGTCATGTGCTTGAACAAGGCATAGTGCTGAAACACAAAACCAATGCCGCGCGAGCGCACGCTTTTATGGGTTACATCTCTACCATCAATCTCAATTCTGCCGCTATCTGGAGTTTCTAACCCAGCAATTAGCCGTAGTAAGGTAGATTTTCCCGATCCCGAAGGCCCAAGTAATGCCACCAAAGAGCCAGAAGCGATCTCTAAGTTGATACCATCTACGGCTTGAAAGGAGCCAAACGAACGGGAAATATTTTTAACCAGAATACCAGTCATAAATTTGTTCCGTAATTGTGCACTGCAATCGACAACTATACAAGAGATTTTTGCATACTCCGGTTTGTCGATAGATTTACCGTATTTTACTGTTATCGGTCAAATAATACTTGTACCTTGGCTACAAAATATAGAAATTCTCATAGTTTGTTAATACTACTGTTTATCGATCGGATTTGTGTACTTTAAATCCTTGTATTTAGATTCAGGTTGTGACATACTCATTAATAATAATTAATTACGGTATTCCTACCGGATTAGTGGAGATTAAATATTTTCCCTATCAACCGCACAAATTTATTGGTCTAAGCGAACCTTGCTAAACAATTTAAGTGCTGATTTTCAGATTATTTTTGAGCGCGATCCTGCCGCCCGTAACTGGTTGGAAGTTTTATTTTGTTATCCAGGAATCCAAGCGCTGTTTGGGCATCAAGTAGCCCATTGGCTCTATTGCCGCAAAATACCGTTTATTCCTCGTGGTATCTCATATTTTGTCCGCTTTATAACGGGGATTGAGATTCATCCAGGGGCAAAAATTGGCAAGGGTGTGTTTATCGATCATGGTATGGGGGTGGTAATTGGCGAAACTGCGATTGTGGGAGATTACAGCACCATCTATCAAGACGTGACTTTGGGCGGTACGGGCAAAGAACAGGGAAAACGTCACCCGACCGTAGGACAAAACGTAGTATTAGGTGCAGGAGCCAAAGTCTTAGGAAATATTGAAATTAGCGATAACGTTCGGATTGGCTCAGGTTCGGTAGTTTTGAGAAATATTCCTAGCGATTGCACTGTTGTGGGCATTCCAGGGCGAATTGTTCGCCGTCAAGGAAAACTTGTTAATCAGGGCGATGATAGTTTGCCCGATCCAGAAGCGGAGGTAATTCGCGCCTTATTTGACAAAATTCAAGCTTTAGAAGCAGAGGTTAATCGTCTTAAAGCTCCTAGAAACGGTGTAATTCCGGTGGTAAATACTCACAGATTTCCGCAGAAAGACAATCTGTTAATTGAGAATTTCCTAGACGGAGCAGGAATTTAGAGCGATATACGATTGTTTATTTAAAAAAATTATGACTATTTTAATGCCGCAGTGCGATCGCATTATTGAACCAAAACTGACTAATTTTACCCGTCGCTCTTTCCTACCATTGCGACAAGATTCTGTCTGGTTGCTACAAACTGGAGTAGTTCGGACTCTAACGATACTAGAGGACGGAACCTCTGTTACGTTTGGATTGTGGGGTGAGGGGGATATTGTGGGTAAACCTTTGTCTCAAGCTAACCCTTATCAAATTGAATCTCTCACACCCGTAGAAGCGACGCTAATACATAAACAAAACTGGCAGTGCGATTCGTTGGTAGCCGAATCACGGTGAAAATCCGTACATAAGCTACCCAACCTGACAGCAGATTACTGTCGCTAAGGTTGAACTTCTCGATTGATGTAGGTGAAAGCCCTACCCGTCAAACTCAGACGTGACTCCTTATCTGCCCACGCCGAACCGACTCGGAGTACCTTCGGGGAAATTGGTAGAGCGAAGCTGGGAACAGGGCGCAATCAGACAGCCGTTACGGGCTGACACTGGCGCTAACAGGGAGTTTCTATGATGAAACAGATTCTATAAAAGCGACCCATTTGTGGGCAGGGCGTAAACCAGAAATTCTGGAGGGAAAACCCACCCTGACCTCGCCAGAGATATGTATCCCGCAGCATTTATTGCCAGCATAGCTGCATGAGTAAGGGATTCTGGCGGTTGAAGTGAATCCATCTAAGGGAACGAACAATCAGACGAGAGGAACGAATAAAAACAGTCTGTTAGGTCTGGGGTGTCATAACCCCAGTAGGCTAGACGAGTAGCGGAATCCCGCAGACTGGGTAGGATGACCCGTAATTGGGTCAAGGTTCAAAGAACACACGTTTTGGAGTAGAGCATGGTTAGACACGGCGACAACGCTAGTGAACTTTGGAAGAACCTATCCTGGAAGAAATTTCGGAAGGATTTATTTCGCCTACAAAAGAGGGTGTGGAAAGCAGTTAATGTTGGAGACAAGCGTAAAGCGAAGTATCTACAGAAACTTATCTTGAAGTCTAAGGCTGCAAGATTTCTGGCTATTCGCCAAGTAACTCAGTTAAATGCTGGTAAGAAAACGGCAGGGGTTGACGGCGAAGCGTCCCTCACATTTGAGGAACGCTTCACCTTAAGCGAATTACTTAAGGAAAACGTCAACACATGGAAACACAATAAGCTACGCGAAATTCCTATCCCCAAAAAGGATGGAACAATGCGTATGCTAAAAGTTCCCACTATCGCAGATAGAGCTTGGCAATGTCTCGCAAAATATGCACTAGAACCTGCCCACGAAGCAACTTTCCACGCTAAGAGCTACGGATTTCGGACAGGTCGCTCGGCACACGATGCCCAGAAAATACTGTTCAATAATCTAAACTCCTCAAGTAATGGAATCAATAAGCGAGTCATCGAACTCGATATAGAGAAATGCTTCGACAGGATTAACCACTCATCCATTATGGATAAACTCATTGCCCCTTTAGGCATTAAGACAGGTATTTTTCGCTGTCTTAAATCAGGAGTTAACCCAGGATTTCCCGAACAAGGAACGCCACAGGGTGGAGTCGTTAGCCCACTACTTGCCAACATCGCGTTAAACGGAATTGAAGGTCTACTTAGGTATCACCGGAATAAGGGTAAAAGGATAACCAACAAAACCCCAGAGGAAAGTATTTCAGAACCATCAATCCGCTATGCGGACGATATGGTAATTATACTCCGACCTCAAGACGATGCTGAAGAAATACTGAATCGTATTAGTCAATTTCTAGCGGAACGAGGATTAAAGGCAAGTGAAAAGAAAACCAAGCTAACCGCTACTAAAAATGGATTTGATTTCCTCGGCTGGCACTTTAAAGTGCAAAGCAACGGAAAGTTTAGATGCGTCCCTTCAGTGGACAACTTCAAGGCTTTTCGTAAGAAAGTAAAACACATAGTCAACAACAGTAGCTATGGTGCTAAGGTGAAAGCCCAAAAGCTTGCACCCATAGTTAGAGGCTGGAGGAATTACCACCGCTTCTGCAAAATGGATGGGTCACGGTTTAGACTGTACCTCATGCAAAACAGAGCATTTAAGGTATTCAACAAGGAGCCTAAACAGAATCGCTACACTAGCAAGAAATTGTTAGACCAAGCTTTTCCAACAGTTCCTTACTCCGAAAACAAGCACATAAATGTCAGAGGAAATAAATCCCCTTATGACGGTGACTTGACCTATTGGAGCGAACGTAACAGTAAGCTCTACGATAGTACAACCTCTAAAGTTCTAAAACGACAAAACCATTCATGTGCCAGATGCGGACTAAAGACTACATCCGAGGAGCGAGTTCACTTGCACCATAAAGATGAAAATCACCACAACTGGAAATTCAATAATCTGGAAGCTCTACATGAGTCATGCCATGAATACATCCACATGAGCAAAAAGGCACTGCCTAATTGAATCGGGAGCCAGATGAGGCGAAAGTTTCACGTCTGGATCTAACAGGGAGGGGCGCTGGATAATACCAGCCCTCGACCCTAACTGAAGTTACAGATGCAATGCTTTTACATATGCAGCGCTCGGAAAAATTTATTGAAATACTGCACTGTAAGCACGCTGAATCTAAATTGCTGCAATTATTTGGTTGGTTAGTAAAAAGATTTGGTTATCAAGATATGCTTGGACAACAACGGATTGATTTGCGTTTGACCCATCAAGATATTGCCGACTTAGTGGGCTTAACTCGTGTAACTGTAACGCGGCTAATGAAAGTGTTTGAGCGACAAGGAATTATTCAGCGCCAAGAGCGACAATTTGTTGTGATGCAAGACCAAGCACCATTTTGGCATTATGAAATTTAAAACTATGAAACGTAAAAAAAGATTTAACTTATGGATGGCAATATTTGGGTTTGTAGTTGTAGCGACCTGAAATCATAATCGCTCCGACCCGAAATTATCACGTTTTTGAGACCAGATTAAGGGTCTTACACAGTTTTGATACTGTTGGCGAAACATTACTTAACGTCTGAAATGCCGATTAATTGGTTAGGTCAGCCTGCTCTGGCAGTAGCATAATATAGTCTAAAGCAAATTATTCAAGGAGAGGATAATAGGATGTT
>NZ_PVWN01000004.1 GCF_003003885.1 Chlorogloea sp. CCALA 695 | reverse complement strand
GTTTCAACGCTCTTGCCGTCGGCTCGTTGTTCGATGGGAGAGAATTTCTGCCTGTTGCGATGCTTTTGTTTCTCTTGCAACAATTCACCTTTGGAGCAACAGAATTTTGTTAGTGGGATAGGTTCATCAATAAAAAAAGCCGACTACTAAACTAGAGCAGGCTTAATATTTAAAAATTATCAGTCTACTTAGTAAGACTCACGCCCAAGAAATTCTCCAAAACCCTAAAAATTAATCTTTATTTCCCCCCTTTTTAAGGGGGGTTAGGGAGCCTAGTCTTAACTAAGTTTCTACTTAATACTTACTTTCGCACCAGCTTCTTCAAGCTGCTTTTTAGCATCTTCCGCAACATCTTTAGTTACAGCTTCTTTAACAGGCTTTGGTGTAGATTCGACTAAGTCTTTAGCTTCTTTCAATCCCAAACCTGTCAAAGACCGGACTACTTTTAGAATGGCAATCTTCTTGTCGGCGGGAACATCCTCTAGAATTGCATCAAATTCTGTTTGTTCCTCAACGGCTTCGGCGGGTGCAGCAGCCCCAGGCCCAGCCATCATCATCATACCGCCAGCAGGTGCAGCAGCACTCACGCCAAAAGCTTCTTCAATTTGCTTAACTAGCTCCGAAGCTTCTAGCAAAGATAGAGTTTTTAGTTGTTCGAGAATTTGATCGGTTGTAGCAGACATTGATTAACTCCAATAAAATTGTAATTGTTTCAAACTATTAGCGTTTAAGCGGCAACGTCGGTTTCGGCGCTGTCACCACCACCACTATCTTTTTCAGACACAGCTTTAAGGCTGCGACCAAGGGAAGCTGGAACTTCATTAATACTGACGGCTAGACCTCTAGCTACACCATTAATAGCGCCAGCAATTTGAGCAATAAGCTGTTCTTTCGATGGCAAATCACCGAGGGCTTTTACGTCTGCTTCTTTAAGCAAACGCCCTTCCATGACACCGCCGCGCAGTTCGGTTTTTTTGCTAACTTTTTGAAATTCCTGGTAAGCTTTAATTGCTCCCGAAATATCTTCTTTTACTAGCAAAAAAGCTGATGGCCCTTTGAGTAATTCGGTCATTGGCTGCCAGTTATCCTGACCGTCAATGGCGATTCCCATCAAGGTATTTTTAGATATCTTGCACACTGTACCTGTGGGACGCAAGCGCCGCCTCAAGTCAGTAATTTCAGCTACGGTTAGCCCTTGGAAATCGATGGCAAGTATTAATTGCGCTTCGCTCAAAGTTGCTTTAATTTCCGCAACCATTGCTTGTTTGTCTTTTAGCGTTCTACCCATGTTTATCTCACCTCCTTAAATAAAACATTGCTGCCTTTAGAAAACCAAAAACCCGACAGAATCTGCCGGGTAACGAAGTCATATTTTTGATACGATGCCAAAAAAGGGCGATCGCATTTACAAATACAAACCTCGGCAGGATATTAAGCGTAATCGCTCCTGCGGTCTTCGGCTTTGGGCTATGAAGTTTTTGGGCTTTTTTTACATTCCGTCGGTTTTCATGTCACGCAAGGCATTGATATCAACTTGAATCGATGGCCCCATTGTTGCTGATACATACATTGTCCGCCAGTAACGCCCCTTGGCTCCCGATGGGCGGTTGCGATCAATGGTTTCTTGCAATGCTTTTAAGTTTAAGAGCATATCTTCGGGAGGAAATGCCGCCTTGCCAAACATAACATGAACTATGCCTGTACGGTCGGCACGAAATTCTAGCTTTCCTGCTTTAAATTCAGAAATCGCCCCGGCAATATCATTTGTTACCGTACCACCTTTAGGCGATGGCATCAAACCGCGCGGCCCTAGCACCCTTCCTAGCTTTGCTACTTGAGGCATAACATCGGGGGTAGCAATCAATAGGTCAAAATCCATCATTCCTTTTTGGATTTCGTCGATTAATTCCTCTGAACCCACTAAATCGGCTCCAGCGTTTTTTGCTTCGGCTACTTTTTCTCCTCTAGTAATCACCGCTACTCTAATAGTTTGTCCCGTACCTTTGGGTAAGGCTACGGTAGTTCGTAGTTGCTGGTCGGTGTACTTAGGGTCAATTCCCAATCGAATATGCGCTTCGGCGGCTTCAGGAAACTTGGCCGTAGCGGTTTCTTTCAATAGCTGGAGAGCTTCTAACGGCTCGTAAGCTTTATCTTCAACTTTTTTGTGCAGTTCAGTCAGTCGGCGGGATAGTTTTTTTGTCATTTTTTTCCTGGGGTTTATTGCGAAGCTGTGCCTCTCCCCCTAATAAAATTACGCTGGTGTTAGTCTATTCTAGTTTTCGGCGATCGCTACGCCCATGTTTTTGGCTGTTCCGGCGACAATTTTCATTGCTGCTTCAATATCATTAGCATTGAGATCGGGCAGTTTTGTCTGAGCGATTTCTTGTAATTGGGCTTTGGTAATTGAGCCAACGTTCTTTTTATTTGGTTCGTTTGATCCTTTTTCAATTCCCGCCGCTTTGCGAATCAACACCGATGCTGGGGAAGTTTTGAGAATAAATGTAAAACTCCGGTCTTCAAATACCGATATCTCTACAGGTATTACCGTCCCCGCTTGGTCGGCGGTTTTAGCATTATATTCTTTGCAGAACATCATGATGTTTACGCCGTGTTGACCCAAAGCTGGCCCTACTGGTGGTGCGGGGTTAGCTTTGCCAGCGTTTAACGCCAGTTTGATAATTGCTACTATTTTTTTCGCCATCGGTTTGTCTTAGCCTTGTTTTTCGACTTGATTAAATTCCAATTCTACGGGCGTATCGCGTCCAAAGATCGATAATAGCGCCTTTAGCTTGCTTCTTTCGGGACTTACTTCTATAACTTCGCCTTCAAAGTCTTTGAATGGCCCTGATAAAACAATAATTTTATCTCCCGCACCAATGTCAATTTTGACTACTGGCTCTTGTTCGCTGGTTTGTTTGAAGATTCGCTCTACTTCGGCACTACTTAATGGTAAAGGTTTAACGTGACCGCGACCCCTGCCTGTACCCCTTCTTTGCTCGGCTCCGACAAAGTTAATTACATGAGATGTATTTTTTATTACCTGCCATGCTTGATCGTAGATTTTCCACTCCCCAGTTTCGGAGTCATGCCAACGTTGCAATTTAATTAGCACGTAGCCAGGAAATACCTTTTCTTTGCTATCTAGCCTACTGCCATCTTTGCGGATTTTGATTGCTTGGGTTTGCGGAATTTCTATCTGAACAATTTTATCAGCGACATCTAACGTTTGAGTGCGTTGTTCTAAGTCGGCTTTTACCTTCTTTTCACAGCCAGAAGCAACTTGTACGGCGTACCAACGCGCCGATGACGGCGTTGAACCGGAGTTTTCATCGTCTCTGTTTTCTTGGCTCTCTAAATCAGATTCATCTGTTGCATAGTTCATTAAAATACCTTTGCTGCTGCCCAAGAAAATAAGCCATCTACAAGATAAATTATTCCTGCCGATAAAATTACCATTAATAAAACGGCGACCGATTCGCTAACTAATTGTTGACGACTGGGCCACACGACTTTATCTAATTCTTCTTTCGTGCCTTGAAAAAATTTTGTCAGGCTAAATCCGCTATTTGGTTGAATCTCAGCTTCGTTTTTTTTATTCACTGGTAGCTATTTGCTCCTGGAAACTTTACACCTATAACAGTTAATTATATTATTTACTGTCTCTTGGCTGCAAAACTAACCTTGAAACGACTGTTTTACACACAATAATTCTGCCCGACTGCTATTGCTTGACGATTTCTCGGTAACAATGCTTTCGGGCAGAAGTTGCTTCAGCGCGCCCTGGAGGACTTGAACCCCCGACATCAGGTTTTGGAGACCTGCGTTCTACCAACTGAACTAAGAGCGCACAATGTGTTAGAAGGTTACAGCTTTTTATAACTGCAATCATCCAGATTTAATACTATATCACATTGTTGTCATAAGTAGACGTTGATGGCAACGTCTTTAACTAATAACATTTCTACAAAGCGCGATCGAACCTTTGCTTGATTCGGGTTGCCTTACCAACGCGATCGCGGAGATAGTAGAGTTTAGCACGACGAACTTTACCCCGGCGTAAAATTTTAATGCTTTCAATGCGGGGTGAATGTAGTAAAAATACTCTTTCTACACCGATGCTTTGAAATATTTTTCTTACAGTAATGGTTTCATTGATGCCACCATTACGCATAGCAATTACTACACCTTCATAAGGCTGAGTACGTTCTTTGCCGCCTTCCTGAATGACTACACCTACCCGTACAGTATCGCCGACATAGATATCGGGTAAATTCGACTTTAATTGCTCCGCTTCAATAGAGCGGATGATTTCTTGAGCGTTCATGGTCAAATTAAAAAACTCACAAATATCAATTGTAAGTCTATAAAGACAATTGAGTGTAAAAAACCAAGACAAAAAGATGCGAAGCCCGTTACCGAGCGCGCTTGCGCTATCGCACTTTTCCTTCTATCTACAAGCTTACTTCGTCAACTCGATGGCTTTATCAAAATAGTTGGTATATTAAGATTGTTAACAAAGCATTGCGAAAAGTTGCATACTTTAGGTTACAGAAGGATTGGTAATTGTGACAGTACAACTCGCTCAGAGCAAAGAAGCATCAGTATTAATTGCAGAATTTTTCCAAGCATCCGCAGGAAATTGGCGCTCGGAGCGGCGTTATTACACTTTGCCTGATGGAGAAACAAAAGAGATGGTAAGTCTAATTACTATAAAGTTTTTAGCTCAGGGATGCGAAAAATTGCACCAATTAGCACAGTTGCACCAATTGAGCGACTTAGATTTGACTTGTGGAGCGCAAGTTAGCTGGAATAGTACCGATTCTGTATCGGGGAAAAAGCAATCTAAAGGTTCTACGCTATTTGGAGTGTTGGGAACAATATTGTACCGCGATCGCGGTTTTGCGACACCTAAGCCTGTAAAAGCTGACTATTATTTTATTAATGACCAAACTATGTGTTTGCGAACCGAGTACAACGGTTCAATATTTGAGGAAGAATTAAAGCTTGTGGGTAGCAATTATCGAACTAGACAAACAATTATTTCTCGCGCTGGCGAACAACAAATGATCGGTCAGTATTTAGAAAAACGTATCGAATAAAAATGTAGAGACGTTGCAATGCAGCGTCTCATTAGCAAAATTCGTTAGTAATGGCTGCCAGACTTGCGATGATGGACAGCAGTAAGAGCATCAGACTGTAACAATTTACCAGAAGTTGCGATCGCGTAAACTATCCAATGATCCCCGGCTTCCATGCGGTTGCTAACGGAGCATTCAATATAAGCTAAAGCATCGCTGAGTACAGGAGAACCATTATCCGCTTTTTCGGTAGCAATCCCTGTAAATCTGTCTTCCCCCGGCGTAAAAGGTTTAAGAAAATGCTTCATTAAACCTAAATGTTTGCCTTCGGGGAGGATATTAATGACAAAATTTCTCCCTGGATACATCAATGATTCTACGGCTCGTTCTTTGGCTACCGCTACTGTTAAGCCTGGAGGGTTAAAAGTCGCTTGGGAAACCCAAGAAGCCAACATTGCACTAGCTACATCGTCTTGGTGAGATGTAACGACACACAAAGAACCGACTAAATGACCTACCGCTTGTTCGACATTAGTAGCTGGAACCCTGGGAGAACGGACTTTTTTAGCTTTTTTCAAGGATTGAGCAAAGTCTGTACCCGCTTCCTCGCAGAGTTTTAGCGTGACATCAGTAGGTTTAAATTTGACGCGCAGAGTTTCAAATCCAAAACGATAACCAGCATCGCGCAGTTTTCCTTCTAGCAAGTCAATAGCTTCGCCACTCCAGCCAAAAGAACCAAATACTCCTGCAAGTTGGCTGTTAGTAGCGGTAGATAAGATAATCCCTAACGCCGTTTGAATAGGAGTCGGTGCATGACCGCCAAGGGTAGGGGAACCAATGATAAACCCGGCAGATTTTTCAATTGCGGCTTGAATTTCGGCGGGTTCTGCTACTTCACAGTTGATTGATTCTACACCTACGCCAGCTTTTGTAATTCCGCGCGCGATCGCACTAGCTAAAGTTGCCGTGTTGCCATAGGCAGAAGCATAAAGTAAAGCTACTTTGATAGCTTGAGTATTCTGTTGTTGGCTCCAAGTACGGTAAGCTTGGGTTAGTTCTAGTAAAGCGTAGCGTACTAAGGGGCCATGACCTGTAGCGTATAGCCTGACAGGAAAAGACGATAACTTATCTAAGCCTGTTTCTACTTGACGGGCATTAGGAGCCATGAGACAGTCGTAATAATAACGCCTGTCTTCGTTAAAGATTTCCCACCCTTCATCAAAAACTTGATCGCCGCAGATATGAGCGCCAAATAACTTATCGGTGTAAAGTATTTCTGTTTGCTGGTCGTAAGTACAAAGCTCGTCGGGATAGCGGGGGTTTGGTGTGGGGATAAATTGTAAATTATGACCTTTGCCTAAGTCTAAAGTTTCTTCTCCCTTGATAACGAGAATCTTTAATTCCGTATCTGGTAATGCAGTGCGGAGGTTGATTGCACCAGGGTTTGAAGTTACAAAAGTTATTTGCGGTGCTACTTTGAGTAAGGCTTTGAGAGTAACGGCGCGGTTGGGGTTGACATGACCTAAAATCACGTAATCCAATAGCTCTACATCAAAACGTTGGTGTAAAGCTGCTAAATATATATCTGTAAAGGTTTCACCAGGGGGATCGAATAGCGCCAGCTTATCGCCGCGAATGAGGTAAGAATTAGCGGTTGTACCTCTGGCTAAAGCATATTCAATTTCAAATCGTAGCTGAGTCCAACTACGCGATCGCAACACAGTTGTATCTGCGGCGATGGGCAATACTTGGACATCCCGTTTTTTAGCGTTTGGCATAGATTGAGGTAGTTAACAGTAATTTATTCGTGTCTTCAGCAATAAGTTAAGACTCTGAATGTTTGGAATTGGCAAGCTCGAATGTTTGTGACTTAGCTTTTTGCTGGCGACGTTCGGGATCGATGCCGCTAAAGGTTGGCGGTATCCAAACTCGGATTATCAAAAGCGCGCCCATAACTAGCAAATAAGCACAGGCTGACAATATCTGACTCCAAGGTGTTTCTAGTACACCTCTAACAATTACTTCTCTTAATGCCGAAACGATCGATACTTCTACAGCTACCCCAATCGATACTCGTTGTTCTTGCAAGTAAATAATCAGTAGGCGAAACAACTCGACTAAAATCAGTAGAAACAAAATGTCTGAGGTTACAGCTTTAAAGTTTAAAGGTGGCAACAACGAGATAAACAAAGCCCGCAATTGGATCGCCATAACGCTGAATAAACCGATGCAGAGGGACACTACAATGAAGTCTTGGATGGTTTCAAGCGCGCGGACAATCAAACTTTTGTTAAACCAGCTATACCAGTTGCTTGACGGGTTGTTGTATGAGTCTTGCATTTATTAGGCTACTCCACCTTAACTTGATCGCTTTCAGTTTACTTTATTTAAACTTATAGCTCAATAGGTTATGCATTTGAAATACTAATACTTACGTTTGGAAAATTGTCTGTGAATTTGATGAAGTAATTACTAAATAAAAGTAGGGGTACTACGCTACCCCTACTAATCTTAAAAACAGGCAAACAATCGCAATTAGTAATAGTTGCCTACTTTACGATGATGCACAGCAGTTAGAGCTTCGGGTTTTGATACTCTACCCGCATCAACGGTACTGTAAACTATCCAATGATCGCTTGTTTCCATCCGGGCAGTAACAACGCATTCTAAGTAAGCCAAAGCATCGGTAAGGATGGGCGAGCCATTTTCCGCCGTTTGGGTTTTGATGCCTGCAAAACGATCCGCACCAGGAGCAAACCGCTTCAGAAAGTGTTTCATTAAGTGCAAGTGGTTTCCTTCTTCCAGTACATTGAGGACAAAGCGATCACCTACAAGCATTAATGATTCAATAGCCCTATCTTTGGCAACGGCAATCGTTAACCCTAAAGGTGTAAAACTTGCTTGAGATACCCACGAGGCAAGCATGGCGCTAGTTAGATCGCCTTTTTGGGCTGTAATGATATAAAGTCCGCTACTGATGCGCCCTAGGGCTTTTTCGAGGTTGCTATCTATGGCTTTAAGTTCTTTGATACTGCGATCGCGTGTTAGCCATTGTCCTAAGTCTGTCCCGGCTTCCTCACACAGTTTATAGGTGTTTTCTGTCGGCGAATCTTTAATCCGAATTGCTGGGAAAGCTTCCGATAAACCTAAATCTCTAAACTTAATTAGCAACGGATCGATAGGTTCGTCATCTCCTCCCCCAGACTCGTACAATCCTATGGCTTGCTTGCCTTTTGCTGCCGCTAAAACGGTACTCAGAGCGGTTTTGACGCTAGAATTTGCTGAAGTTGGCGGCATAGATATGACTATTCCAGCACTGCGACTGACAAGTTCTTGAATCTCTTGCAAATCGCTTGCTCGCATATCTACCATTTCGACAGCGACTCCAGTTTTTGTAATCCCACTAGCGATAGATTGAGAAAGGCGATCGCTATAGCCATAATCAGACACATAAAAAACTGCTACAGTTGTTTCGGCTTTGGCTTTAGTTTGGCTCCAGTTGCGGTAACGTGCGGTTAATTCTGTAACGTTATGCTGTAACAATGGGCCGTGTCCGGTGGCGATAGTTGAAACTTTGCCTAATTCGTCCATCCGCTTCATCGCTGACAATACCGAACGAGCATTAGGAGCCATCAAGCAATCATAATAAAAGCGAAAATCTGCTTCTATTGCCCCCAAATCTTCATCAAAGGTATATTCGTCGCAGTAATGCAACCCAAAAGCATCGCAAGTATAGAGAACCTGGGTTTGGCGATCATAAGTAAACATAGTATCTGGCCAATGCAAGTTTGGCGCACTGACAAATTCTAGTTCGTGTCCGTTGCCCAAGTCTAAAACCTCGCCATTTTTGACAATTTGCTTTTTAAATGGTTGGTGTACCATATCTTCTAAAAACTGCAATGCAACTTTTGACCCGACTACCGTTGCGTCAGGATTTAGTTGCAAAATGTCTTTAACTAATCCACTGTGATCTGGCTCAGTGTGGCTGATAACTATGTAATCAATTTCTGTAGGATTAATTAGTTCCGTTAGCGTATCTAAATATAACTTGCGGAACTTTTCGTGACTTGTATCTACTAAAGCTGTTTTTTCACCACGAATTATAAAAGAGTTATATGTAGTGCCGTTTTGCAAGCCAAATTCGATGTCAAAGCGATCGCGATCCCAATCTAAGGAGCGAATCGCTGTCGTATTCGGTGCAATTTCGGCAGTTTGCGTAGTTAATCGCTTTTGGTCTTTATCAGTGAGCGCTACCATCGGTCGTCTCCTTAGCAACTACTTTCATTCTCTCACGAGTGCCAAGTAAAGTTTTATTGAAAAATTTATAGTTAGGTTAAAAAATATCAATCTCTAAAAGTGCTTGAAGTATCGATAAGTGCGAAGTGCGATAGCGTCAGCGCGATCACACCAAGCAAACAATATAGCGCAAGCTAGTTGAGAATTACAGTAAGTTTAAAGAAGCTTCTAGCTTACTTTGTAGCGCTATCAGACAATACTAAACTAAATACCCGATCCATCAAAAAACTCTTGCATTGCCCTATCTCTAATTTGACAACTAGAGACGATGGCGGCGGAAACATCTTTTGCTTCTAAAATTGCCTCATGAGAAGACAATTGTTGATCGTGTATTTTTTCTACTTGTTGTTCTAAGGCTTCAATGCGATCTAACAAAACCCGAATTACCTCAGCTTCTGAATCTGGCAAACTGCCGTGTTCTAAAGGATCTACTCGTACTCCCGCACGATAAATAATTCTTCCTGGTACGCCTACTACCGTGCAGTTAGAAGGTACATTTCGCAAGACTACAGAACCCGCACCAATTCTGACATTACTGCCAATTTCTATATTGCCTAACACTTTAGAGCCAGCACCAACTACAACGTTATCGCCTAAAGTTGGGTGACGTTTGCCGCTTTCTTTGCCTGTACCGCCGAGAGTGACACCCTGATAAATCAGCGCGTAGTCGCCCACAATAGCAGTTTCACCAATCACAACCCCCATACCATGATCGATAAAAAAACCTTTGCCGATAACTGCACCAGGGTGGATTTCAATTCCCGTTACAAACCGAGCAATAAAAGAAATTAAGCGAGGAAGAAACGGAATGCCCTGACGATAAAATCTGTGGGCGATACGGTGCAACACTATTGCTTGCAAGCCAGGATAGAAAAATAAGACTTCTAACCAGTTGCGGGCCGCAGGATCGCGCTCAAATATAATCCGAAAATCGGCAAGCAGTGTAGATAGCACGCTGTTATACCCGCCTTGGGTAAATACTCCATCTTTTATTTTAGCGTTAAGTGTTGCTACTCTTGCACCGAAAGAGTGTATTTATACTTTGCCCCGGCATCGATCGCACCTACCCAAATTTGATAAGTACCTGCTTGCCATTGGGAACTTTCTATACTAGCGTCCTTGTTATTTCCACTATCATCACCGCAACTAATATTATCTTTCGGCCCTTTGATTACTAAAGTAGTATCATTTCCTTCGCTATTTACTCCAACTTTCAAGCGCTCGAATCCTTTATCTAGTACCAATAAATGATCGGGATTGGTATCGCCAAAGCCAATACAAGGATTATTATTGCGATCGCGGTTAGCTATGGTAGATAAGGAATAAGAGCCACCTGTAAAGCCTGTAGCGGTTCCTTGAGAAGGTTTAAACCCAGGAGCCAAAGACAGAGTACCAAAGTTAGCTGGTTGCGCTGCTACGGGCAGCACACTAATAGCTGTAAGCAGCGCTAACAAATAACTGTTTTTAAATCTAATTAAGGGACGAATAAACTTCATCATAGCCCTAGAAATATGTCACATAAAGTATTTATCTATACCTACTCTAGCTAATAAAACTAGCAATTCCTTATTTATGTGCCACAGTCTACTTTGGCATACAATCGTTTTTCGCAGAAAGTTAAATTTTTATGTTCCTTCACCTCAAATAAAAAGCTATAAATAGGTTTAATCTACCAGCCTTTAATTTAGCAATGCCTCCTTTTTTACTAATTGTTATTTTGTTAATAACGGGAACTTTTTTTACTCAAGTATTTGTCTTAACTCCGCTCGATTTTCTCCATAGCTTAAATTTACCGGCAGGTATATTTTTAGCTTTGTTAGCGCTGGTGCTAATCTGGTGTTTTGGCGAGTGACTTATTTGGCATTGAATTTGAAGAAAACACCGCCAGTAAGTAATTGGTCTTTATTGTCGTAACTGCTAATAGTTAGCGATCGCAAATTATTAAAAAATGGCTTTCCCGCTACTTCCAGCAGGCTGATAATCGGCAATTCACGCTTAATCATTGCTTGATTTTCTTGCCAATCTATATATACATAGCCTTCATTTGGCTGAGGAAGGGCGCTGGTATTGGCAATAAACTGAGAATTAGCTGCTAAAGATCCGTTTTTGTTGACTTTTAAAACTTGTTCCATTGCAGCGATTGATGTTGTAAAAACTTCGTAGTTATCTACCGTAGTATGTACCCCTTGCACTTTGGCTTTGAGGGTAATTGATGACTCGGTAGCATTTGCTACGGGCGTTAATTGTGTCCATGCAGAGACTTTTTGATTCTCCAAAGGTAGAGAAGTGATACTTAATTCTTTAGTAGAGGCGATCGCATTTAATTTTTCAATTCCTTCTACAGTGCTAGGGGTTTTTTCTACTACAAAAATCCAATCATTATTTGGTAGTTTTCCTAAAGCGTACTCTCCCTCTACCCAACTGAAAATATCGTTTTGTAAATTTAATCCCCAATTCTTTTGAAGTTCTGCTAATGAACTCCCCACTAATTTAGTTATTGATAAGCTTGGGGAAACTTGCGCCAAAAATTGCTGCAAATTGCTATTAGGTAATGCTTTTAAATCTACTCCAGAAATTGCCAAATTCACCGCCGCCGGAATATATTGTAAAGCCTTTACTGGTTGCGCCAATGTAGGCATTGACGGCAAAATTTCTTTGTCTAATCCTGCAACTATAGTAGTTTCTGCAAGTAATCCTTGAGGATTTAATTCCAAAGCTACAATTTGACTTTCGTAAGTTGCCAAATCTAATTGTTTTTCCTTAGATAAACTAGGATAATTTAAAAATACTAAACCCACTTTACGAGCAGATAGTTGGGTAAGCGCTTGCTGGTACTGGCTAGAAGTCGTCAAATTGAGATCGGGGGCTTGAACATTGTTAACGGCTTCTTTTAAGACTTGGGGATGATTGGCAAATAATACAAAATCATCGCCCACAACCGCCCCAGCAAAACCGCTTTCTTTATTGTCCGATTGCAGACGAGGGCTGTTGCTTAATAGCCTAATTCCATTAGATTCTTCGATAACTAAATTAGCCCCGGCGATCGCCTTTTTTGTAAACAACAACTCTACAAAATCCCGGCTTTTTTGTGCGTCTTTGGTGGCGATGGCTAATAAATACCCCGGTTGTTGTCCATTACTAGGATCGCGATCGCGATCGGTGCTAGTTACAGCTACAGTAATTTCTTCCCCTACCCAAGGCTTAATATCTTGCTCGTAGTCAAGGTTAGTATTAGCTAGTACGCTATTTTTAATTTGGTTTAATTGGTCTTTCGTTTTGCGTCTTTCTTGGGGACTGGCGACTACTTGCGCCAAATCTTCAAGGCGATTGGGATTTACTAGCAGTGATACCATAATTGGCGCTTGCTTAGATACAAATATCGCAGCGCTGGGATTTTTTGGGCTACCAATTAGCGCCCCGTTTCCCAAACTTTTACAACCACCAATCCCTGTTAAAAATACAATTACAACAGCTAATAGAGAAAAAAATGACTTTTGATTCATAGCGGAAAACCAATTGCAAAAATTAATGTTGACAAAATATCAAGATCATGTATTCCCTTAAAAACTGGTGGGAATGCTAAAAATAAGTTTAGTAGCAAGTTAGAACAAGATGTCAGCCCAATTTCAACCGCCGATTGTTTCCGTTAGTGTAGAAGAACTTGCCCAATATCTCAATAGTGGTGCAGTAGAAGGATTGCAGTTGATAGACGTAAGAGAATTAGAGGAAATTGTGATCGCCTCCCTTCCTAATTTTACGATTTTGCCTTTGAGTCAATTTAACCAATGGGCGGAGCAAATAACTACCCGTTTCGATCCTCACCAAGAAACCTTGGTATTATGTCATCACGGTATTCGCTCTGCTCAAATGTGTCAGTGGTTAGCTAGTCAAGGATTCACCAATGTTAAAAATATTACTGGTGGAATTGATGCTTATGCTAGTCAGTGCGATCAGGGTATCGCCTTGTACTAAATTGTGTAGGTCACCAAACCCTAGGGAAGAATTACGTTTAACTACTACAACTTATTTGTTATCCTGTATAAATAGATTCAAATATTTAGCGAATTTTTAGACAGAATCTTTGCAAGCTCCTATAAAATTGTGCGTCCCGTTCGCTTCAGCTATGCAAGTCCAGCTTACCAATAGACAACAACATATACTTTGGGCAACAATCCGCCATTATATTGCTACGGCGGAACCTGTGGGTTCCAAAGCTTTAGTAGATTGTTATAAGCTGCGCGTCAGCCCCGCGACAATCCGTAATGCAATGGGGGTACTGGAAAAAGCTGGATTGCTCTATCAACCCCACACATCGGCGGGTAGAGTACCGTCAGATTCAGGCTATCGAATTTATGTAGATGAATTGATTACGCCTGCGGAAACGTCAACGCGCAAGTTTGAGCAAGTATTACAAGACTTGCGAAAAGAAGATTGGAGTTTAGAAGCCTTGTTACAAGGGGCATCACAAATTCTTGCCACCGTTAGCGGCTGTATTACATTAATTACCATGCCGCAAACCAGTACCGCTAGTTTGCGTCATCTCCAGCTAGTACAGGTAGATCCGGGGCGAGTAATGGTCATTGTCGTTACTGATGGCTACGAGACACAATCGGCGTTGATGGAGTTACCGGGTACAGAAGAAGGTCAAATCGATCCAGAAGTAGTAGAAAGAGAGTTGCAAATTCTTTCTAATTTTTTAAATAGTCAATTGCGGGGGCAAAGTTTAGCTCAATTAGCGATATTAGATTGGAGTCAATTAAACCTAGAATTTCAACGCTACGGGGATTTTTTGACCCATTTTTTAGCAGATTTGCATCGTCGCGCCAAGCCACCCGCCGCCACCCAAATCATGATTCGCGGCGTATCTGAAGTATTGCGTCAGCCAGAATTTTCCCAATTGGAACAAGTAAAAACAATCATCCATCTGTTGGAGGAAGAACAAGAACAACTTTGGCAGTTAATATTTACACCAGAGGTTGAGGGATTGGGCAGGCAGCGAGTCACAGTAAGAATTGGCGCAGAGAACCATTTAGAGCCAATTCGTGGTTGTACGTTGATTTCGTCTACTTATCGCCGGGGTACTGTACCTGTAGGTAGTGTAGGGGTGTTAGGGCCGACGCGGATGGATTATGAAACAGCGATCGCTGTAGTCGAAGCGGCGGCAGATTATTTATCTGAGGCTTTAAGTTAGTAGAAATAATTAGCTGTTTGAATCCGTGAAGTTTACTTAGTAAAATAAGATATCTATGAGTAAAAAAATTGCTTTTATAGTTCTGTGGCTGAGTTTTGCTACCTACGCTTTTTTCCTTGCTCCTCCAGAACAACCCGGCACTTTTGAATTAATTAAAAATCTTTCTACAGGCGTTTGGGATGGTGTCAATCCCTTAGTTATCTCTTTATTTAATATCATGGGTATTTTGCCGATGATTTATAGTTGCTTGCTATTTATTGATGGGAGAGGGCAAAAGATATCTGCCGCGCCTTTTGCTTTAATTTCTTTTGGAGTTGGGGCTTTTGCAATTTTACCTTATTTGTTTTTACGGCAGCCAAACCCAGAATTTCCGGGTAATAAAAATTGGTTCATTAAGTTACTAGATTCTCGAATTACAGGAGTTTTACTACTTCTTAGCACTGTAGGCTTAGTTGGGTATGGATTAATAAACGGTGATTGGGCAAATTTTGTCGGACAATGGCAAACCAATCGTTTTATTAACGTGATGAGTTTAGATTTTTGCTTGCTTTGCTTGTTACCGTCGGTACTAATAAGCGATGATATGGCGCGTCGCAATATGGATAATTCTGCACTATTTTGGATTACAGCATTGCTACCACTATTTGGAAGTTTGATTTATTTATCTGTGCGATCGCCAATACCTGAAAAGAGCGAACAATTATCTAAAGCGCAAGCTGTATCTACATAATTAGTAAGACGTAGTTACCGTAGGTTATCCGTTTTAATTGCATTAACCTACTTGCTCTATATAAATTATGCTCAGAAAATCTGTATTGTGGTCTGTATGGGTGGGATTTATCGCCTATGTTTTACTTCTAGCACCACCTTTGCATTTACCCGAAACGATCGCACTACTAATAAACATATTGACTTTTCAATGGGGAGAAGTTAATGCAATTATTTTGTCAATATTTGCTTTAGTGGGAGTTTGGCTACTAATCTATAGTTGCCTGCTATTTATTGATGGAAGAATGCAAAAAATTCCTTTTTGGGTTTTTGCTTTAGCTTCCGTAGGATCGGGTGTAATTGGATTAATACCTTATTTGGCATTGCGAGAACCAAATCAAGAATTTACTGGGAAAAAAGATAAATTCTTAAACTTACTAGACTCTCGTTCTACAGGCATTATTTTGACTGTATTTACAATTTTTGTGCTAGTTTACGGCGTATTTGCGGGAAATTGGACAGATTACATTCAACAATTTCTTGGCGATCGCTTTATCAATGGCATGAGTTTAGCATTTTGTCTATTTTGCCTGCTATTTCCGATAGTTTTGGGCGATGATATGGCAAGACGTGGTTGGTTAAGAGATTCTCAACTATTTTGGGTAATAGCGCTAATCCCGTTATTTGGGCCTTTACTGTATTTGTGCTTGCGTCCGCCATTAATCGAATCTACAAGCTAGGGTGGAAGTGCGCCTATTTTTTAGCTGGAAATGATTAGTCGAAAAAAAAGTATTGCTAGATTAGTTAGACAAATATTTGCAGTGTTTCAGTATAGCGGACGAGCGCTGGAATTGGTATGGAACACTAGCCGCACTCTGACAATAATTTTGGCAACTTTGACAGTTATTGCTGGTTTACTTCCTGCCGCGATCGCCTATATTGGTAAATTAATTGTTGATAGCGTGATTCTTGCCTCTCAATCAGGACTAATAGGCGATCGCAATGCAGCTTTTTTCTACTTAGGAATAGAGGCTATTATAGTTGCTATTCTCGCTGGAAGTCAAAGAGGGCTAAGTATTTCTCAATCTTTACTGAGGGTATTATTAGGGCAAAAAGTTAATGTTTTAATCCTTGAAAAAGCGCTAACTTTGGATTTGGCTCACTTTGAAGACTCAGAATTTTATGACAAAATGAGTCGAGCGCGGCGAGAAGCTTCTAGTCGTCCTTTAAGCTTAGTTAGCGGTACTTTCAAATTAGTTCAAGACACGATATCTTTAGCTACCTATGGCGGGTTGCTATTGAAATTCTCTGGTTGGGTTGTAATTGTCCTGATTCTGGCTGCTGTACCTGCTTTTATTGCCGAAACTAAGTTTGCTGGTGTAGCTTTTCGCCTATTTCGCTGGCGCGCACCAGAAACGCGAGAGCAAACCTATTTAGAGACTCTAATTGCCAGAGAAGATTTTGCTAAAGAAGTACAGTTGTACGGGCTTGGTGCAATGCTGTTGCAGCGCTACCGGGATATTTTTAATCGATTGTACTCCGAAGACCGCAACTTGACCCTAAAGCGGGGAATATGGGGTTATTTGCTGGGGTTAGTTAGTACATCGGCTTTTTACATTGCGTACCTATGGATTGTAGTTGAAGCGATCGCAGGGCGCATTTCTTTAGGAGACATGACAATGTATTTAGTAGTATTTCGCCAAGGACAAACTACTTTTGCAAGTTTCCTTAGTTCCATTGGCGGAATGTATGAAGACAACTTATATCTTTCTAACTTGTACGAGTTCTTAGAACAAGATATTCCTCAACCATTGGGTAAATGTACTTTTGGTTTACTTCCTGGGGATGGCTTGCGGTTTGAAAATGTTTCCTTTACTTACGCGGGTAGCCTACAACCTGCTTTAAAAAACGTTTCCTTACACCTAAAACCAGGAGACAAATTAGCAATTGTCGGTGCTAATGGTTCGGGCAAAACTACGCTAATTAAGCTGTTAACGCGGCTCTATACCCCCAGTAGCGGGCGAATTGTTTTAGATGGGGTAGATTTACAAGAATGGGATATGAACGCTCTGCATAAGCGGATTGGGGTAATATTTCAAAACTTTGTACGCTACCAATTTACTGTCGGCGAAAATGTAGGCGTGGGGGATGTAGAATACCTAGAAGACGCAGCTAAATGGAAAACCGCCGCCGAAAAAGGGATGGCGTTAGCTTTTGTCGAAAAAATGCCCGATAAGTTTCAAACTCAGTTAGGGCGATGGTTTAAAGATGGACAAGAATTGTCGGGGGGTGAGTGGCAAAAAATCGCTTTATCTCGTGCGTTTATGCGGACTAAAGCCGATATTTTGGTACTAGACGAACCCACCGCCGCGATGGATGCAGAGGCGGAAGTACAGATATTTGACCGCTTTCGCAGCTTGGCAAAACATCAAATGGCAATCTTAATTTCTCACCGTTTTTCTACCGTCAGAATGGCAGATGCGATCGCAGTTTTAGCAGATGGCGAATTAATTGAACAAGGAACCCACGAGGAGTTATTAGCCGCCAATGGTCGCTATGCAAGGCTTTTTACTCTCCAAGCAGCAGGTTATCACTAAAATACAGGTTTTGTTGAATGAATTCGTTATTCTATATCGCAGATGTGCGATCGCTTAATTGAGTTAGGGATTAAAAGTGACCGCCAAGGGTCAAACGCCTTCCTGTAAGTAACAATTTCAAGCTCTAAGGACAGTAAAATTATTCTTGACAAGACAATGCAATTGCATTACCTTAAAAATAGAGTTTTACGACAAAATTGGAGGTTGCTATGGTTGCTAAAACACTAGCCCCATGCTCAGAATCTACTCTCACCGATCGCTATCAAACGACAATTCCCGATCACATTCGCAAAGTCCTTGCCTTGAGTAAGCGCGATAAAATCTGTTATACCATCGAGTCTGATGGTAAAGTAGTAATTTCTCGTGCTGAAAAGACCCAGAGCGATCCGATACTAGGGCAGTTTTTAAATTTTATTACACAAGATATCGGCAAGAATCCTCAGCACTTACAAGGGATTAGCTCTGATTTAGTAAGCCGTGTTCAGTCCTTAGTTGCTGAAGTTGATTTTGATCTTGACGCACCACTGTTGGACGAGGATGAATAAGTTTGTCTGCAAATCGACCGCTAGTGGTTAATGGTTGGAACATATTTGCTCATTCTCTATTCCTCGATCAACTTGAAGAACTTTTGACGCAAGTTGAACAATTGCGTCAAAAACATCCCAAAGATTACAAAAAGAAGAATGCCACGAAGCGTTTAGCTGCTGTAGCGAAGTTAGCCTTTGAGGTAATTCCTCAAGATCCAACACGGAATGATTATTGTCAAGGTAATACCCTTGGTGATGATTATAAACACTGGTTTAGAGCTAAATTTTTTCAGCAATATCGACTATTTTTTAGGTATCATCAAGAGGGCAAAATCATTGTTTTCGCTTGGGTTAACGATGACAACTCTAAGCGAGCTTACAAAAGTAAGACTGATGCTTATTTAGTTTTTAAGAAAATGCTTGAAGATGGAAATCCTCCAGATAATTGGGATGACTTACTCAAAGACGCTGAAGGCGAGACTAACCGTTTAGAGAAAACGGTTGAATACTACGATCACCGTGGATTAATGGAAATATAGAGTAGGGAGCCATACTAGAAATGCGACCTCATTTTTGCAACTAATAATCAACTTTCCAATAAATCGGGACGACATCGACGGGTTTTTTGTAATTGCTGTTCGTAGCGCCACTTAGAAATTGCTGCATGATTGCCCGATCGCAAAACCTCCGGCACTTTCCAGCCGCGAAAATCGGCCGGGCGTGTATACTGCGGATAATCTAATAATCCCCCTTCAAAACTTTCGGCGCTCAAAGATTCAACTTTGCCCACAGTCCCCGGTAGCAAGCGCACCACCCCATTAATTAGCGCTAGAGCCGGAATTTCTCCCGCCGTTAGGACAAAATCCCCCAAGGACACCTCACGAGTTACTAAAAACTGCACGCGCTCGTCTACCCCTTCATAGTGACCGCAAATAATTACTAATTGGTCGTAATTAGTGGCAAATTCTTTGAGTAAAGGCTGATTTAAGGTTTGCCCTTGGGGTGTCATTAACACTATCTCCCGTCGGGGTAGAACAGGTAAAGACTCCACCGCCGCAAAAATTGGCTCTGGTTTCAACAACATTCCCACCCCCCCACCGTAAGGTTCATCGTCAACTTTGCGATGTTTGTCGGTAGTAAAGTCACGGGGATTAATTAGATGCACTTGGGCGATCTGTTTGTCTAAGGCTTTACCTAATAGCCCTGAACTTAGGGTAGAGGTAAAAAAGTCGGGAAATAAGCTAACAATATCAAATCGCACTGTTTTGTATGAGAAAGGGAGGGAAAATAATCAGAAGAGTAAAAAATCTCTCCAAGCAAGGTTATTTTAGTTGATTAAATTATGTTTAAATATTGTGACATCTTGCGAATTATTTTTGCTCCAGTGTTAATTATTCAAGAGATACTGAGCAATCCTCAGCAAATTTGCTCGTCAAGCCAGGTTTTGCAGTGCTTAGGGGTTAAACGTGAGGCGAACTTAGGTTAAACAAATTAACCCGCATCAAAAATACTGGAGCGTTAAATTTTGCTGAGGCTATTGAAAAAAACTATGTTGCAACTAGAAGCTCAAATATTGGAAATAATGACACCCCAAGCAACGAAAACCTCCGTTATGGTTATTGGTGGGGCAGAAGATAAAGTTCATGGCAAAGAAATTCTCCAAACTTTTTTTTATCGCTCTGGCGCTACAGACGCTCACATTGCCATCATTCCCTCCGCTTCGCGCGAACCAGGTATTATCGGCGAACGGTATACAAGCATTTTTACGGAAATGGGGGCAAAACAAATTGATGTTCTTGATATTAGAGAACGAGAACAATGCGACGATGAGGCAATTCAAGCCAGCTTAGAAGCTTGTACAGGAGTATTTATAACTGGTGGCGACCAACTGCGCTTGTGTGGAATATTAGCCGATACTCCCGTAATGGAAATTATTAGACGAAGGGTGCAAAAGTCGCAAATAACTCTAGCCGGAACGAGCGCTGGAGCCGCCATTATGGGTCATCATATGATTGCTGGGGGTGGTAGCGGAGAATCGCCTAATCGATCGCTAGTAGATTTGGCTACGGGATTAGGTTTTTTGCCAGAAGTGATTATAGACCAGCACTTTCAAAACCGCAACCGCATGGCAAGATTGATTAGCGCGATCGCAACTCACCCTGATCGCCTGGGCATTGGGATTGATGAAGATACCTGTGCAATGGTAGAAAGTGATGGCTGGCTGCACGTTATGGGCAAAGGTACAGTAACAATTGTCGATCCTGGGGCAAACTGTTATACAAATCAGCCTAGGGTGGGGGCTACAGATCCCTTAAGCCTGCATAATTTACGCTTGCACGTGTTGAGTCATGGCGATCGCTACCATATCAACCAACGCAAGGTTTTAGCCTCGATACATCAAATTTCTAGCTAAGACCTGTACACTAAGGCGTAAGTCAGAAAATATTTTTGCTAATAGTCATTTGACAACTAAAGGCACAAAGGTTAGGCAAAAAACTGTTATCCACGAACAGTTAATTAGTCAAATCCCGGTAGAAACTATTTAATTGGTGGCGAATCAACAAACGCATATAGACATGAGAATATTAAAAATCCAGACGTTACGCGGGCCCAACTATTGGAGCATTCGACGACATAAACTCATAGTCATGCGACTCGATTTAGAAGAACTTGCAGAATCGCCCTCCAATGAAATTCCTGGCTTCTATGAAGGTTTAGTAACGGCGTTGCCAAGTTTGGAGGAACACTTTTGCTCTCCAGGCTGTCGGGGTGGCTTTTTTAGCCGGGTAAAAGAAGGGACGATGATGGGACATATTATCGAACACGTAGCCCTAGAATTGCAAGAATTGGCGGGGATGGAAGCGGGTTTTGGTCGTACCCGCGAAACCTCTAGCGCGGGAATATATCAAGTAGTTATTGAGTATCAAGACGAACAAGCCGGACGTTATGCCGCTAGAGCCGCCGTGCGCCTGTGTCAAAGTATTGTAGAAAAAGGTAGTTATGCTAAAGAAGACCTAGAGCAAGATTTGCAAGATTTGAGAGAATTGGCTCAAGATGCGTCTTTAGGGCCAAGCACCGAATCAATTGTCAAAGAAGCTCAATTAAAGGGTATCCCCTGGATGGCTCTTGATACTCGCTTTTTGATTCAAGTGGGGTATGGTGTTTATCAACAGCGATTGCAAGCAACAATGAGCAATCGCACAGGGATATTAGGGGTAGAGCTTGCTTGCGACAAAGAAGGCACTAAGCGCATACTAGCCAGTGCTGGAGTACCAGTGCCAAGAGGTACGGTAATTAATTATTTAGACGAATTGACCCAAGCGCTGGAAGATGTCGGCGGTTATCCAATTGTAATTAAGCCCCTTGATGGCAATCATGGCAGAGGAATTACTATTGATATTCGGACGCTAGAGGAAGCCGAGAGTGCTTACGATGCGGCTAAAGAAGTTTCAAAATCGGTAATTGTCGAACGCTACTATGTCGGGAGTGATCACCGGGTGCTAGTGGTTGATAGTAAAGTCGTAGCGGTAGCCGAGCGCGTACCCGCCCATGTGATCGGTGACGGTGAAAATACGGTAGCTAGATTAATTGAAATCATTAACCAAGATCCCCACCGGGGAGAAGGACACGAAAATGTCTTGACCCGAATTGAAGTAGATCGTACAAGCGAAGCATTACTACAAAGGCAGGGCTACGAGCTAACTTCGGTGTTACCCAAAGGCGAAATATGCTACTTGAGAGCTACAGCAAACCTGAGTACGGGCGGTATTGCGGTAGATCGTACTGATGATATTCATCCCGAAAATGTCTGGCTGGCGCAACGAGTAGCAAAAATTATCGGCTTAGATATTGCTGGGATAGATATTGTCACGACAGATATTAGTAAGCCGTTACGCGATGTAGATGGCGTAATTGTCGAAGTAAACGCCGCCCCAGGTTTTAGAATGCACGTATGCCCCAGTCAAGGCATACCCCGCAATGTCGCCGGAGCAGTGCTAGATATGTTATTTCCTCCCGGTAAACCCAGCAGAATTCCGATATTAGCTGTTACTGGAACAAACGGTAAAACTACGACCACCAGGCTGCTGGCGCATATTATGAAGCAAACCGGAAAGACGGTAGGCTTTACAACTACTGACGGCACTTATATCGGCGATTATTTAGTAGAGCCAGGAGATAACACAGGACCGCAAAGCGCTCAACTAATTTTGCAAGATCCCACGGTAGAAATAGCTGTATTAGAATCGGCACGGGGGGGGATTCTCCGCTCTGGTCTGGCTTTTGATGCGGCAGATGTGGGCATAGTGCTAAACGTGGCGGCCGATCATTTGGGCATTGGTGACATTGATACCGTAAATCAGATGGCACATTTAAAAAGTGTAGTGGCTGAAGCTGTAACGCCCAAGGGTTATGCCGTACTAAATGCGGATGATGAATTAGTAGCTCAAATGCGATCGCGTGTTAATTCTGAGCTTGCCTACTTTACCATGAACTTAAATAATCCTTTGGTACAGCAGCACATTGGGCAAGGCGGTTTGGCGGCGGCTTATGAAAACGGCTACCTATCGATTCTAAAGGGCGATTGGACGCTAAGAATTGAGCAAGCTGTTAATGTACCTTTAACTATGGAAGCAAGAGCGCCCTTTATGATTGCCAATGCTTTGGCTGCTAGTGTGGCAGCTTTTGCCCAAGGGGTAAGTATTGAGCAAATCCGCGCAGGTTTAACTACCTTCCGCGCTTCGGTGAGCCAAACACCAGGGCGGATGAATATGTTTGATTTGGGTGGCTACAACGTACTGATAGACTACGCTCACAATCCCCACAGCTACGAAGCGTTGGGGGGCTTTGTCCGCAATTGGCCGGGGGAGCGAGTGGGAGTAATTGGCGGGCCAGGCGATCGCCGCGATGAGGATTTTGTGACTTTAGGCAAGCTATCGGCACAAATATTTGAGCGCATCATCATTAAAGAAGATGACGACTTGCGGGGACGAGAGCGGGGATCGGCGGCTCAATTGATTGCTAAAGGCATTGTGCAAGCCAAGCCAGATTGCAATTACCAAATAGTTTTAGATGAAACCGAAGCAATTAATAAAGCTCTAGATGAAGCTCCTAGTGGTGGCTTAGTCGTAGTTTTACCGGAAACCGTCAACCGGGCAATTAGTTTGATTGAAGCGCGTCGCCCAGTAGGGCAAAACGGACAATCTAAAGGAGCGGTGGTGGTTGATACTGGCAGTATTAAGTCTTCTATTGCCAATACTGTTTAAATTAGACTAGCGATCTTGAGTCAACGGTGCTGTGCTACAACTTTAATTTGGGTTTGAACTTCCTTAAAATACTAAGACAGTGCAAAAATACTAATAAATAAATGTGCAAAATTTATGGTGGAACGTCCGATTAAGAAATCAGAGCGTCCAATCGCTCCTCCTAGTGAAGTTGAAGCCCAAATACAGGAAACTCAACCTAGCGCCGTTGAAGATAATCTTGACGTTGCGATCGCATCGCCGATTAAGAAATCAGAGCGTCCAATCGCTCCTCCTAGTGAAGTTGAAGCCCAAATACAGGAAACTCAACCCAACGCCGTTGAAGATGGTCTTGAAGTTGCGACCGTATCGCCGGAAAAGCGTAAAGTGATTCCTTCCATACCAGGCAAAGAAAGGTCTAAAAGTAGAGGAAAAGGCTCTAATCGGGAAGAAGAACCAGCGACACCGCCCATGAATATGGCTTTGATGCGCGGCCCCAAACCCACAAAGCCCAAACCTCCTGTAGCTGCGGCTCCTCCAGAGGAATTAGAGTCAAGCTCAGATTCAAATTCAGATTCAGATTCAGAGCTTGAAACTGCCCCCCAAGAGTAAGTTAAAATTCTCAAGAAAAAACCCCTAGACTAATCTGGGGGTCTAAAATTTGCCCTTGCATAATAGTGATAAGAGTTAAGGCTTAACCTTTGACTTATCTCAATGCCAAATTTTTTATTATTACGGCGGTGGGGATTGAATCAAACGTTGCTTTAATCGTTGTGCATCGCCACGATCTACTACTGATCCCCGATCTAGCAAAAATGCCCCGTCGCAATAATTTAACTCCTCTAATCTATGAGTTACCCATAGAGCAGTTAAACCCCGACTTTTGACTAAATTTTGGACTTGGGCGACTAATTCTAATTGACTATCTGGATCTAGTAAAGCTGTAGGTTCGTCTAATAACAATACTTCGCACTGACGGGCGATCGCTCCAGCGATCGCTACTCGTTGTTTTTGCCCACCACTGAGCGCATAAATTGGTCTTCTTTGCAACTCTAGAATATTGACGGCGGCTAAGGCTTCCTCAACGCGCTGGCGGACTCTAAAAATTGGCAATTGTTCTTCCACCAATCCAAAGGCTACATCTGCACCGACTGTAGGCATTACCAATTGATGATCGGGGTTTTGGAATACAAAGCCAACAGGATGCAAAATTTGCACCAATCCTGACTTAGGGGTTAATAACCCGGCTAATAACTTAAGGAGAGTAGATTTGCCACTGCCATTAGTGCCTAGAAGCATCCAAAATTCGCCTTTGGGTACTTCTAAAGAGCAGGCGTTTAAAACCTGCTCTCCTTGATGCCAGCTAAAATCTAAGTCAGTCCCTTGAACGGCAATTTCCGCCATCTTTACCTTAGTGATTAAGTAGCTTCACCTAAAGCAAAAAATCCTGGTGGTCTATTCCCACCAACGGCGGAACCGTCTTTTTGAGCGATCTGGATGCTGAGAATTTCACTCACACGCACTGCTACTTTTTTTTCAGTTTGGCGATCACACGTTAGTTCCATAATTTCTGGTTGCCCGGAGCGCATCGCCGCTACAATCTCGGTATAAACCGCCTCCGCGTCTTCGCTGGTTTTTCTTTGTACTGATACTGGAAAGGCGGTACTTTTTAAGGTTAAATCGATAAAAATCATGGTTTTGGCAATAAGCGCTTTATAAATTTCACTTTAAATGATTTTTAAGTTTGGTTCAATCAAACCTTTAAAATTTTAGGGATTTTCCTAAAATCTACTCCCTAACTAAAATCCATCTAAATTAGTTGGCGGATAATTTTGCGCTCTTTTTGCGATTGTAGGTGCGCTCGCTACTTTCAATTTTTATTACCCAGAAATTTTATACTAGCCAACCTTTCAACCGTTTAGCTATTTGGGGTCGTCTTAGTTTTCGCATAGCTTTACTTTGAATTTGTCGCACTCTTTCGCGGGAAAGATTGAACAAGCAGCCTACTTCTTCTAAAGTACAAGGTTCGCTAGTTGTTAAGCCATAACGTAAGGAAATCACGTCTTTTTCTCTAGGTGTTAGTACGTCGGCTAATACATCCCAAATTTCTTGACGCATCATCATTTCAGTCATTTGCTGTTCGGGCGATTGTCCTTCTTCATCTTCGAGTAAATCTACAAGTTCAGTGTCTTCTTCTTTCCCGACTCGATGGTTTAAAGACAGCGATTTGCGCCTTAATTGTTGCAACTGACGCAGGTGTTCGGGAGTTGTATCTAAAGCTTCTGCTAGTTCGTTTTCTGTAGCGTTGCGATGTAGTTTTTGCTTAATTTCTCGTTGGGCTTTTTTGAGTTTATTTAGTTTTTCGACAATATGAATTGGCAATCTAATAGTTCGCGCATCATTAGCGATCGCTCTTGTAATCGCTTGTCTAATCCACCAATAAGCGTAAGTAGAAAACTTATAACCTTTGTCAGGATCGAACTTTTCTGTAGCTCGATTCAATCCCATTGCTCCTTCTTGAATTAAGTCTAAAAACTGTACTCCTCGATTCAAATATCTCTTAGCAATCGATACTACTAAACGTAGATTTGAGCGAATCATTTTGCGCTTGGCTACTCTACCTTGATACAGCTTTTGTTCTAGCTGGCGTTCGGTTAAACAGAGTGCGGCGGCGGCTTCTGCTTGGCTGGTGCTACGATTTAATTCGCTACTTAGGCGCTTTTTCAGTTCTTCTACTTCTACTAAAAACTGTACTCGTTTTGCTAACTCTACTTCTTCTTCTGCTTTTAGTAACGGATAACGCGCCATCTCTTTAAAAAATGCCCCTACTGCGTCATCTGAATCGGTTTTACGGTATCCTGATGGTCTAGCGGCGGCTAAACTATCTCCATCTCTATCTTCCGATTCTGCAACTTCTATTTCTTCTCCGGCGGTTATATTTAAAGATGTTTCTTCTAAATCATCCGTCGGAGAACCAATTATTTCTTCGATTGGCAATAAAACATCGATGGAGTCTAATTCAGTAATATTCATATTTACGTCTAGGTGAGATGTAACTGATGTACTTTGTAACAACAATGCTTTTACATAAATAAGTGAAGACAATTTGTTTCAACCTATTCATTCTTAAGCCGATAGCCTTTTAGATAAGTAGATATTAAACTTGATGGTGATTTTTAATACGATAACTTTCTCCTATTAGTTATTTGGCTAATTCTGTTTTTATCCTAACGTTAATCTAAAAACAAGGGTTTTTACTGAGGCTCTAAATTCAATCTGTTTTATTTCTGTGCTTGACTACGTTAAGTTGCCAAAAGTTGCTTAAATTGACATATATCCTGCTACCAAAATCGATGTTTAAAGTTAATTTTAGGTAATTTATTAAGTAATATTTGATGAAATTACAACCAAAATATCGAAATTTATGAACAAACTTTGCAACTTTATTGTTTTAACAACTACTTTTGTATGTAGGTCTTTACAATGAAGGATGGCAATATTTGATTGTTGTGCTAGAAAAGTTTATTTAAGGGATTCCTAGTAAAGGATTAGACATTTATACCTAAACGTTACTGATTTATTAACCTCAAAAACAGAATCTCATATATATCAAAGCTTTACTCTCTACCGATGGGGAGAAAATAATGCCTTTTAAAATAAGTAGTTGCGTAAAATTAGTAACAACTTTTAAAGTCAGTATTCAATACTACCTATACAAAATTGTAATTATTGCCACTTATTTGAACAGCAGTCGGTATAAAAAAGATAATATTTTAAACTAAAGCTTTAATTACGGATGTCTAGCTTTTATGTATATTCCTAAGTTAAACGGGTCAAATTTTATAGTAGCGGAGCCTGTAAGCACTTATCAAACAAGATCGAACAATACTAAATACTGGATTGAGGTACTGGTAGATTGTCCCGGCGCTACGGGGATATATACGTACAAGTTGCCGGAAAATATGTCATTTGCGCAACCAGGTAGTATTTTAAGTGTTCCTTTTGGTACGCAACAAGTGGGCGCGATCGCAATTCGGTTATTAGAGCAACCAAACGCTGATATACCTATTAACAAAATCCGCGAAGTTGAAGAAGTCGTCAGCGTCGGCTTTTTTAGTGCAAATTACTGGGAATTGTTGCAGCAAGTAGCCGATTATTACTATACCTCGTTGATACAGGTAATTAAGGTTGCTTTACCACCAGGATTACTAGGGCGAAGTCAGCGCCGCATCCGTCTAAAGGTAGAAAATATACCTTTAGGGGCAGAGACTTTTTTACCTACTACTGCTGCTCAAGTATTGCAATTGCTTCAAGCTCAAAGTAAAGGTGACTACAGCGTTAAATATATTAGAAGCCAGATTAAAGGAGCGAATTGGGGAGTAGAGCAACTTTTAAAACGCGGTTGGGTAGAAAGTTATTTAGAATTGCCCAGGTACTCAAAACCACAGACAAAACAGGCGGTAACCCTAGTTGGGGATGTATTGTCGCCGGAATTAAATAAGCGTCAACAGGAAATAATCCAAGTTTTGGGCGATCGCGGTGGTGAATTGTGGTTAAATGAATTGCTTTTATTGTGCAAAACTACTTTACCTACCCTGAAAACCCTAGCAACTAAAGGTTTTTTGGTAATTGAACCGCGCGAAGTTCTGCGCCAAGAAACATCGCCATTACAAGCGCAAGATCGCCCAAAAACCTTAACAACTGCTCAAGCTGCGGCTTTGGAGACTATTAACAGTTTAGATGGCGTAGCAGAAGTATTATTGCATGGAATTACAGGATCGGGAAAAACTGAAGTATATTTACAAGCGATCGCACCGTTACTCGCAAAAGGCAAATCAGCCTTAGTTTTAGTTCCAGAAATTGGACTTACCCCGCAATTAACAGACAGGTTTCGCGCTCGTTTTGGGGAAAAAGTTTGCGTTTATCACAGCGCTTTATCGGATGGCGAACGTTACGACACTTGGCGACAAATGCTAACAGGAGAACCCCAAGTAGTCATTGGTACACGTTCGGCGGTATTTTCGCCTTTACCTCAGCTTGGTTTGATAATTTTGGATGAGGAACACGATAATAGTTTTAAACAAGATAGTCCTGTTCCTACCTACCATGCGCGAAATGTTGCTAAATGGAAAGCAGAGTTAGAAAATTGTCCGTTAATTTTGGGTTCGGCGACTCCAGCGTTGGAAACTTGGGTAAATAGAAATAAAGATAATAGTTATTACCTAGCTTTACCAGAACGGATACAATCGCGCCCTTTACCGCCTGTAGAAGTGATAGATATGCGTAATGAGTTGCAATTAGGCAATCGTTCCATATTTAGCCGCACCTTGCAAGAGGCGTTGGAGGAAATGAAAGAGCGATCGCAACAGGGGATATTATTTATTCATCGACGCGGACATAGTACCTTTGTATCCTGTCGCAGTTGCGGTTATGTCATAGAGTGTCCCAACTGTGACGTTTCTTTGGCTTATCACCATACTGAGGCTGAAGCGAGTAAATTATTGCAGTGTCATTATTGTAATTATGTGCGATCGCATCCCCGCAATTGTCCTGAATGTAGTTCACCATACTTAAAGTTTTTTGGGAGTGGTACGCAGCGAGTAGCGCAAGAATTAACTCAGCAGTTCCCCCAGTTGCGTTTTATTAGATTTGATAGCGATACAACTCGCACAAAAGGCGCTCACCGCCACTTATTAACCCAGTTTGCCAATAAAGAAGCTGATTTATTAGTGGGTACTCAAATGTTGACTAAAGGGCTAGATTTGCCCCAAGTTACTTTAGTTGGCGTAATGGCGGCGGATGGGTTGCTGCATTTGGCAGATTACAGGGCGAGTGAAAGAGCCTTTCAAACCCTTACCCAAGTGGCTGGGAGAGCAGGTAGAGGAGACGATCCAGGGCGGGTAATTATCCAAACTTACACCCCCGATCATGCTGTAGTTCAGGCGGTACAACAGCACGAGTTCGAGCCTTTTATTGCTACAGAGTTAGTCGAAAGAGCAGCGTTGAATTATCCGCCCTATGGAAGGTTAATTTTATTGCGGTTAAGTAGTGTAGATGCGGAGATTGTAGAACAAACAGCGCAAAAGATAGCCGAGGTTTTGGCAAATACGGCTTACGAAATATTGGGGCCAGCACCCGCCAGCATTTTGCGAGTAGCTAACCGTTATAGATGGCAAATTATGGTTAAATTTACCGATGAATCTTTGCCACAATTACCTAATTGGGAAGAAGTGCGATCGCATTGTCCGCCTTCAGTTAGCTTGACTATTGATGTAGATCCGTTAAATATGATGTGACTACTTTTCAAGAGTCTTTAAGCCCGATTGGACGCGCCATAAACTCGCATAAATTTTTTGCTGTGCTAACAACTGCTCGTGAGTTCCCTGTTCTACCAATTTGCCATACTCCATCACATAAATGCGATCAGCATTACGTACCGTAGAAAGGCGATGAGCGATCGCAATAGTTGTTCGATTGGCGGTAATTTTTTCTAAAGACCTTTGAATCGCCGCTTCGGTTTCATTGTCTACGGCGGAAGTAGCCTCGTCTAATATTAGTATGGGCGGATTTTTTAAAACGGCACGGGCGATCGCAATTCGTTGTCTTTGTCCCCCCGATAGCTTTTGTCCTCGTTCCCCCACAATAGTTTCATAGCCTTGGGGAAGTTCTTTTATAAATTCGTGCGCTTCAGCAATTTTAGCCGCCGCTATTATCTCTTTTTCGTTAGCTGTAATCGTCCCGTAGGAAATGTTTTCGCCTACTGTACCGTGAAATAAAAACACATCTTGACTAACTAAACCAATATGCGATCGCAAATTTTTAAAATCTAACTCGCGGATATCTACCCCATCTAAGCTAATAGTTCCCGATTGCACCTCATAAAGCCGCAGTAATAGCTTAACTAAGGTACTTTTACCCGAACCCGTAGAACCAACAATAGCGATCGTTTTCCCCGCCGGAATGTGTAAAGACAGGTTTTCAATTACGGAGTTGCGCCCATTGTAAGCAAAATTGACGTTTTCAAACTCCAACTCACCTAATACCTGCGGTAACGAAATATTGCCTGTACGAATTGCAATTGGCGTATCGAGTAAATTCATTACCCGTGTAGTTGAAGCCATCGCCCTTTGATACTGATCGAAAGTTTCGCCTAATCTAGTCAATGGCCATAATAAGCGCTGAATTAAAAATACCAAAGTGCTGTAAGTACCGACAGAAATATCGCCCCTTACCGCCGCCAAACCGCCGTACAACAACAAAGCTGTAAAACCCGCCAAAATAATCATCCGAATTAACGGGACAAAAGCTGCCGAAAGTGCGATCGCATGACGATTACTTTGACGATAAGCTTCGCTATCCTTCCTCAACCGATTAATTTCGTACTCTTCGGTAGTAAAACTTTTAATAGTTGTAATACCAGTCAAATTATTAGTTAGCCGCCCATTAAGCAAACCTACCGTTTCGCGCACCGCAGCGTAACGGGGAGCTAAACGGCGTTGAAAGGCGATCGCCCCCCACAAAATAAATGGCATTGGTAGCATTGCCATCCAAGCCACACCAGGAGCCAAAATAAAGAACGCACCGCCAATAATTAGTACCGTGGTAGTGACTTGAATTAAATCATTTGCGCCTACATCCAAAAATCGCTCTAACTGGTTAATGTCATCGCTCAAAATCGACATCAAACCGCCTGTACTGCGTTCTTCAAAATAGGCAAGTTCCAACTCTTGCAAATGGCTATAAGCGTCTATTCGTAAGTCATGCTGAATATTTTGGGCTAAATTGCGCCACAACCGAGCAAAAGCATATTCAAAAACTGACTCTAGAATCCAAACAATTACCGTCAAGACCGAAAGAATTAAAAATTGGCTGTAAACATCTTTTACTCCTAACTGGGCAATAATTGAATCTTGTTGCTTAACGACTACATCTACCGCAATCCCGATTAAAGCTGGTGGTGCGAGATCGAAGATTTTATTTAAAATTGAGCAAGTAGTCGCCAGCCAAAGTTGCTTTCGATAGTTGCTACTGTAAGCAAATAGACGCTGGAGTGGTTGATTGGTAGTTATTTGCTTTTTAGGCGATCGCACTGACACTATAAACAAGTCCAAATACTAAACTTTAATCATAGAAGTTAACGATCAAGTCGATAAATAGATGACTCCAAATTTTTTGTTATATGGTGCTAACGGCTACACGGGCGAATTAATTGCTCGGTTAGCGGTACAACAAGGACTGCGACCAATTCTAGCGGCTCGTAACTCTCAAAAAGTTGCCCCTCTTGCCACTGAACTAGGTTTAGAATACCGCGCTTTTGCGTTAGATAACCAATCAGCAACTGATTCGGCTTTAGCGGACATAACAGTAGTGCTACACTGTGCGGGGCCATTTTCTCAAACTTCTGCACCTATGGTTGCTGGCTGTTTGCGTTCTCAAACTCACTATTTGGATATTACGGGAGAAATTAGGGTATTTGAAGAAATCGCTTCTCAGGATACTTTGGCAAAAACCGCCGGAGTGATGTTACTTCCGGGTGTCGGCTTTGATGTTGTTCCCTCCGACTGTCTCGCCGCCCACCTCAAAGGGCGACTACCATCAGCAATACGGTTAGCACTTGGGTTTCAAACATTAGGACGCATCTCTAGAGGCACGGCTAACACGATGATAGAAGCTCAACATCAAGGAGGAAAAATTAGGCGCGATGGAGTTTTGACGACTGTTCCGGCGGCTTTTAAGACTCGCTCAATTGACTTTGGACAGGGTAAAGTTGAAGCGGTAACAATTCCCTGGGGCGATGTAGCTACAGCTTTTTACAGTACAGGTATTCCCAATATAGAAGTTTATGCCGCGTTTCCTGCCTCCACACGTATTTTAGCGATCGCACTTCGCTATGTTGGTTGGTTGCTAAAATTGCCAGCAGTGCAGAATTTTCAAAAACAGTTAATTCAAAATCAGCCTCCAGGGCCTAGTGAAACCGAACGCGCTGAGGGAAAAACCTATCTATGGGGAGAAGTAGAAGATAGTACGGGTAAGCGATTGAGTTCGAGATTGCAATGCCCAGAAGGTTATACTCTTACTGCTTTAACGGCTGTAAAAATTGTGCAAAAGGTACTGGCGGGAGAATATACCTGCGGCTTTCAAACCCCTGCAAAAGTTTATGGCGCAGACTTTATTTTAGATTTTCCAGGGGTTGTACGTGAAGATTTTGAAAATTGATCGTGCTATTTAAACAAGTAAGGGCAGGCTAGAAGCCCACCCCAGGAAGATTTGTTTAAATTCTTACAACCTATCTTTAAGGCGCAAGAGCATTACCACGAATCAAACTTGCCAGAGTTTTAGCAGTAATTTTGAGTTGAGTAAAAGGATTTGCTGGAACTACAGTTTTGTACAAATAACTATCAAAGGTTAGCTTCTGTACATCCATATCAGCGCACATTTCTACAAACGCCTCGCGGGTAGCATCGGTACGATAAAACACTGATTGCAAAATGTCCAACACTTTGTAAGTCAAGCCATACTTTTTATCCCAGCGCTTGAGGTAAAGTTTAAGATCGTTTTCGGTGGGAATTTTTGCGCCACTATTGGAAACTTCAATAATCGTTTCGGCGCACATCCGCCCAGATTTTGCCGCAAAATAAATTCCTTCCCCTGACGACTTAGTAACATAACCCGCCGCATCGCCGACTAAAGCCACTCTACCAACTACACGGCGAGGTCTGGGGTGTTCGGGGATTGGGTGAGCTTCAACTTTGATGATTTCGCCGCCAACTAATTTTTTAGCTGCGCGTGCGCGGATACCTGCTTGTAATTGTTTGATACTAGCTTTGTGTACCTGCATAGTTCCTGTACCGACGGCTACGTGATCGTATTTGGGGAAAACCCAAGCGTAGAAATCTGTCGAAACATCATCGCCTACATACATTTCTGCTAAGTCGTTATAGTAGTCCATTTGAGCTTGAGGTAAACGGATGCGCTCTTGAAAAGCGATCGCATAGTTGTAATCCCCAGCGTCAATTTCTTTAGCAATACGTGAATTAGCACCGTCAGCGCCAATAATTGCATCTACTTTTAAAGTTTTAGCTACACCTTGAGAGCCACCTTCGTTGTGGTCTACATAGTGAATTGTATAAGGATCGGTATTGTTAGTTGGAATATCAAGTTTATGGACGGTGGCATTAATTAAATTAGCACCTAAGCTGGCTGCGCGATCGCGCATAAAACCATCCAACACCTCACGGCGACACATCCCAATATATTCGTCTTCATTAACCAAATTAATATCTACTTCGCGGTTGGAGGGCGAAATCATTTTCATCTTCCGCACCTTACGGTCAATGATGTGTGGTGGCAAATCAAACTCACTAACCATACACAAAGGAATTGCCCCACCGCAAGGCTTGGCATTGTCTAGCTTACGCTCAAACAAAAAAGTCTCAATACCTGCTTTCGCCAAGGTTTCCGCAGCCGATGAACCTGCTGGCCCTGAGCCAACAACCGCAACTCGTAAAGTCAAAGCGCTTCTCCCAATCTTCTACAGCAAGAATTGCATGGTATCACGGACTTTTTGCTCTTTCACCTCAAAAGGGGCAATATCTGCCTATTTTGAAATACAGCTTAACAACTCCATATAAAAGTTAAGTAATCATTGGCAATTTTGGCATTTTTGACGCTAATCTTTTGCCACCATCAGATATATGCTATAAAAACTACTGTATCCCTATAGATAAACCGGGAAATACAAGCTAAAGATCAAAGGCGATCGCAATATCGAGTTAAACGATAATGTTATTCATGCCTTTAGATTTAACGCCTTCTAATTTATAAAGAGGTTCGGTCGTGGGAATTGTCGTTGAAAACGTCTCCAAAAAGTTTGGCAGTTTCCAAGCCGTTGATGGAGTTGACCTAGAAATAAAAAGCGGCTCTTTGGTAGCTTTACTTGGGCCATCAGGTTCGGGCAAATCAACGTTACTGCGGCTGATTGCGGGGCTAGAAATGCCTGATCGCGGTAAAATTTGGCTAACAGGAACCGATGCGACCGCCCAAAGCGTCCAAGAACGCAATATTGGCTTTGTGTTTCAACACTACGCTTTGTTTAAACATTTGACAGTACGGCAAAATATCGCCTTTGGTTTAGATATTCGCAAAGCCAGCAAAGCAAAAATAAAAACGCGGGTCAATGAATTACTAGAATTAATCCAATTGATGGGACTAGGCGATCGCTATCCATCGCAATTATCGGGCGGTCAAAGGCAGCGCGTAGCCTTAGCTAGAGCCTTAGCGGTGCAACCCCAAGTATTGCTTTTAGATGAACCTTTCGGCGCTCTTGATGCCAAAGTGCGTAAAGATTTAAGAGCATGGCTGCGACGGCTACATGATGAGGTTCACGTTACAACAGTATTTGTGACCCACGACCAAGAAGAAGCGATGGAAGTAGCCGACGAAATTGTCGTCATGAATAAGGGCAATATCGAACAAATCGGTACACCCGCCCAAATCTACGATCATCCAGCTACCGCCTTTGTCATGAGTTTTATCGGCCCAGTCAATGTTTTGCCTAGTAACTCCAAAATGTTTCAAGGTAATGGGTTTCACTCAGCGTCTCCAGAAGTCTTTTTGCGCCCTCAAGACGTGGTAATCGAAAAAGATCCAAATAATGGCAGCACCGTACCCGCAAGAGTTAATCGGTTAATTCATTTAGGTTGGGAAATTCAGGCAGAACTAATATTAGATGACGGTCAAGTAGTTACCGCTCACCTTAGCCGCGATCGCTTTGACGAACTAAATTTAGAACCACAACAGCGAGTTTACGTCAAGCCCAAGGATGCTAAATCATTTCCGTTGTACTATTCAATTTAACTAAGCTGTTGCTTGTATTTAATTGAGTAGTTAATTTCAAACATGATTGATTTGCGCTTGTCTGTCAAAAAATGGATATCTATATTCAAATTTTTAGGTTTAGCTTCTGTATGTTGTTTGCTGGTAGTTAGCTGTAATAGCCGCCCAAATGCAACCCAAACCACCACCCCCAGCGCCGTAACTAATACTCGTTTGAGCGTGGGAACAACCTTAAAACCGCGTACCCTCGATCCGGCGGATAATTACGAACTTGCGGGTAATAACGTCATGACAAGTTTAAGCGATCGCCTTTACACCTACAAGCTAGGTACAAACGACCTTGAACCCCAACTAGCCACAGCCTTACCCAAAATTAGCCCCGATGGGTTAACTTACATAATTCCCCTACGTCAAGGGGTTATTTTCCACGACGACACGCCGTTTAATGCCGCAGCTATGGCATTTTCGTTAAATCGATTTATTAGTAATGGCGGCAAACCTGCTTCGTTGTTATCTGATGTAGTGCAATCTGTTACAGCATCGGCGGAGTACGAACTAACAATTAAACTTAAAACTGCCTTTGCAGCGTTTCCTTCTTTACTTGCTTTTCCGGGAATGTGTGCGGTTTCTCCCAAAGCTTACGAACTTGGCGTAGGTAAATTTAAACCCGGTACTTTTGTCGGTACTGGCCCTTACAAGTTAGTTGAATTTTCCCCGCAATTAGTCAAAATGGATGCTTTTCCTAAGTATTGGGGTACAAAGCCATCGAATACAGGCATTGATATTTCAATTCTTAGTAATTCGGCGAATTTGTACAATACCTTCATTAAAGGTGGAGTAGATGTTGCTTACCTAGCCTTTAGTCCCGATCAAGTAGAAAGTCTCAAACAACAAGCAAATCAAAAGGGATGGCAAGCTTTAGAAGAAAAAAGCAATGTCGTCACCCACATGATGCTTAATGTCAAACAAAAACCCCTAGATAATGTAGTAGTTAGACAAGCAATAGCTGCCTTAATTGACCGATCGCTAATTACCGACCGCGTGTACAGAAAGCAAGCAGAAGCTTTGTACAGCATGATTCCTAGCACCTTCGAGAGCTACCAACCAATATTTCAAACTAAGTACGGTGATGCCAATATAGCTAAAGCAAAAGAACTTTTAGCCCAAGCGGGATACAACGCTAGTAATCCGCTCAAGTTAGAAGTATTTTATCCCGCAACTTCTACAACTAGAGAACAAATAGCTAGTCTGTTGCGAGAATACGTCAGCCAGAAATTAGCTGGGATAGTTGAGATTCAACCACAAGCAGCAGAATCAACGGCATTTTTCGGCGATATCGGCAAAGGACTATACCAAATAGCGTTATTAGATTGGTATCCAGACTTTGGCGATCCTGATAACTACATTCAACCCTTTTTAGGCTGCATCAAAGGTAGCGAAGCTGGTGGTTGCACCGAAGGCGCGAGTCAAAGCCAAGGATCGTTTTATTATAGCGATCGCATGAACAAACTAATCGCCCAGCAGCGCCAAGCACAAAACCCCGAAGCGAGACAAAAAATCTTCACCGAAATTCAAGAATTAGTAGCCACCGATGTACCCGCCGTTCCTTTGGTGCAAACAAAAGACTATGCTTTTGCTCAAAAAGGAGTGCAAGGCTTGCAAATAGACCCGATTTTGAAACTTCCACTTTGGCAAATGAGCAAAGGTTGAAATCATGTCAAGATCCAAATCTCTGCAATATTACATCCTCGTTCGCTTGATGTTAGTACCGCTTATGCTGCTAACAATCACTACCGTTGTATTTTTACTCTTGCGTGCAACCCCTGGCGACCCGGTGGATGCGGTGCTAGGAGTCCGCGCCCCTGAAAGTGTCAAACAAGAGTACCGCCTGCGATTGGGACTACTAGACCCCCTGTGGCTGCAATACGTGCGTTACTTAAGTAGCCTGCTGCGCTTAGATTTGGGAACTTCTATTACCAGCCAAGGCGAAGTAGTTTGGGACACTATCAAGCAATACTTCCCCGCTACCGTAGAACTAGCAGTTTTTAGCATGGCGACGGCTTTAATAGTAGGCATTACCGTAGGTGCAATCTCTGCTTCTCGTCCCAATTCTTGGTTAGATGTGGGGGGGCGATTGTTTGGAATTATTACTTACGCACTGCCTTTATTTTGGGTAGGAATGCTCGTACAATTAGTTTTTTCTGTACAGCTAGGCTGGTTTCCTTTAGGTTCACGCTTTCCCGTTTCTTCCCCTACTCCGGTAGGTTTCACCGGACTCTATACCATTGATAGTTTACTTAAAGGCGACTTAGGCAGCTTTTTTACAGCATTGTACTACCTATGTTTACCTAGCCTAACTTTGGGCGTATTACTAAGCGGGATTTTTGAGCGGATTGTGCGCGTCAACCTCAAACAAACCCTCCGCGCCGACTATATAGAAGCAGCAAGGGCTAGAGGCATTTCAGAACGGCAAATTTTAATCAGTCACGCCTTAAAAAATGCCCTAATTCCTGTAATTACAATTTTGGGATTAACCTTTGCGTCTTTACTAGGGGGAGCGGTGCTAACGGAGGTAACGTTTTCTTGGCCAGGATTAGCAAATCGACTCTACGAAGCAATTTCCCTGCGAGATTACCCCACAGTACAGGGAATATTAGTATTTTTTGCCACGATAGTAGTGCTTGCTAGTATTGCGATCGATATTCTCAATGCTTATATCGATCCCCGGATTCGTTATTAATAGTTTGGGTAATGGGTAATTGGTAATGGGTAATTAAGTAGTTCGCAATTCCTTCCTACACCGATAATCGCCCAATGAGATAAACTCAAAGTACAGACAGCCAAGTTTTGATTGTCCGTAACAACTTCTTAGAAATAGTTTTTCAGGAAGTGGGTATCTGCCCACTTTTTTTGTGTCCTAAAATGGCTCACCCTTTAATTCCCCAAATTATCGAACTGGCGACCCCCGTAGCAGAACAATTGCAACTGGAGGTTGTTGGAGTGGTTTTTCATACTAATCAAAACCCGCCCGTACTAAGAATTGATATTCGCAATCCCCAGCAAGACACCGGGTTAAATGACTGCGAACGCATGAGTCGGGCAATAGAAGCAACTTTAGAGGAGACAAATATTATTCCCGATGCCTATGTATTAGAAGTATCTAGCCCTGGGATATCCAGAGAATTAACAAGCGATCGCGAATTTATATCCTTTAAAGGGTTTTCTGTCATAGTCAGCGCTTCTAGTCCCCACAAAGGACAACAAGAGTGGACAGGGCAGCTAATTCGCCGCGACGACACTACACTTTATCTCAATATCAAAGGTCGAGAAGTCGAAATTCCCCGCTCTTTAGTAACAAAAGTTCAATTAAACGAGCGGCGTTAAATAGTAAAAAATTGTCCCTTATAAAGGTTTTATTATGTCAATGGTTAGTATTCCCGGACTCAAAGACCTGATTGAAAATATCAGTCGCGAACAAAATCTACCTAAGCATTCTGTCCAAGAAGCGCTTAGAGAAGCTTTAATCAAAGGTTACGAACGCTATCGTCGCACTCAAAACTTTGATAAACAGATTTTTGGCGAAGAATACTTTGACAATTTTGAAGTAGAACTTGATGTAGAGTACGGTGGGTTTCGCGTTTTAGCCACAAAAACCATCACTGACGATGTTGGCGATCCCGACCACGAAATTGCTCTTAGCGACGTGCAGGAATTTGAAGCAGATGCCCAAGTAGGAAACGAAGTAATTTTAGATGTCACCCCAGACAAACTAGAATTTGGACGCATGGCGGCAATGCAAACTAAACAAGTATTAGCCCAAAAATTGCGCGATCGCCAGCGCCAAATGATTCAAGAAGAATATCTTGAACTTGAAGGCGCGGTACTCCAAGCAAGAGTGCTACGCTTTGAACGCCAATCAGTAATTATGGCAGTCAATAGCGGCTTTGGTCAGCCAGAAGTCGAAGCGGAATTGCCCAAGCGCGAACAATTGCCCAACGATAACTACCGCGCCAACGCCACCTTTAGAGTTTTCTTGAAAAAAGTTAGCACTGGTCAGCAAAGAGGCCCCCAACTATTAGTTTCTCGTGCTGATGCGGGTTTAGTTGTCTACCTCTTTGATAACGAAGTCCCCGAAATAGAAGATGAAGTTGTCCGCATTGTCGCCGTAGCTAGAGAAGCAAACCCCCCCTCGCGTTATGTTGGGCCCCGCACTAAAATTGCCGTAGACACTCTAGAGCGCGATGTAGATCCCGTAGGCGCTTGTATTGGTGCTAGAGGTTCGCGGATTCAAGTAGTAGTTAACGAATTACGTGGAGAAAAAATCGACGTGATCCGATGGTCGCCCGATCCTTCAACCTATATTTCCAACGCCCTTAGTCCTGCACGAGTAGATGAAGTGCGGCTAATGAATACCGATAACCGTCAAACCCACGTCTTAGTAGCAGAAGATCAACTTAGTTTAGCGATCGGTAAAGAAGGGCAAAATGTCCGTTTAGCTGCCCGGTTGACTGGATGGAAAATCGACATTAAAGACCGCGACAAGTACGATCAAGAAGCGGAAGATGCCAAATTTGCCGAATTAGCCGCCCAATACCAAGCCCAAGCACAGGAAGAGGAAGAATACGACGAAGACGAGGATCAATATCAACAAGCTGAGGCAATTGAACCTACAGATGTTACAGCTTGATAAACAAACAGACCAAAACAAAGTATTAATCATACAATTTTCTTATCTGTTGCCCCCACTGCATCCATGAAACCTAACTATCGCCGTTGTATTAGTTGCCGCCGCGCGGCACTAAAACAAGAATTTTGGCGAATTATCCGCGTCAATCCCTCTGGGCAGTTACAATTAGATCGAGGTATGGGGCGTTCGGCTTATCTTTGTCCGCAAGTAGATTGCTTGCAGGCGGCGCAAAAAAAAAATCGATTAGGGCGAAGTCTTCGCACATCGATACCATCAGGGGTTTATGACACCTTGTGGCAGCGCCTATAATCACCCCCTCCTTGACTTAGCCCCAAAAGCACAACTATTATTTTTTTAATGACACCAAGCATTTTGGCATTCCACCAGCGCAATTACTTGTCAATAGATGTTAACCACATTGCGAGTAGGTTAGTGCCAAAATAGTAAAATAATAGGATATTGAGATAATTTAACTTAAATAGGCAAATTGAAAGCAATTTTTTTAAATTAGGCTAGTGCAAGAAAACAAAAACAGCCATACATACACAACAAGTCCGCAAACGCGACTGCCTTATTCCAGCAAAACTAGCTTTATTCAAGGGAGCTATTGCTTAAAAATTGGCAGAAAAGCCATTCTTAGAGGTGTTGCCCCCAGCAAAGCTACACCTTTAAAAGTTATAGGTGCAAACTGCTTGACAGTGTGCCTTTGGTTCGACGAAAACATCTCTCTTTCTTGGTTGGAGGCACGGGCAAAAAAATGAACCACAACCAATAACCCGGAACTTCAGTGAATGGCAGCCATTATCAAACCCTAAAGCGACCATTCAATTACAACTGTCAAGCAAAAAGGAAGAGTGGATGAACAACATTAAAGTCAGAATTTACGATTTATCAAAGGAATTAAATTTGGATAACAAAGAGCTACTAGCCATTTGCGAACAGCTCGATATCAGCGTAAAAAGTCACAGTAGCACGATCTCAGAAGATGAAGCAGAGCGTATTAGGACAGCCGCAGAAAAACAAATAAAACAAACCGTAGGTATACCTCCCCAACGCAAAGAATCCACAGCTAATTCAAAGGCAAACTCACAAATGTCCAACGTTACTAAACCAAAACCTGCTCCTAACAAACAACAAATTTTGGAAATCCGTAAACCCAAAATAAATCTCGCCAATTCCGATAACCCAGAATTACAAGATACCGATTACGAGTCTGAAATACAAAGTCCCTCTGTATCCCGGAACAACCCACCAGTCGCGCCCACTAGACCTGCCCCAGCACGACTATCAAGGCCCAACGGAGAATTTAATCTTGAAAACCAAAATGCTTCGGAAGACCAAAGTATAGCCTCCGTAACCAGACAATTTGAGCCACCAAGTAGACCAATGGCGGCAAAAATAGCTCAAACAGCTAACTTATCAGCAAATGCCCCAGAGCGACCATTATTAAGAAAGCACCAACAGCAAAACGCGATCGAGGCAACCCCTGATGGGGTAAGAAGTGATGCAAGTCCAGACAGACCAACTCGACGCACTAGCCCTGTAGGAGCAAGAGCAGACGTTACTCCTAGAAGTCAACCAGGAGTAGAACTAAATAGACCAAGACCAATTAGGGGAAGTGATGCCGTTAGCCCCAAACCAATGCGCCCGAAAGCAACGGCGGCGATTGGTGATGACATTGATCGCCCTGATGACGATGATAGCGTCAGGCTGAACGATGAAACTGAAGAACTACTAAAACGCCCCACCTTACCGCGTCCAGTAAAGGGCGGAGCGAAAAAATGGCAGGAAGAAGAAATCATCGACGACGGGCAAGATTCAGTTAAAACTGGCAAGGCAGCAACAAAACTTAAGCGCCTTAAGCCAATTATTGACTTAGAAGATGAGGAAGATTTAGACGACGCTCTCGACTCCGACTCACCAGTACAAGTTAGCTTGTCTGTAGCCCGTCCGCCCAAGCAAAAAGCCGCCCGTGTGACTCCTGCCGGAAGCCCGATCACAACTACCGCCGCACCAATACGAGGCAGAAAATCTAGCTCGTCTCGCAGCGACAATCGCCGTCGCCACGAACCCGAAGAAAAACAAGAACGTCCAGAAAAAATCGTAGTTACGGGAAATTTGACCGTCCAGGAACTAGCCCAAGAATTATCAGTTCCCGATACCGATATCGTTAAGATATTGTTTATCAAGGGTATGGCGGTTAATATTACCCAAAACTTGGATATTCCGACAATTAAAATGGTCGCCAGTGAGATAGGCACGGAGGTTGAAGTTGAAGCCCCCGAAGCTGAAGCTCGTAAAGTTACCGAAATGGTAGAGGTCGAGGACTTAGATTACCTCCAGCGTCGTCCGCCCGTCGTGACAATTATGGGTCACGTAGATCACGGCAAAACTACCTTACTAGACTCCATCCGCAAAACTAAAGTAGCTCAAGGTGAAGCGGGGGGAATTACTCAACATATTGGTGCTTACCATGTGGAGGTAGACCACGACGGCAAGAAAATGCCGATTGTTTTCCTCGATACTCCCGGTCACGAAGCTTTTACAGCGATGCGGGCGCGGGGTGCTAGGGTGACAGATATTGCCGTGTTAGTAGTCGCTGCCGATGACGGCGTGCGTCCGCAAACCATTGAAGCAATTAGCCACGCTCAAGCCGCTAAAGTGCCAATTGTTGTCGCCATTAACAAAATTGACAAAGAAGGCGCTCAACCAGATCGGGTTAAGCAAGAACTAACTCAGTTCAACTTGACACCGGAAGAATGGGGCGGAGATACTGTCATGACATCCGTTAGTGCAATTAAAGGCGAGAATTTAGACACTTTACTCGAAATGATCTTGCTAGTAGCGGAGGTCGAAGAACTCTCTGCTAACCCTGATCGCTTGGCAAAAGGTACAGTAATTGAAGCTCACCTAGATAAAGCTAAAGGCTCGGTAGCAACGCTGTTAGTGCAAAACGGGACGTTGAGAGTCGGCGATGTTTTAGTGGCTGGTTCTGCCTTTGGTAAAGTCCGCGCGATGGTGGATGACCGAGGCAAACGAGTAGATGCAGCGAGTCCATCTTTTGCGGTGGAAGTATTGGGATTAAGTGAAGTTCCCGCCGCCGGAGATGAATTTGACGTATTTGAGAGCGAAAAAGAAGCAAGAGCGATCGCACAGTTGAGAGCCGACAAACAACGCCAATCTCGATTGATGCAAGGACGAGCTACTTTGACCACCCTCTCGGCTCAAGCTCAAGAAGGAGAACTCAAAGAACTCAACTTGATTATCAAAGCTGATGTTCAAGGATCTTTAGAAGCAATTATTGGTTCGCTCCGACAATTGCCACAAAATGAAGTTCAAATTCGCTTGCTGTTAGCTGCTCCTGGAGAAATTACTGAGACAGATATCGACTTAGCAGCCGCTAGTAACGCTGTAATTGTCGGATTTAATACGACTCTTGCAAGTGGAGCTAGACAAGCTGCTGATGAGGCAGGGGTAGATGTTCGCGAATACAACATTATTTACAAACTCTTAGAAGACATCCAAGGCGCTTTAGAAGGTCTACTCGAACCAGAGCTTGTAGAAGAATCCCTTGGTCAAACCGAAGTTCGGGCGGTATTTACCGTTGGACGTGGTGCGGTGGCTGGTTGTTATGTTTTATCAGGTAAACTTGTACGCAACTGCAAAGTGCGCGTCAATAGAAACGGTAAAGTTGTGTTTGATGGCGCTCTTGATTCCCTCAAACGGATGAAAGAAGATGTCCGCGAAGTTAATGCTGGTTACGAATGCGGTATTGGCATTGATAAGTTTAATGACTGGGTAGAAAATGACATCATTGATGCTTATCAAATGGTAACTAAGCGCCGCACGCTGACAATGGTAGCGGCGGCTAGTAAGTAAAGCTCACTTTCCTATCTCTGGAGGTAAGAAAGTAACGGTAGAGAATTAGATACTTATATCTAATTCTCTATTCTTGCCCCAAATAATTACAAAATCTGAAAACTGAGGACTAAAAATATATGGCTCGTTTTCTAAATGCTACTGATCGCTCAGAGCAACCCCACATCTGGGAGCGACTAAAAGATGCGATCGCTTCTAGTTCTGGTTTTCAACGCTGGCAATTAGAGCATTATAGTTTTGACAATCAAATCCAGTCTTTGAGCTTAGATCATCAAGTACGGAGTTATTTGCGCGAAACTCTAGAAACTCTTGCGTACTAAACCTAGCGGATAAAATTAACGGGTAAAGTCTTAAATTTAAGACTTTACCCGTTTTTAATTATTTAAAACCTTGCTTAATTAAAAGGTGAGTTGAAAAACTTACCATATTAGTTAGATTTGATCAACTGAAAATCAAATTGTCGATTATTAAAAAATTATTAACTAGATAGCTGCTTGAGTTCATAATTGCCTATTCTTGAACAGAGCTTGGGCTAGTAGCTAGGCGCTGTTTATTTAGGCTCTGCAATTGATACAATAGCGATTCAATTTCTGCCTCTAAATGCAGGTATTTGACTTGCACAGCAACTTGATAGGGAATTGGTTGAGGATTCTTTAAATCGAAACTTACAGATTGAAAACGGGAAACTGGAGATAAACAAATAGTCATTATTCTTTAGGTAGTAATTGCTGCCTACTCACACCAACTTGTAATTGTAACCATAACTTAAAAATGTATCTATATTATTTGTGTCGATTTTAAAACTGGCTTTCTAAAGAAACTAAGGTAGCTTTAGTTAGAAAAAACCTTAGTTTTGCTCATTATGGTTACTTTTTTGCTGGGTTTAGGTAAGGTAACTCCCCAAACCCAGCCGGATTTAATTACTGCAACTACAACTGTTGAGCAGTAGGACGCAAAAGGATTTCATTAATATCTACTTCCTTTGGCTGCTCAATGGCGTAGGCGATCGCACTGGCTACGGCTTCTGCACCAATGGCGATTTCATAAAGCTGGTTGGCTCCTTTTGCAGCAGTTTCATCAGTAATATGATTAGTCAACTCTGTAGCAACGGCTCCCGGCGAAATAATTGTACACCGAATATCTTTACCTATTTCTTGGCGTAAGCCTTCAGTAATTGCTCGGACGGCGTACTTAGTCCCGCAATAAACGGCGGCGTTAGGAAACACTACATGACCCGCAACCGAGGATATATTAATAATGTGACCGCTTTGCGCTTTTTGCATCGCTGGTAGTACCGCCGCAATTCCATAGAGTACGCCCTTGATATTAATATCTATGGTGCGATCCCATTCTTCTACTAAGAGTTGATCGAGCCTAGACAGGGGCATAATCCCAGCATTATTAACCATGACATCGATTTTGCCATACTGCTTTAATGTCTCGTCGGCTAAAGCTTGGACTTGACTTTGTTTGGTTACATCTACTACCTGATAAGCGGCGGTTCCTCCGGCGGCTTCAATTTCTGCTACTAACTTATCTAGCTTGTCCGCGCGTCGGGCAGCAAGCATTAGTTTAGCGCCCCTTTTGGCTAACATTTTAGCTGTAGCCTCTCCAATACCACTACTTGCACCCGTGATAATGATGCTTTTTCCTGAAATTTGACTCATGCTATTTTCCTATACTTGTCTCTTTAGTTTGATAGCATTTTTTGATTTGCTGTTACGTCTTCCAAAGGCTATGAAGAAAGATTTTTTAGGCGATCGCTAATTAGGAGGCAAAACCGCCAGTATTCTTCCAGCCTAGGTTTGAGATATTTAAGTTATTATGCTACTTAAAAAAATATATTGTACTAAGTTTAAGTGTAAATATTTATACAAAAATAATCCTACTCTTACTTTTTTGCTAACCAGATCGGTAATTGATTTACTTGTTGCAAGGTCAAATCTACATAAGTAACGCCTTTGTTATGCAAATTTTCACCAAAATAACCTTCCGCTCCGTCGTGAGCGTGAGCGCCGGAACTTGCTACCGTATAACGATTTTGCAACCGAGCTTGATTAAAAGGCGATGCTACACTCCAACGCCACCTAGAAGGAAATACAACCGCGCCAATATTTTCTACCCAATCAAATTTGCCGTGCAGATGATAAACGCGATCGCTTACTTTAAACCCATTGGTTCCCGCAAATACACCGCCTAAAGAAACTACAACAATGTTAGCCTCTAATCTGCGCTTAAGATAATCTGCCGCACCTAGAGCCACCTGTACGCCGCCGCTAGTCCCTAAAAGAATAATTTGCGGTTTTTCTGGTATAGGCTGCTGGGCAGTCATGCGCTCAATAATAGCTGTAGCAATACCTTGATTGTAAATTGGGCCGTAACGGGGATCGGCAGAAATTGCAAATCGCCACAAATTACGAATTTTAATGACTACATTTGATATTGCCAACCATCCTTGAGCGCGATCAGCAAAATTCCATAATGGAGCAAGTACCCGCTTTCCGCCCAAGCTTTCATTGGCGGCAGAGTAAGGAAAAACATCGCTGACGGCGATACAATTAGGATGAGCAGCAACTAAACTATCTAAAAATAATTCTTCGCCGGACGTGAGTTGATTTGCGGAAAAATCTCCTACTCCTGGGAGAAAGACAATATAACAATTTAACTGAGAAGATTTAGAAATTGAAGTATTAGGGCTTATAGGCATAACTTTAGGATTGGTTTTTAATCCCAGCAGTTGTACGCCTTCATCAGCCCACCAAATTAAGGTTCCAACTGGCGAAAGTGTTCCCCAAACCAATAAAATTATTAGGGCTATAGTTAAGAGTTTTAAACTTCCACCCCGCAACCAAAAAATTAATTTAACTAATAGTCGCCACATTTAATTATAGTTAATCAATTAAATAGTATTTTACACTTAGCTATTAATATTAGGAACCAATAGTGAGGAACAAAGAGACAAGAAAGGGTTTAGGAAAAACTTTAGCTAGTGCTTTGTCCCTAGACGCTAATTTCTACGAAAATGCCCCGAATGATGCTATAACTCATCGCGTCGCTCAAACCATCGTAATTTTAGCCGCAATTTCCCATGCTATAGGTACTTGGGTTGTTTTTATCATTAATTGGACAGCAATCTCTATTTTGCCTTTAGCACTTTTGGTTGATGCGCTGAGTATTGTTGCTGGCTATTACTTTTGGACGTTGACTATTTGGCTAATTGGTAGACGGTTAAGGAGAAATTCGCCAAGTTTTAGAGAATTGTTAATTCCTATTGGTTTTGCTTATGCTCCTCAAGTATTAAACTTTTTAACGCTGATTCCACTACTCGGACAACCAATTGAGCTTGTTTTGTCTGTTTGGAGTTTACTTGCTGTAATTGTTGCTGTCCGTCAAGGGTTAGATATTAATACTACTTGGGCATCATTAATTTGTTTGCTGGGATGGCCATTAATTCAAATCGCTATCAGTTTTATCCAAGAGTCGTGGAGTAGAGTTTAATTTAATAAATAAATCAGTAAATCTCTTTTTTAATCATCCAAAAAACAAAAACAATACTACTCATATAGTGGCTACATTGTCCAATGCTATTTTATAAGTTAGCGTCTTATGGCTATAATTAGAACCAAAAAAGGCGAATAAGCGATCGCGCTCCTTGCAAGTTAAACTTAAATTTTCCAAACCTCCTTATGCAGCTTATCCAATTTTGAACCGATTAGGATTAATGGTATTGGTGGTAACAGGGATAAGTATGTCAGGGGTGTTTGGTCAAAAAAGCGAGAAGGACAGTAGTAAGTTACTTAGATCAAAAAGTTTAATAAAAATATATATTTTCAAATTTCAACTATGGTTAATATTCGGATTGGTAATGGCTACGATATCCACCAACTAAGCACTAATCGCCGCTTAATTTTGGGCGGGGTAGAAATTCCTCATGAGTTGGGTTTGCTAGGACACAGCGATGCGGACGTACTCACTCATGCAATTATGGATGCAATGTTGGGCGCTTTGTCGTTGGGAGATATTGGGCTATATTTTCCCCCTAGCGACTCTCAGTGGGCGGGGGCAGATAGTTTAGTATTACTAAGTAAGGTAAATCAATTAATTAGCGATCGCGGTTGGAAAATTGGCAATATTGATTCAGTAGTTGTCGCCGAACGTCCGAAATTAAAACCATATATTTCTAGTATGCGCGATCGCCTAGCAAAAGTTTTGCAAATACCCGCCGATTGTATCGGTGTTAAAGCCACCACAAACGAACAATTAGATGCTGTAGGGAGAGAAGAAGGAATCGCCGCTTATGCAGTAGTTTTATTAGTATCTAGTTAATTAATTATGGCTAACCCCTTACGTCAACTTAAATATTTACCCTGGACTTCGCTAATAATCGTCAGTAGTATGACGCTGATAATCGTCACTACTCTAGAGTTGGTACTGGGATTAACTTATGACCAATTAAATGAAGTGACGCAGTTTATAATCGTCAGAATATTAGCTGCGACGTTATACTCACCTTTATTATCTTTATTTACCATTAGTGCGATCGGTGTTGGTATTGGTGCATTAGCTGTATTTTTACTAGAAACCTTAAAAAAACAAGTTTTTATTAATGCTGGGGTGCTTTGGTCTTTAATTTTATGTTTAATTGTTGGCTTAATAATTAGAAGTTACATCCCTATACCAGCCTTTTTAACGGACGTTAATCAACTACAGTTAGTGGGGGTGATTTTAGGCGTTTTTTGGAAAGGTAAGCGTTACTGGCGATAAAGATTTCTAATAGAAAACTGATAATCTCGCTATAGTTGAAAATAAATTTGCAAGTGCGATCGCCAAAATCCGCAAATCAATATAAATATGTTAAATAAGTTATGACTTTTTACAATTGGGGCGTAAATCGATAGCTTTTATACTAACGTTAGTAGTTGCGATCGCATTCAAAACTTCAAATTCTCCGCTTTAGGCGCATTTTAGAATATCTACGAACTTAAGGTAGACAATTAGATGCTGTTTGGGGAAACCTTGTAAACTATAGAGATTTAGTAACTTTGCCAGATGTTTGCGATTTTTCCCTCGATGCGGCGGTGGTTGGTAGGACTATTAACGGTTGTAATTGCGATCGCTCTTAGTAGCTGTAATCCTAATGATTTTAAATCTCAAGCGGCGCAAGTAACGCAGCTAGTAGATACTATAGTCGGCGAACCAAAAACCTTTAACTATGCTCTCAGTAGTGAGTCTCCTAACGTTTTTTCTCTAATCTACGAAGGTTTGATTACTGAAAATGGCGTAACAGCCGAAATTGAGCCAGCCTTAGCCGAGACTTGGCAAATCTCCGACGACAAAAAGCAAATAGTTTTTACCTTGCGTCAAGGGTTGAAATGGTCAGACGGCATACCTTTAACGGCTGATGACGTAGTTTTTAGCTTTAATGATATTTATTTAAACCCAGATATCCCCACATCTACAAGAGACGGCTTGCAAATTGGCGAAAGCAAGGCTTTACCTAAAGTGCGTAAAATTAGCGATCGCCAAGTAGAATTTATAGTACCCGAACCTTTTGCACCTTTACTCCGCAGTGCGGGAGGAACGCCAATTCTTCCCAAACACATTTTAGCTAAAACGATTACTACCAAAGACGGGGAAGGGAAGCCGCAATTTTTATCTACTTGGGGAACAGATACTGATCCCAAAAAAGTTATTAGCAATGGCCCCTACAAGCTAGACGCTTACAATACCAGCCAACGAGTAATATTTGGTCGCAACCCCTATTACTGGCGCAAAGACAAGCAAGGAAACCCTCAACCTTATATTGAGCGGATAGTTTGGCAATTAGTAGAAAACGTTGATACTGCTGTATTACAGTTTCGTTCGGGAGGGTTAGATATTCTCGAAATTGGGCCGAGAACTTTTAGATTACTCAAGCGTGAAGAAAAGCGGGGAAGTTTCACTATTTATAATGGTGGCCCTTCATCAAGTACGATGTTTATTACTTTTAATCAAAATAAAGGCAAAAGAAACGGTAAACCTTTAATCGATCCTATTAAATCGCGCTGGTTCAACACTGTAGAATTTAGACAAGCGGTAGCCTACGGTATCAATCGCCAAGCGATGATTAATAATATCTTTCAAGGAGTAGGGGAGCCGCAAAACTCTCCAATTGCCGTCCAAAGCCCTTATTATCTTTCGCGCGATGAAGGTTTAAAATCCTACGATTACAATCCTCAAAAAGCAAAGGAACTGTTACAGCAAGCAGGTTTTAAATACAACGATAAGGGCGAGTTATCCGACGCACAAGGTAACAGAGTCCGTTTTACTCTGACAGCTAATACTGGTGGTACAGGCTTTATTCAGGCACAAATCAAGCAAGATTTAAGCAAAATTGGGATGCGCGTTGATATCCAAAATATTGCTTTCAATTCTTTAGTAGAAAAGCTAGACAATACCCTTGATTGGGATTGTGTGTATCTTGGTTTTACAGGTGGTGTAGAGCCAAATAATGCCGCAAACCTTTGGCTACCTGATGGTTCATCTCATATGTTCAACCAAAAACCTCAAACTGGGCAAACGCCGATTGCAGGTCGAGAAATTGCCTCCTGGGAAGCCGAAATTGGTCGCTTATATGTTCAAGGCGCAAAAGAAGTTGATGAAGCTAAACGTAAAGCAATCTACGCTGAGACTCAACGTCTCACTCAAGAATACTTACCTTTTATTTACTTAGTTAATCCTATTGGTTTATTGGCAGTACGCGATCGCATTCAAAATATCAAATATTCAGCTTATGGCGGCCCAATTTGGAATATTTACGAATTGAAAGCTGTAGAAAAATAAAATGATCCTCTTATTCTGGCGATTTTGGCTGACAGTTTTACTCATTTTTAGCCTGACTAGCTGCAACCCAACAGAGTTAAAAACCGAAGCGGCGCAAGTATCGCAGTTAGTTACTAGCACTATTGGCGACCCAAAAACTTTTAACTACGCTTTTAACCAAGAGTTTCCCCATATTTTTTTGTTTACCAGCGAAGGATTAACCACGCTTAACGGGATTACAGCAAAAATTGAGCCAGCGTTAGCCGAATCTTGGCAAGTTTCAGACGATAAAAAACGCATAACTTTTACTTTAAGAGCGGGTTTGCAATGGTCAGATGGCGAACCGCTAACCGCCGATGACGTTGTTTTTACTTATCAAGACATCATTTTCAATCCAGCGATACCGACCGATTGGAAAGACTTTTTAAAAGTAGGTGCGGGGGGGGTTTTTCCCGAAATTAGGAAAAAGAGCGATCGCCAAGTCGAATTTATCTTTCCCGAACCTTTTGCACCTTTTCTTAGCACAACTACCGGAGCATCAACAAATTCTGTCGGTATTTTGCCAAAACACATTTTAGCAAAGTCGATTACAACTAAGGATGCTAAAGGAAAACCTCAATTTCTCTCTACTTGGGGAACAGATACAGATCCGCGCAAAGTTATTGTTAATGGTGCTTATAAAATAGCAAGTTACGCCCCCGGTCAGCGAGTCATATTTGAACGTAACCCTTACTACTGGCGTAAAGATGCTCAAGGAAATCGACAGCCTTATATTGAGCGGATTGTCTGGCAAATCATTGAATCTACCGATACAATCGTCTTGCAATTTCGCTCTAAAGGTTTGGATGTTGTAGAAATTTCTCCCGAAAACTTTTCGTTGCTCAAACGGGAAGAAAAACGAGGTAAATTTACGGTTTATAACGGTGGTGCTAAGTTTCAAAAGGTTTTTATCGCCTTTAACTTAAATAAAGGGAAAAGAAATAATCGTCCCCTAATCGATCCAATTAAATCCCGTTGGTTTAATACCTTAGAATTTAGACAGGCGGTAGCCTACGCCATTGATCGCCAAACCATGCTAAATAACGTCTTTCGCGGTCTGGGTGCTGTGCAAGATTCGCCGATAGACATTCAAAGCCCTTTTTACATTTCCCCCGCACAAGGCTTGAGAACGTATAACTATAACCCCCAAAAAGCAAAGGAATTATTGTTGCAAGCAGGTTTTAAATACAACAATAAAAAGCAATTATTAGACGCAGAGGGCAATAGAGTCAGGTTTTCATTAATTACTAATAGCGAAAATAAAACTCGCGTTGCAATGGGAGCGCAAGTTAAACAAGATTTGAGTAAAATTGGCATTCAAGTAGATTACAACCCCATTGCCTTTAATACACTTACAGATAAGCTGTCAAATTCTTTAGATTGGGAATGCTACTTACTCGGTTTTACAGGTGGTATAGAACCTCACGATGGCGCTAATGTATGGTTGACTAATGGTGGTTTGCACAGCTTCAACCAAAAAGAACCACCAGGAGAAAAACCGCTTATAGGAAGGGAAATAGCCCCATGGGAAGCAGAAATTGGACGTTTGTACATTAAAGGTTCTCAAGAATTAGATGAAGCAAAGCGTAAAGCTATTTATGCCGAAACTCAAAAATTGACTCAGGAATATTTACCCTTTATTCACCTAGTAAGCCCGTTGTCTTTAGTTGCAGTACGCGATCGCATCCAAGGATTAGAATACTCTGCTCTCGGCTCTCAAGGCGGAACAATGTGGGATAAATATAAACTCAAGGTAGTACCAGAGTAACTAAAAGGGTAATCGGGAATTGGTCATTGGGAATTTGAACTATTACCCATTACCCATTACCCATTACTCATTACCCATCACCCCTAAAAAATTAACTGTGACTCAAGCTAACAATCTGCAAAGTCTGCTCGAATCTGTAGCTACAGGCGAAGTAAATCCCACCGTTGCTTTAGAAAAGCTCAAACACCTTGGTTATGAAAATGTCGGCGATTTTGCTCGGATAGATAGCGATCGCACTCGTAGAACTGGCTTCCCAGAAGTGATATGGGGTCAAGACAAGACTCCTGACCAAATTGCTCAAATTATCGAAGCAATGCGTCTGCGTAACCCTGTAGTGATGGCTACGCGCATTGAAAGCAGTGTCTATGCTCAGTTAGAAACTCTAGTTACAGGATTGCAATATTACCCCGCCGCGAGAATTTGCGCCCTTACTCCTGAAGTAGTCGCCCCTCAATATCCTGGGATTATCAGTATTTTATCGGCGGGAACAGCAGATTTACCTGTCGCCGAAGAAGCGGCGGTTACAGCGACTCTTTGCGGCTTCCAAGTACAGCGTTTGTGGGATGTAGGTGTCGCTGGGATTCATCGCTTACTCAATAATCGTCATGTTATAGATTCCGCTTCCGTGCTAATCGTGGTGGCTGGAATGGAAGGGGCTTTACCGAGTGTAGTTGCAGGTTTAGCCGATTGTCCGGTGATTGCTGTGCCTACTAGCATTGGCTACGGAGCTAGTTTTGGTGGGCTTGCACCTTTATTAACAATGCTCAATTCTTGTGCGGCGGGTGTGGGCGTTGTCAATATTGATAATGGCTTTGGCGCGGCAATTTTAGCAGGGCAGATTTTACGAACGGCAGCGAAGTTGAATAAACTTTAACTTGCCGATCCTACACCAGTAACCAAGGCATTGATTAAGGGAGAAATTGCACTTAAAGCTGATGGTAGTACCGCCACTGTCGCCGCCGCTACAATTATCGTAGTTGCCAGCCGTACCATTGAGTCGGACGCTTTTTGATAAGTGTCAAACTTGTAATCGACTTTTTCTAACTTGAGTTGAAGATTACTCACGTTAGTCTCTAAATGGTCTAACCTCTGGTTAATTTGACGCAATTCAGATAAAACTGTTGTCTCAAAGTCATTCGGTACATTTGGTTGATTTATTGTCATTTTTTTTGCTGCAAAGCCTGTACTTTTATTGTGACAAAGTGATTTTAAATTGAGAGAGTGTAAATACTTTTGGCAATTGTATTACTTTAAATTACAATGATTTTCAATAATTAGCGATCGCTCTTTTGCCTAATTCCGTTATGCGATCACACTTATCACAACTTAAATTTTTGGGATTGGCGGCAATAAATAGGTATCGCGCATTAAAAAACGTTGGCTTTTGAATTGAGATGATTTTAGAGCGACTTCTCAACTTGAAATAAGCAGCTTATACTTGTATTTAATAGTTAGACAAATTTGTAAGTAAATTTATGCTATTAGAATTAAATCAGTTAGTTGTCCAACCTGGGCAACAGTTTTTACTAAAAAATGTTTCTTGGCAAATGTATGAAAACATTTTAGAAGAACTGGGAGAAAGGCGTGCAGCTAAAATTAATTATAGTCAGGGGCTATTGGAAATAATGACCCCACTGCCAGAACATGAAGATGATAAAGTAATAATTGGCGATTTAGTAAAAGCGCTGCTTGAAGAACTAGAGATTGAAGCTAGAAGCCTTGCTTCTACAACCTTTAAAAGTGAAAGCATGAAAACTGGAGTAGAAGCAGATGACTGTTTTTACATTCAAAATGAAGCAGCAATTAGAGGCAAAAAACGCATAGACCTTAGCACCGATCCTCCGCCAGACCTGGCACTTGAAATTGATATCACTTCTCGCACCCGTCTTAGTAATTACGAAGCTTTGGGAGTGCCAGAATTATGGCGATACGACGGTCAAAGTTTAGAAATAAATGTGTTAGAAAGTGGCAAGTATATCAAATCAAATATTAGCCGCAACTTTCCCAACTTGCCTTTATTTGATGTTATTCCTCAATATGTTGAGCAAAGTAAGATTAAAGGTAGAAATGCAACCATTAAAGCTTTTAGAAGTTGGGTAAAATCCCAAACACAAAATTAAGTTTTCAGTTGAAAAGGCGTCATCCTAGGTTAAAAAATCCGCCGAGATCGCCCCTAGCGCTACCCCTTGGGTAATCGCACTTTATTACCCTGTAAAATTATCCAAGGTGCGATAGCGCAAGCGCGCCCGGTAACGGGCTTCGCATTAGTTTTGTGCTAATTAACTCTAAAACCTACACCGGACGATAAACGCGGTAATTAATTTGGGGGAAAATGTTATCTATTTCCTCAACTTTTTCGAGCCAACCGCTATCGATTTTGCCGATTTTGATGTCTTCGTAGAGCTTATTAAAACGCATCAGGTGCGATCGCGTTCTTCGTACCGCGTAAGGAACCATTGTCCCTGTACGCATAATAAACGCCCAATCCGATGATTGCGCTAATAGCACTTCTCTAGCAGCCTGATTTAAAGCTTTCCACTCCAACTCATCGGCGGGTTCTCTGCTTCCTAATTCAATCATTCTTTCGGCGGCTTTGTGCAAATGAGGATAAACCCAAGCATTAGTCTCATTTAACCAATACTCATGAAAGCCTTTAAAGCCCCAGCTAGACTGTGAAGGACGGCAAACTTGTTGATTGGGATTTTCTCGCAAGTAGTCCGCTAAGTGGGTCATTTTATAAGTTCCTTGATCGTACCAAGACTTGCGGTACAAATAATCGATAAACCAAGGGCCTTCATACCACCAATGACCAAATAGTTCCGCATCGTATGGAGAAACAATTATGGGGGGGCGCTGCATAATCCCATGCAAATTACTAACTTGCTGCTCCCGATTGTACATATAATTCGCGGCGTGTTCGGCAGCTTTTTGTTTTGCCCAGTAGGGATCGTAAAGAGCCTTATCTGATAATCCCAAACCGCGCCCAGTGATTTTATGGTATTTGACCCCAGTATTTTTGCGCTGACCGTTGGGCATGATAAAAGGCTTGATATACTCGTATTCTGCCTCCCAGCCTAAATCTTTGTAAAATTCGCGGTATTCTGCCGCGCCTGGATAGCCGACTTCTGAAGACCATACTTGTTGAGACGATTCGTGGTCGCGCCCAAAAACTGCTACTCCAGTTTCGGTAAAAATCGGTGCGTAGCTACCAAAACGCGGACGGGGACGGGCGTAGAGAATGCCATGCCCATCGGTGAGGAAATATCGTAAGCCTGCATCGGCTAACATCCTTTCTAGCCCTTCGTAGTAGGCGCATTCGGGCAACCAAATACCTTTAGGTGGGCGACCAAAAGTTTGCTCGTAGTGTTCGCAAGCCACTTGAATTTGCGCCCAAACTGCTTCGGGGTACATTTTCATCAGTGGCAAATAGCCGTGAGTAGCGCCGCAGGTAATAATTTCTAGGTTATTAGAGTCTTGAAATTGCTTAAAAGCAGTGACCAGATCGCCCTTGTAGTGTTCCCAGAGTTTGCGCGCGTTGGCAAATTCTTTAACGTAATATTCAGCTAAGTAGCGGAGGTGACCGTTATTGTTGTTGCGATCGCTTTCTAAAGCAACTAATTTTTCTAATTGGGCTAAATGCAGGTCGTAGCGCTCTTGTAGCAGATTGTCGCGGAGCATTGAAACCAAGGGCGGTGTCATGCTCATCGTAATTTTGAAATCGATGCCGTCTTGCTTTAATCCTTCAAATACTTGCAGCAATGGAATGTAAGTTTCGGTAATAGCTTCATAAAGCCATTCTTCTTCTAAAACATAATCGCTTCCAGGGTGACGGACGAAAGGTAAATGAGCGTGGAGGACAAGAGCGACATAGCCAATAGTCATAGTAATTTCAATGATTGGGTGTAATAGTCCGGTGCAATCGCGTTTTAGAAACTAGATATTTTATGAATTTTATGCCGAAAGAGGTAGCAGGAGAAACCGTAAGTTGCGATCGTCTCAATTTATTACTTTTGACGTGGAGTAATTAGGCAAAGTACAAGCATTAGATAGATGTTTTTCAGCTTACTTTTTTATTACAACTATGGCTAGAGACATATTTAAAGGCGATCGCCCCATCATGAGCAATTTGCAAAAACAACCCAAGAACCCGCCCTCTACAGTAGATTACGTAACTAAAAGCGTTGCAGAAATTGCACGCATTGCTCTCGATGCTGGACAAGAGGCGGCGGATCGAACCCATGATTTGCTCTCCCAAGTAACTAAAGGTGCGGGAGAAACTATCGATAATGTGGGTAGTAATTGGCTTGTGCGGCGGCTGACTCGCTTTCTCAATCTTGATTGGCTACTAGGTGCTGCCGATAGTGTAGATGTTGCCAAAGCTCAAAGCGCTGTTAAAAAGCTCCAGCAAGATTATCCTCACGAATCACCTAGCCAACTTGCTCATCGGATCATGGTAGAAAAAGCTACCCAAGCAGGGGGTATTGGGCTTGCCAGCAGTCTTTTACCAGGAATAGCTATAGCTCTATTGGCGGTAGATTTGGCGGCGACAACGCGCTTACAAGCAGAGATGATTTATCAAATTGCGGCGGTGTACGGACTTGACTTGAAAGATCCAGAGCGTCGCGGCGAAGTTTTAGGAATTTTTGGTTTAGGTCTGGGTGGTAGTCGCGTACTAAAAGCTGTAGGTTTAGGTTTGCTACGAAATGTACCTTTTGCGGGGGCAACAATTGGGGCAAGCACTAACGCTGCAATGTTGTACTCTTTGGGTTATGCTGCCTGTAGATTTTATGAAACAAAACTAAGGTCGCCGGAAGATGTGAAATCGAAAGCAATGGACGATTTGCAGCAACAAAGCGCGAAATATTTAGAAACTGCGATCGCTCAACAAGTTGTAATGGATCGAATTTTAGTCCATACAATTTTAGCTAGTCATCCCGCGAAGTCTTGGGATGAAATTTTACCCCAACTGCAAGCAATAAATATTAGTCCAGCTTCACTTAAAGTCATTGCTGAGGATTTTAAGTCGCCGCAGCCTTTAAATACATTACTTGTGCAACTTAATAGAGACTTTGCAATTCCTCTATTAGCTCAATGCTACCGAATTGTTGAAGCCGATGGCGTGCAAACTCCCGCCGAAACTGAAGTTATAGATGCGATCGCGCGTCAATTTAATCTTGACTTAAATTCTATTAAATCAATGGTTGATAATCCAGCAAGTTAATTATGAATTTTTGGTGCAGAGACGTTGCAATGCAACGTCTCTGCATTGGTTTTAAAATTCAACGCTAGGTAGTTTACACATATAACTATTTGTAGATTAAGTTAATGTTAACAATACGTTGACCGTTAGTTAATTTTGGGTTGGTAATTTTAGGTTAGGCTTCGCAATTAAATCGAGTAATACTAACGATCTTTTTGGTTAAAAATAAGTCAGCCACTTATTAGAAAAACTACTGAAAAGTAGTCTCGTTCACTCCAAAACTATCCCAAGAAAATAAAGTAAGTGTTGGCTTGGTTTGATTTGAGTTGCCCACAGTTAAATAAGTTAACCCCAAAAAGCCACCCAAGATGGATAACTTTAATTTTGAGCGCCTGCTATCAAGTAAGGTAAAACGTCGTAGTTTGCTAATAGGAGCCGGAGCCTTAACAGGAATTGCGATAGCGCAAGCGCGCCCGGTAACGGGCTTCGCAAGTCAGCATTCAACTAAAGTAGTTGCCCGACCAATATTATCAGGATATCCCTTTAGTCTAGGTGTAGCTTCAGGCGATCCACTGCCAAATAGTGTAATACTATGGACGCGCTTGGCTCCTAGTCCCCTTGACGGTGGTGGAATGCCTCCTGATCAAGTGCCTGTACAGTGGCAAGTATCAGCTAACGAACGCATGAGCCAAATTGTCAAAAGTGGGACGGTAATTGCCAAACCAGAATTGGCACATTCAGTCCGGGTAGATGTACGCGGACTTAGACCTGGACGATGGTATTGGTATCAATTTAAAGTAGGTAATGAATTAAGCCGAGTTGGGCGTACTCGCACTGCTCCTGCTAGAGGAGATTTCCCCAATCAGTTACGCTTTGCCTTTGCTTCTTGTCAAGACTGGCAAAATGGTTACTTCACCGCCTACAAACATATGGCAGAGGAAGACCTAGACTTGGTTGTGCATCTGGGCGATTATATTTATGAGTACGGGCCTCAACCCGGCGGGCCGCGCCAGCATAATAGTGACGAAATTGTTACCCTCCAAGACTATCGCGATCGCTATGCTTTGTACAAAACTGACCCAGATTTACAAGCAGTTCATGCGGCTTTTCCTTGGATAGTTACTTGGGATGACCACGAAGTTGAGAACAACTACGCTGGTGCAATCTCAGAAGATAACCAAAGCCAGCAAGAGTTTTTGGCGCGACGGGCTAATGCTTATCAGGCATACTACGAACATATGCCCCTACGTCGCTCATCGTCGCCTGAAGGGGCAGATATGCAGTTGTATCGACGTTTTACCTTTGGTAATTTAGCCGAGTTCAACGTACTTGATACTCGCCAATACCGCAGCGATCAGCCTTGCGGCGATGGCATCAAACCCCGTTGTGAAGACGCTTTTGACCCAAATGCTACGATGACAGGACTTCAGCAAGAGCGCTGGTTGTTTCGAGGTTTGGATCGTTCCCCAGCCCGTTGGAATGTGATTGCGCAACAAACTATGTTAGGGGAGTATGACTTTGATGCTCGCCCTCAAGTAGACGTATTCAACATGGATCAATGGGATGGTTATGTTGCCGCCCGGAGTCGATTACTAGACTTTTTGGACAAGCAAAAACCATCAAATCCAATTGTGATTACTGGGGATATTCACTCTAGTTGGGTACATGACTTGAAAACAGACTTTAGCAAGACGGATTCGCCAATTGTAGGTACAGAGTTTGTCGGAACTTCTATTAGTTCGGACTTTCCTAGTGTATTTATTGCTCCAGTCACCGCAGCTTTAACTGATAATCCCCATACTAAGTTTTTTGATGGTGCTTTTCGGGGGTATGTCCGTTGTAATCTAACCCGCAAAAATTGGCAGAGCGATTACCGTGCAGTGTCTACAATCCTCGACCAAAATTCTACTATCAGCACCCTAGCATCCTTTGTTGTTGAAGATGGGCAACCAGGCGCTCAACGTGCTTAATCGCCAGCTTTCGCAAAATTCTGGTAAAAGCTAGTAAAGGGTGTAGCCCTCTTGTATGAATAAAAGATTTATCCTTATCCAGTTAGGCTAAGAAAAATCTAATTTCAATCGTCCCTCTCCCAAAGTTGGGAGAGGATTTGTGCAAGAGTAGGCTAGGTTAACAAGAGTTATTAAATGCCTATCCCCGATTTCCAAAGCATCATGTTACCTCTACTTAAATATCTAGCTGACCAGCAAGAACATTCTTTACGTGATCTGATAGATGGTTTAACTATAAATTTTGAGCTTTGTGAGGTGGAGAGACAAAAACTTTTACCTAGTGGTAAACAAGCAATTTTTGATAATAGAGTTGGTTGAGCTAGAACATACCTGAAGAAAGCAGTTCTTCTTGAATTTACAAAAAGAGGCTTTTTTCAAATAACTGTTAGAGGAAGTGAAGTTTTAGAACAAAATCCTCAATTAATTGATATTAAATACTTAAATCAGTTTCCTGAATTTATTGCCTTTAAAAATAAAACAACTCTTGAAATTACTCCTGGAATAATTGATAACGGGATAGAAGTTAAACAAAAAACCCCTCAAGAGTATTTAGAAGCTGCTTATTTAGAGATTAAGCAAGGTGTAGCTGAGGAAGTTATTACTCGCATTAAAGCTTGTTCTCCTAGCTTTTTTGAAAGATTAGTAGTAAAACTCCTTGTGAAAATGGGCTATGGCGGTTCTATCAAGGATGCTGGACAAGCTGTTGGTAGAAGGGGCGACGGTGGTATTGATGGAATTATTAAGGAGGATAAGCTTGGTTTAGATGTTATTTATATCCAAGCTAAAAGATGGGAAGGAACTGTAGGTCGTCCTGATATTCAAAGATTTGTGGGAGCATTACATGGCTTCCAATCTAGAAAAGGAGTTTTTATTACAACTTCAAACTTTTCTACTGAAGCCATAGATTATATATCAAAAATTGATAACAAAATTGCATTAATTGATGGCGATCGCCTAGCTCAACTAATGCTAGAGTACGGCGTTGGTGTATCCACTGTTGAAGTATATGAAGTCAAGAAAATTGATGAAGATTTTTTTATTGATGAATAAGACAATACCTTGTTTCGCAAATAATTATTTTGCATTTTATAGGTTTAAGTTGTACCTAAGTGTAGAGCATAAATATTAATGAAAGTCAAAAATTAACAACCAAAATACTTAGGGGAATTTTCAGTAAATACTTAAATCATAACCGGAATCTACTACCTAAGCTTTGAAGTAAGTATATAACGTTATTTGAATATATTGATTACTTGTAGGGCTGAAAGCTTGTTGACGGCTATTGTGATTTTAGACGTTAAAATTACTAAGTTTCTCCCCAAAATCTGCAACTACCTTGACAGATTGAAGTTATTGAAGGAATCATCATAGGACACATCAGATTATCCCATTGAGGAAACTATGAACGCAGTTGCTATTGTTCTAGTTGAGGTGCTAATTGTAATTGGACTTTCGCGGCTAGTGGGGCTAGGATGTCGATCAATCAAGCAGCCGCTAGTAATTGGCGAAATTATCGCCGGGATTATGCTAGGCCCTTCTTTATTAGGCTTAGTTGCGCCTAATTTGGCTACAACTTTATTTCCTGCCGAAACAATCCCTTATTTATTTGTCCTCTCTCAAATTGGACTGATATTTTTCATGTTTCTCATTGGGTTAGAACTAAATCCCAAATATTTGAGCGGTCAGCTTGAAATTGCAATTTTAGTATCTCACGTCAGTATTTTAGCCCCTTTTTCTTTGGGAACTCTGCTGGCTGTATTACTTTATCCACAGCTTTCTAACGGAGATGTATCTTTCACCGCCTTTGCTTTATTTTTGGGGGCGGCGATGTCAATTACCGCTTTTCCGGTACTCGCTAGGATTATTACTGAAAATAACTTGCAGGGTACGCGCCTAGGAACATTGGCGTTGACTTGTGCGGCGGTAGATGATGTAACGGCATGGTGCGTACTGGCTTTAGCGATCGCTGTAGCTAGAACTGGGACAATTAACGGAGCTATCCCCACAATTATCTATTCGTTGATTTATATCGGCTTGATGGTGACGGTAGGGCGGTGGTTTTTAAAGCGCGTTGCTAGGTATTATCAGCGCGTTGGTAAAATGAATCAATTACTTTTAGCAGGTATTTATGCTGGGGTAGTTGCGAGTGCTTTAATTACAGAATTAATCGGTATTCACTTCATTTTCGGGGCGTTTTTGTTAGGCGCAGTTATGCCTAAAGATGAAGGTTTGGTAAGAGAAATAGCCGAAAAAACCGAAGACTTTGTATTAATTTTTCTGTTACCAATATTTTTCGCTTATAGCGGTCTGCGGACGCAAATAGGATTGCTTAATCGTCCCGAATTGTGGTGGCTGTGCGCCGCCGTCATCGGAGTAGCAATTAGTGGTAAATATTTTGGTACTTACATAGCTGCAAGAGTGAGTGGAATTGAAAATCGTGAAGCTTCAGCCCTCGGTTGGTTGATGAATACACGCGGCTTGACAGAACTTATCGTTCTAAATATTGGCTTGAACTTGGGGGTAATATCGCCGCTTTTGTTCACGATGTTAGTAATTATGGCGTTAGTTACTACCTTTATGACTTCGCCCTTATTAGAGTGGACTTATCCTAAACGGCTAATTAGATTAGATACCGTTGAACCAGAAACCGAATTAGGAGCAGTACCGAAAGCCGAAGTTACTTACCGGATTCTCGTCCCTGTAGCTAACGTAGATACCCAAAAAGGACTAATTCAATTAGCAACGGCGATCGCTCTTAACAATTTCCAAAGCGCTGTAGTTCATCCCCTGAGCTTAGTAGAACTTGAGGAAGATTACGCTTTTCAAAGTATGCCTGCTGAAGCTGACAGGTTGATGGATAAACGCCGCCAACAGTTAGAGCAATTGATTGGAACTTTAGAACCTCCAGATATCCGCGCCCTTGTGCAGCCTTTAGTTCGCGTTACTAATGATGTCGCCCGATCTACAGAAGAAATTACCAGCCAAAATAAAATTGACTTAATGTTAGTAGGTTGGCATCGTCCGGCTTTTAGTACCAACCGTTTAGGTGGGCGTGTCGGGCAAATTTTGAGTATGGCTCCGGTGGATGTGGGAGTTTACATTGATCGCGGGCAAACAGCAATGGAAAAATTGTTAGTGGCTTATTCGGGCAATATTCACGACGATTTGGCGCTAGAACTGGCGTTAAGAATGCTCGCCAGTTCCCAAACCCGCACTTTATCAATTTTGCGAGTAGTGCAAGCGGGAGAAACTAATAGCGAATTGAGCTATGAATTGAGCGGAGTAATGGAGAACTTGTCTCGGACAGTGCGCGATCGCATTGATATTCAAGTTCAGCAATCCGCCGAACCTATCATTGTAGCCGTTGAAGCTTCTGAGCGCGTCGATCTAACTATTGCTGGAACTAGCCGCGCTTGGGGAATTGAGCGGCAAACTTTGGGGCGATATACCGACCAATTGGCAATTCAATGCAAATCTTCATTGCTCATAACTCGTCGCTACAGCCAAGTTACATCTCATTTAGCGGCGATAGTTGCCCCCAGCCTGGATACAGATAAATTAGGAGGAGAAGTATGAGCAGCCACTTTAATACTAAATCTTTGACTTTTTACGCGATCGCTATTGGCTCTGTACTATTACTATTTAATGTCGTTACAGCCTATGGAGAAAGCAATCTCAAAGCGCCTAAAACTATTGGTGGTAGGTATCAACTGGCTTTGACCAATAGCTTGCCTGGTTGCTCCCAAGTAGCGCCTCTAATGCTCCAACTCGATCAGTCTGGAACCTATGTTAATGCCGCCATTTTAAAAAAAGAAGTGCAAAACTCAATGTCCGCCGAAGAAAAACTAACGTTGACGGGGTTATTTAAAGAGCAGCAGTTAAGTCTTACTGGTAATGTTGATAAGTCCGTTTTGTGCGGATTCCCCCAAGAATCAGGCGAAAGGGTGATCGCCATTAATAGTAAAATTGACGGCGATAAGTTAGTAGGGGAAATTGCAATTAATGGGGAAGCAACAAAAACCCCTTTTACTGCCCAAAAAGCCGCGATTCCCAGCGCCTCCCCATCCTCAAGTCACTAGAATTGATCGGTATTAGTGGGGGCGTTAACCGCTCCTGGTTGATTAATAAAGAAGTTCTGCGCGTCTTCACTTTGGTAGATACAGCTAATTGCTGGAGAACTACCCAAATCCCCGGTATACCCAAAAGTATTTAACTTTTGCCTGCAATCGCGTACTTGATCGCCTGTGACTAAGTTACGTTGCTCCAAAATTACCCAGTTCGCTTGGCGCAGTACGCAGCCTGGACGCATAGTTGGTTGGGAGACATAAACTTTAAATGGTCGCAAGGTGACAAATAACCGCGCATCCATCACCATAGCACTAGCACCGTTATTGATACACACCTCAGGGTTGGGAGCCGCTTGGTCGATCTGAATACTGGAACTAACGTTATTTGGTGTTGCTCCCGTATCTGAAGTAAAAACTGTCCCGATACCGATTCCTAAGATTAACACCGCCGCCAAAATTGCGATGGTGGCGTAGTTAACGCTTGCGGGTAGAAATGCGAAAGGTTTTTTGTCTGTCACTGTAGACCTACCAGATTTACGTCTCATCTTGCTTAATCAATTTCACCTAGTTTTTTAGGGAGGGTTAGTGACTCTCCTTATTTTATTATTGCTCGATGTCGCAACAGCAATGGTTATTATGTAGTCAAGTAAACTATTTTTCAATTAAATGCGATCGCCTTCTCTAACCAAAACCAACAATTCTTCCCAATGGCGAACGCTGTTTGCTGATAGTTTGACGATATTTTGGGGTGATTGGCTAGATTTGCGCGTCCGTATTACTCAAGTAGCGGCTTCGGGGTTAATTTCTCCGCTCATATACATTTTTGCTTTTGGTTTGGGTTTGGGTAGTTCTTTGCCTAAACCCGCCGTTGGTGATAGCTATTTAGAATTTATTTTGCCGGGAATGGTAGCGCTGTCGTCGATGACAATTAGTTTTGGGGGGACAACATTTTCTATTTGTGGCGATCGCTTGTTTACTAAAAGTTTTGAAGAATTACTCTTAGTCCCCATTCATCCCTTGGCGTTGCAAGTGGGTAAAATGCTGGCAGGAATTGTTAGAGGATTAATGACATCGGGGTCTGTAATTTTAGTTGCGGTACTATTTACAGGGAAAATTTGGAGCTTTATTAACCCGTTGTTTTTGCTGCTATTGGTGCTAAATTGTGCGGTGTTTTCAGCTTTAGGGGTCATTGTCGGGTTAAACGTGCAAAGTCTTGAAAGTGTAGGTTTGTACAACAACTTTGTCATTGTCCCGATGTCATTTTTGGGAGCTACATTTTTCGATCCAGCTACCTTACCGATTGCGTTAAAAGCCATAGTGTATCTATTACCGCTAACTTATACCGCAATTGGACTCCGAGCGGCGGCTTACTTACCTATATCTGAGTTTCCTTGGTATAGTATCCCGATATTGCTTGTAAGTGCGATCGCTCTTTCGGTTATAGGTGCGCGTCAGTTTGCAAGTCAACAAGACTAATCGTTATTCTTCTGGTTCTATCCCCAACGCTCTTAATTGCGCGGCTAGTTTTTCCGCCCTTTGAGCTTCAGCATTTGCTCTATTAGTTTCAGTATTTGCTCTATTAGTTTCAGTATTTGCCCTTTGTAACTCTATTTCTGCTCGTTCTGCGCCAGTTAGCAATAAATTACCTTGAGCGTCCCACCATCGCAGCCAGGGCAATTCGGTGTTGGAATAATGTCCTTGCCAAATGCCTAATTCTGCGCCTAACTGAGGGATAAAGTAATGTCCGCGATCATTTGCTTCTAAGCGGTGGTAGGAATTTTCAATCAAATGATAGACTTCCACCGCAGCCTTTGCAACTTCATAAATGCCGTAAAAAGGTACTCTAATCCCTTGCTCGTATACCCAAAACTTGCCTGTACCTGGGGTGCGATCGCGTTCTGCTGCACCATTACCACTCACAAACTCTAAAACAATTAAGGGTGCAACGTATTCTTGCCACAATACATAAGAGCGCCGCAGTTGACCTTTAAGGGTTGGGGGTACAAAAGGTACATAAAACCAGTCTGGGGCTAAAACACCTCTTTCTAAGGGCTGCGTCAAACGCCAGTAGATGCCAGAATCTTGACCGATACAATATTGGTCATCGGGATGGATTTGTTTCAGTATTGGCTCGATTGAATCTGTCAGCAGTACACTTTGAGGATGTTCTTGAAAGTTCTTCACAAATGTACCGTCAGATTCTGGTAGCTGCGTATGGTCAGGTAAAGTAGCTGGAAAGGTTTGTGATTGGAAGAGTCCTGTCATAATTGGCATCCTCAAGCAGTGAACTTAAGTTTATTTTAGCGATCGCGATCGCTTGAGTGCTAATTAAGGAAAATTAATACCTAGGTTTTTACTATTTGTCTAAACAAAGGTTGATATTTGTGTATTTGAGCGGATTCAGGGTGAGATAGCCTTTGTCTTTAACAGAAGTATCACCACCCCAATAGGCAACTATGGCATGGTCAAATTCATGCAGACATACTGATAAAATCCAGCCAACACAAACAAATATTGAAACCTGCAACACTTTTTTACCCTAAAACGAGCTTGTTCAACTGTGTTGCCGCAGTTTGGGAATGACTAGGTAGAATTTACTTAGATATTTTTTAGGAATAGGCGATCGCATCTAGTAATGCGATCGCCGACTCTACCCTACAAAGTACCAAAGCCTTTTTTCTTTTTCTCTTTTTTCTTCTTTTTGCCCCCAGGATCGTTATAGCCACGCCAACCTGCTTGAGCCGGACGATTGCCTGCGGCGGCTGGATTGCCCATCCCCCCAAACATTCCTGGAAAGCCGCCCTGAGTCATTTGCTGCATCATCGTCCGCATTTTTTGAAAATCACTGACTAACTTCGCTACATCGCTTTCTTTATAACCCGACCCGCCAGCAATTCGCCGCCGCCGACTTGGTGAACTTGCTAAAATATCTGGATCTTTGCGCTCTTGAGTTGTCATTGATTTAATCATCGCTTCACAGCGTTTTAGCTGGGTTTCGCCCTGCTTTAGCTGGTCAGAGTTGAGCTTATTCATACCGGGAATCATTTTCATAATCCCCCCCAGCGAACCCATATTTTTCAACAACCGCATTTGCTTCAGAAAATCGGTAAAGTCAAACTTTGCCGAGAGCATTTTCTGCTGCATTTGCTCCGCATCGGCAAGATCGATTTCTTCTTGGGCTTTTTCTACCAGGGTTAGCACGTCTCCCATACCCAAAATCCGCGATGCCATGCGATCGGGATAAAATGGTTGCAATGCCTCTACTTTTTCCCCTACCCCTACAAACTTAATCGGCTGACCGGAAATTTGACGCACTGAAAGCGCCGCCCCGCCTCGACTATCGCCGTCTAATTTGGTTAAAATTGCCCCCGTAATTCCGATTTGCTCGTGAAACGTGCGCGTCAAATTTGCCGCCTCCTGACCCGTCATCGCATCTACTACTAGCAGCGTTTCTTGGGGCTGTACGGCAGCTTTAATCCGGGCTAGTTCTCCCATCATGTCTACATCAATTTGCAAGCGCCCCGCCGTATCGATAATTACGGTGTCAACTCCTTGAGCTTTAGCTTGTTCTACACCGCGTTTAGCAATTTCTACGGGGTCAGCGCCCGTACCCATTTCAAAGACAGGTACTTGAATTTGCTTACCCAAAGTTACCAATTGATCGATCGCTGCGGGGCGATAAATATCTGTAGCTACTAATAAGCAGCTACGATTAATTTTTTTGAGATGAAGCGCTAACTTAGCTGTGGCGGTAGTTTTACCTGTTCCTTGCAATCCAGCCATTAAAACGATTGTTGGGGCTGTATCGGCTTTTGCTAACGGGACGTTAGTTTCTCCCATGACTGCTAGCAGTTCGTCGTAGACAATTTTGATAAACTGCTGATCGGGTCTAACCCCCGATACAACTTCTGCTCCTTGGGCTTTTGTTTCCACCCCAACAATAAAGTCTTTAACTACTTGCAAGTTAACGTCTGCTTCCAAAAGCGCGCGGCGGACTTCCTTCAGCGCCTCTTGAATATTTGCAGAGGTAATTTTGTCTTGACCTCGTAACTTTTTCCAAGCAGATTCTAAACGGTCAGATAGTGCATCAAACATAGTTCGTCAAATACGTTTATTAATAGATGTTTGGCAGACATCAAACTCTTGTCTGCTATATACCAGGTTAAATCTTTTGTTTATCTAATTGTTGACTGCTCTGAGAATCTGTAGATATTGTAAAGTTATGTTAAATTTTTAATTCGGTAGTTTATGCTACAGAATTTATTTGATATAGTAAGAACATAAGCAAAAAACACCATCACACTTCTAGAAAAAGAGGAATCCGATTATGTCTACCCAAGAACAAGCCCGCGCTTTGATGATGCGTCACCATCACATCGTTAAGAATCGTCAGCAATCAATGCTCAATCGTACCGCCGCTGAAGTAGGTCTTGATGGGATAGAAAACTCGATTGATGATCGCAATTATTCTAGCCGTAACAATAGCGATCGCCCGGGCATTGCCCTAAACTAAGCCTATTACTTGGTAAGTTGCTAAATATCAGCAATAACAACTTATCTCAATTACTCATTTAAAAAGCTTGTCGTCATTCCTTACCATTGACGACAAGCTTTTTAATTAAAAATTGCCAAAGCGTGCAGTTATAAATTTAGTGAGTATATCTATAGGAATACTCCTAGCTATTATCTATTTACCCCCTCCGTAAAGTTACTGATTCTTTAATTCTAAAGCTTTAAGTTTTCCCTAAGTGCAACCCAGAAAACACGGAAAAACAGCGATTTTATGGACTTATTTTGATTAGATATTCGCTTAATTTTACGTTTTCTTAATATATGGTTTTAGCAAATTGCACTTAACTTTACACTAACTAGCAATTGTTTAGCGTTGATCCCCGCTTTATTTAGTTTACATTTCTAATTAGAAAGATACTTTGTAGAGAAATATTACTAAAAATCTGTGTAATCTCACAAGAATCTAAAGAAAGTATGAAGTAAATTATGCCTAGGGATCGCTACAAACAGTATCTCGTAATGCTTTGATCGAGAAAAGACTGTTTACTTATAGAGGCAAAATACAAGGTATAGATAGTTCGTCAGTAAATCTTTTATGAAAACCTCAAACAGCCTTGTATCTACTTGCCGTTATTGTCGTTATTACAAGTCAGAAGGACGACGTGGTGGTACGTGCCAATTGCTGGATGGAGCAGTTCACGCAGGTTGGAAAGCTTGTCATTTAGCGATCGCCGCTTTTGCTCCTTCGTGGGAAAATCTAGAGGATATGATGAATCTGCCTGATGCAATGCCTGTAGTAACGGTACGACCTCTAACTTGTGAAATAAGTCAGTCTTCCGTAGAATCTAATCAAGCCATTAACTATAGAGCAAATACGCAGTTAGATAGATGTAGCGCCAGCGTATAGGATAATGGCAACACAAAATGTATTTTACTCCGATTAAAGTTTCAGATTTACCGCCTTTACTCACTGATTTAATATCTAAAATAAAATCGCACCTGTAATTACTATGGGGGCGATTTTTTAGAAAGATAATGGCTGTAAGTTTAAAAAGCCGCTTTTAGATAAAAATTATATAAATTTAAAATTTCATTACTGGTTGGGTTTAATTTTCATTACAAATAACGTCTTGGTTAGCTCCTTTAGGTTAAATTAAAAATTAAGAATGTATAGATATGGAGGAAGACAAATGGCTATCCTCAAAAAGGTGAGTGAGAATACACAGCCCCCGTGGTTAGGTCAGTCTGTTAGCTGGGGTTCGTTAATAATTTGGGTTTGTATGTTAGTAGGATTAGTATTAATGATGGTTAGATTTTCCTACATTTACTAAGCGAATATTACAAAATCATCAGCTTTTTGTAGCCTTGAGTAAAGCAACATACTTTTAAGCAAAAAATAGAAAGTTGCAAGATTACAAAACAATAAGAAAAGAAAACCTCACTTAAAATAATTGGGAGAAACTTTATTATGTTTGCAAAAGTTTTAGTGGCTATTGACTCCTCTCCAACGGGTAAGACTATTTTCGATAAAGCTCTTGATTTAGCTAAAAGTACAGGGGCGAGTATGATGTTGCTGCACGTTTTATCTTATGAAGAGGGAATGCCAATGCCTACAAGTTTCGGGAGAGAGTACTATACAGGACTAAGTAGTAAAGCGCTGGAAATTTATCAACAACAATATAAGGAATTTGAAAATCAAGGTTTAAAACTCTTACAAATCCTTGCTTCTCAAGCAATTAGTGCCGGAGTTAGTACAGAATTTAGTCAAAATCACGGCAGCCCAGGTCAAACTATCTGTGATTTAGCTCTTAACTGGTCAGCCGATCTTATAGTTATGGGGCGTAGAGGGAGATCGGGTATAAATGAGTTGATTTTAGGAAGTGTAAGCAATTATGTTCTTCATCATGCTTGTTGTTCAGTTTTAGTTGTGCAGCATTTGGTTGATAAGGAATCTGATGCTGAAACAAAACAAGCGATAGTTAGTTCAACTTAAGATGAACCTACAGATTGATGGCGGAAAGTTCGGCGGTTGTGCGATCGCGTAAGCAATTCAATTCAACGTGATCGTACCTAGCAAACAACGCTTACACCTGAAGATCGGACAACAAAAGAATTGTCAATTTTGAATCTGGATGCTGAATTACTGTGTCGTTAGTAATAAAGACTGTGCAACCATCGGCACTTGTAGCGGCGAGATGAAGCGCATTGATTAAACCCAATTTACTGCTACCTCGTAGCCGTACTGCCGCAATCACGATCGCTTGAGTTATGGCACAAAAATTTAAGTTAGGAAACTGAGGTAAGTCTTTAGCGTACTCCTGCGCGATCGCTTGTTGACCCAATCGTAGAGGCTTAACCATCAACTCCGCCAGCCCTAGATCGCAAGCGGAGGCTTTAATTGCTCCTTGCTCAATTTGTTCAAATAGCTTAATAGCGAGAGTTCTAAAAGTAACATGACCTTCCAAAGCATAGATAAACACGGCGGTATCTAAACCAACCTTACACCCATGCAAGTCTGTTAATCGCGCCATGATTCTCGTTCGCGCCGTACATAGGTTACTGCATCTTCTTGTTGCCAAATTTCTCGATGTTTGCCAAAAAGCCGCGAAGTATAAGAGGCTTGAGGAATCATTACTACTGTCCCGTCTACAACTTTGACTTCTAGATAGTCTCCAGGTTTTAGGTTAAGCGCTTCTCGAATTTCTTTAGGTACAACAACTTGGTAACGCCCCCCAACTTTTGTTTTAGACATTGGTTTTTCATCATACGTTAGTTGAAGTATGACCTACGCTCAATAGCTTTTGGGTTGCGATCGCACGAATAATCGTAATTTATGTAAGATGCGTTTTTAATAACTTACTAAAGAGCAATCGCTTTTAAACCCCTAAGTCCCAGAAATGGGTAAAATTACAGTAGTTTTTGGCACAATAACTTTAAGCATATCTTTAACTGCTTTCAGGGTTACAGGTAATTCTCCAATGGGATGACCATCAATGTGAACTGGTATATTGACATCAGAAGTAAAGCTGACTTCCGCAACCCGATACGTTTCTATTTTGGGGCTGTAATGACGCTGACCTTTGCTAATTGCCCAAAAGTGACGCATCAGTTCCCATTTGCTAAAGTTGCGGAAAATACTAATTGTGAGCAACCCATCATCAATTGCCGCATCGGGAGCAACAGTAAAACCAGTACCGTAATAAGCTCCATTGGCAACTACAACTAATAGCGCTGACAGCCTCAATTCGCGCCTAGCAAGGGGCTTTTGTCTCCCAAACCGTCGTTTTAGAGGCGGTACACGAGCCGCCGCTATGGGGCGGTCAAATTCAATTCTTAGCCGTTGTGGTTTGTAACCTATTGCTAATCTAGCCGCTTGCAACAGTTGTCCCCACCGACCGCCTTTGATTTCTTCGCCCAAGGGAAAAAGGGCAGCATCTAGCCCAACTCCCGCCGCTTCAAAAAAGTAATGTTCGTTATTAGCTTGACCTACATCGATACTTTTAATTTGACCCTGGGCAATTACCTGACAAGCTGCAACTAAATCGGTCGGAATGCTCAAACTACGAGCAATATTATTGTACGTGCCGATAGGGATAATTCCGAGCGGAATAGGCGATCGCAGCAACCCCTTGGCAACTTCGCCTACCGTACCATCTCCACCCGCAACTACAACTAACTCGTAATTTTCCTCAATGGCTTTAAGAGCAATCAAAGCCGGGGAATTATCGGGGTCTGTAAAAGCTATATCGGCTCTAATTCCTTCTGCCTCCATCGCCGCAATAATGTCTGGCAATTTCATCAAATTAGGCTCGTCATTGCCAGAAACCGGATTAATAATTAGTCGTATGCGTTTGAGAGTTTGTGTTTGCAAAGCTTTTAACTCACCCAGAAAAATAACTCGCGCCTACACATTCTAACCTGTCCTTTTTCAATCTTAAATCAACGAATATCCTCGTAAAACTTTTTCAGATAGGTAGGTGAAACACCCAGACCCCACAATATTCCAATATAAAGATATATACCTGTAGCTTTTAGCGTACCCCAATGGGCTACTCGGCGATCGCTTGAAGTGACTATTCGATTCACTTGACAAATACGTCCTAGCCGCACCAGCTTTAAACACAAGTCTGCTTCTTCTAATATAGGTACATCATTAAAGCCGCCACAATCCCAGAAATCAGCGCGACGACAAAACATTACCTGATCGCCAAACAACAAGCGTAGTCCTTTAAAGAATAGGAGAGGGCGAAATATTAACGGCGCGTAGTAAGTTTTTAAATAGTTATGCAAAGATACTCCCCAACGGGTAGTTTGGAACCCTGTCATTAACGAAATAAATCCGCCTCCAGCAATACTTTTATCTTCTAAGGTAGCAACGATGACAGCAATTAAATCGTCAGGGACGCAAGTATCAGCGTGGAGAAAACACAAAATATCCCCAGTAGCGGCTTTTGCGCCATAGTTCATCTGAAGACTTCGCCCGGATGGTTGGCAACTTAAAACTTTAATGCTTGCTTTAGTTGCAATTGCTACCGTTTCATCTTCGCTACCACCATCAATTACTAATATTTCCCCTGCTGGAGGATTTAGAATACTCAATTGGTGCAAAGTACGCTCTAAACAGCTTGCTTCGTTAAGAGTCGGAATAATAATTGAGACACAAGACATTTAATATTAGTGATAGTAGAGACGTTGTAAGCATCTCTACAGTGTTAGCAATTTATTATGTTTTTAGCTTAAACATTTAATAAATATATTTTTTAGTGAGATCCTCTAATAGCTGGTCTATCCAGGGATTCTCTAAACATTTCTACATCATCACCATAGCCAATAGGTAAAACTGCTTCAACGTTTTCATGGGGACGAGGGATAATAACCCAAGATTCCAACGTGCCGCCGTAAACCTTTTCTACTACGGCAATACCCGCCTCCATAGCTGCCTTAACTTCCGAAACGTCACCCCTAATATTCACAGTAAAACGTGCGCTTCCGGCTCTTAAATAGCCAACTAAGGTGACTCGACCAGCTTTTACCATCGCGTCTGATGCTGCCAAGACTGCCGGAAAACCCTTTGTTTCAATTGACCCAACTGCCTGTGCTGACGACATGGGAAATCTCCTAAGTGTAATAGAGTATGTACCAGACAATTATTGTACGAATATTTGGTAGCGCGATCACGTCTTAGCTTTGTGAAAGCTACTAAACTCTGTATTCTTCTACTTTTGCGGTGTAGTGAATTGGCAAAACACTTTCAACATTTTCTGGCGGATTAGCCACAATGTAGTAAGTCATTGCTTTTTCTCCACAAACTTTCGCCCCTGCTTCAATTCCCGCAGCTAAAGCAATTTGTACTTCAGAAACTTTACCCCGAATGCTAACTACAAACCGTCCACTTTCTGCTAAATTGTAATCAACTAAGGTTACTGCACCAGCCTTCACCATCGCATCTGCGGCTGCAAGCACTGCCGGAAATCCCAAAGCTTCAATCGATCCTACTGCTGCTGGCATGATTAAATTCCTAAGTCCACAGAATACGTGCAATTAATTTTACGCGGCTTTGTTGTTCGTTGGGGAAAATAACTGTTTAATTTACAAGCGGATGGCTAGAAGATTCCGCTTGCGACCATTCCCACATTGAACCAGCGTAGTTTTTGACGTTGGTATAGCCTAAATTGACTAGCACTGCAACAAAAAAAGCGGAACGAATGCCGCCTGTACAGTAAGTAATAATTTCCTGATCACTGCCCTTTTCAATTCCTACAAGTTTAAGCTTGTAGTCTATTTGCTCAGAGGATAGTAAACAACCATTAGGTTGCAATAGTTCTTTAAAGTAAAAGTGTACTGCCCCAGGGATATGTCCGCCCCGCTTTTCTCCATAAGGAGTAGCCCCAAAGTATTCTCTTGCTTCGCGGTTATCGACGATAATTAGGTCTGGGGAATTGTTCAGTTTACATTGCAATTGATCGGCTTGAATTTCCCAAGTAGTTGTACGATTAATTCTAAAATCGCCTACTTGTTGCGGTTGACTACCCCACATTTCCAGCGCTACACCTGCTGTAACTAGCGCCTGTTGTCCGCCATCAACAAAGGTTGCTTGGCAATACCCTAAAGTGCGTAACATCCAAACAATCCGCCCTTCTTCTCCAAAATGTAGAGGGCTTGTTGGATTGCCAACTACAATTACAGGATTGTTGTTTGAGATGCCGATTTGACGCAAAAGTTGCTCTAAAACTTGAGAATTGTCTAATAATTTGCCCTTGTCTGGTAGAGTTTTTTGGGAAAAGTCTTGCCAATTTACGCAACGAGCATTTATTACGTGTCCAAATCCCCAAACAATTCTACTGCGAACATCAAGAATCGTCGCCCCTGCCTCAATTAGCTGTTGGGCAGCATTAACATCAACTATCCAAGGAGTTGTTTTTTCCATACTCTGAGTAGGAACGACGCTTTTAGTTGCTTGAACCCGCCGCAATGAGCAGATAGGCATTAATAATCAGGTTTTACCAGTTAGCTATAGCTTGGCTAATAGCATTACTAGCTTCTGTTAGAGACTCCTTGCGTCCTTCATCGCCACCGCTATCGAGGTTGTCTGCGTTAATAAAGGTGATGTCTGTAATCCCAATGAAGCCAAAAATTGCTTTTAAGAAAGGCTCTTGAAAATTATAGCCTCCCATTGGTGTACCAGGTCTAAAACTACCGCCGCTAGAAGTAATAACTAGCATTTTTTTGCCGCTAACCAAGCCTTGATAACCTTGCTCGTTTATGGCAAAAGTGCGCCCTACGCGGACAATTTGATCGATGTAGGCTTTAAATGTAGACGGTATATTTAAGTTGTACATTGGTATGCCAAAGACATAGCGATCGGCAGCTAATAGCTCATCTATCAAGGTGTTAGAAGTGCTAATAGCCTTCTGTAGTTCGGGAGTATGGGTTTCGGGTGCGGAGTAAGCGGCGGCTATCCAAGGCTCATCTACGTGGGGTACGGGCTGATGTCCCAAATCTCTATAGGTAACTGTATCTTGAGGATGGGCATTTTTCCAGTCGGTGACAAATCTGTGAGTAAGACTGCGAGAATGCGACCTTTCAGCGCGTGGGCTAGAGTCTATATGTAAGATATGAGCCATCTGTTAGTTGTCCTCGTAATGATAGTTCAACATTAAACTAACTTAAGATAACATTGTTTAGCAATTTTAGGTATCTATGTCTGAAGACAGGAAATTGCTTAAATAGTCGTTGACAGGTAAAGTCTAATTGGTTGTTTGGCGTAGGTGGGATGGATGAATGGGGTATATTATTGCAACGGCAAATATGAAGGGAGGAGTTGGTAAAACAACTTTGTCGGTCAATTTGGCTACAGCTTTGGTAAAAGAGCATGGTAAGCGAGTTTTGGTAGTAGATTTAGATACTCAAATCAGCGCTACATTAAGTTTGATGCCGCCTGCGGAGTTTGCTAAGTTTAGGAAGCGCAAGCAGACTTTGAGATATTTAGTTGAACAAATTATTAGTCCTGTCGATAACCCAAAGTTTTCTAGTCATGATGTGGTACAACACGATGTTTGTAACTTGACAGGATTAGATTTGTTACCGGGAGATATTGATCTTTACGACGAATTTTTAGTATCGCAAATGCTTTATCAAGAAGCAATCGATTTAGGTAAGTGCGAGTTTGAATTTGTCTGGAATCGCTTTGAAAGGTTTTTAATCAAAAATATATTACAACCGCTAGTTGCAGAATACGACTTTATAATTTTAGATTGCGCTCCGGGGTATACGCTTTTGACTCGAAGTGCTTTGGTGGCTAGTAACTTTTATATATTGCCTGCAAAGCCAGAGCCTTTGTCAGTAATTGGGATTCAGCTATTAGAGCGGAGAATTGCAAGTTTAAAGGAAAGTCATCAAAAAGACCAGATTTTTAACGTTTCGATGTTGGGGATAGTTTTTACAATGTCAGGTAATTTGCTGACTGGGAGATATTACCGTCAAGTTATTGCGCGAGTTAATCAAGACTTTGGTGCAAGCAAACTTTTTAGCACTAATATACCTATTGATGTCAATGTGGCGAAAGCTGTGGATAGTTTTAAGCCTGTAGTTTTGAATAATCCTGGTACGGCTGGAGCAAAAGCTTTTACTCTATTAACTCAAGAGTTTTTAGAGAAGGTAAGGGTAGTGACTGATAGCCAAAATCAGCTTGGGGGTTTAACCTCAAACTGATTGCTAACAAGATGACTAGGAACTATTGTACTTTTTAAGCGCGATCGCGTTCTAAATCATAAATTACTTTTTCCATTGCCCAATTAACGGATTTTTGGGGATTACTCTGCTTAGTATGAGCTAATAAACGGTTAGCGGTTGTGCGATCGTTGTGCAAGAGAATTAGCAGTTTTTTCTGTAACTTAGAACTAGCTTGGTCGATAGGACTATCAGTATTAGATTTAGCGGTGTTGGCTTTTGTGGTGGCTAAATAGCCTCCCGCCGCAATGCCACCAACTACTAGCGCTGTAGTTAGAATTCCACCTTCTGGGTCGTTTTCTGGAGAAGTAGAGTTGTAAGGCTCGGCAAGTAGTGGTGACTGAGCTAGTTGTAAGCGTTGGTTAGAAGTGAAACCGGGTAGTTGAGTGCTGACAATGGTAGCTAATACCGCACCTATTGGTAAAAGTTTTAGCATGGTTGTTGTAGATTTAAAAATTGGTTTGGTTGGGATTAAACAATTACTTTTGAATTTTGTTTGCTAAATCGAAGCCTAATTGAGCCGTTTCATCAAGTAGTTTAGAATCTACTTGTTTATCGCCGGGACTATGATAATTAGGATCTTCGCCTCGATAGAAAAAGAGTACAGGTACGCCAGCATTAGCAAAAGAAGCATGATCGCTACCGCCTCGACTGCCAAAAGTATCAATTTTTGGGTTTGTAGATTTGGCTAGTTTGGTTAAAGATTGCGTTCCACCGACAAGCAGGCGATCGTTTACGCCGACCATATCAAAGTTAAACATACCTTTAAGACCTTGTAATAATTCTGGTTTAGCGCTCTTTACAAAGGCTTTGGAGCCATGCAAACCATCTTCTTCGCCGTCAAAAGCCATAAACCAAGCTTGACGAGCTAGAGGAGTTTTTGCAGCCTTACGCGCGATCGCCAGCACAACGGCTGTACCAGAAGCATTATCATTTGCGCCGGGAGAACCTACCACGGAGTCATAATGACCGCCTAAAATTACTTTTGGTTGGGTTACGCCAGGTAAACGAGCGATCACATTGCGTCCGGTAATATTGCCTTGGCGGGTATTTACAACTAGGTTGACTTGACGAGGAGATTGATTTTCATTCAGTAAGGATTTACCCGCTTCATCGGTTAGCGCCAATACGGGAATTTTGACATCTCCCCCTAGCGTACCGAATAAATTACCAGGCTTAGTATTAACGATAACTAAGCCAACCGCTCCAGCATTGGCAGCATTTTGAGCCTTTTCTAGAAAGCGAATTTCACCGCGCTTGACAATAGCAACTTTACCAGTGACATTCACGTTTGCATAGTCAGCTTTGCGCCCAAAATCAGGCACAACAACGAGTGGTGCAGTAACTTTTCCCGATTGAGATCCGTTTAAAGCTTTCCCGGCAATTACCTTACCGTCGATAGTTAGATTTGAGCCTAAATCGACAAATTTGGGATAACTAAACGTTTGAATTTCTGCTACGTATCCAGCCTTGCGATATTCTTGGAGCAAGTAGTTACTCGCTTTTTCTGTAGCTGGTGTTCCGGCGACTCTAGCACCGAAATTAACCAAAGCTTGGACATCCGCATTACTAGAATTTTTTGTAACAGGACTTTGAGTTTGTTTAAGAGGTTGGGCATCTATTGCTTGGCTGCACCCAGCAACAGTAAAGCTGAAAATACTTACGCCTGCAACCAGCAACTTCTTCCTGAGCAATCGCTGAAATTGCACTGACTTTGCTCCTTCTAAATATTCTGTACTTTCTATTGTGCTTGGCAAATATGACATAGGTATGTTGCTTGTATGTAGCTTTTGACCTTTAATTTTTTGGGTTAAAACTCGTAAGCTAAGGCAGCAATACAGCGATCGCACAGCAAGGGATGTTCCGTAGACGTGCCTACATAGGTAGAATAATTCCAACAGCGATCGCATTTATGCCCATCGGCAGCAACTACGCCAATACCCAAACTATCAGATTGGAAGCTGTACTTGGCTTGCTGCAAAGCTTCAGGCGTTTCTAATAGTTCTACACCAGAGACGATAAACATATAACGCAGTTCATCTACTCTATTGGTTAGAGAATTAGAATCAAGGGCGTGTAACTGTTGGCGCAACTGGGGATCGGCAATATAAAGCAATACCTTTGCTTCTAACGCCGAACCGATTGCTTTTTGTACCCGCGCTTGCTCCAAAACCTTGTTAACTTCAGTGCGAATTGTTCTTAATTGCTGCCAAAATTCTAATAATTCTGGTTTATGCCATTTTTCCTCTAACTGTACCCAACCCGCTTCAAATACTGATTTATAGGGTGTGGGATAGGGGAGAAATTGCCAGATATCTTCGGCAGTGTGAGATAGTACAGGTGCGATCGCACGGGTTAAATTTTCCAATGCTACGTGCAACACTGTTTGACAACTGCGACGACGCAAAGTAGAAGCCGCACTAATATACAGCCGATCTTTGCCAATATCTAAGTAGAAGTTGGACAAATCGATCGTACAGAAATTTTGTACAGTTTGGAAAAAGCGGAAAAATTGAAAGCGATCAAAAGCTTGAGTTACATCGGTAAATACTTCAGTAATCCGGTGCAGCATATAGCGATCAAGTTCGGGCAATTGCTCGTAAGGTACAGCATCCTTGCTGGGATCAAAATCATGTAAATTGCCTAGTAAAAACCTCGCTGTATTGCGAATTTTACTCCTCACATCTCCCATTTGCTTGAGGATGTTTTTACTAATAGATACATCGGTTGCATAATCTACCGACGACACCCACAAGCGCAGTACATCCGCTCCGTAGGGTGGCTCCTCTTTTTGATTTTTGCCGCCCTCAATGACAACATTGGGATCGATCACATTACCCAAAGATTTGCTCATCTTGCTGCCTTTTTCGTCTAAAGTAAAGCCGTGAGTCAATACAGTTTTAAAAGGTGCAATACCGTTATTAGCGACGCTAGTTAATAAACTAGATTGAAACCAACCACGATGTTGATCGGAGCCTTCTAAGTAGATATCGGCAGGATAATGTAATTCTGGTCTTTGTTTGGCTACCGCCGCCCAAGAAGATCCAGAATCAAACCAAACATCCATCGTATCTGTACCTTTGCGGTAAGTTTTGCCACTATTTCGGTAGTTTTCGGGCAATAATTCATCTATTGGCATCTCCCACCACGCATCAGAACCTTTTTCTGCAAAGATTTTCTGCACGTAGGCGATCGTTTCTTCGTTCATCAACGGTTCGTTTGTTTCTTCGTCATAAAATACTGGGATTGGTACGCCCCAGCTACGTTGACGAGAAATACACCAATCTGCGCGATCGCTTACCATTGGGGTAATGCGATTTTCTCCTTGGGGTGGAATCCATTGTACAGATGCGATCGCCTTTAAAGCTTCTTCTCTAAACCCAGCTACAGAAGCAAACCATTGTTCTGTTGCTCTAAAAATAGTCGGTTTTTTTGTCCGCCAGTCGTAAGGATACTTGTGGGCGTAAGGTTCCATCTTTAGCAAAGCACCAGCATCAGTTAAAGCTTCAATAACGGCGGTATTTCCTTCACCCAATACATTCAAACCGACAAATTTTCCGGCTTCTTCTGTAAAATTGCCGTTTTCATCTACTGGCGCAAGGATAGGCAAGCCGTAGCGCTGACCAACGATATAATCTTCTTGTCCGTGACCTGGCGCAGTATGCACTAATCCTGTACCCGATTCTGTCGTCACGTATTCGCCACCGATTAAAATCGGACTTTCGCGGTCAAATAAAGGATGTCGATAAGTAGAATGTTCTAAATCCTTACCTTTAACCGTTGCTTTTACCGTTAACGGAGTTTCTAATTTAGCGGACAAAGTAGCAACCAATTCAGCAGCTACGATTAGATATTTGGATGTCGAACCAATCTCTACTACTACATAATCAAGCCGAGGGTTAACGCTAACAGCTAAGTTTGCGGGAATTGTCCAAGGGGTAGTTGTCCAGATAGCAACAGCTAAATTAGGTAAATAAGGTTCTAACGCAGACTTCGCCAACTCCGAGAGGTTAGTCATTGCAAAAGCTGCGTAGATACTTAAGGAAGTGTGACCTTCAGGATACTCAAGTTCGGCTTCAGCGAGGGCAGTTTTAGAGCTAGGACTCCAGTGTACGGGTTTAAAACCGCGATAAATATAGCCTTTCAATACCATCTGCCCAAAAACTTCAATCTGCGCCGCCTCGTAGTCTGGAGTCATAGTCAAATAAGGATGCTCCCAATCGCCCCAAATGCCGAAACGTTGGAAACCTTTGCTTTGTTCGCTGACAGCTTTTAAAGCAAAATCTCTAGCTTTGTGGCGCAAGTCTAGGGGAGTTAGGTTTAGGCGATCGCTTTGCTTCATATTTTGCAAAACTTTAAGTTCAATCGGCAAACCGTGACAATCCCAACCAGGGACATAACGAGCTTTGCGCCCCTTAAGTAACTGGTAGCGGTTGATGATATCCTTGAGGATTTTATTTAAAGCGTGACCGATATGTAACGCACCATTGGCGTAGGGTGGCCCATCGTGAAGCACAAATATTTCGCCAGGATTAGTTTGCGACAGGCGATCGTAAATTTGATTGTCTGCCCAAAACTTTTGAATTTCTGGTTCGCGCTTGGTAGCGTTTGCGCGCATATCAAATTTTGTTTGAGGCAGATTAACAGTATCTTTGTAACGACCTTGTTCTGTCACGAGTGAAATCCCGAAATAGTATTTAAACTATTATCAATCACAAACACCTATAGCTTCAAGTGCGATCGCACTTGCTAGAGCTAGAGACGTTGAAGTGGGCGAGCGCGCTTTGACACTTAGAGTTAACTTATTTAACTGCGGTACTACTTTTAATAGTTCTCTGTAGCATGGTTAATTTTGCTTCTCTTCACAAGACCAAATTGTATTAATACATTTGTACTGCTATAATGCAGTGCATCACTTGAACTCAAGATTGTGAGGCACATCGTGTTTGCTAACGCTAATAAAGGTGATTTTCCTCCTAAAGAATATAGAGTTGACCCTCACGATATGACGGGAGATGATATTGAAAAACTTATTACACTGATTCGCAAAAATGCTAGTGAAACTGAAATTGACTTGTTTCTAAGAAATAGGCTTCCCTTACTATCATTAACTTCTAGTTTTTTCAGCACAGGTCATCATGGAAGTTGGATTATTCCACAAGCCGAGATTAAGCCGGGCGGTTTTGCTAATGGTTCAGGGCTAAAACCAGATTATTTATTTGCTGGCGATAACTCAGATGGGGTAACGTGGTGGGTTGTAGATTTAAAATCACCCAAAGATACTTTATACAAGGAAAATGGTGATGGTCGGATTGTAGAAACGGACAAATTGCGCAATGCAATTAGTCAGGTGGATGATTACATTACATACTGCACAAAACACCAAGGCTTTCTTAGAGGCACTTTGGAATTAACATCATTCTCCTCTCCGTACGGAGTTATAATTATGGGGAGAGAAGCAGAATTACAAAAAGATCCAAGAAAAAAAGATCGAAAAGCACAGTTTAATAGAAGGACTCACACTATTCAAATAAGAACCTTCGACGCATTTATTCGAGAAGTTGAGTTCCATTCAAAATGTTCTTACAAATTGCCTTTTCTAACAAGGCTTTATAAGTCTCTTTTCGTTATTGATGAACTCACTCACCATGACAGGTGGTTTATAGATGAGGATAGGCAAATACCAACATCAGCACAGCTTCATGGATTGTATCGTATAAGCTGTCAAATAACGTACATGATGGTTCAACCTATTCATTTAATTTGCATCAATAATCAAACTCAAAATTTGTATATTTTGGCAGGGAAGAGTGAGGATATTGAATTTCAAATTACTCCAACTGGTGAGGTGCTTTGATGAATCAAGTGAATTATGCAGCTATGTCAGACCAGGAATTAAGACAGTATTTTCTTAAACATCCACAAGATTCGGCTGCCCTTCAAGCTTATTTGGAACGCCGTTGGAAAAGACCAGTTCAAGTTATTACAACAGTAGACGATCCTGACTTTGATATCAAAATCCAAGCAGCTATATGTAAAAAGATAAGTAAATAACAAAGTTAATGCGATAGCCTAATAAGTCGCTACATCAGAACAGAGTATAAGCTGTCCATTCTATTAAGTTACAAATATGACAATTATTCTTCTGTAAGTGCAGTTGCCTTGATAGAGTAAGGTGAGAATGTATCAGTAGTGATATGCGATCGCTAACCATTTACAGCGACCACCTCTTTTCCCAACCGTTTCAACACCTGCAACACTATATAAAGTTCATTTTTTGGATTTACCAGCGAAAACAGCCTAGAGTTGGCATATTCCGCCGCAGGTTGGCGCGTACTTTTCAAAAATAAAAACTCATTCCCGTTCGTAATCATACCAAAAGTTGGTTGCGCCGTCTCTAGATTGCCCAACATATAAGCAAGAGCTTGAGGAATTGCCCGCGTTACTGCAAAATCACTCCGCTTTGACTCAATTACTAACAACCACAGACGATTTTTCAACACCAGTACGTCAATACGCCCCCGAATGACTATTCCCTCATCCTCCATTTCTACATCTACGCTAGTTTCTGTCTCAATCCGAAATGGCTTGTAATAAAAGTCAGCTAAATCTAGTAACGGAGCAAGCACTACCATCTTGACGCTGTTTTCCAGCATTGGTGGATCTTCCATCAATTCCCCAAAATTAGCTTTAACTCTATCTAACAAACGTTGCTCCTCTTGGCTCAAATTTGCGTAAGCTTCCAGCCATTCGGGAAAAAAGTTTGGATCTTGAGCCTGTTGTAACCCAAATATCTGTTTGAGTTCGCGCAGTGTAATTTTAGTGGCTGGGATCGTTTGCACTATCTTGGTTTTCCTATTTACAATACTGCGCTTAGTATTTCTCTAATTGCGTCTACGAGCGATCGCCGTCACTGATAATCTGCCTAAAATTGCTCTTTCTCATCTTGCTATAGGCTTTAATCTTTTGATAATTTAACCAGTCGGCTCTAACAGAATTGTTTTGCTGCACTTCTACTTACAATCAATTAAAGCTTCAATATCTGCCGATACGATCTTCTCCAAATTGCGTGTAATCTTTTCACTCTCCCAATTCCACCAAGCTATCTCAAGTAAAGATTGGATAGTTTTATCACTAAATCGCTGACGAATACATTTGGCTGGGTTGCCCCCAAAAATTGTATAGGGTGGGATATCACTGACTACTACGGATTTTGCGGCAATGATCGCTCCATCTCCTACCTGCACCCCTGGCATAATTACTGTCTCATAGCCAATCCACACATCGTTACCAATTACTGTGTTGCCTTTAGATGGTAGTTCTTTAGGTTGAGGATCAATTTTTTCCCAACCATTGCTGAAAATCCCAAACGGATATGTTGAAAACCCATCTAACTTGTGATTTGCACCATTCATGATGAACTTTACGCCTCTAGCCAAAGCACAAAATTTTCCGATAATTAGGCGATCGCCGATAAAGGGAAAGTGGTATAGAACGTTACGCTCAAAGTCTTCCGAGTTTTCTGGATCGTCGTAATAGGTATAATCTCCAATAATGATATTGGGATTCGATACAGTGTTTTGAATGAAGCAGATTTGTGGAAATCCCTTCATCGGATGCTTATCTTTAGGATCGGCTCCGTACAAAATAGTCTCCAGCTTCTAAAAATGCTTAATCTTCAGGAAACAGTGAGAACGATAAGTTGGTAGCAATGTCCGAACGACTTGGTTATAGAGTTCTTACGCGGTAGTAATCGGTGTTAGAAAAATTCTCTCAACCCTTATCTAGCAAGCGTAACATTTCCATAACAAAGCTTTCAGCAAATTGTTAGTAGTACAAAAATATATACATTTTGCACTACTTCAACTTTATTTACGTGTAGCTTCTAAAATGCGGGAAAAGTAAAAGCTAGTCTTAGTCATTGCTTGTCTTTGGACTGCAAAACCGTTAGTTTCCAGAATTTTTATAATATCTGCTTCGCGGTGTAAGTAGGCGCGAGTTGCTTTGCTTGCACCAGGGAAAAAACTACCAATCTTTTTTAGCAAGCTCAAAACCACAGTTTTAGGAGCAAAACTCAGAATTAACCTCGATTGTGCCATAGAAGCGAGGTGAGAAATCATTTTATCTGCCTCGTTTTGAGGATAATGAATTAAAACATCTAAGCAAGTTACTGTGTGATAGTTGCCGCTAAGGGCTTCTAAGTCAAGGGCGGCAAACTTAAGCTTACTTGTACTCCCTAACTGAGCTTCGGCTCTTTCGGTTGCTTCAGCAACCATTTTCTCAGAGATATCGCTGCCATAAACTGTTGCTCCAGCCTCAGCTAGAGGGATGCTCAAGCTGCCTACACCGCATCCCGCATCGCAGATAGTCAATTGGGTTAAATCGTCGGTTTTGAGCCAATCTAGGACGGTATTTACTGTTTGCTGGTGTCCGGTACGAATGTCTAACTGTACTTTGTTAACTTCGCCGTCGCCGTAAATTCGCAAGAAGCGATCGAATCCGGTGGAGTTAAAATATTCTTTAACAATGGTTTTATCGTCGGTTGGATTCATGAATTTAGTTTTATACTTTCTCAGGGTTTAACTTAGCATCTATCTGGGGTGGCGCAGAGGCAAAAGAATCTGTTAGTCTTGCCCAGGTTAGGTTTTTAGTTGCTGAGTCGAAATGCCAACGGATTAGTTGACTAGCGATCGCGTTTTCAATGCTACTAGAGATATTAATTGCTTGTCTTGGTGAATTGGTGGCGAGGGCGATCGCACTTTCTACTTCACATATACCCCATTTAACTAAATTTTGAACCCCAGTAAATAGGGGTAAAGTTGTTCCAGATAAGGTATTGTCAGGTAGTCTAGCTGTACCATTGGTTACAGTTATTTGCCTTGTATCCCAAGGATAAATGCCATCAGGTAATCCTAGTGGTGCTAAAGCATCGCTAACTAGAAATAGTCCTTGTTCATAATTGCTTGCTTGAAGTAACACTTGAATCATAGTCGGACAAATGTGTTGTCCATCGGCAATTAAACCGCATTTTACAATTGGATTTATTAAAGCTGCTCCGAGTAATCCGGGTTCTCGATGATGTAATGAGGGCATAGCATTGAAGGCATGAGTTACCATTGATGCCCCTAATTCAAAAGCTCGTTCTGCTTGGGCTGCGGTAGCTTGGGAGTGACCTAAGCTAACTGTAATACCGATGTCTTTTAAGTAAGGGATTGCTTGCTTCGTAGTGTCTATTTCCGGCGCTAAGGTAACGATCTTAACGATGTGGCTATGTTCTCCCAAAATGTGCTTTAAGTTGTCAATAGTCAGTGGTAATAAGTATTCTACTGGGTGTGCGCCGCGTTTTTCGGGGTTTAAAAAGGGCCCTTCTAAATGCACTCCGAGAATTTGGGCTGTTGATTGAGTAGGTTTTTGACTATCGATAAAGTTAGCAAGGATAGCAAGAACTCGTTTAATATTTTCAACGGAAGTTGTGACTAAAGTAGGGACAAAACTATTTATTCCTTGTTGCCAAAGAAATTGACAAATTTTTGACAATAATTCGCTATCTTGGGCTTGGAGGTCTGTAAATGCTAATCCTAGCGCTCCATTAATCTGTAAATCTACTCCACCCAAGGAAATGCAATCGCCACATACATCTAATACTTGCCTCTCTACTAACAGTTTTTTTTTAGCTTTTGGTAGTCTTTGTGTAGCTTTTGATTCTCCTGCAAGTTCATGCATATACAAAATTTGAGAAACTTTGCCTTGAGGATCGACCCTAATTGCCCGTGAACTTTCATAGCCAGGTACACGAGCATTGATAATATCTAAGTTGGCGATCGCACTATTCATTAATTTAGTCCCATATCAGCAATATTTTATTTTATGACTCAACCACTAATCGGCATTATTATGGGTAGCGATTCAGATTTACAGGTTATGTCCGATGCGATCGCAATTTGCCATGAATTTAATGTATCCACGGAAGTTGCGATCGTTTCTGCTCATCGTACCCCCGCAAAAATGGTAGAGTATGCAACTGAAGCTCACAAACGGGGAATCAAAGTTATTATCGCCGGGGCTGGCGGTGCGGCGCATTTGCCTGGTATGGTAGCGGCTTTGACTCCTTTGCCTGTAATTGGCGTTCCTGTACCTAGCAAGTATTTGCAGGGGATTGATTCTTTATACTCTATTGTCCAAATGCCTGCGGGTATTCCTGTGGCTACGGTAGCTATAGGTAATGCTAAAAATGCTGGTTTATTGGCAATTCAAATTCTGGCAACTTCAAGCCCAGAGTTATTACAAAAAGTGCTTGAGTATCGCCAAACTCTAGCGCAATCTGTGTACGACAAACAGGCACAACTAGCAGAAATCGGCTATCAAAAGTATTTAGCTCTTAATCATTAGTTTGGCGCACGCCATTTAATACGGGCTTTACCTCAGAATCGGAAAATAAACTGCTTCCACCATTCCAGTTAAAATCGCTGATGCGTAAGTTTAAAGAACCTAAAGCCAATACTGGGTTGTAACGAAAAGCAACGCCATAGGTGCGGCGGCTGTATTCTAAAATGTAGTCGGTGCTAATATTTTCTCCGGTATCTACGTTGAGAGAAGCTTGGATACCAAGGCGAAAAGGGCCATAGACTTGCTGAACAAGACCAAGTTCGAGAACTTTATTATCTACCGCGCGATCAAATAAAAATGGCGATAGTCCCCCCCGAATATCTTGAGAAAAACTAACGTTAAAGCCCGTATAGTCGAAAAATTCTCTAGAAAAATGCCCAAACTGTCCTTGAACGCCAATTGTTCCAGTAATGGTATTTTGACTATCTCCACTACTGTAGAGACTGCTAACTCCCTTCAATCCAGTAAACAAGCTGACATAAGGCACTACTGGGGCGGGGGTGTATCTCAATCCTTCAGTGGGAGTAGCTGCTAAAGAAGTTCCTTCCCAAATAGCAAAACCACGATTGAGAGCGATGCTTGCTTGCAGACGACTTAAAGAAATGCGATCGCTTTCTCGTTGTACTTCTAACAAATCAGCGCGATCGCTTTCAGCATTAATCAACTGAGCGCCTGCTTGATAGCTTAAAGCAATACCTGTAGTTCCTAAAGCACTGACTGGCGAAGTTACAACACCGCCTAGGCTGCTTTGCACGGTTTGATAGCCCAAACTACCATTAAATAAGCGATCGCGGTAGCTGTATTCTACGGTCAATTGATGGGGCGCTTCAACGCTACCTATAGTTTGGTTAAGGCGCAAACTTGCCCGGAAATTGTCTTCTAGTTGGCTCAAATCCAGGCTAGTAATAGAGGCTCTACCTCTAACTTGAGTGCGTTCTCCTAGATTTGCTTGCAATTTTGACCTTAAGCCATACAAATCGGGATCAAGGACGTTTCCGCCGCTTTCTAGCAGTGCTTCTTGAGCAAAAAACTGTGGAGTTAAAGTTAGTTGTACTTGTTCGTTACTAATGGGGCTAAAGTTGCGCTCGATAAATACTCCACCCCGCTCATTATCGTCTAAGCCAATTTGAAATAATCCTGGGGTAACTTCTCTTTCGGTGCGATCAATTACGGTTTCATTTCTAGGAATGGGGATTGATAGCCCTTGGTCGAATACTAAACGCTGGCGAGTAGTAACAATGCGATCGCGCTGGGGTGTTTCCCTGGTTAAGGTGACTGTATCGGCTTTTAATTCTAGTTCTGGTGGCGTAAAAGGATCGTTTGTAATTGTGACATCTTGGGCTTGCCAACCTTGGGGGTAAAACTGTACTTGCTGGGCTTTAAAGCTCAAGCGGCGAACTTCACCACCTTGTTGGGGTAAAGCAACGTTGTTTATATCATTGCCTGCACCGACATTAATTCCAATTCCCCCACTCGTTGTTACATTTTGTCTGGGTTGATTGGCAGTAATGCGATCGCTTGGTGGATTTGCGCTTACTCCTCCAGCACTGACATCGGTTGCCAAATTCAGCGAAAGGTCTTGGCTGGCGCTAGGAATAAAAATCTCTCCACTAGCATTAAGTAACTCTCCAGTATTTTGCACAAAATTGTAGGTAAATCTCTCACCTCGCAAGACTTGTTCGCCTCGCGTTACGGCTACATCTCCTTGTCCTACAGCGATCCGGTTAGATAAATTAACTTGTAAACTATCTGCGTCTATCACCCCGCCATTTAGTCTTACTACTACATTCCCTTCGGCTGTAACAATTTGTCTTTGCTGATCGTACTCTTGGCGATCAGCATTTAATTCGACAATTCGGCTACTTACTGGAGCAACATTACTCGGTTGGGTTGTGTTAGGCGCGGTTTCTACAGGTATCTCTATACTTTGGGCTGGTGGAGTAGATGGCGTTTCTATATTGGGTGTGGATTGCGTTTTGGGGGGTGTATTTTGAACTTCCTCAGAGATTGGAGGTGCTACAGACTCTACTTGAGCCGCCCTTATCGCTTCTCTAGGGCGATCGCTGACTAAATCTGGGGTAGCTAGTAGTTCTGCCTTTTTAGCTGCTTGTAAGGGAGCAGGTAGAGGTGAATCAGGGGTATTTAAAGTTACTACTGGACTAAGATGAGGGTTTTGTTCGGAAATTAATGGCTTGAAGTCAATCGAGGGATTACTTTCTACTTGAACTATAGGAGGCGGTGTAGGTAATGGTATTGGGTAGGGCATATTCCTTCAAAACATTAGTAACGAATTATCAGCCCGAAAGCATGAATTTAACCACACTGGCAACCGCCTCTTAAAGTTAATTGTTAATAATAGACGCAACGTCAAGCTTATTCAGAATCACGACGGCTAGGATTACGCGAAGGATCGTTTGACAAAAAGCCAAAGAAGAACATCGCTACAAATATACCAACCACAATATACACAGCTATTTTGAGAGTGACCACAGAATTTATCTCCGCAATAAAAATAGTAAGCAGATAGCTTCTTTATAATACCGAAAGATTAGACGATTTTTCGGCAAGGCGATCGCATGAGAGTTAATTATTAGATAATAAAGCGCTATAAAAAACTACCCGAATAAATCTTTTTTGCCCAAAAAAGTATCAACCGTTGCCAATTCAAGGTAGAACCAGGTAAACAATAGCCATAACCACCTCTTTTAAATTCTTATCAACTCATGCAGCCAATTCGGACATTTAATGTTTCTCCTTCTTTGCCATCTCGCCTAGAAAGCTTGCGCCCGTTAGCTTACAATTTACATTGGGATTGGAACGCCGAGAGCAAAGATTTATTTCGCCGCTTAGATCCCGACCTATGGGAAGTCAGCCACCACAATCCGGTTTATATGCTGGGCAATATTAGCCAAGTACGTTTGCAGGAAGTTGTAGAAGACGAAGGCTTTTTAGCCCAAATGGATAGAGCCGCCCGTCAGTTAGAAGACTATTTGCAAGAGCGTAGCTGGTACGATAAACATCGGGCGCAGGAAACAGCAAATAAAACAGATAAATATTCCCAAGAATGTTTTGCGTATTTTTCCGCAGAATTTGGTTTAGTTGATTGCTTACCGATTTATTCGGGCGGTTTAGGGGTTTTAGCGGGAGATCATCTAAAATCGGCTAGTGATTTAGGCTTACCTCTAGTAGGAGTCGGCTTACTCTACCAGCAAGGATACTTTGCTCAGTATCTCAACGCCGATGGTTGGCAGCAAGAGCGCTACCTCAGCAATGATTTTTACAATATGCCCTTGCATTTAGAGCGTAACGCCGATGGTTCGGAGTTACGCATTGAGGTAGATTATCCAGGGCGCACCGTTTACGCTAGAGTTTGGCGGGTGCAGGTGGGTACTGTACCTTTGTACCTAATGGATACAAATATTGAACCAAATAACCCCTACGATCATGACATCACCGATCAATTGTACGGTGGCGACATTGATATGCGTATCCACCAGGAAATTATGCTAGGAGTTGGTGGGGTACGAATGCTCAAAGCTTTAGGCTTGCGCGTTACAGCCTATCACATGAACGAGGGACACGCTGCTTTTTCGGGTTTAGAACGGACGAGAATGTTGATGCAAGAAGAAGGCTTGAAGTACGAGCAAGCAAGTCAATTAGTTGCCTCAAGTAATATCTTTACAACACATACGCCTGTACCTGCGGGAATTGACTTATTTGCACCAGATAAAACTTTGTATTATTTGGGGCGTTATGCGGAAGTATTTGGCTTATCTAAAGATCAATTTTTGGGTTTAGGGCGGGAAAATACTGGGGATCTTACTTCGCCTTTTAGTATGGCAGTGTTAGCCCTAAAAACCTCGACCTTTGCTAATGGTGTTGCTCAATTGCACGGAGTGGTATCGCGGGGAATGTTTAAAGCTTTATGGCAGAATTTGCCCGTCCAAGAAGTTCCAATTACAGCAATTACTAATGGGGTTCACGCCCGTAGTTGTGTTGCTAGTGCGACTCAAACTCTGTACGATCGCTACCTTGGCCCAAATTGGTCTTCAGCCCCGGTGAATAGCCCATTGTGGGAACGCATAAATACAATTCCCGATGAGGAGTTATGGCGCAATCACGAACGTTGCCGTTTAGATATGGTTGTGTTTGTCCGCGAACATTTAGTAAACCATTTACGCGATCGCGGGGCAAGTGCGGCGGAAATTACCCAAGCCCAAGAAGTGTTAGATCCTTCGGTATTAACGATTGGTTTTGCCCGTCGTTTTGCTACTTACAAACGCGCTACATTGTGGATGCGGGATTTGGAAAGATGCAAGCGGATTTTGGCGGGAAATAAAGACCGTCGGGTGCAATTTGTAATTTCTGGGAAGGCTCACCCTAAAGACATTCCGGGGAAAGAGTTAATCCGCGAGATTAATCACTTTATCCGCGAGCAGGGGTTGTCGAAGCAAGTGGTATTCGTGCCTAATTACGATATCCATGTAGCACGATTATTGGTTGCTGGGTGCGATATTTGGCTCAATACTCCTCGTCGTCCCCGCGAAGCTTCTGGTACTAGCGGCATGAAAGCATCAATGAATGGTTTGCCAAACTTGAGTGTTTTAGATGGCTGGTGGGATGAAGCTGATTATGTCCGCACGGGTTGGGCGATTGGACACGGGGAAAATTACGAAGACCCGATGTATCAAGATGAAATAGAGGCAAATGCTTTGTACGATTTAATTGAGCAAGATGTCGTGCCTTTGTTTTACAACCGCGATAGTGATAGTTTACCGCGCCCTTGGATAGCAAAGATGAAAGACGCAATTCGGCTCAATTGTCCGTTTTTTAATACTGAGCGGATGGTGAGCGAGTATGCAATGAGGGCTTATTTCCCAGCAAGCGATCGCTATCATAGTTTAAGTGTTGATCACTACGCGCCAGCCCATGAATTAGCAAAGTGGAAAGCAAATTTATCTGATCATTGGTATAACATCAAAATCGCTAGTATCGATATTTCTGATACGGCGGATGTGAAAGTAGACCAAACTATTACGGTGAAAGCAAAAATCGATCTTGCAACTTTAACTCCTAATGATATTCAAGTTCAACTCTATCAGGGTGCTATTGATGCTAATGGTGAGATTGTTGATGGCATTCCGGTAGTTATGGCGTGTCAAGAGCAAGATTCTAATGGTAGTAGTGTTTATACCGCAGAGCTTGTTTATACTCACTCTGGTTTACAGGGTTTGTCTTTGCGCGTGTTGCCGCAGCACGAATACTTGTCTAGTCCTTACGAACCTCGATTGATTCTTTGGGCTTCTTAAATATAGCTTCTCTAGGAAAAACCAGGAATTGGGGGGTCTGCCCCCCAAACCCAACGGCAACAAAGCGGGAAGCAAAGCTACACCGCTTTTTGCCTCCCCATCAGGGGACGAGTTGCCTCCCCCAAACCCCCTGCAAAATGTCTGTCAATATATCCGCTAGATCCTTCTCAGATTTGCATTGCGAAAATTTTAACCAAGCTCGTTTAAATAAAATATTAATATCTTCATTCTTAATAAAATTCCTTGTTTAAACAACGATTAGACACTCTATTGGTAGAGCTTGACTTATGCTCCTCTCGTACTTTAGCTCAAAGGTTAATCCAAGCTGGCGAAGTTAGAGTAAACGGGCAAATTGTCGATAAAGTAGGCACAGAAGTTGACTCAAAAGCCCAAATTCAAGTTAAAGCAAAGTTGCCTTACGTCTCTAGAGGTGGCGAAAAACTTGCTAAGGCTTTGTCTGTCTTTGCGATCGCTGTTACAGATAGAATTTGTCTCGATGGTGGCATCTCTACAGGCGGCTTTACTGACTGCTTGCTACAAAATGGCGCAAAAAAAGTTTATGGCGTTGATGTTGGCTACGGACAAGTAGACTGGGGCTTGCGTAACGATGATCGCGTAGTTTTGTCTGAACGTACCAATTTGCGCTATCTCAAGCCTCAAGAATTGTATCAGGGTGCGGAAATAGCTGATTTGACAGTGGTAGATGTATCATTTATTTCTTTAACTAAGGTTATGCCTGCTTTGTGGCAATTGCTCATACCGCCACGAGAGGCGGTATTGCTAGTTAAGCCACAATTTGAGGTTGGCAAGTCCCGCGTGGGTAAAAAAGGCGTTGTCCGCGACCCCAAAGACCAAGCAGAGGCTATTTTTCATGTCCTACAAGCTGCTTTAGAAACTGGCTGGCAATATCGCGGTTTAACTTGGTCGCCTCTGCAAGGACCCGCCGGAAATATTGAGTATCTTTTGTGGCTGGGAATGTCTAGCCAAACTCCCCCAATAGACCAAATAGCAATTACTAAACTAGCAACAATGGCTCATCAAGATTTGACAAGTAGCGATCGCCCAGAGTTTTGATCGCAATCGATCTAACTTCCAGCATATTCTAAAAATGCCGCACACTCTACGTGAGAAGTTTGAGGAAAGAAATCGGCGGGTTGGACTCTAACTAATTTGTAGTTGCCTTCAAGGCAAAGTAATTTTAAATCCCGTGCTAGGGTTGCAGGTTTGCAGCTAATATAAACGATTTTTTGGGGCTTAGTTGCAATTAAAGCATCGATTACGGTGCGATCGCATCCTTGGCGGGGTGGGTCAAGCAATACAATATCTGGCTTAACTGTCAATGCTGGGAGCGCCTTTTCTACTGAACCTAATTGAAAGCTGGCATTTTCAATGTTATTTCGCCAAGCATTAAATCTAGCTTGTTCTACGGCGGCGGCTTGTACTTCAAGACCAATTACTTGTTTAACTTGAGCCGCTAGGGGCAAACTTAACGTCCCAATGCCACAATAAGCATCCACTAACACCTCTTGTCCTTGTAAATTAGTTTGCAGCCTAATTACCTCTAACAACGCCTCTGCCGCCTCTGTATTCACCTGAAAAAATGTAGTTGGCAACATCTGAAACTCTAAGCCAGCAAATTGTTCTACTAAATAGGCTTCCCCAGCAATACAGCGAGTTTTTTCACCAAAAATAGTATTAGTAACTTTGGCGTTGAGGTTAAGAGATACTCCGACTAATTTTGGGTAGCGGTTTAACCATTCTTGCGCTTGGGCTTCAAGTTCTTGTAAAGTCCAATCTGTAACAACCAATGTCAGCAACATTTCTCCGGTACGGCGACCAATTCTTAACCCCAAATGCCTTAATCTACCTTGATGGCGGGTTTCGTTGTATATCGACCAACCGCGATTGTAAATATCTTGCTTGATGTCCTTGAGTAACGGATTTAAGCGCTCATCTTGCACGGGACATTGATTGAGATTAATCAGTTGATGAGTACCTTTTTGATAATATCCTGCCTGTACTTGCCCTTCGGCGGATCTATTCAAGGGATATGTAACTTTATTGCGGTAGCCTAAAGCTGACGGTGCTGCTAAAACTGGATCTACAGGTGGATTTGTAAAGCCCCCAATTCTTTCTAAAGCTTGCACAACTTGATTAAATTTGGCTTGTAGCTGATACTCGTAAGCTACGCTCTGCCACTGACAACCACCGCATTTATCAGCAACAATGCAGCTAGGTCGCCTACGGTGGGGCGATCGCTCTAAGATTTCGTATAGTTTACCGTAGCCGTATTTGGGTTTTACTCGAATCAAACGCGCTAAAATGCGATCGCCTGGTACGGTATCCGGGACAAATACAACCCGCTCCTCAAAACGCCCTACTCCGTCCCCTGTATCGCTTAAGTCGTCGATAACGATTTCAACTAAGCTACCCTGCTGCCATTGCTGGGAGGGATTTTCTGTCTCTGTAGATAATTGATTTAAAGACATAGTGTAAATTTCTCTTTATTTGTGTACATAGACTTAGTTAAACTACTAAGTGATAATTAGCGATCGCAATCATCATGAGTGTAGTTAGTCAACTAATTTTGCAAGCCGACGACGATCTTCGCTACCCCAGCACTGGCGAACTCAATACCATTAAAGAGTTTTTGGAAACTGGAGAACAGCGCATGAGAATCGCTGCAACTCTAGCCGAGAACGAAAAAAAGATTGTCACTGAATCTAGCAAGCAGCTTTGGCAAAAACGCCCCGACTTTATCTCACCGGGCGGTAATGCTTACGGCGAACGTCAACGAGCTTTATGTCTGCGCGATTATGGCTGGTATTTGCGCCTAATTACTTACGGCGTACTTGCTGGCGATAAAGAACCGATTGAAAAAATTGGTTTAATTGGCGTGCGCGAAATGTACAATTCTTTGGGCGTTCCCGTTCCAGGAATGGTTGAATCTATCCGTTGCTTAAAAACGGCGGCTCTTAACTTAATGAGCGCCGAAGATGCGGCAGAAGCAGCACCTTACTTTGACTATATCATTCAGTCAATGTCCTAAATACGTGTTAAAAAGCTTTTGTCAACATAAAATGCTTACTCTGCTAAATTTTAGCGGTGTTACTCTAACATTCTAAACTTTTAACTTTGTTCCTCACTGGTGGCGGCAACTTTAGCTTTTTGTTAAATCTCCGCTCTCAGTGAGGAAATTTTAGGATGAATCTAAACCAATTTTCAAAGCGATCGCCCAAAGCCTCTAAAGAATAGTCTGTTTCCGCACTCTGGCGGCAGTTAGAGCGGTCAATTTCGGGTAAACGAGCGATCGCACTCACTAAACCTTTTACGCTATCTGGTTCCACCAGAAACCCCGTCTTACCATCAATTACAATTTCTGCTGGGCCGCCGCGACGATAAGCAATTACTGGCACTCCACAAGCTAAAGCCTCAATTGCCACATTCCCAAAAGCTTCTATCCAACGCGGTGTCATAAGTAAGGCTTTGCACGAGCGTAATTGCTGCTGCATATCGGTAGTAGACAAAAAACCTAAGTATTCTATCGGTGCATTGGGGTAAGATTGACAAATTTTTTGCCAGTAGTCTTCGTCTTGGATTTTACCCATAATTTTCAGGGGAATATTAGCAATTTGCGCCGCTTCTACCGCATCCTCTAAGGCTTTTTCGGGGGCAATTCTCCCTAACCAAGCTAAATAATTATCGGGATTAGGGCAAAACTCGTATAAAGATAAATCTACACCGCTACTCAAACAAGTACATTGCGAATTGAGCGCAAAAGTTGCCGCTTGAGAAGGAGTATAAAAACCAATCGTACCGGGATTTGTTGCTACTTGGGTGACAATTTCATCCATCGCTACCGATAGCGAACCCATACTAACAAAATGAGCGATCACTTTACTAAAAAATGGCGTTAGGTAAAAAGGCAGCCAATCGTAGGCAAAATTAACAATTAAATCGTACTCCCCTTGTACTTGGCGCGCGTACTCCCACATATTCGCCAGTACACCATTATCAGGCATCATAATCGGCGTATTTCGTTCTTGAATTTGGGCGATAATCTGCACATTGCCAGGAATTTCTATTATGGGTAACTGGGCAAGTTTTGAACCAATCGGCGCAAGGATTTGTAAGCTATGTCCGCGCCGTAGCATTTCTTGAGCGATATTGTATAAACTTAACTCCACTCCACCACCTACACCCGTACCTAAAGCACCGACAGGAGTAGAGACAAATAATAATTTGAGAGCATTATTAGGCAAAATAACTTTAAAGTAAGGTTTCTGGTTCTTTTAAACTGACGATTGCCTGCTTCAATTGGCTTTCTGTCTGAGATTGGCTAGTAATTTCTGCTAAAGAAGTATTAGCGGCGGCTAGTTTCTCTCTTTGATTTACCAAGTAAATGCTGACTAAAGTTAAGCCAACTCCCGCCCACTGCAAAGGACTAAGAAATTCTCCCAAAAAAAGATTACCAAAAAACAAGGCAAATATCGGAGTCAAAAAGGTTAAAGAACTAAGACTTGTCAAACTACCGCTAGAAGCAAAGTAAAAAAATAATCCGTAAGCTACCGCGCTACCGAATATCGTTGCATATCCTAGCGCCATCCACCCAGCTAAATCGATATTTACCCATTGCTGAGATTCAACGCCACTAGACAGCGCCAACAATGGTAAACCGCCCAAAATCATGTGCCAGCCTGTAGCAACTACCGGATCTGTGTAACGGCATACATAACGGATTAATATCGTCCCTACAGCCATTGACAGCGCTGCTAACAGCATCAACCATTCACCACTAGCAAATAATTGTTCCCAGCTACCTGCAAGAGTAATTGCATCTTTTTGGAGAAAATTTAAAATCAATTGGTCAGGTAAGCCAATTAAACTAATCCCCAGTACCCCAATAACTAAGCCTATAAAGCCCCATAACCCAATGCGATCGCCAAATAGCCAAAGCGCCAGTATTGCAACTGCCAAGGGCTGAGAATCAATCATTACCGATCCTAACCCCGCCCCTGTTTTGTTTAACCCTTCTGCTAAAAAGCCTTGAAACATCGTCCCATCTACCAAGGCAAATAAAGCAATCCATAGCCACGCTACCCAACCTTTAGGCTGAGGTTTGCCCAAAATTGCCGCAACTATCAAAACCAATACCCCCGCCGGAACTAAACGCACTCCTGCCATAAATAACGGCGTAGTATTGGGTATTACTGCTTTCATTGCTACCATTGCCGTACCCCAGAAGAAAAAGGGCGAAATTAGTAATAAATTAGCAAGCCATTTTGAATCAGTAAGTTTTAGCTGCATGGAGTCGCTGGGGGCGTTTTATTTTATTTTACTCAAATATGTATTTTTGTTAAGGTAGCGGCTAATTATCTGGCTTTTTTGCATTACTGCTAGAAAGATGCGATCGCCTACTTTTAAACTTAGCTAATCTCCTCGTCAAGAGAATTATTTGTGAAAAGCTTTTACTCACCCTGTTTCTGAAGATGGATGTAATAGCTTTACGACTTTGTTTACTTGGAAAAGTTGATTGAGAAAACGGCGGAGATTAAATATGGCGATTCAAGGCGTGCTATTAGATATTGATGGGACTTTAGTATTAAGTAATGATGCTCATGCCCAAGCTTGGGTAGAGGCTTTTGCAGAATACGGATACGAAATAAAGTTTGCAGATGTCCGTCCCTTAATTGGCATGGGAGGCGATCAACTTATCCCGCGAATCCTACCGGAACTTTCAGCAAAAGAGGGAGTGGGTAAAAAAGCCGCCGACCGACGTAAGGAGTTAATTATTGAGAAGTTTAGTGCAAAATTAGCGCCTGCTCCGGGGTCGCGGGAGTTGGTGCAACGACTCAAGCAAGAAGGCTTTAAGTTAGTAGTTGCAAGTTCCGCCAGCAGTGAAGAATTGTCGAGCTTACTAAAAGCGGCGGAGGTGGAAGATTTGCTAAGTGAAGAACCGAAAACAACTTCTAGCGATGCTGAAGCCACTAAGCCTGAGCCAGACTTGGTGCAAGTGGCATTAAGCAAGGGGCAACTGCAACCAGAGCAAGCGATTATGCTAGGGGATACACCTTACGATATTCAAGCTGCTTCTAAAGCAGGTGTGGGCGTAATTGCGTTTCGCTGTGGCGATTTTGATGACACGCAACTTGCTGATGCACTGGCAATTTACGACGACCCCGCAGACTTGCTAGACCACTACGACTTGTCTCCACTTGCAAAGCATTAAATAGCTCAAAAAATCGGCGTTGCATATTTAATAGGGAGGGTCAACAGGAAACAGGCACGGTCTTGAACTTCAAATAATGAAGGAGTAAGCGAATGGAATAGCCTAACATCTCTTTAGACGCGCGAGTAACAAAACGTTCTGCGATGTAATCGTGCCAGGTAATGCCGTAAACGACTATTCTCACCAACAAACTTGTGTCGTCGCTAATTTGCTCACCTGATGATCTAATTATCAATAAAATATTTGTAAACTGGATAGCCGTCAGTGATGTAAAGAAAGCATTTCCAGCAACGTAAAACTAACCATAACTGCCAGAAGGTAGTGCCACCTTAGCGTAGCCCAAAACCCAGGCGCTTGGTTCCTTTAGAGTGTCCGTTGACCGCAGCTTTGGCAATGATAGTTTTGTTCGCCGAGCGGGATAACCATTTTTAATAATGTGACTTGAGTTGCATTTTAAACATTCATTCTCTTAATTATGCAACGCCTTAATTACTAATACTTATTGCAAAGGTGAGATGCTCCCGATTTACTTTTTGTCTTCCTTGGCATTATGTAAAATTTTGTTTAGTTTGAACAACCGCGTGGAAATAACATAATACACTTCCTACGTAATTAAAAAAAATGTATCAAATGCTAGTAAATAAATTTTCAAGACGCAATACACTAAGTTGGATTGGAGCAAGTGGGTTAGGTACAGCTTTCCTTATTGGCACTCAAACAAAAGCTAAAGCTGACGATGACGATAACAATAAATATAACAAGCCAGAAATTGTTAACGCATGGCTTAATGCTTTTTATTTTGATAAAGATCCAGCTACTTTTGCTGCACTTTATACTAAAGACGGCATTTTTGAAGATGTTCCTACCGGATTCAAAATTCAATCACCAAGTAATATTAAGTGCTTTGTTCAAGGTACTTTAAAGCTTTTTACTAACTTCGATATTAAAATACTATACACTTTTACTAATAAGAGTAAGGCAGTAGTTGAATACTTATTCACTGCAACAAATACTGGTCTTACTCCAGTACCTTCTACCCTTGGCAAGTCTTTTACAGTCCGTGCAGTAACGGTTTTGGACTTAAAGGGGAATAAGATTGAGCGCAGTGCTGATTACTATGACAATGCGGCAATTCTAGGGCAGTTAGGTTTAATTCCGCCTCTCCCAGCCCCTCAACCGCCTTCATGTTAATAGCTTAATAGCTCGAAAGGAGAGGACACCTGTTTACGTTACTGTTTAGCATACCTCTATTGTAGAACATTGGGTTATCCTAAGTCTTGAGATATATTAACTTGTTCAATTTAGTTGTTAATTTATTAACTCAAGATTGGTGATATGCTTGTCCCTCATTGTCTTTAATCATCTATCTCTCAAGTGGGCAACGCTAAAAATTCACTAAGTAATCCTAAATCTATTGCTCAAACTGGCAAAGTTAGTAATTAAACAATTTTTGCCAGGTTTAAGTTTGCGATCCCATAATATACTTTTGCTAGATTTGAGCTAATTTTGGGGTTGGTCGTTCCCCAGTTGTAAAGAAGTTTAAAAATTACCAATTAATAGAATTAGGTTTATTTGTATAACCAGCAAACATGATTTCTAAAATAGATAAATCGTCATCGAAAATAGTTTTTGAATTTAATGTTAGTAAATCGTTTAATATTTCATCAAGATTGACATTTTTATTGCTGTATCGTTCTTGAAGGAGATTTACAAAAGCGTCAAAATCCCAATGTCTACCGCTTGCTGAATTAATCTCATACACTCCATCGCTAAATATATAAAGGCTGCTAAATTCTTCAATTTGACAAAATCCATTTGTATATTTAGAATCGGGAAACATCCCAACAGGTACGCCCGTAGTTTCGAGTAATTTTATTTGACTATTATTTTGAGCATCTTTAGATAGTAATACTGCGGGAGGATGTCCGGCGCTGGCATAAATTAGTTGCCGATTGACACGGTTATAAACTCCGTACCAAATTGTGAAATATTTATTATTGTGATAGTTCATTTGAAAAGTATCATTAAGCGCACTTAAAACCTGATTTGGTTGATAGTAATTAAGGCGCGCGATCGCACGAGAACGAAGTATATTTAATACAGAGATAGAAGGCAAAGTAGCCCCTAATCCATGACCCGCCGTATCTAATAAATAAATAGCCAAATAATCAGCATCTAACCAGTAATAATCAAAACAATCGCCACCTAGTTTTTTGCAAGGTATAAAGCGCGAATTGATAGTTAGAGGCTGAAACATAGGAGTAGGTAAAAGACTTCGTACATAGTCCACAGCTTCGCCTAACTCTGTCTCTAAAAGCTGTTTTTGGTTTCGCAAGTCGCGGCTCATTTGATGCCACCTTAAACCCGCTCTTACCCTCGCTTTTAATTCATTTTGCTCAATGGGTTTAGCAATAAAATCATCCGCCCCAGAGTCTAAACCTTTAACTACATCTGCGACCGAATCTAAAGAAGTTAAGACAATAAAAAAGGTAGTAGATAAATTAGGATTAGCTTTCACTTGACGGCAAACTTCTATACCGTCCATTCCTGGCATTAGCCAATCGCAAATTATTAACGCTGGTTGTAATTGTTGTGCCTTTTCTAACCCGGCTACTCCCTCGGTCGCCGTAGCTATTTGATAACCTTGATTTTCTAAGATTTTTCTTAGTGTCAACTGTACTATTGGATCGTCATCAATAATTAAAATTGTATACATGAATAATTAAGTAAAATACAATTTAATCATTAATTTATAGAGATTTTAGAGGATTCAACCAGAAAGTAATTGCTTTTTTTAATTGATTTAGATCCCGATAAACTTCTTGTTTAAACCACTGTCCCATCGCATCAAAAGGTGTAAATGTTGTTCCCGATTGCCACTTGACATCTTGCCCCAATGGTGTAGTATGAGTGCCGTTAAGAGTCTGGGCTGTCACCATATTAGGGAAACGATTTTGCAATATTTGCGTCAAACCAGCAGATTGATCGAGGGTATCATTGCTAAACTTGATGAGCAAATTGCGGCGGACGCTATAACGTTCTTGGACAATGTTATTAGTTTCTAGAGGGGAAGGGGTAAATTCGATAGCAAAAGCCGGATTAAATTGCTGCACAAAAGGTATAGCATCACTGGCTGCATAGTTATTAAAAGAAATTAAAATGTTACCCGATCGCTCTACAGAAAATAAACTACCCGTTAAAAGATGCAGCTTGCAACCCATACTATGACCTAAACCATATATAGGTAAGTATTGCTTGCGGAGTATTGCTCGTTCTTGTAGTTCGTTTATAGTCCGCTCGAAGCTTTGTAAAACTTCCCGCGCGATCGCACTATGATCGAGGGTATTGATAAAAGGTGTAGCTACAACGATGTAACCTTGGGCAGCTATTTGTTCTAATAACCAACGATAAGTTACTTGAGGAGCCGCCGCTACAAAAGCTCCCCCTAAAAAATGTACAATCCCCACTGGGTGCGGGGGAACTAAAACCCAATTACCAGAAATTTCTTGCCAATCCATAACTAAATTGTGCCATTAGGCTAGGGTACTTGACAACGCACTTTAAAGCAATCAGGAAATTATGCCTTTTGGTAGTGGGCGATCGCGCTATTTACATTGGGTTCCAGAAAGCATTGCTCAACTAAAATGAGCATAGGGAACCCGTATATATGCCTCGTTGCGTCTTTATAATGAATGATTTTAGTCAATTGTTGAGCGATAAAATTAATGTAATTACAGACAATTGGGTAACTGCCGTTCGTCAAGATAGACAAATTGAAAGCGCTGATAATTTATCGCGTACAGCTATACAAGATCATATCCCGCTTTTGCTTGAAGCTATGGTGACAGTAATTTTTCGGTCACAAGAAAGTGAAATTCAGCCTATCTTAGAAGCAAGCTGGGAGCATGGCGGACTTCGCGCCACCCAAGGCTTCGATCCGACAGAAATTGTCCGCGAGTATTGTTTATTGCGTCAAGTAATCTTTTCAACTTTGGAAACAGAATTATTGCAGGCAAAACCGATAGAACTATTCCGGGTGCTTCGACTGATAGACGCGACCGTAGACGAAGCGATCTCCCAATGTTTTAAAAGCTATGTACATGAGCGTCTGCGAGAACTAGAGCAGTTGCACAGTCAATTGCAGTTAAATAATCAGGAATTGACGCGCCTAGTACGAGCTAATCAAGATAAGTTTTCCCACCTAGCCCACGAACTCAAAAATCCTCTAACTTCAATTATTGGCTACTCGGATCTATTTTTGCGTCAAGAACGCAAATCTTCGCAGGTAAAAGACAACTTTACTAATATTGAACATATTGAACGAGTGCTACGCAACGGTAGGCATTTACTGCACTTAGTCAATGATGCTTTGGACGTGTCTCGCTACCAAGAGGGGAAAATGAAGTTGCAAGTAGCACCAACTAGCGTTCGTTTTTTAGTCAATAGTGTAGTAGAAATGCTAGAGCCGTCAGTGCGAGAAAAACAACTAGAAATAATAGTGGATTGCGATCGCGCACCTGATGAAATCAGGACAGATTCCTTAAGATTGCAGCAAATTATCACGAATTTAGTCAGTAATGCTCTCCGATATACTCACCAAGGCAAAGTTAAACTCATTTGTGAAAGACAAGATAGCGATAAATGGGCGCTGATTGTTAGCGATACTGGAATTGGGATTAGCGCCGAAAACAAAGAATTAATTTTTAACCCTTATTACCGAGTTAGCAACGAAGAAAAAGCTTATTTACCTGAGAGTACAGGATTGGGACTGGCGATTGTCGATCAACTTGTACAACTACTAAAAGGAAAAATTGAATTAGTGTCACAGGTTGGAGTTGGTTCGACATTTACAGTAACTTTCCCTCTAGCAATTTAAACAGCTATTTATTTCAAAATTTGTTCTGGTTGGGTGACGTGGTTTTGACCTATTTGAGGTTCCGTCCCCGCAATTAAGCGTTCAATATTGCTACGATGTCGCCAAATAACGTACAAACTTCCAGTAAGAGCAAAGAGTATATAGGCTAAAGGCTGGTGGAAAAAGATAGTTAGTAAAGGAACAGAAATCGCACTAACTATAGAACTCAACGACACAATCCGCGAAAAGGCAAATACTAAGCCAAAAACGCCCATCGTAGATAATCCCACCATCCACGACATTGCAAACAAAACACCTAAACTTGTCGCCACAGATTTACCGCCACTAAAGCCTAGCCAAATTGACTTACTATGTCCCAAAATAACGGCTAAACCAGCGCTTGCTACCATCCAGGGAAGCCAGCTTGCGGAGTTTACTTCTAAAGGAATTAGTTGATTATTCGCTGCAAAATTAACTAACCAATGAGTAAATGCGATCGCGCCATACCCTTTGAGAGCATCTACAAGTAAAACAAACGCGCCTGGGACTGTTCCAAGAGTTCTAAGCACGTTTGTAGCTCCCGTGGAGCCGGAACCGTGTTCGCGGATATCAATGCCCTTAAGCACCCGCGCGGCGGTGTAGCCTGTGGGAGTTGAACCAAGCAAGTAAGCTACAAGCAAAAGTGCGCCGCACAAAGTTAACCAAGTAAGCATATTTTTTTTAGAAAAGGGACATCGCTTTAGTTAAAAAAGTCGTCTTCTCGCTCTTTAACCATTTGCGGATCGGGAGCAAAAGCAAGTAACAAGGGAAATTGCAGCAAAGACAAGCTGATTTTCTCCTCTGAGTCATCAACAATAATTAACGGTAACTCTTTAGCTTTAACTAAACGCTCGGCTTTAATTGCCAATGCATCCGCAGACTCAAATAATACTACACCACGATCAGGCCCAAAATCAGCGCGAACAATGCCTAAACAGTCCTGTAAACCTCGCCGCCATTCTCCTAAGCGTTCGGGTGTATTTGCGATAATTAAGGCGCGGAGGCGATCGCCATGCAACTCTGACAAGACCGATATAACGGCGGAACTAATCAAAATATTTTGCAAGCGACTACCCATTGTCTTTAATGCGCCCCTCCCCCCCTGATTAAAAAACCACTGTGATACCCGCTCCGCATGGATGGGTTCAAAGGTACGGCGTAATTTCCAAGGTTCTCCATAGTAATCGGGCTTTGTGCGATATTCATCGAGCATTTGGCGAATTTCTTTAGTTGTCGATTGAAAACGTTGCTCGGTAAATTGTGGGATACTAGGCGCGACAGCTTTTTTAGGTGGTGGCGGCTCTATACTGGGAATTGGAGCTAAGGGCGGCTGTTTAGTAGAGGTTAATTGTAGCTGTTCGGCAGAGGCTGCCAAGTCTTGCAAGCTGCCTGTAAGATAATCTTTAAAGCCTTGGACTCTAATCGCTAATTCTTGAGAAGTGCCAGCAAAAGTAGTTCTCATCTCAGCGCGGATACGTTCTTGACGGCGTTCTAGCTGCTCAATCGCAATAACTAAGGTTTGTTTGCGTTGTTCTAGATGCGCCAATGATTCTTGCACCACTACCGACATGGCATTTTGGGTTTGTGACAACTGCTCAGAAATCGAACTATAGTTAGCTTGCAAACTGGCGATTTCTTTTTTCAGGCTTTGTTCTTTGACTTGTAAATCTGCGATTCGTTGTTCCTTTGATTCTATTTGCTCAATGTCAGAAATTCCTGTTTCGATTTGAGTTAGTAACTCATCTTCCGATGCTGCCGTTTGTCCATCTAGCGAATTAAACTCTGCAAAGCGATCGCTATCATCAAGAGTATTTTCTGAATCTGTTACAGGCTTAGTAGTTGGTTTGGGGTTTGAAAATTGGTCTGAATTCATATAAAAACAAGTTCGCCCACGCTTCAATACAATTTATTCTTTACTGATTAGGGAAGCGTTGCTCTAATCCGCTTTTCAGCATTTTGGGGTCAAACAAAATTGGCAGAAAATGAATACTTTTAACTTCTTTAAAGTAAAACAAAATTGGTACAGATGGCCAAAATATCCGCCAAGTTTGCCATTCTGCGTAAGGAAAGCAACGAATTAAAGTTTCGCCACGATAGATATCTAAAGCCGTATCGCCTAATTGCAGACGCAAAGTTGCCGCTTGAATCATCAAAAATAAACCAAACAAACCGCAAACTAATCCAACCCATACCTGAATTAGCAATAAGGGAATCGCCGCAATGACAATAGTTATCGGCAAAGTATAGCTAGGGGCAAGTTGTACCGTTGCAGCCGATTGGGGCGTAGAAATAGTCATAATTTTTATTTTCGCTTTAACTTGCTTACCATTTTAGAGTTTTACAACACCGAGCTACCGCTACCTTGAAACATTACCAAGGTTAAAAGAAAGTTACTGATAAAAATAGCCAACAAAGCTGTAACTACGGCGGCGGTAGTAGATTGTCCTACTCCTTTAGCACCTCCGGTGGTTGTTAAGCCCCAGCTACAGCCAATTACAGCAATTAAAGCTCCAAAACACGCGGCTTTAATTACTGAACTACATACATCCCAAACGCTCAAAAAGTTCTGCACCGAATCAAAAAAGACATTTGCAGACAAGTTGTATAAGTTATTGGCTACTAAAAAGCCCCCAGTTAATCCAGTAATTAAAAATATCAATGTTAAAACTGGCATCATTAAGCAGCAAGCAATGGTGCGGGGAACTACCAAGTAGTCGATGGGATCGGTTTTGAGAATATAGAGCGCGTCAATTTGTTCTGTAACTCGCATTGTGCCAATTTCTGCGGCAAAAGCCGAACCTACTCTACCCGCCAGCACCACCGCCGCAATTACTGGGGCAAGTTCTCGCGTCAAAGCGATCGCAAGTACCCCTCCTACCGCCTGTACTGCCCCAAAACTGATAAATTCTCTAGCTACTTGAATTGTAAATACCATCCCCACAAAAGCGGCAGTAACTAAGACAATTAGCAAAGATTCCGGGCCCACAGCAGCCATTTGTTCGATAGTATTGCGGCGGTGAATTTTGACTTTGAGTAAGTGAAATAATACTTGTCCGCCTAGTAAAATGGCGGCTATTAAGCGCTGACTCCATACTCTTAAGCTTGAGCTAGTCACAATCTTTGCCTGCTGCAAAAGTTCAATTGTACCTATTGTTGAGTTTTCTTATTAAACTTAAAACTTTTCTCATACATAAAAATTGCTAAGTTTTCCCCAAAATCGCCTAAATGTATACCAGTAGACTTTTCTGCTTAATGTATTCAATACTCTCATCACATTACTTTGGAGGAGTTCACAAAACTTTTAATGAAAACTTAAGATTGTTGAAGACATAGTTACCCATGATGCGATCGCGTTTATTCTAGAAAGTAGCAATTACCTACAAATTGCCTCTAGTTAACTAACGAAAAATATGCACCACATGAGCATTTTGCCAAGTTTTCGCCCCAAGCTGGCGCTAACAATCGTTTTTAGCTTCGTAGCTCCAATATTGCTAATATTTGGGCTGCTGGTAAGTTTCTCTTTAATTAGTCATCTTCCAGGACTTACGACAATTTCTACAGCAATAAGTAGAGGTATAACTGACTTTTTAGCCTCCTTTGGCAGTGGCAATTCCTGGAGAGGAATAGTAATTATTGGTTTAACTTGTAGCTTTGTCGGCGGATTATTTGATACCTATACGTTCTACCGCTACCGCCATCTGCGTAACTAAGCGCCGATGTAACTAGGCGCTAAGTCTAAACTTGCCAATAATTTAACGCCGTACTCTGCTTCAAAAATTGCTTTTTTAGTGTCCAAACTCCATAGCTCTAAAGCGCAGTCATCATTAAGATGGGCGGGTTTGAGGTGTAGGTGAAGTTCAAAAGATGTAAAGTTATAATCACACCGTAATTGACTAATCGCCCCAATTTGTCGCCGATCTAAAGCTACTGCCAAACGCAAAAATGCACTAACTTGGTTAACTAGCTGGCGGGAATTTTTAGATAAAATGCGATAATTTTCATGTTTTTTCTTCGGAGCGCTGCGGCGGTGATAACGGGCAATATTAGCAATAATTTCTAGTTCAGTTTCCGTGTATCCAAGTAATTCGCCATGACGAACTAGATAGTAGGTATGTTTGTGGTGAGCAGCATGATTGACGTGGTAGCCGCAGTTGTGCAGCATAGCCGCCGCCCACAATAGCTGCCTTTCTTCTACTCCCCAACTGTGAAGTTTGCCTTGGAGTTGATCGAACAGAGAAATCGCAAAATTAGCAACGCGATCGCTATGCTTTAAGTTAGCTTGATATTTTTGCGCCGTTTTAATTACATTTCTTTGGCGAACCGAGCTTTGGTAGCGCAAACGATCTTCAATCAAGCCGTGAGAAAGCATCCAGTTAACGATAATTCCTTCGCGCAAACTGCGTTCGCACACTGTCAGCGTATCTAGCCCCAAAAGCTTCATAGCTTCAACTAAAATAATTGCTCCAGCTAAAATAATTTCCGAGCGGCTTTCAGAAATACCAGCAATAGCGGCTCTTTCTACATAATTGAGCCTACGTAACCGATGGACAATTTCTTGTAAGTCTTTAAGGCAAAATTGGTATCCGGTAAGCGGTGAAGGAGTTAACCCTAGTTTTTCTCTCGCATGAACGGCTGCGAGAGTCTCTATCGTGCCGGACGTACCCACCAAGCGGGCTACTTCACCAGGTTGCAACAAGGCGCGTAACTCGTCAACAGGACGCTCTAAAGCGCCGCGCACACTGGCAGTTAGATAATTAAACTCGCGATCGCTAATGGGATCTGTAGTAATGCGTTCAGTAGTTAGGCGTACCGCTCCGATTTTGGTACTACTAAGACTACGGGCTTCGTGACTATCCCCCAAAATTAACTCTGTAGAACCGCCGCCAATATCGATAATTATATGGGGCTGATCGTTAAATTCCATCCCCGATAGTACGCCGAGGTAGATTCTTCGGGCTTCTTCTTGACCAGAAATTAAGTCAACTTTTAAGCCTAATTGCTCATCAACTTGCTGCAAAAACTCCTTGCCATTAGGCGCTTCTCGGACGGCGCTAGTAGCTACAGCAATAGTTGTTTGGGCGTTGAAGGTTTTAGCAATTTCTTGAAAACGGCTTAAAGTGGCGATCGCCCGATTGATTACTTCTAACTTTAAGTTACCCGTTGTTAGGTCGCGATCGCCCAGTCTTACAGGTTCTTTTTCTCTAGCAATAATTGTAAAAGCTGGCAGTGTCGGTTCGACTTTAACTACTACCATATGCAAAGAATTTGTCCCCAAGTCGATAGCCGCAATAATTTGTTGCTCAACTTGCGTCGGAATTAGCCAACTAGCAGAAACAGAATTGACCATGTAGATTTACCATCCAGCACCCAGCATCATAAATAACGATATTCTATAAATGGTAAACAAAAGCTGAATTCATCTATCTTTATAGTTATCTTTCCTATGACGATCGCTCAAAAAGAAAATACTTCTATACCAATTTGGCTAGCTATTATTAGGCTTTTGCGCTGGGATAAACCCGCCGGAAGATTAATATTAATGATTCCGGCTTTATGGGCAGTATTTTTAGCCGCCCAAGGTTCGCCACCAATACCTTTAGTAGGTGCGATAATTTTAGGAACTTTAGCAACCAGTGCGGCAGGGTGTGTAGTAAATGACTTATGGGATCGAAATATTGATTCTCAAGTAGCACGAACCCGCAATCGCCCTCTAGCTTCGCGATCGCTCTCAGTTAAAGTTGGGTTTGGAGTGGCAATTGTAGCTTTAATCTGTGCGTTAGCGATCGCATCTTACCTCAATCCTTTAAGCTTTTGGCTGTCGATAGTAGCAGTTCCGGTAATTTTACTTTACCCCTCAGCTAAACGAGTGTTTCCCGTGCCGCAATTTGTCATGGCAGTTGCTTGGGGTTTTGCAGTTTTAATTAGCTGGAGTAGCGTTACAGAGAGTTTAGATAACGCAATGTGGATGCTATGGGGGGCTACGGTATTATGGGCATTGGGATTTGATACAATTTATGCGATGAGTGATCGTGAAGACGATCGCAAATTGGGGGTAAATTCCAGCGCCTTATTTTTTGGCAAATATGCACCTACAGCAATCCTAATTTGTTTTGCGGGTACAGTTTTGCTAATGAGTTGGTTAGGCGTAACAATGGAGTTAACTTTTGCTTTTTGGCTGACACTGGGTATTGCCGCGTCGGGTTGGGTTTGGCAATATCTGCGCCTAAAAAATCCGCAAATGCCTTCTAGTGCTTACGGTGAGATGTTCAGACAAAATGTTTGGATTGGGTTTATTTTACTTGGGGGAATGATTGCCGGAGTATTGTAGATAATTCTAATTGCACTGATTCCAAAATAAACTTATATTTTTATAGACTACAAAGCACGATTTCCGTTTAACTCATGAAGTCTTATCTTGCCGCCGCGATTCAAATGACGAGCCTGCCCGATCTAGAAAAAAACTTAGTTCAGGCTGAAGAATTAATCGAACTTGCTAGGAGACAGGGCGCAGAGTTAATTACATTACCAGAAAACTTTTCGTATCTGGGAGAGGAAGTAGACAAAATCGCTCAAGCAGAAGCGATCGCTCAAAAGAGCGAAAACTTCCTCAAAACAATGGCTCAACGTTTCCAAGTCACGATTTTAGGCGGGGGTTTTCCCGTTCCTGTAGATGCGGAAAAAGTCTATAATACCGCCTTATTAATCGATCCCAACGGTCAAGAAATTGCGCGTTACAAAAAAGTTCATTTATTTGATGTCAACTTACCCGACGGCAACACCTACCGAGAATCTAAAACCGTTATGGCTGGTACAACGATGCCGCAAGTATACGCCTCAAAAGAGTTAGGCAACTTAGGTTTATCTGTGTGCTACGACGTGCGTTTCCCCGAACTTTACCGTCACTTAGCAAATAAAGGTGCAGATGTAGTATTTATTCCCGCAGCTTTTACAGCGTATACAGGCAAAGATCACTGGCAAATTCTTTTACAAGCAAGAGCGATTGAAAATACCTGCTACGTGATTGCACCCGCCCAGACGGGACAACATTATGCTATGCGTCAAACTCATGGTCACGCCATGATTATCGACCCCTGGGGGGTTATTTTAGCCGATGCGGGAGATAAACCAGGCTGTGCGATCGCCGAAATTTCTCCTTCTCGTCTCGAACAAGTCCGCCGTCAGATGCCATCATTACAACATCGCGTATTTTTGTAGAAGAATATTTGCATACCATTACTTACAAAATAGAATTGCCAAGAACTTGATTATTTACAGATAAAGCCTAATATTCAGGCAGGGACTTACAGAAATTAAAAGATTAAGTTAGCATAATCCGCAACCAGAGTATATGCCCAAAAACTAGCGGATATATTGAGAGACATTTTGCTGGGGGTTTGGGGGAGGCAACTCGTCCCCCAAGGGGAGGCAAAAAGCGGTGTAGCTTTGCTTCCCGCTTTGTTGCCGTGGGGTTTGGGGGGCAGACCCCCCAATTCCTGGTTTTTCTTACCGAAATATAAACGGTACAAGTTCAGCACCAACAGAAAAACCGGGCATCGCACCCGGTTAGTTAGATAAACTTAGCTTAAATTAAGCTTTTACAGCTTGCTTAGAAATTGCTTTTAGTTCGCCTTTAGCGTACTTAGCGGCAAAATCATCTAAAGAAACTTGCTTAATCTTGCTACCTTGACCAGCCGATTCAAATTGCTTGTAGCGATCGCCACAAACTTTTTGCATATAGACAATCGAAGGCTTAAGGAAGTGACGGGGATCGAACTCTTTGGGATTGCTCATCAAAGCTTCGCGCACCGCCGCAGTAATAGCCAAACGGTTATCAGTATCGATATTGACCTTACGAACGCCGCACTTGATACCTTTTTGAATTTCCTCAACAGGAACGCCATAGGTTTCAGGAATTTGCCCGCCATTTTGGTTAATAATGGCAAGTAAATCTTCAGGTACAGAAGAAGAACCGTGCATAACCAAGTGAGTATTGGGTAAGCGGCGGTGGATTTCTTCAATCCGGCTAATAGCGAGAATCTCGCCTGTAGGCTTGCGGGTAAACTTGTAAGCGCCGTGACTTGTGCCAATGGCAACCGCCAAAGCATCTACTTGAGTTTGTTCTACAAATGCTACAGCTTCGTCAGGGTCGGTCAATAGCTGGTCATGGGATAAAACCCCTTCAGCACCGTGACCGTCTTCTTTGTCACCCATGCCAGTTTCAAGAGATCCCAAACAACCAAGTTCGCCTTCAACGCTAACGCCGATGGCGTGAGCAACATCAACAACTTTGCGAGTTACTTCAACGTTGTACTCAAAACTAGCGGGGGTTTTGGCATCAGCTTCTAAAGAGCCGTCCATCATCACGCTAGTAAAACCATGACTCATTGCTGAGTAGCAAGTTGCGGGGCTATTGCCGTGATCTTGGTGCATGGCAATGGGAATATGGGGGTAAGTTTCTACCGCCGCCAAAATTAGGTGACGCAGAAAAGACTCGCCTGCATACTTACGAGCGCCGCGAGAAGCTTGCAAAATCACGGGGCTATCCAATTCATGAGCAGCCTGCATAATTGCTTGAATCTGCTCCATATTATTGACGTTATAAGCTGGGATACCGTAGCTATTTTCAGCCGCGTGATCTAGAAGCAGCCGCATTGGTACGAGCGCCATAAAAATTCCTCCTAATTTGGTTATCAGCTAGTGTTTTGAACAAGCGTTTTATTACGCTAATCTTAAGATAATTTTCAGCTTTAACAAAAATTATATCTATGTATGTTACAAAAGCTTGCACTTAGATAAGTTTTCCTTTCCGTAACAGTTTTACAGAGACTTTTAGAGCAGACCTGCAATATTTTCGGCAGCTTCGGCTGATGAACTTCTTTTCGTACCTGTAGTAATCTTGGGAAACTCCCAAACATCGGATGGATTTTTACCCAGTGGATTGCATCGATATTCACCGTTTTTCTTTTGATTGGGATATTTTACATTTGGGTCACGTATAGCATCTAAATTAAATGTATAGTTCTGAATATCCTTAATGTAAAATAGCCATTTTTCATTACGTGGGCTAAGACGATGCTTAGTTGAGACACCCGCACCATATTGCCACACAACCTCTTGTAGTAAATAGAATGGTGACTTATCCCATAATAGATAGGGTATCGGCACACACAAGCCTTTACTGGGAACTTCTAGATATCCAACATTCAACCAAAATGTACCATCAGCTTTCGTAATTTTATGAAGTTGGTACATCCATTTAGAACACCACTCTATATATTTGTCAACAGACATCAATACTTCATATTCTTTGCCGATATTATATGGTGGAGACGTAACAGTTAAGTCAATTTTGATATTTGCTAAATCGAGCTTTTGCAGTAAATCTGTCGAATCGCCTTGATAAAGAATAAATCTATTATCAGAGTAAAAAGGCTTACCTAGAAATTTGTATAACTGTGCTTCTAATAACTCTTGTTGAGTTGAAAGATTGTGCCTCAATTCTTCTGAAAGAGGCTTTAGTAATGAAGGTGGGGCTATTTGAGTAGCTTTATGCTGATCAATCCCATTACCAATGTAAGCATTGTGTTCTTTGCTAGCTATCTTCCGCGCCTTGTCCTCTGTAATAGGAACATTCATGCTTTGTCTGGTTGACCAACGATTCTTTAAACTCTTTGAAGATATTATCACTAAGATGCAGTGCTTACCTCATAGCCTATAAATAACGAGGACGAATTGTCTATAGTCGTACAATAAAATCCTATTATGTTGGGTTAACTAACCCAATATGTATCATTTTGTATTTTTATGGGTCGCCTGGGATTCGAACCCAGAACAAATCGGTTAAAAGCCGAGTACTCTACCATTGAGCTAGCGACCCGTTGTTTAGCATCGTTTTTGACACCGTTTATAACATTAGCATGAGTATTTAATAAGCGCAAGGGGTTATTAAAAAGTTATATTCATACTCACCCAAGTTTGTAAACTGTCTCCTGGAGGGAGGGCTATCAAACCATCTCCTGTATTTAGAGCGTTACGGGGGGCTGTCCAAGGCTCTAAACAGTAGAAGTCTTTATCCTTAACCGTCCAAAAAACTACCGTGTTGTAGTAGTCGTTATTCCACTCTAAATTTAATTGCAACTGCCGACTTGTATCCTTGACCGAAGCAGATTCCCCCGATAATTGCTTAAAAGCTGCGTCTATTTCATCGCGGCTATAGTCAAATTCACCATTAAAGGCTTGGGTTGATTGAGTTTTTTGATCGTAAAACTCTGTTGCAGGGATTTGTACTTGTAACGCTGTTTTATCTGGGGCGGCAAAATAAGGGTGAAACCCGACCGAAAACGGCATTGATTCGCTTGAGTTGTTTTGAAAGTTTTGATGGATAACTAAGCTGTTACCCCATAGCCGATAGGTAAAACTTACCTCGAAATCAAAGGGATAAACAGCTTTTGTCTCGTCGTTGCTGGTTAAAACTAAAGTAATACTGGCACAATCATTTGTTGATTGGTTGGTAACAAGCCAAGGCATTTCACGGGCAAAACCATGTTGTTTTAACGTGTAAGTGCGATCGCCATGCGTGTAAGTATTGTCAGGTAAGTTGCCGCAAATCGGGAATAATATTGGAACTCCGCCCCTGACGCTTAAGTCAGGATGAGTAAATCGCTCATTATCTAAGTAAAATATTTCCTGCCCTTGAATCCGCCATTTAGTTATAATCCCGCCTCTTTCTGGCACTACTTCAATTAATGATTGGGCGTAAGAATCAGAAAGAGTGTAGGTTTTATACTGCTGTTGATTTATTGCGACTTCAAACGTCATAGTTTCCCCTAATTTACTATTTATCTTCCGCAAATATAAAACGATACAATTCGTCAGGTGTGGGTTCTGGACTGTCTTCTGCAAACTTTACCGCTTCATCGATAACTTGAGTAATTTTGCGCTCAATTTCTTTAAGTTCTGACTCCGAGGCTAAATTATTTTCCGTCAGGTAAGCGGCTAATTTTTTAATTGGATCGCGGCTAAACCAAAAATCTTTTTCTTCTTTGGCTCGTAGTTCGTCAGGATCGGCTAAAGAATGACCGCGAAAACGATAAGTAAGCGCTTCAATTAAAGTTGGCCCTTCTCCGGCGCGGGCGCGTTCTACGGCTTCTGTAGCCGCCGCACGTACCGCTAATACATCCATGCCATCTACTTCTACCCCTGCCATGCCAAAAGCATGAGCTTTCTTATAAATTTCTGGGTGAGAAGTTGCGCGTTCATGAGCCATGCCGATCGCCCATTTGTTATTTTCGACTACATAAATAATCGGCAGTTTCCACAACGCCGCCATATTTAAGCATTCAAAAAACTGTCCGTTATTCGCCGCACCATCGCCAAAAAAGCAAGCAGTTAATTGATCGGCAAAACTTTCATCTTTCAAGGCTTCCCGGCGATACTTAGTTTGAAAAGCTGCCCCTGTAGCTACCGGAATCCCCTCCGCCACAAAAGCGTAGCCGCCTAGCAGCTTATGTTCATGAGAAAACATATGCATCGAACCACCCCGCCCTTTGCTGCAACCAGTGGCTTTTCCAAATAACTCAGCCATTACTTCTTTAGCTGGTACGCCTGCACTTAAAGCATGGACGTGATCGCGGTAGGTGCTACAAACATAATCTGATCCTGGTCGCATCGCTTGAATGACCCCAGTAGACACCGCCTCTTGACCGTTGTATAAATGGACAAAGCCAAACATTTTACCTCGGTAATACATTTCGGCGCATTTGTCCTCAAAATACCGCCCTAGAATCATATCTTCATAAAGTAGCAAACCCACTTCTTTTGATATTTCTACTGCATTAGTATTAAACGTAGGTAATGCTCGTTCTTGAACCATAGGGCAATTATCCTTGTATGTAGTAATTTATAAGAAAAATGTGTTAAGCAATCGTTAGTAGTAATGTAAATAGACGCGCTACAAGAGTGGAGGTCACAAGTTATTATATTGTCACGGTTTGACCGACCTGATAAACGATTTTGATTGTAGGTTAAATTTTGTTGTTCGCGGTTATAGGGAAATAAGCTGTGCGGATTCCACTAGATTATTACCGAATATTGGGTTTACCAATTCAGGCAAGCAAAGAACAGTTGCAGCAGGCTTACCGCGATCGCTTATTGCAATTACCTCGGCGCGAGTATTCCGAAAAAGTAATTGCCACCAGAAAACAACTGATAGACGCAGCCTATAAAGTTTTAGCCCACCCCCAGCAACGACAGGGGTACGATAGTAACTATTTTGTGGCAACTTATGGCGACACTGCCGATACTTTAACAGAAACTCCCCCAAGTATAACGGAGCCTCTCGCGCCCAGTATTGAAATTACTAATGACCAATTTACCGGGGCATTATTAATTCTCCAAGAGTTAGGAGAATATGAGCAAGTCCTTAATTTAGGTCAACCCTATCTAGATCCAGAAAGCCCCTATAACAGCGATCCGGATCTCATTTTAACAGTTGCTCTTGCTTGTTTGGAGTTAGGTAGAGAGCAATGGCAACAAGGTCAATACGAAAATGCCGCTTATTTGTTGGAAAATGGATATAGTTTTCTAACGAAGGCTGGGTTATTTGCCAAAATTAGCCAGGAAATTGCCGCAGACCTCAACAAACTCCGTCCTTACCGCATATTAGAGTTATTGTCTTTACCCCAAAATCGCATAATCGAACGCAAGCAAGGTTTGCAATTGCTCCAAGATATTTTGCAACAACGGGGTGGCATTGATGGTACGGGAGACGATGGATCGGGACTAGCTTTAGATGATTTTTTAAGATTTATTCAGCAATTACGCAGTTATTTAACGGTAAGAGAGCAGCAAGAACTATTTGAAGCCGAAAGTCAGCGCCCGTCGCCCGTTGCTAATTATTTGGCGGTTTATGCCCTGATGGCGCGGGGATTTGCCGAAAGAATGCCGATTTTAATTCGTAAAGCAAAGCTACATTTAATGCGATTAGGCAAGCGTCAAGATGTCCATTTAGAACAAGCTGTATGCTCGTTGCTGCTAGGTCAAACTACTGACGCTAGTAGGGCAGTTGAATTATCTCATGAGTCGGAATCTTTAGCTTTGATTCGAGAAAATTCTCAAGGATCTCCTGACTTATTACCGGGTTTATGTTTGTATAGCCAAAAGTGGTTGCAAAATGAAGTATTTGCTCAATTTAGAGATTTAAAAAGTCGCCCAGTTTCTTTAAAAGACTATTTTGCCGACGAGCAAGTACAAAATTATTTAGAAGCTTTACCTACAGAAATTGAGGCAACTAACGAATGGGATGCCGTAAAAGTTGATACGGTGCAGCAAAATATAGCGTTAAAAACGGCTGAAAGTAAGACTATAACAAGCACTCCCGCAGGAGCTATCACTTTGGCTACTCGTACAGATTCAGATACTAATTCTATCGTCCATGTTAAACCCAGACAAAGGATAAGGAAACGCGATCGCCGTTTTTCTGGGGGCATTTTGAAAAATGCCAAAATAGTTCGCCTAGGTTTGCTGGCGCTGGCTAGTTTAGGCGGAGTCATATTTTTAGGATTTATCGCTAGTAAAACTTATAGTTGGATGCAGGGTAGTAAAACTGCGCCAGCCGTTTTAGAAACCCAACCATTACCAAAGATAAATCAACCCTTAGCAGAAACTATTAATCCACCACAAAACGATAGTCTATTAACGGAAGCAACAGCCCAGCAAGTTATCCAAGACTGGCTATCGAAAAAAGCTTTAGCCTTTGGGAGCAGCCATGCAACAGAGAAATTAGAGCAAATTTTAGTCAATCCAACTTTGTCGCAGTGGCAAAAACGAGTAAATAGCGACAAAGCAGACAACCGTTATCGTGAGTATAAACATACTTTAAAGATAGACGGGGTGAAAGCTGAGCAAGCAAACCGCGATCGCGCGATCGTTACCGCTACGATTGAGGAAGTCGCTCAAGTATATAAAGATGGCAAACTCAGTAAACCTTTGTCTTACGATGAGAAATTGCAGGTAAATTACGATTTAGTCCGGCAAGCTAATCAATGGCGAATTAGAGAAATGGTAGTTTTGAAGTAGCCCAAGTAGTAAGATCGAGAACAGGTGATATATTTACTAATTTCTCAGGAGCTTACTGTGGTTGAACCTTTATTAGATGGAATGGTTTTAGGATTAATTGCTATAACTTTGGCAGGGTTATTTTTTGCTGCTTACAAACAATACAAGCGCGGCAAACAACTCGGTTTATAGAGCTAGAGATTGCCCTTCTTGCTGAGAAGGGCAATAAAAAGTTACGGCGGTATGACCATAAGCTTTTTGTCGGCAAATTGCTAAAGTCGTAATTTGCGGCAATTCAAAATTAGGCGAATGTTCTACAGCAAGTTCGCCATCAGGATGTAAAAGTTGGGAAGATGCGATTTCTTCTAGCACTGGTTGATATAAATTGCTGGCGTAAGGTGGATCGAAGTATATCCGGTCAAATTGTTGCCCGGTAAGAGTTTTCAATTTATGTACTACGTCTCCCCGCAATATTTGACAGGTTTGATTTTTGGCTATTTGTTGCAAGTTTTGCCTAATAATGGCACAAGCAGGGCTAGATTGTTCGATACAAGTTACAGATTTTGCCCCTCTACTTAAAGCTTCGGCGCTCATTGCTCCGCTACCTGCACACAAATCTAGCCACGAGCAATTATCTATTTCTCCTTGCCAAATATTAAACACTGCGGCTCTTACCCGCGCACTTGTAGGGCGGGTATCAAGCCCTGATAGAGTTTTTAATTGACGATTGCCATAAATTCTCAAACTCATAACTAAGCGGGGACTTTAGCGTTTACCTGTTTGACAAAGTTAGCTAAAATTTGCAACCCTGCATGGGAAGATTTTTCGGGGTGAAATTGTACCGCCAGCAAATTATCAAGGGCGATCGCAGCAGTAACAGTTTGCGTCCCATGAGTGACCGTTGCCGCACGAACAGAGCGTTCTATTGGATCAACGTAGTAGGAATGAACAAAATACAACCATTCTCCGCCTTGCAGCCCTTGCCACAGTCCGCATTTTGGTTGAGTAATTTCTAATTGATTCCAACCCATGTGGGGGATTGTAATTTCTGGCTCATTGACAAATCGCCTTACAATACCGGGAATAATCCCCAATCCTGGCTCTTTACCTTCTTCGCTACTATCAAATAACATTTGCAAGCCGAGACAAATGCCTAAAAATGGTTTACCACTGGCGATTAGTTTTTTGATGGGAGCTTCTAAACCGCGCGATCGCAAATGCTGCACGGCGGGATCGAAAGCTCCTACTCCAGGCAATACGATCGCGTCGGCTTGCTCTAATTCCCGCACAGAATCGGTAATTTTTAGCTTTGCTCCGGCTTTTTCTAAACCTTTACAGGCAGAGTGCAAGTTTCCCATGCCATAATCTATAATCGCTATTTCTGTCATTGTTTTACTCAAGTGACTAACGTTTATTTTAAGTTGGCGATCGCCTAACATGAGTAAAAAAATACTATTCACTTCCTTTACTACCTGGCTACCTCATCAAAAATCTAATTCCTCTGACGACTTGCTGCAAGAAATCCAAATCGCGGGCGAAGCCCTGCGTGCGCGCTTGCGCTATCGCAATTCGTTTTTAAGACAATTACCTGTAGATATTGAGCTTGCAAGTAAAAGTGTGATTTTCAAAATCGCCGAACTTCAACCTGATATTATTATTTGTTGTGGTATGGCCGAAAGCCGCAGCCAACTTACTATTGAAGCAAAAGCAAGCGCTCAAGATGATATTTTGAATACTCAAGTAAATTTGCCCCTTTTGATAGCTGGCATTGATGGTATTGAGATTAGTTACGATGCCGGGAAGTTTGTCTGCGAAGGTCTTTATTACTCAGTATTGAAGCATTTACAAACTTCGCCTTTGTCGACTCATTGTATATTTGCCCATATTCCCATTCTTAGCCCAGATAATTTGACGGAAGTTAAAAACAGTTTTTTAACCGTCGTCCAACGATTAACCTTTGTCTAAATTTATTCATGTTTCCATTTTTCCTAGCTCAAGTTGCGCCTCAAGAAATAGTCCAAATTCAACAAGTACGAGAATTACCAGGCAAATTAGACAACGTGCTTGTTTTTAATAGCAATAGCCCCGAATTAGTCCAAAAAGCCGGGATTTTACTTTCAACGTTTCCCCCAAGTGGTAAAAGAGCAAAAACGGCGCATCTAAATTTTCCCTTGCAAGGAAGATTCGATATATTTGCTCATCATGTAGCGAAAGCACCTACGGCTACTAATTTGCGATCGCTCTATCTGGGGATAATTCTTCACAACCCTAGTGACAAACCTTTGCAAGTAAATGTGTTGCAGGGGGCAACTTTTCTTAGTCAACCTGATGCACCGTTTATAGAATTACCAGCTTTAACAGAAAACCCGCTAAGTAAAATATTTGCTGGGCCAGGCGATCGCGTTACTAATGTCATACTGCGAGGACAAAGGCAAAGTTTACCCGCTTATATTCTGCTTCCACCCCGCCAAAGCCGCCTATTACTTAATTTGCCAATTCCAGTAAAGACTTTAGATCCGCCTATTAATGGGCGATCGGTACTAATGCGATTGCAAAGCCCCCGCCCGGTTTACGCGGCTAGTCTAGCTATGTACGCGCCTGTGGATGCCTATAAAAGGGAAATTGCGCCAACTTTGGCACAATGGCAACAACTGTTGTTTGCGGGAAGTTTAGTATCGCCACGCGATCGCGCCCCCACACCGCCGGAACAAACTACAAAGACTGTTATCTATGGACGGGTAGCCGGAATCGCTCAAGGCTCTCAATGGACGGCGCAAATCGTCGATCCTAATACAACTTACTTAACTATTCCGCGATCGCGTCAGGCATTTTCTTACGGTTTAAGTACGCTTCCTTTAGGCAAACTCGGTACAAATCAAGTCCAAAGTGCGCCCTTATTAGCACGTTACCCAGACACAGCTTACAGCGCTCATGGCAATTACGGCATTCAGTACAATCTCAATTTACCTTTACGCAACAATACAAATACGGCTCAAACCGTTACAGTGTCGCTGCAAACGCCGATTAAAGAAGACAAGTTGAGTAAAAATGGATTGCGTTTTTTTAATCCGCCAGCACGTCAAGTTTTCTTTCGGGGAACTGTAAAAGTGGCTTACAACGATGATCGAGGATTGCCACAAACGCGCTACATTCATTTAGTTCAAAAAAGAGGCGATCGCAGCGCACCTTTAGTAAAACTAATTATGAAACCGCGAGATATTCGGCTAGTACAAGTAAACTTTGTCTATCCCCCCGATGCCACACCGCCGCAAGTTTTGACGATCGCCACGACTAGGTAATTAAAAAATGAAAATGCGTATCAAAAGCTCTTTTTTAATCGCAACATTGCCTTATCTCAGCTTGTTAATTTGGGTAATTCCTTTATTAGTATTCAACTCTCAACAACAGAGTTTAATCGCCCATGACGAAGGAATTTATGCTTGGCGAGCAAGATGGATTGTAGAACAGGGCGATTGGCTTAATCCGGCGATTATTCATTATGGTAAAACTCCAGGTATATATTGGTTGATTGCAAGTTCTTTTTCTCTATTTGGTATTAGCGAAACAACTGCAAGGCTTCCGAGCATAGTTTGTAGTGTTATTAGTGCTTTACTAATCTATGAAATCGGTAAGATTACGATTAACAAACAAGTAGGCTGGTTAGCGGCAGCTATTTTAAGTGTTGAGGTTTTCTGGTTGCAATATAGCCGAATGTCTGTACCAGATATTCCTTTAGCAAGTTTGGTATTACTAGCTATTTGGTGCTTATTAAAAGCTGAGTTACAGCCTAAAAATCGCTTTATTTGGGGCTTGGGTGTTGGGCTAAGTTTTGGTTTAGGCTTTTTGATTAGAAGCTACATGATTTTTCTGCCAATGTTGGCTTTAATGCCTTACTTACTCTGGGAACATCGCCGCCACCGTCATTTAACTAACCCAGCAATATACCTAGGTTTATTGCTGGGTTTAATTCCAACAATTTATTGGCTTTTCAGTAGCTGGGCTTATTATAAAACAACTAAATTCGCAGAAATGTTTGATTTTATTGTCCATCTAAACTCAGAAGAACGCAACGGAAATAGTATTTTTTATTATGTCTGGAATATCCCAGCAAAGACTTTTCCTTGGGCTTTTATGGGTTTGCTAGGCTTGAAAGTTGCTTTAGATAATCCAATTCCTCGTTATCAGTTAATAATAGTTGGGTTTCCGATCATCTTATTTATTGAAATTAGTCTTTTCTCCACTCGAATACCTCATTATGCACTATCTCTTTATCCATTTATTGCTTTACTCGCCGCCGTAGCTTTAGATTGGTTAGGTAAAATTTATCAAAATAAATTAGATGCAAATAAAAGCCTAGTTTCTATTCTTAGTTATGTTATTGGTGGCTTGAGTTGTCTATTATTAATAGCAAGTTTAATTGTGCTTACAGGTGTAGTAATTTCTGTAGATGCAGAAATTAAAAATTATGCTGCGAGCGCATTTGTATTAGGATTATGCTGGTTAACTGTTCCCCTAGTATGGCTGGGACATCATAAATTTGGGCAGAAATTTTTAACCGCTAAATATTGGATAGCGGCTTGGTTAGTATCTCCTTGGTTAGCTTTATCTGTAGCTGGTATTAATGGTTTTCTGGGCGATTACAACCCCGAAGTTAAAGCCTTTTTGAAACAACCAAACATCGCTTCTGTAGTCCAAAATCATCCGATTGACTTTGTAGAAGGTGGAGGAAAAACCGGAGTATTACTGCGTTTTTACACTCCTTATTTAGGTAAAGAAACAGTAAATCTTTCTGACTTACCAAAAGCTAGTTATGTTTGGGTAAAGTCGGAAATTGCGAGGAAGTCGGACTTGTCTTACAATGCCATCGGTACTATCCGAGAGATGGAGTTAGTTCAATTAATAGAAACTCCTAAAAATATACCGCAAAATTCTTCTAAATGATTGGTTACTAACCAAAAGAGTTTTAATTTATCTTCTGAAACCCAGAATTTGCTTTTTTAGATGTTTTACTCTTAGACTTTGATTTATTAACTTCTGCAACAGCTTCCTCAAATAAGTTGTTTAAATGGACTGGTACGCTGGCAGTTTCTGGCAATTCTGGTTCTAAAGGCTTATTAAATTTGGCTTGTAAAAGTGCTGTTAATTGGTCAATTTTAAAGTCTGAAAGTTCTAATAATTGTTGCAACACTTTTTCTAACTGCTGAGGAGCTTGTTGAGCCAATCTCTGCCAAATAAAAACATTAATACTAGGGTTTTCTAGATAGTAACGGATAAGTTTTTCTGCGCCTTCAATGCTTTGCCAATCTTGGGCTTCGAATATAGTTTTAAACTTACTATAAGTAGGTAAAAACATTTGTCCCCAACGTGGATGAGATAAAGATGTTACCTGCTCCGCTTTTTTCAATTCGGCTGGTAATTCGATTTTAGGCGCTACCATTTTGCTAGGGCTTTTTTTGTCGAACAATTGGGCGACAAGTTTTGCATCTGCGCCCGATTCTTTAGCTGCGGCGGTGATTTCTGCTTCATCTATTCCTGCATCTTGGGCTAATTCTGCCAGAGATTTAGTATTATCAATACCTGCATTGCTTAAGCTTTGCTTCATTAGTATGTCTTGAAATTCGGCAACTTTTTTATTAAGTTGATATCCCGGCATTGTCACTTCATCGCTGCCAAAAAAATCGATAAACTGTTGATGATATTCGGCTACAGATTGCCAAGCTTGTTGTAACAATTCTGGCGCATCACCGTAGAGAGAATGTTTGTAATTATCTCTAAAGTTGCCAATTGCTACTGCTAATTTTGGCTTACCTAATTTGCCTAACATTGTCCAATTACTATAAAATGTCCAGTAATCGGTAATTGGCGCAATCTGAGTAAGTATAATGTCCCCTTCTTTACAGCGCGATAACTCTTTAATAGTTTGAGGATTATTCGGCTTAACGATGTAGTGTTTAGTTGTCAGCCAGTTTTGGAGTTCAAAACCATCGCTTAAAACTTTTACTACTGCAAATAAACCAGCAAAACTACGCCGCCAGTTAATTAATAATGCGCGATCGCTTTCTGTCAATTCTGGCTGGCTATTGATAAACAAATCTATAGGCGTTGTATCGCCAACTTTACCCTCAATAATAAAAGTATCAACAATTAAGTCATGCTGTTTATCTCCCAGCTTGCGCCGCGACTGCTCGGCAGCATACATTTCTAAAGCTGTTGCTAATTCGCCCTCCGCTTCCAAAACAAAGTCCACTAAGGCTTGTTTGATTTGGTATGACTTTTCTAATATTGCATCCATAACTTATTATTCTCTCTGCACATCACTTCTAGGCTAAAGGTTTTTGCCCAAATAGCTTTAATTAACAATGATTCTCAATAAGTTTCCTTTGTTGACAATCGAGCTATAAATTTATTAGAATTAGCAATAACAAAGCTTTCTTGAGAATGTCGTTATGACTGTTTACACGGCTGGTTCCCTCAAAGCAGAACTCCACGATCGCGGCTGGCGATTAACTCCTCAACGAGAAACTATACTGCACGTTTTTCAAGAACTTCCTGAAGGAGAACATCTCAGCGCCGAGGATCTGTACCATCAACTAGAGACGAAAGATCAAGCAAATATTAGCCTGTCTACCATCTACCGAACTTTGAAGTTGATGGCAAGGATGGGGATTTTGCGCGAACTAGAGTTAGGCGAAGGGCATAAACATTACGAACTAAACCAACCTTACCCCCATCACCATCATCATTTAATTTGCACTCGATGCAACAAAACCATCGAATTTAAGAACGATTCGATTTTAAAAATAGGTAGTAAAACGGCGGAAAAAGAAGGTTATCACTTGTTAGATTGTCAGTTGGCAATTCATGCAGTGTGTCCTACTTGTCAAAGGGCATTGATGCCTTTGTAGTAAGTTTTAGTTTACTCGCGCTCGGTGTTACCTGCTTTTACCCACCCTTGCAACTCACTATCGTCTAAGCGGATTTGCTGCCATTTTTCGTCTTTGCTTTGTTGCAAGACTACGATTTTTTGGTTGTAATCTAGGCTACCAATACGTTCTGCGTCTAAACTAGGTTCGGAGCGCAGACTTAAGCCTTGATTCCATGTAACCCGCGCTGGATAACTACCTGATGCTAGTGAAGGGGAAGGCTTACTTTTAGGAGCATTTTTAGTAGCGATAGAGGTTTTAGGTTTAGTTATATTTGCTGTTTTTTTAACCGCGCTGCTGTCATTAGCAAAGATTGGTTTAGGTGGAGGAGAGGAGGCGCGGTTGATAAATATTAGTGCTAAAGCTACGCTGCCACTAATCAATAAAGTAATTGCAATTACAAATCCTAAAACTAATTTAACTAAACCTGATGTCCAACTCATTCCCCATACCTCCTAATCAATTACGGCAATTGTCGCCCAATGCGATCGCTTAACGAACTGTGTTTTGATGCTAAACGAGCTTTCCCGGCTTTTGCCCATTCTTGTAAAAATTGAATTTGCTCTGTAGCAGTACGGGCTAAGGGGATAATTTGACTCGCGGCTTCTAAAATGTCATCGCTGGTAAAGTCGCGGTTTTGGCTAAAACCAATGTGCATAGCTTCTACTAAAGTTTGCTCAATTTCCGCGCCAGAAAAGTCGGGAGTTTCGTAAGCTAGGCGTTGGATGTTGTAATTATTTAAGTTATGCGATCGCAATCTTGATAAATGGACTGTAAAAATTTCTTGTCTTTCTTCTTGACTAGGTAAGCCAACAAAAAATATCTCATCAAACCGACCCTTTCGCAACATTTCTGGCGGTAGCGCCTGAATATCGTTAGCTGTAGCTACAACAAACACTGGGGATGTTTTTTCAGCCAGCCAAGTAATAAACGTCCCAAACACGCGGCTAGTAGTGCCAGCATCGCCTTTACTATTTAGTCCCGAAAAGGCTTTATCAATTTCGTCAATCCACAAAATGCAAGGGGCAAGGGCTTCAGCTACTTGGATCATTTGCCGGGTGCGCGACTCAGATTCGCCGACCAAACTTGCAAACAAACGCCCCACATCTAGCCTAAGTAAAGGTAGATGCCAATGATGAGCGATCGCTTTAGCGGTAAGGGACTTACCCGTACCTTGTATTCCTACCAATAGCAGCCCGCGCGGGTACGGTAAACCGTAAGCTCTAGCTTTTTCGGTAAATCCACCACCACGCCTGAGCAACCAGTCTTTAAGGTTGTCTAATCCGCCGATATCAGAAATCTTTTCAGTAGTGGGGTAAAAGTCTAAAATTTGAGTTTGGCGGATAGTTTGGCGCTTTTCTTCTAACACCAATTCCACATCTTCGGGCTGTAATTCGCCGTGAAAAGCGATCGCTCTTGCTAATACGCGGCGAATCCGCTCCATTGACAGCCCTTGACAGGATCTAACTAATTCATCTAAAAATTTTGGGTCGATTGATTGCCTTGTAGCCAATAATAAGCGCTCAATTTCGACTTTAATTTCTGGCGGCGCAGGTAAAGGAAACTCTAACACCGTCAGCACTTCGCCCAAATCTTCAGGAATGGCAAGTTTCGGCGATAGTATGACTACATTTTTGGGCTGAGATTTGAGCAACTTTGCCAAATTGCGGAGTTTGCGCGACACCGAAACATCTTCTAAAAAGCGGTGAAAGTCACGCAACACAAAAACGGCGGCGGCGCTGGCGGGGAGCTTTTCGACAAATTCTAAGGCTTGCAAAGGGTTGCGCCGACCAAATCCTGCATCGTTAGGATTGCCCCCGTAGCCGTCTACAAAATCCCAGGTATATACGGTGCGATTACCTTGATTTTGTGATTCTTCTTTAATTACTACTTCTACTCGCTCCTCCTCGTAAGTGGGGATATAAATCAACGGATAACGAGCGCGTAAAAGTAGTTCAAATTCGTTGCGGAAGCTCATTTTAGGGTAGTTGCTTTTTTAATGCTTCCAAAGAAGCCCAACGGCGATCGCCTACTTTGTCTGTCATGCTCGTATCCGCAGTTATTCCCGCACAATCGCTTTTGCATAGCTGTTTTTGGGGCATTTCCAAACACAACTGCTCGTATAGCCACTCACTGGGGTTAAAGTAGCCTTGAGGCGGCAGAGATTCAATTAAATCTTCTACAGCAACCTCTTTATCGATCGCACCTTCATAGGGCAAACTTGCGCTTTCATCTAACCAAATCATTTCTGAGGTATCAATACTCAAGCGATAATTGTATTGCTGCAAACAACGATGACAAGTTAAAGTAACGATTGTTTCGGCTTTACCCGACACCTCTAAATAATTAACTTGATGCTGAACTCTAACCTGACCGCGCACCGGAGTTAAGGTTTCTAAACCAGCGATAAATTCTTCAACTGGTATTACCTCGGTTCTCTCTGGTGCTTTTGTCAGTTGGGGAATGTAAATTGCCTCCATAGGAAGTTTGCCTCACCCTTAATAAACGCTAACTTTGATTGTGGCAAAAATTACAGCTTTTTAACCAAGATTATCTGCCGCTAGTTGTCTTACAACAAGATGACGATGGGGTTCTTTACCACGACTAAAAGTTTCTAACTCTGGGTACTCTTGCAAAATCGTGTGAATTTGCCTGCGTTCGGCGGAGGATAAAGATTTAATTTCTACTTCTTCCCCTGTTGCTCGTACCTGTTCGGCGGCGGATTGTGCGATCGCATTTAGCTCGACTTGCCTTTTAGCTCGGTAGCCGTTCAACTCAACTACATAAAAGCCTTGTGGCTCTGTTTGGTTTAAGTTTAAAGTGGCATTAGCTAGGTATTGAATGCCATCTAATACCTCTCCTTGAGAGCCTGTAAAAGTTGCTACTTGCTCTGCACTCAAGCTCTTTTCATCAATAGTCAACCAGTAGCTGTCTACTGGTGTTTCTCCGAGTTTGTGTCCGCCCGGATTACTCTCTACTTCTGCTTTCACATCCGCAGGTACTCCAGCTAATTGCAGCAGGGTTTTTAACCACTGCTGACCCTTTACTGCACTATCCATGATTTAACCTGAAGCTTTTTTCTTAGAACGATTTGGTTCAAAAGGCAGTGATTCTCTGTCTTTTGCTTCGGTGACTTTTGCATCTGCTTCCACAATTTTTTGCAGATTTTCCGGCAAAGGTTCGCGCGAGACGATCGCCGTTTGCAAGGTTTGAAATATATTTGCAATCAGCATATACATCAATACTCCTGCCGGAAGTGGGAAAAACAGAAACATTCCCGAAAATATTACTGGTGTGATTTTATTTACGGTTTCTTGCTGCGGATTTCCCCCCGTAGATCCTTGCGCCGATAAAGTTTGACTCAGATACAGACTCAAGCCAAAACCAAGAATCATCCCGACAATATCCCAGTGAATTGTCCCATCATCATCAAAAGCGCCAACTCTACCCAAGGCATCAATAAACAAAAAGCCTTTTTTGGTTGCAAGTCCTGGAATTGTGCCGACAATTGTGGCTTCTCCAGGCGCTAGGGCTTCTATATTGCCATCAGCATCAATTTTTACTCGATCTTCCCCTTTGCTCACTTTTAAAGTGGGTACAAGGCTACTATCAGGATGCTCGGCTTCTAACGCTGTTAAACTTTTACCTTCGACAGTTTGAAATTCAACTTTTGTTTTCCCACCTACGCCTAAGTTACTACCCCCAGGTAAAACGGCAATAATCGGCGCGTGGACTCCATCAGCGATGTAAATGTTTTGGGGTGGAGTTGTAAAAGCTACAGGTTGAACACTCTCAATTTGTTCTTGAGGCACAATTTGCAGGTTGACATTGTAATTGATGTCGGAAAATGGCGAACCCCGTAAAGTTGCAAACAGAGCAAATAGTACGGGCATCTGAACCACTACAGGCAAACAGCCAGCTAAAGGATTGCCAAATTCTTTATAGACACCGCTCATTTCTTCTTGCAATTTGGTCGGATTGTCTTTGTAGCGCTCTTGAAGTTCTTTAACTCGTTTTTGCATCAACGGTTGAGTAACCTTTGTGCGCCGCATATTGCGAATCGATCCGGCGCTTAAAGGATAAAGCGCAAAGCGAATTACTAGCGTTAACGCGACAATTGCTAGTCCATAACTTGGCACGATTCCGTAGAAAAAATCTAGGATCGGCAGCATCACGTTGTTAGAGAGAAACCCTATACCAAAATCCATTTATGGGAACTTAACCTAAAATATGTTAGTTTGTCTAAATTTAATTTATCTGATACTGGTTGACATTTACGGGTAGCGTTAACCGTATAAGTTTTTTGTGATGATTGGCTGGTAATTTTGTAGCCAATCACGAGCAACCAATTTTTAGAGTTTATTTATCGGCGGCGGCACTTACTTTAGGATTTTTCAGAGCTACTTTCTCGTTAATATACTCGTAAGTCTCCCGAAACTTGGGTATGGCTCTTAATTCCAAACGGCTACCATCTCTTAGAGTTAGTACCATGTCTCCCCAAGCGCCAAGCCCACGCGGAACTTTTGCTATTTTGACGATTTCTGAATAAATAATATCCGTGCGATCGCGTCCCATCCAACCCCCAGTAATTGTCACCCGACGGTTTGTAATTCGGTAGCGCAGCCACAAAGCCCGGACAATTGCGCCCACTGTCAAGGGTAAAGCTACAACTGTTAACCCCACAATCAAACCAAATATCAATTCTCCTACATGAGGGCCACCCTCGTAGTAAACATCTTCACGAATGCCCATTTATCACCTCTGCTTTCGCCAATAACTGCTTTAATTCTTGCAGAAATTGTTGATAATCGCATTTACTCAAGACAGCTTCGGGTTGTACGACTACAACTAAACTCCATCCCGGCGCTATTTGCGGTAATAATGACCGAAATGCCGCCCGAATTTGCCGCTTAATCCGATTGCGAATTACCGCGCGCTTGCTAACTTTGGTACTAATAGAAATTCCAATCCGAGTAGCGCCTGTAATTATTCCCGATGGGTGCAGACGTAAAGCTCTCAAGGTTAAATGAGAGCTTTTCAGGCGGTTTCCTTCCCGAAATAAGGTTTGGAATTCATGCCGATTTTTGAGTCGATTTACTTTTGGTAAAGCCACTTTGCAATTGGGCTAATTTACTCTAGGAAACGCTGAGGCGATACCGCCCTTTGCGGCGACGGGCGCTAATTACATTTTGTCCATCTGGGTTACGCATCCGAGCGCGAAAGCCAGAAGTTCTCTTTCTTTTACGAGAAGTACCGCCCAATGTCCGTTTCATTATTTATGCCCTTAAATTTCGTCAAAAAGTCACAATCTAAAATCTTACCATTAAAACGAATAATATGAAATTCTAAGTTGTAGTAATCAAGATTTGCCTGCATTCTCTAAATAAAGAGCAATTTAAGATATTTTTCCTTTCTCAATGGGTTGTTGAGATATTTTCCCCCCTTTTTTAAGGTGGGTTAGGGGGGATCTCCACTCCTCACCAGTTACAAACCCTCTCTAAGAAATACTAAGAATCCAAGTACCTACATAACGGAGAAGCGGTACATCGCCAGGAGAAAGAATTTGACAATTAAAGTAGTAAGTACCACCAAATCCTGGATTTTTAACATTAGAAAGCACTAATTCTACTCTGCTACCTGCGGGTACTGGCTCTTGGGGATAAATTTCTAAAGCCCGATTTTCTTTATTCCAAACTACTTCTTTTAAAGGTACGGCTTTACCTTTGATGCGAATTTCTACTTTTTTGGTATCAAAAGTGCCTTTATAGTAATCGGGATAAGAGACAGAAAATTGAGCTACAGCTAACTTTAACTGTTTGGGTGGAATCCGCAAGCGATAACGATCCCAGCCGCCAGCTTGTCCGCCAAAATCTAATCTAAAGGGCAATTGATTCTCGCGCTTGACACCACTAAAAATTGTGAATCCTGGTAAACTTTGAGCCGAAATCAGCGCCGGAAACCCAGCAATTATACAACTTGTAACAGCTAAGGCAGAAAGAAAGCGGCGCATAGATTTTTTTTTGGCAAACATTGGTTTAGATTAAGTTTTTGTACTTATAATTTACTACTTGCTTAACCACGTTAGACGGTAAAGTTAATTAAAAAGTGCCTAAAGCTAGGTGAAAAGTGAGCTAGTGTCAGGTATAAACGCATAATTGAGAAATTTTGTTGTAAAAATTAAAAATAATCATCACCCGCTTGCAATTCAAATAAGCTAGATTATCCGAAACATTAACATTAGTGGTGAGAACTCGCACTCCAAGAAAATTATCAAAAATTCTATGGGCAAAGATTTATAAGTTAGATGTAGACCTAAAATGAGCAAACTGTGCAACTTTGCTAATATGTGTGTCTGAAGGACTATCCTCGATCTAGTTAGTTAAAGGTACTAAATATATTGCTGCCACTGTCAGAAAGTCGGTAATTACAAAAATTCAACTTAATTTTATTCTGGCAAAAATAAGTTTTCCCGATTTAAGGAGATGAAATGATAATAGCGGTTGCCAAAGAAATTGAAGTCGGCGAACGTCGTGTTGCGTTGATCCCAGAAACCGTAGGGCGGTTGGTGAAAAAAGGCTTAGAAGTGTGGGTAGAAACGGGCGCAGGCGATCGCGCCTTCTTCCCTGACGATGCTTACGAAGCCGCCGGGGCAAAGGTTGTAGCCGATAGCGCGGCACTTTGGGGCGAGGCGGATATTTTGCTCAAAGTAGGTTTACCTCAAGAGCGAGAAGACGGGCGACAAGAAATTGATTTGCTTAAAGAAGGAGCGGTATTAATTGGCTTTCTTAACCCCTTGGGAGTGCCTGAAATTGCTCAAAAGTTAGCCGATAAGAAAGTTACCGCTTTTGCTATTGAACTAATCCCCCGGAGCAGTAGAGCGCAAAGCATGGACGCTTTATCGTCCCAAGCATCGGTAGCTGGTTACAAGTCTGTATTAATTGCGGCGGCGGCTTTACCTAAATATTTTCCAATGTTGACAACGGCGGCGGGAACAATCGCCCCAGCTAAAGTATTTATTATGGGAGCAGGGGTAGCAGGATTACAAGCGATCGCAACAGCCAGAAGATTGGGAGCGGTAGTAGAAGCTTTTGATATTCGTCCTGCTGTTAAAGAAGAAGTGCAAAGCTTGGGAGCAAAGTTTGTCGAAGTGCAGTTAAACGAGGAAACTGTCGCGGCGGGAGGCTATGCTAAGGAAATCTCCTCAGATTCCAGAGCGCGCACCCAAGAAGTAGTCGCCGAACACATCAAGCAATCAGATGTAGTAATTACAACAGCGCAAGTACAGGGTAAAAAAGCCCCGTTACTTGTAACCGAGGAAATGGTAGCGCAAATGAAGCCGGGATCTGTGATTGTTGATTTGGCGGCGGAACAAGGTGGCAATTGCGCCCGTACCGAGCCAGGAAAAGACGTACAATGGCACGGCGTGACAATTATTGGCACAATTAATTTACCTTCTTCAATGCCTATCCACGCCAGCCAAATGTATTCTAAAAACTTGGCTACTTTGGTGCAGTATTTGGTTAAAGACAACGTTATCAACCTCGATTTTGCGGATGACATTATCGATTCTGCTTGCATTACGCACGGGGGAGAGATTCGCAACCAAAGAGTGCGCGATGCTTTAGTTACTACTAGCGCAACCGTAGGCAATTAGTTTTTAGGTTTTGCTGAACGTAGGACGCGAAAATGATCGCGCGTGATTTCAAAACCTGTGTAGAAACGTTGCATTATTCGTAGAGACGTTCCACCGCAACGTCTCTCTACAGCATTTATACATTTAATCAGCAACGCCCAATTAGTTTTTAGTCAGGAGACTTGTAACGGTGACAGAAGCATTAATCGCTGCATTGTTCGTGTTTGTTTTAGCATCTTTTGTTGGCTTTGAAGTAATCAATAAAGTACCGCCAACCTTGCATACCCCTTTGATGTCTGGTGCTAATGCCATTTCGGGAATTGCCGTAATTGGGGCGCTAGTTGTTTCTGGGAGTAGAGACGTAAACATTAGTGTAATTTTGGGATTAATAGCGGTGGTACTCGCAACTATCAACGTAGTAGGCGGCTTTTTAGTTACTGACCGGATGTTGCAAATGTTTAAAAAGAAGGAGATTAAAGCATAGTGAGCGATTTTTTGCCAACGGGGATACAGCTAACTTATTTAGTTGCAGTGTGTTTATTTATCATCGGTTTAAAACAACTAGGTTCACCTGCTACGGCGCGTAATGGCAACTTGTTAGCTTCGGGGGGAATGTTGCTGGCGGTGGGTGCAACGCTTTTAGATCGGCAAGTATTGAATTATGAGATGATTTTGGTAGGTTTGGCGATTGGTTCATTGATAGGCGCGATCGCAGCCCAAAGAGTTGCTATGACCGAAATGCCCCAAATGGTCGGTTTATTGAATGGTTTGGGGGGTTTAGCTTCAGCGCTAGTAGCGGTTGCCGAGTTTTGGCGACTAATTGGCAATGGCGAACCTATAGCTTTAGATGCCAATATTTCTATGCTGCTAGATGTATTTATTGGTGGTGTCACTTTTACAGGCAGTATGGTAGCTTTTGCTAAGTTGCAAGGCTTGATTAGTGGTTCGCCAATTACTTTTCCTTTGCAGCAACCAGTAAATATTTTATTGCTGATTGGGTTTGTAGTCGGTAGCGGCTACTTATTGGTAACGCCGGAAAATGTACCTTTATTTCTTGGTGTAGTTGCTGTATCGTTGCTACTGGGCGTATTGTTTGTTATTCCCATCGGTGGCGGCGATATGCCTGTAGTAATTTCGCTGTTGAACTCTTTATCGGGAGTAGCAGCAAGTGCGGCGGGCTTTGTAGTCATGAATAATATGCTGATCGTTGCTGGCGCACTGGTAGGCGCGTCTGGGTTGATTTTGACTCAGATTATGTGTAAAGCGATGAATCGCTCCTTAGTTAGCGTCTTATTCGGCGCTTTTGGTGGTGGAGTAGCAAGCGGTAGTGCAGGAGAAACCGCAGGCGATAAAACTGTTCGCAGTATTGACCCTGAAGAAGGCGCAATGATGCTAGGTTATGCTCGTTCGGTTGTAATTGTTCCTGGCTACGGTATGGCAGTGGCTCAGGCACAGCATAGCGTGCGCGAGTTGGGCGATCAATTGGAGCGAATGGGTGTAGATGTCAAGTACGCAATTCACCCTGTTGCAGGGCGGATGCCGGGGCATATGAACGTATTACTAGCAGAGGCAAATGTGCCATATCCTCAGTTATCGGATATGGATGATATTAATCCTCAGTTCGAGCAAACCGATGTAGCTTTAGTAATTGGGGCAAATGATGTAGTTAATCCCGCCGCCCGTCATGATACCGCTAGTCCAATTTATGGGATGCCGATTTTGGAAGTAGACAAGGCAAAACAAACAATTGTAATCAAGCGCGGCATGAGTACAGGTTTTGCTGGTGTAGATAATGAATTGTTCTACAAAGACAAAACTACTATGCTGTTTGGCAGCGCTAAAGACATGGTGGCAAAGCTGGTAGCTGAAGTGAAGCAGCTTTAAGAAAGACGAATCACTTTAGGTAAGGATAGACACAGGTAAATAATATTTAAGTAGCTTGCTGATGAGGTTTTAAACTTATCAGCAAGCTATTGTGTTTGTATTTGGAATGCATGACTTACTTTTTTACTGATATGGCTGATTATTACGTACAACCGTTATCCTTATCGGTGCGAAGCGCTCCCAATATAGTAGATACAATTACACAGCGTTTAGTACCATTGGTTGCGCCACGTACAACTAAAGTAATTCTGCCAAGCACTAGATCGGTACTACCATTGTATTCAAACTGTCCTCGATAATAACCAGTCTGGCTATTATCAAAAGTTGTGTTAGTTGTATCAATAGCTATTGCCTTACCGTCGCCGCTAAGAGGCTGCCAATTGGTAGCATTACTACAACTACTTGAAGCATTGCTTGAAGGTATACTACGAGTAGACCATAAAACTTTAGTCCCATCGTCACGAAAGCAAGTTTCCCAAGGTAGTTTCTCTTTTTTAGCATTACTTTGAGCTTCAGTTATTGAGCGGTAGGCTTGATCTTGGGCTGTGTTGAGACGGCGAGTTTGTACAAATGATAACCAGCTAGGAACTGCGATCGCACTCAAAATGCCAACCATCAATATAACAACTAACATTTCGATCAGGGTAAAGCCCGATTGATTTGACGAGTAATTATTGGGTATTAAGTTTATTTTTTTTAAATAAAATCTAATATAGTTTATCGAGTTTTTCATAATGTTTACAACTCACTGTTTTTATTCTTAGCGATAACCAAAATTAGTTGACACCTAAAAAACCACGTCCTTTAACTTGAACGCTTGCTGTAGGAAAATAAGCAGAATTACCCGTACTATAAACATTAGTATTGCTAGTTCGAGCTAAGGCATTACCTCGAATATATACTTGTGCTAAGGTATTTGACGAATTAACGCAAGCGTAAAAGCCCCTAATAGTAGTATCTGATGGTACTCTTGGCATATCCGCAGGGCAGTTTTGTATCGGTGAATCAGCCGTACTTTGATCGACATAATCAATCAGTGTAAGAGCCTTATCAGTATAAGCTGTTGTAGTTTTCGTCCATAGGTTCATTTTGTCGCTAAGGGTACTACCCGCATTAGTTAAGTCAAACTCTTTATATCCTTTACTAGGCTCATGAGCGGTATCAACATATTTAGTCGTACCGTCAGCATTTGTGGGATCGTTAGGATCTATTACCCCAGCTTTGATTTGGAATCGAGCAATACGAGCAGCATTTGACCAGATTCCGCCCGGATCTTTGACTAAATAATAAGCAACTAAGGAGTAAACAAAGGTATCATCCTGAGTTTGTGCAGTGCTGCCAACAAAAGGAAGGGCTTTTTTTTCGGTTTCGCGTTTCCAGAAAACTAGAACTGGAAAGCAATTAGGTGTTGAAGTTCCACAACCTGTAGCAGTAGCAGAGGGGGGAATTTGGTTTTTAATTCCGGGAGGAGTAGCCGTTGAGGCGTTTTCTATACCACTAGCATTGTAAATATAAACGGCTTGTTCCAAATCTTGAGCAATGTAGTCAATAGCTGTTTGAATCTCTGCTTCAGAAGTTGCTTTTGCTTGCTCAATACGATCGCTATTGAGGATATTTACCATAAACCCTAATAAAGGTGTAATTACTAAAGTGGCAATAACCATTGCTACCAATAGTTCAATCAGAGTGAAGCCGGAATTTGTTTGTTTCGGTGCTTTTTTTAGTAGTTTGGTTAGTAATTTGAGCATAGGTGCGATCGCTCCTTTTCTAGATTCAATATTGGCAAGCATAATTTAGGTACAACCGCCTAAGCGATCGCAGTAGTCCTGATATCCAGGCTGAGTAACAGTAATTTCTGTAGTCATTTGTAATAGGGGAGCTTTCAGCTTGCCAAGCCCACCAGTAAATGTAGCTTGCTGTCCTCCAGCAGTGAAAACATCAGAAGTTTTGAAGCCCTCTGCTCGATAAACTCTTACTCCTAGTAGATAATTTTTATCATTAGTGGTGCGAAAAGATTGAATTATTAAGTCTCTAACACTATTGCTACTACAGCCTGCTGTCTCATCGCCATTGATACAGTACAAACTTGATGTAGTAGTGTTTTCTGTACAGTAATAGTTTGTTGTCGTTACAGGACTCGTTGTTGGAGAGGTACAGGTGAAGCTACCTGTACTTGTAGGAGCCGCAATAGCTGCAAAGGTACTTCGAGCGGATGTGAATACCTTAGTTGTTGCGTTTACTTCCGATAGTGTGACAGTGTGAGTGGGAGCAATAATCGTTCCGGCTTTTACGCCATCAACGTAAGCTCTAGCAGCTTGAGAAGCTTGTTCTACCCGTTTTGCCTGAACTCGTGTAGCTACAGATAGAGCGATCGCAGGTGCGATCGCTGCCATCAAGATAGATACTACAACTACAGCCATTAATGACTCAATAATAGTGAAACCCGATTGACTAGACTGAGTGAAAATTTGTTGTTGCTTGGGTGTAATCATAGTTAATCAGTGGCTGTAGAATTTGAGGCTGGGCATTAGTCGTTGTAAGCATTGAGGGCTGGACAATTTGCAGGACGTTGATCGCCAATAGCAGCAGTGTAATTACTTGCACTACCTTGAGCCGCGCAAAGCAGATTTTGCACCCAAGGATCGCCTTGTCCTACTTGCCTAAAGAACTCGTCAGGGGCAATATTACTTTGCTGAGTAAATCTTTGGGCAAAAAGGTCTGGAGGCTGAGTTAGCAGTGCTACATCGAAACCCCATTGACGAGTAGGCGCAGTGTAGAAAGTTAGAGTGCTACCACCACCTGCTTGAGGGTAGAGAGTTTGGGAGTAGTTAAAAATGCTGAGGCTTCCATTATTGGAACCAACAATGGGTGCAGCGCCCGTACTTCTAATTGGTGAGAAGGAACCTGTCGCATAGGCACTCTTTTTCAACTGAATAAAGCTACCTTTGATATTAACTGTTGTGTTACTCCACCTTTCCATAAAGCGGACAAAGTTATGCAAACCCGCAGATTCTTCAGCAGGACGACTAGGACTATTTCCTGTTACAAGCGCCGCATTAAAAGTTGTCTCTCCAGATGGTGCTTGTATCCAATCTGCCTGGATACTGCCAGTAGTAGTATTCAAATTAGTGGCAGGAGTTCCCCCTGGAGAATGAACTTGCAATACTGGTGTTAAAGCTGGTTGATCGGTAGTAGTAATTGCTGTAATGTTGATACCCGTAGTGCCGTATTGTGAAGTAGGAATATTTGATACTCCTAATATTCGTCCTTGTATATTTGTATTTGCTCCTATTTTACCCGCACCTTTGCCAACAAAATTGCCTAATAATTGATGTCCGGGAGCGCTAACATTGTTAAAATCTAGCGAACCATTTATTGCCCAAAATATATTATTTGGATTCACTCCATTAAGTACAAGAGTTACTCCAGCGCCGCAACCACTACCATTGTCATTGTTGCAATTGCTTCCAAAAGATAAATTACTGCTTGCTTGTAAAACAAATATGGCATTTTGATCGGTGGAGTTGAGTGTTATGGTTGTACCGTTATTAAGTGAATTGGGGAGTGAGATAACATTTAAGTTGCCAGTTGCATTTACTGTCCCACTAGTAGAAGGCAAACTTGTAGTAGGGGTTAAGTCTAGTAGACCAACTGCGCCTCCTACTCCAAGAAAGTCATTAATTGCATCAGCAGTAGTTGATGGGCAATTAGTACCGGCAAAAGGTGTAGCAGGTTCGTATTGTTGTGAGCCAGGTTGATTTCCATTGCCAATACACACCGTGTAATCAGATCCGCCTTGATTGCCGGCGGGTAAATTAAGACTATTACTAGGTGGTATTCCTGGAATATCAGGTGTTTCTGGCAAAATTAATTTCGTAGTAGCATCATCATAGTAAAGCGGCTTGTTATCAGCATATACTCTGTCGTCTGCGGTACAGCCTAAGCCAGCAGGAATGTTATTAGACCTACAAAAAGGTCTGCCGTTAGTATTGTTAGTTGTTCTAAACCACAAACCATTATCTGCTACTCGCGGGACATTAGTGCCACTGTTATAAGCAAAGTCCGCAACTTGACCACTGCTATTTATACCTATAGGAATAGGGGTAATTTGACCTGCATTAGGAGCGGTCCAATCGGTAAGCTCAAGCATATTACTATCGTTTTTTCGTTTAAAAGCAACGCGACGAGCATAGCGGCGATCTGTTGCTTGCAGAGCAGGTTTAGCCGTAGTACCCGCAACAAGTTGACTAGCGACAGCAGACGCTGGCAAATTTCGGGCTTTTATATCTTGTTCCGTTGTTAAAATAACGCCGTTGTTGTCTGCATCATACCCAACTACCCAATCGCCTGGTTGACATTCCGAGACGGGTATTTTGCGGCAAATTTCCATTACATACTCAGGAAAATCAGTTCTTCTCTGGACTGGGGTTACCCCATTTGTTAAGTAAGAACTAACATAACTATTAGTTGTCTTACCGGAAGGAAAAGGGTTATTTGCAGTATTAGCTGTATTCCACCACAATGCACTTATGGCAAAACTGTTTTCAAAGAAACCGTTTTTCAGACGATTTGCAATGGTTGAGAAACCTGCGTTGTTATTAAGGTCGTAGTCGCCTAAGTCGCGGAAACCATCGAGAAAACCTGTTGACATCAGTGATGTAGCGTCAGAAATAATGGTAGCAGGTCGCCATTGATCACCTTCAGTACCGCAACCTGGTTGATTTATCCGACAGGCAAAGTTTGTATTAAGAGTTGCAGCAGTACGACTGTAAAAATTGCTCCAAGTGTCATCCAAGGTTGCTGTAAATTCTTCCCGTAATGCACCGCCTCCTGGTTTTTGATGCAGGTTAAAATTACCTTTGATATATACAGGTAAGTTAGTAACTAAAATCAGTCCTTTTTCTTCTGCTCTAAAGTTATTGTCTCGTGCTAAGTTACTGCCGTTAATTAGCCTGATACCGTTAGGACGACGAGTAGGATCGAGTTTGAAATCCGTAGGGCTTAGTAATTCTTTTTGTGAGGTAGTATTACTTAAGTCAAGTAGTGCATCCTCGCGAGTTGCATAAATAATGCCGCTATTTGGCAGCATATACTCTTGGTTAGGTGTACCACCAATGGTTTTAGTTCTCAGCAGGTTCATGTCAATGTCCGTTACCCGAATTTCTAGGGGTTGACGTTGCTCTAGTTGCAAGTTGTAGTTGCCGTCAGCACCAGTTGCATCTAGTTCTGTAGGACTGACGGGTTCAATAAAAAGGTTACCTGATGAGTCAAGACCAGGTTTTCTATCTAGCGCTTTAGCTTGTCTGGCATCAAGAAAAGAAGATTCTTTAATTGCTCCATGAGCAATTGGCGGCGTTGCACTAGGAAGAAACCCAGTGTCAGTAAGGATTCTAATGCCACAAATTGCTGTATCGATCGCTGAATTATCTGCTAAAGAGCGCGTACCTGAAGCATCAATTTTTATGAGAGCCTTTCTCAATGGGTCATTTACAATTCGTCCATTGGGGAAAACTAGCCTTGCTTGTCGGTTTAGTTGACTGCGGTAAGTTCCTACCGCCGTAACTCTAGTAGCATCCGTTGCATAAGGAGCGGGGTAAACAATACCATTATTTGACCTACCAGCATTCAAGGCAGTAGTTACAGCAGGCAGCGCCGCTAAATCGGGCAAACCTACAGTATTCCTTGATGTCACACTATTAGTTGGATCGTAGTAACTGCTAATACAGGCTGTAGGAGTGCGATTAATGTAATTAGTGTCGGTGTAGGAAGTGTCTTTGTAATGATAAATTGCCGTAGCTCTCATTTGCAGATCGCCTTTTCTAGTTTCTCCCGCTCCACCAGTCATCGGCATCATGTCAGTCCACGTAACTATATTGTCATTTCCAGTAGTGATAGAAGCGGTAATAAATTTGCTAATAGGATTAGTTACACCTACGCCTGGATCTAACTGAGGTCTTCTCAAGAAAGAATAGGTAGCGCGTGAGTAATTGGGAGTTCCTACTGTAGTAGAACCATCATCATCAACATAAATGCCTGCTCCTGTCACTACCCGCAAACCACCGACATTGGATGTAGTAGTTGCTGGTGTTTGCGCCGCCGTATCTTCCCAAAAACCTGTACGATCTGATATTCCCAAATCAGGGAGTGCTATTACTTGAGTAGTCCGAAAGCGGGGTTTGTCTGCCGGATTGTTCCAAAAAATTGTACTACCAAGAAACTGGCGTTCAAAGGGCCCAGTAACAAACTTACCTAAAGTATTTTTCCAGTATGCAGGAAGGTTGTTACCTACATTAATGCGATCGCCTAACAACACCTCTTTGCCAAGTTCTTTTTGCTTGTCTGGATCGGTTTGCTCTAGTTGAGTGGCACTTAAAGTAAGTCCCGTATTGGCATCCGTTGGCTCTCGCCATGCAGTAGGTGGCTCAATTGTCCCCGTAGCAAAAACGTTTGTGGTAGTGAATGTACCGATTGCATTAGTGTCAGGAGTGGCAACTTCTGCATAGGGAACTCGGCGAGTACGATCTTTTAGGTATACTTCTATTACATCTTCTAAAACTTGTAGCGTATCTAAACTAGGGTTTGCAGTAACTTTGGCGCTAAAACTTGATTTAACTTCTTTGTCTGGATATCGAGTTACAGCATTAACGCTTGCTATGGTTGGGGGATTAGTTGTGGAGTAAGAAAGTGCTGTCCGCTTCATTAAAGCAATACGGTTGTTGTAAGCAGTATCGTTGTAACCTACGGCTGCGCCGCCCGTACTGGTTGTAGATTTATTGCTACCGTCAATTACTTTACCAGTTATAGGATCATTGCCAGAGCCATTATACAAATCAACATTTACTGATGTTTGGTTTGTTGTATCGTTAATATTTCCCGTACCTACATTCCCTCCTACATTTATTTTGGCGTTTTCTTCTTTGTAATAACAGGAATTTTTACTGCTAACTTGAAACAGCCTAATTGCTCCACCATGTCCGCCAATTAGTAAGTTTGCGTTAGTAAACACCCTGCCATTTAAACGAAAAGCGGGGCCGGGACTAAGCTCTAAATCATCTTGAAATAAAACCGCGTTGTTGTTGAGAGGAATCTGGCTGCGGTCTTGCTGATACTCTAGAGCCGTAAATCCTTTATTTCCTTTATATGGCTCATAACTAGGAGGGTTAGTAATTGGAGGGTTAGTAATTGGTACTGTAGCAGTGTATACATAAAAACTTTTAGTCAATTTACTGCCTATTTTGTACCAACTCGAATCTCCCACTAAATTAGCAGTAGTGCCAGTTGCATTATTGCATTGACTGCCGAGGTATCCGCCCGACATGGGTGGTGTTCGGGCTTCTAAAGGATTTCTTTGCCTATTAAATTTACCATTCGCATCACGAGTAGGGCTGCGGAAGTAAATGCCATATAGAGTGTAGCTGTCAAACAATCCATTATTATCTGTATCAATTGGATATTTCCAAGCGGTGTTGATAGTTTCGTCACCTTCTAGAGTTGTTGCTGGCTGTTTCTGGATGCCAGCAGTACCATTAAATTCATTAACAAGCTTTAAGCGTGTCTCATCACCGAAAGTGTATCTATCACTTGTACTACTTTTTTTAATTGCAATATCTAAAGCGATATCTGATGGGGTTGTCCTAGGCAATGTAGGATCTCTAAAAAGGGCATCTAGTTTTGCTTTAGCTCGATCTAACGCTGGAGTTGCCGCATTTAGCACTACCTGATTGACCCTAACATTACTAGCATTTTTAGAGCGGTCAAAAGCTCTCACTACCAGCGCCACAGACAGCAGTACAACTACTAGCGATACCATTGCTACGGTAGGCAGTACAAAGCCTGCCTCCAAATTGGGGCTACCTCTAACAAGCAAGCTACGTAACAGCCATTGAATCTGCTGCTTAAGGTTAATTTTAGATAACTGCTCAATTTGTTTAAGTATATTTTGTTTAGCTTTATCTTGCTTGTTGATAGACATAACGACTTTTGGGTTAATAGGAATTTGTACAAGTAATAAATAAAAAGTGCTGAGATGATTTGCGGTAAAGCCTTAATTTTTAATAAAGTTGCGTGTTGTTATAAAATTTTATACTTTCGTAAATATAATAAATTGAGCTTCTAATTACTTTTTTTAGCAGTTAAAACCTGTATTAGATATGGGATAAATACCAGTTTTATTATATTGACTGGTACGCTCTTATGCGTGTTATTACTGACAACACAAATTTTTTCTCTGAAAACACGTGTTTTTTAAGGAGCAGCTAAATTTTGCAATTAAGAAACAATTATGAAAATTTTAAAGATGTTTTAGATGGTGTTTTCTGTAATGCCACAATAGGAGATCCCCCAGCCCCCCTTGAAAAAGGGGGGAGAATATTTAATAACTTGCTTAAAAAGAGAAATTTGCAGGAAATCTGAATGATTGGCTACTAACAAAAAACTTTTAAAATATCTACTGGGGTTATCTTACCCAAAACTCATCGCAAAAATAACTTACAAAAGCTAATGGTGAAACAAAGAGGAGTATCGCACCATTAGCTCTAACCTAATAATGATTGAGGTTGATTCCGGCTTCTTTTGCCATTGCGGCTATACCTCGGCTGTTTAAGGTTTTAATGGCTTTGGTAGAAATCTTGAGCCTTACCCAACGATTTCCTTGACTCCACCAAATGCGTTTCCACTGCAAGTTTGATTCTTGGAGTTTTTTGGTGCGGCGGTGAGAGTGAGAAATAGCAAAGGCGTTATTGGCTTTTTTGCCTGTCAACTGACATATACGAGACATAATAGCTGTTAATTTTTAACTAAGGTGCAGTTTCTTATTGTATCGGTACTTAGGGGTAATGGCGATCGCACTTCTCAATTAAATGCGATCGCCCATCATCGCAAGTTAGCTACTTGCAGCGCGTTCGGTAAGGCGTGTTAGCACCTGGTTAGAACGTTCAACAAAAGCATTCATTCCTTCAGCATCGAAGCCTTTCTGAGCCATCAGTGCAAGGTCGTAGACGTGATTGCAGAGCAGGTTTGCAAGTTCGGCTGTAGGGGAAGTTCCAGCACCAATTGCGATCGCGCCAGAGTTGAGATTGACCAAGTTTTGAATTAGGGGATGAGTTGTATTGACTAGCAAAATATGCTCCTCTGGAAATTGAGGGGTTTGTTGCTGCATCATGGCGCTCATGTCTTGCATCCGCCGCATAAATTCGGGTACTAAAACAATTGCAGGTGGTGTTCCTTGAGGATTATCGGACTTTATAGCCTCGGTGCGGATGGTAACTTTAGGTTTATTGATAGCTTGCTCAAATATCTCCTTAATTACCTCGCTGCGGGTTTTGTTAGTTTTGGGATCGACAATTTCCGCAGGTTTGTCTTGTTCTAAAAGGCTTTCGTCTAAGTCGGAATCTACACGCGAAAATTTGACGCTAGAGTATTCTTGCTCCAAAAAGGCGATAAAGTGCGTGTCAATAAAGGAGTCCATAAACAGGACTTCTAAACCTTGGCTTTTGTGCAGTTCTATATACGTTGCTTGCGTAGCTTCGTTGGTGCAGTAAAAGACGCGGTTTTCGTGACGCTCTTTGTTGCGTTCTAAGTATTCTTTGATTGTGGTGTATTGAGGAGTGTTTGCATCAGTTTCGGGCGTTGACACCTCTTGCCAAGCATCATCTTCGCTACCTTGCACTTGAACACTGGGGGTTGTTTCGGCGGCTACGGCTTTGGTAGTACGGTAGATGAGGATATCTTCTACTTGCTTTTTAAACTTCTCATCGTTGAGAGCGCCAAACTTGGCAAAAGTACCGATATCTTGCCAGCTTTTGATGTATTCTGAGCGGTTGTCGCGGTACAATTCTTTGAGTCTGTCGCCGACTTTACGCGCAATGTAGTCTGCTATTTTTTTGACAGTGCGATCGCTTTGCAAGGCGCTACGAGATACATTAAGTGGGATATCTACGCTGTCAATTACTCCGCGCATAGGTAGCAAAAAGTTAGGAACGATTTCTTCGCAATGGTCGCTGACAAAGACTTGATTGCAAAATAGTTTAATTTGCCCCTTCGTAACGTCTACATCTGGTACTAATTTGGGAAAGTAGAGAATGCCGTTAAGCAAAAAAGGATAATCGGTATTGAGATGCACCCACAATAACGGTTCTTCTTGAAAAGGATATAAGTAGCGGTAAAACTCTAAGTATTCTTCTTTGGTTAGGCTACTAGGAGAATCGCGCCAGGGTGCTTTTTGACGGTTAATTACTTCGCCGTCTAATTTGATGGGTACGGGGAGAAAATCGCAGTAAGTTTTAACTAACTGGCGGATACGAGCAACTTCTGCATACTCGCTTTCTTCTTCCTGCAATGTCAGAGTTATAGTTGTACCGCGTTTAGTGCGGCTAGATTCCTCTAAACGAAATTCTGGAGAACCGTCACAACTCCAACGAATGGCTTGAGCGCCTTCTTGATAAGAAAGGCTATCAATTTCAACTTTTTGCGCCACCATAAACGACGAGTAAAAGCCTAGTCCAAAGTGGCCGATAATTGGCTGGTCAGATTTGCCTGCGTACTTTTGGATAAATTCTTCGGCGCTAGAAAAAGCTACTTGATTGATATATTTTTTTACTTCTTCGGCGGTCATTCCAATGCCGTTGTCAGTTATAGACAAAGTTTTTTGCTCTTTGTCTACAGCAATAACGATTTCAGGTTCGCCAGCATCGCCGCTATATTCTCCCGCACGAGATACCATTTTTAGCTTTTCGGTGGCATCTACGGCGTTGGAAACAAGCTCTCGTAAGAAAATCTCATGGTCTGAATAGAGAGATTTTTTGATGATGGGAAAAATATTTTCAGTATGAATACTGATTGTGCCTTGTTCCAGCATGAGGTTTTAGATGCAGTGATTACTTATTTAAGATTTTAATGGCTGTGGAAGCGCGATCGCTCGTCTAAAAATATCAACATCTTACCTAATAGGTATTTCCTTTTTACAAAAGCAGAGGCAAGGTAAAAATAGTTACTACGGTTCTGCTTACTCGCGTCAAATAATTCTCTGTAAAATTATACATGACTCGGTTTAAGCAATTAAGTAACAATAATTCGTCAATATGCCAAAAATTCGCCTTAATTTGCAAGTTTGGCAATGTCTGTGGCGACTTTAGACAACGTTAAATAATGACTATATATTTACTTAGTAACACCTCTTGTCATTTTAATTACCAAATGTTAGCATTTAAACATACGTACATTTATTAGTCACGAGTCTAAAAACATACTTATGTGTTTGTAAAAGTTGTTACTTAACGACAGAAATATTTGAAATATTCTCGGATATTTAATTAATGAAAATATTTCTATATTTATGATCTATGTCTGTTGATATGATGTAATACTATCTTGATAAAAAATTTTGACACAAACAATGTAATTTTTATTACCTAATTCTAGGACAATAAAAAAACTGGTGTTTGCTCTAAGTCAAAAGCGATCGCGGTTTTTAGGGAAAAATTAACATTTTTAAAAGCTAATAAAGTTTGAACCCCAAAATTATGGACAAAGTAAATCTATTAAGTGTTTCTATTGATAATCTGTTATTAACGGAACTACTCGCTCAGCTAACACAGGGGGTTGTGTTTACTCCAAATGTAGATCATTTGGTTAAATTGCAAAATGATAAAGATTTTATTGAAGCGTATAAAACCGCAGATTATAGATTGTGTGACAGTAAAATCATATGTTATGCAGCAAGCTTCTTAGGTACACCAGTAAAAGAAAAAATATCTGGTTCGGATTTATTTCCAGCGTTTTATAGCTATCACAAAGAAAACGCAGCAGTAAAGATATTTTTGCTAGGGGCGAATACAGGAATTGCTAAAATAGCCCAAGAAAAAATCAATACTAAAGTAGGTAGAGAAATAATTATTGCGGCTCATTCCCCATCTTATGGGTTTGAGAAAAAGCAACAAGAATGCGAACAAATAATTAATATTATCAATAATTCTGGAGCGACAGTATTAGCAATGGGAGTAGGTTCGCCTAAGCAAGAAATATGGATAGCTAAGTACAAAGAGCAGATGCCAAATATAAAAATATTTTTAGCAATTGGCGCGACTATTGATTTTGAGGCAGGAAAAATCAAAAGATGTCCCAAGTGGATAAGTAACCTAGGCGTAGAATGGCTGTATAGACTGCTGCTTGAGCCAAAAAGACTATGGAAAAGGTACTTGGTAGACGATCTACCATTTTTGTGGTTAGTTTTGCAGCAGAAATTCAATTTGTACCGAACGCCAACTCGCGAAAAAAACGTTGACGAGTTAGTAGCGGCTCAACAAATAGAATGAGTAATGATGGCAGAAGGCGATCGCTATCATACCAATATTACTAACATCTCATCATTATAAAAATTAGTCAATTGCTAGCAAATCACCAGCTTAGGGAGTACCGTAGTATACACCTCGCCCATTAGTACCGATAAACACCAAACCAAAGGTCTGTCTGCTAGCTTCCATAACATTAGGCTGATTCCCAATCAATTTTTGGGAATTGCCAACACTAGCCCAAGTTTTGCCATAGTCAAGAGAGCGGAAAATTCCTTCCCCTAATCCAGTAATTTTACCGTACACATACAAAGCAGAAATATTACTATCATTAGGCGGCTTACCAAAAGCAAATAAATAAGCGGTTTCGACCCCAGCAATTTTACTAAAAGACGCACCACCGTCGGGGGAGCGGTGCAGACCATTACCGTTTAAACTCAGCCAAACCTCACCTTTGACCCCTGGAAGGGTTTTAATCATCGACCAACTCTCGCTATTGAGCGTAGAATTGACGATATTGAAAGTAGCGCCACCGTCGATACTACGATAGGCTTTGCCATTGCTGTAATAGTAAAAAGTATTGCCATCAACTTTATCTGCAACTAGAGGCTGTCCCCAATACCAAGCGCCCCCAGGGCCTTGGGGCAAACCGGAAACCGAACTCCAAGTGCTTCCCCCGTCAGTAGTCCGAATTGGCTGTCCATTACTGATGCTGACAACAAATAGCTTAGGGTTGGTTGCAGACATAGCTACGCGCAAGGGCATTATATTAGCAGGAAAGGAGGGAAACTGCTTCCAAGTCAGTCCGCCATCGGTAGAAGTTGCGCCTGTAAAAATATTGCTCCATCTATGACCGCCAACGCGCACCATTTGTAAAGGATTGTTCTCCCCATAGGCGATGCTATAGGTATCTTGAAACCAAGCGCCAGTACGGGTAAAGTCTTTTGAGGGGTAGGTGTCTAAGCCATTATTATGATTAAACCCATCCACATCTGCCATGCCACTGACTAACGCCGAGCCTTGAGGAGGAGTAGCCAAAGCAAAGCTGACTAATTCTTCGTGTCCTTTTTCATAATTAGTCCAAACCGTAGGATTGGTATCAATGTTTGAAGTTTGCCATATACCATACCAATCAGTTAACCAAACTTTTCCTGGTACTTGGGGATCGAATTCAATAGCGGAAGTTGCCGACCCAAAATACCAGTCGTACCACCAAGACACTTGATGATTCAAAGTTGGGGTCTTTGATTGCCAGGTATTTCCACCATCATTTGATTGAAATATTCGATTAGCATCATCGTGCTTATCGTACTGATCGTAAGCGATAAGTAGGCGGTCGGGATTATTAGGGTCTACCGTTAAGCTGCTAAAAGCGGCTTTGGCATTAGTGGGAGTAATCGTCGTCCAGACATCATTTTTATATTTACTAACTCCTGCGGCATGGGTGACATACATTACGCTATTGCTGGCAATAACTAAACGATTTACTTGAGTGGGGCTACCGGAGATTTTGCTCCAAGTAAGTCCTGTGTCTTTAGAAAGATATAAGCCGTCACCGTGAGCATTGGCATACATTAAACCTGCTGTTTTGCCAAAAGCAACTGAGGAAATCCCAATATTATTTGTAGATTTGCCGGGAAACGCTGTAACTTGCGCCCATGTAACCCCCTGATCCAAGGACTGCCACAGACCATTAGTGCGTGAGCCAAAAAAGATATTTTTAGAATTAGAGGGATTGACAACCAGTCTTGCGCCTAACCAGCGTTTATCTTCGTTGCTACCCATAGGGAGGTTGATATTTAACTTCGTCCAGTTTTGTCCGCGATCGCTAGATTTGAAAATTGTCCCTAATCCACTCCAACTAGCGGTATATTTGCCTGCGGCAATATAAACAATATTTGCATTATTGGGATCGATGGCTAAAGCTTCGCCACCATAGTAGTTACTGTCTTTGCGAGATAAACGCTCGTTTAGAGCAATCCATGTTTTGTTAAGGGCATCCCAACGATAAAAGCCACCAATATCGGTTCTAATATAAGCTAGGTCTTTTTGCAGTGGGTGGAGATAAACCCCAGTTACATAACCACCGCCACCAATAGCAACATTTTTCCAGCGATAATTTGTAGATAAATTGCTAGGAGCGGGAGTAGTCGCCGTGCAGCTTAGTAAAGAAATTGACAGCGTAGTTGCGATCGCTACCATACCAATGTAGCTTGTCTTTTTTAGTGGTTGCCAAAAACGCGAGATATTCATATAAATAATTAGTTTTGCGCATCAGTAAAGTAAGTGAAAATAATAAGTTTATTTTTGATGTAACTTAATTTACTTCAAATTTATCTATACGATATATTCACAAAACAAATTTAACTGACGCTATCTGCTTGTTACAAGCGAATTTCTACGGATAAGTTTTACAAATTACCCCATATTTTTATGAATTCTACGTAAAATTAATAATACTTAAGTGCAAGTAAAAATACTTAAATATAAATATTCAAAAGCAAAAGAGCGCTTAAGGGATACTAACTATAATTTATTTTGCTGAAGGCGGCGTTTTTGACTAGCTCCGGTCATTTTTAAAGCCACTTGCTCAACTTGTTGATAAAAAAACTTAGGTAGTAACCGAATTAAATAAGCCGCCGTTAGTGTTAACAAGGTGCGGCGGGGTTCTTCTAGCAAAATCTGCCAGTGGGTTGCTAAAGCCTGATGGGTCAGTTGCACCGCCGCAACACCATCATGTAAACGGATAGCTCGGCGAGCGGAATAACGCAAGTAGTAAGCCATCGCTGGATTTTTCCATTTAGCGATAAATTCTGGAGCATAGGAGCGCGTTTTTTCAATTACTTTTTCTAAAAATTCTAACTGTGTCAGTACATTCGCTGATAACCCGCCCGAATTGACTCGGTAAAGCGTTAAAACTTCTGCAATACCCTCCATCTGCCAAGAGGTTTGTAAGATAATTCGCATCCAACATTCCATATCTTCAGACTGACGGAAGCTCTCATCAAAATAAAAGTCTTCTACTTCACCACGAAGATTATCTTGAAACTTAATAGCTGTAAAAACTTCGCGTCGAATCACTGGAGCGGAACCATTGCCAATTGGATTGCGGCAAAGAACAATTGGGGGAGTAATATTAGTAAATTGAGGAATTTGATAAATCCCTAAAGGCTGCCCATCGTCGTCAATAAATGCCGAGCAGCTAAAACTAACTCCTACTTTGGGCGAACTATCTAAATGATTAACGTGTTTTGCTAATTTTTCTGGCAACCACAAATCATCGGCATCTAACAAAGCTAAATATTCTCCTTGAGCATGGCGAATGCCTGTATTTCTAGCCCCAGCTAACCCCCGATTTTGCTGGTGGACAATTTTAATTCTATTATCAGTAAATTCTTGGCAAATTTCTATACTGCGGTCAGGGGATTCATCGTCAATAATGATAATTTCAAAATCTGTGAAAGTTTGATTGAAAATAGAATTTATCGTTGCCGCTACGTATTTTTCGGCTTTATATACGGGAACAATTACAGATACTTTTGGCATGGCAGTTAGCAGTTTTTTGTAAGTAGTTTCGGTTAGCTATAAATTAGACGGCTTTAGAGAATACGTAGCGGGTAGCCCAAAAGGTAAATAAAGGTAGAAAAATAAAATGAGCTAACAGTACAGAGGTAGCTACCCCTACGATTTGCCACTGCACCCCAATTAAGATTCCAGTAATTACAATTGCTGTAAATATTAGGTTCCACCGTAACATTAAGTTGGGCTTGCCCACCGCGATTAGAAGTTGAGAAGCAGCATCGGCAAAGGGGCGAGGAATTGCTGATAAACAAATCAAAATTAGGACTGGTAAGGCAGATACCCATTGTTGACCAAAAACAATTGGTACATAAATAGGTGCTAAGCTAGACTGCAAAACTACAATAGGAATGATAATAAAAGCAATTGTTTTAATGCTACTTAAATATTGCTTTTTAAACTGTGACCAGTCGCTTCTCACCGCGCACAGATGAGGTAGTAAGGCTACATTAATAGCATTGATAATACTTAAACTTACTCCTAATCCGGCATTAAAAGCAAAGTAGTATAATCCTAATACCTGGATTCCTAAAATTCGACCAACTATTAAGTAATCTAAGTTATTCACCGCAGTTTTTAACAATTCACTGCCTAGTACATTACGTCCAAATTCAAAGATGTTTCCCCAATGTTGCGTTGTAAACTTTTGTGTTGGTCGCCACGGATGATTAGTATAATTAACTAAAACCCAGAAGGGAGACATTAAGAGTCTAGTTAAAACAATTGCCCACAGTCCCAAACCTGAAGCAGCTAGAATAGCGGTGATAATGTTACCACCAGTAATTTGAATGAAGTTATTAAAAGCTGTAACTTTGAGTCTGTTTTCCCTTTGAATAAGTGTTGCTTGGATAACGGCGATGGGAATTGTTAGATATAAAATTGCTGTGATACATATAGGTAAAACAAGTTGAGGAGCTTGATAAAACCAAGATACAGGAAAAGCTAAAAGACATTGAATAAAAAATAAACTTATATAAACTACCCAATTTAACCAATAAGCAGAATTACATAATGTTTCTAGTTCTTCTGCGTCGGCTTGAATAAGTTTAGCGCTAACTCCATTACGAGAAAATACTTCTATAAACTCCGCCGTTGTGATGATAATAGCCGCCAAGCCATAATCATAAGGAGTTAAAAACCGTGCTAAAACAACCGTTGTAACCAGGCGAAAACCCCGATTTAAAATTTCTGAGCCACCCATCCACCCAAGATTGCGAATAAACTGGCTAGAAAACTTTTTTTGAAAAGAGTTAAATAAAGCGGTAACTTTTATCATTAAATATGCGTATTTTAATTTGGCATCTTGAAAAAATTCAATCCGATGATGCTATCTATTAATAAACAAAATTATCAGCTTTGACAGCAGCCAAATAATTACTTGCTGCCACCTCTAGAGTAAACAGCTTGGTATCTTCTGGGGCAAAAACACGTTTTGGTTGACTAAGTACCTTTAATATAGATTTAGCTAGGGCGATCGCGTCTCCCACCGGAACTAGCGGGCCCAAACGCCCATTTTGGAGGATCTCCCTCGGCCCGCTTGGGCAGTCTGTGGAAACTACTGGCGTACCTACTGCTAAAGCCTCAATTAACACATTTCCTAACCCTTCCCAGGCGGAGGAAAGGATAAAGACATCTGATTGAGCCATATAAGCATAAGGATTGTCTGTAAGCCCTGGCAAGCTGACATCGTTTTGTAACCCTAGCTGGTTGATTAAGCTTTCAAGTTGGGGCTTTTGTTCGCCATCACCTAAAATAACTAAACGGCATACCTTTTGTTTGCGAACTAAGGCAAAAGATTTAATCAAAGTAGTAAAGTCTTTTTGCTGCGTCAGTCTGCCTACACCTAAGATGATGGGCATTTCTTTAGAGACAAACCAAGGATGAGTTATGGATTCCTTTGATTTTTGCAATAGTTCAGAGGTGATTACCGGATTGTAGATTACCTTAATTTTTTCTAAAGGCAGTTTTAGACTACCAGACATATCTCCTGCGACTCCATGAGATACGGCTACAATTTGGTCAGCTTTTGGATACACCCGGCGAACTATAAAAGGCATAAATTTCCCACTGCTGCCATCTAGGGAAGTTTTAGAGGGGGGAACATGAACACTAATTAATACTTGGGTTGATACTTTGGCAAACTGTTTAGCCCAAATAGCGGCAATATTGGCGTGATCTTTGGCGGATAATAAAGCAATGGGCTGTTCTTGTTTTAAGTAGCGTGCTAATCCGGGTAAACTTGCAATTGTTCGCAGGTAATCGCCAAGGTTGGTAAATTTAGACCATGTGGGCCCAGCTTTGAGATCGATCAATCGTACTTGGGGCGATAGCTTGGCTAGAAAAGCACCCGTAGCTCTAGCTAGAACTAAGTCTACTGCTAAACCGCGATTGAGAAACCCTTGAGCAAGGTTGACTGTAACTTGCTCAACGCCACCACAGGGAAGATCGAGTAAAAATAAACTGATGCGAGGTTTTTTAGACATATGTTATATTTCAGCAATTATTTAATAACAGCTTATCAAAATAGTTTTTGTTGGATTAATGCTAAGTTTAAAAAATATTTATCGTATATAAATATGTAATTACTTGCTTAGGCAGCTAAGACTTAATTTCCTAAGCTCCTAATTTAATTACTAGGGTATACTTTGCTTTAAAGATTGCTCTTTAAAACCAAGACCCATCATAACAAGACCGGGCCAAAATACGTAGGCTAAAAACTCTAAATTTTCGGCAAAAGAGTAAGAAATTAAGAGTAAAACTATACTTAAGCCAGCTTTTGCGATCGCACTTTTTTGACCTTTGATGAGCAAATCTAAAAAGCTAAAACTTAACGGAATCACGAAAGCAAAAAATCCAACAATACCTTTAATAAATAGTACTCCATAAAAAGTGCTATGGGAGCCAATATACATAAACTGCACTAAGTGAGGCCCTTTTTCTACTGCTCCATGACCCCAAATAGGAGCTTCTTTAAACCGTTCTAAAGCAATTCTCTTTAAAGAGTCACGTACACTTGATGAACTTGCTCTAGCAGAGTTAAATTTATCCCAAAATATACCAAAAGATTCCATAGCTGAAGGGCCAATAATAGAGCCTATCGTTGATAGAAAACCTAATAGTATTAAATAAATAGGGCGAGATAAATTTGTTAGACCCCAAGTTGCCGAAGATATAACTAATAAATTGAGCATCCCAAGTCTAGATACAGAAATTAAACACATGACAATACTGCCAATAATTCCACTCCAACGCCATTTAGGATCTTTTTCTTGTAAAGCCAGAATAAAATAAATGTTACCTATAAAGCCTAAAGCAGGGGCCCAAGGTGTAAATAATCTCCACCGAGGTTGACCATTATCGGCATCAATTTCATAAAAATTAAAGGCAAAAAAGTCTGGAGATGGGCCGCCAACAATTTGTAATGGAGAAACGTAAAGTTGATTAGGCCAGTGGAGAAAATAAGCCAAGATAAAAATAGGGACAAATAGTAAAGTTTGAAAGCAAACTATACAAGCGCCTCGGTAGAGTAACTGGGGGCGAATTGGTAAGCAACTAATTAATGGAAATATACTTAATAAAGCCCAACCTTTAGCCCAACCAATAGAAGATTTGAGCAATTCGGCGGTGCTAAAATTAAAATCTAAGTGTCCCATAATTAGAGCGACTTCTTGCACTAGCATTCCCACTACCCATAACCAAATAATCATAGGAATATGGATTTTTTCACTGACTGGGGTTGTATCATCTTGCTCCCATAATTTTTTACCTAAGTACGCCAATAATATCCAGGCAATTACTGGGCCTAATATATATACACCACCAATAACATAAAAGCCGTAAGTTCCAATTAAGGAGTACCAAATAATTTGTTCAGGAAAGTTTTGTGGCTTCATCTTGATAATAGCTAAGGGCAAAAAATGAATGCTGTCAAAAAGTGCGAAGCCCGTTACCGGGCGCGCTTGCGCTATCGCCCACAGGCAATCTTAATAGTTTTTAAAAGAGCAGTTTAACGCCAACTTTTAGCTGTTAAATTTCACTTTATATCGTTTCATTGCTCGATCTTCTGATGTGCTTGGTGTTGTTTTTGCGGCGATCGCGCAGCCAGTATAATAGTATGCCCGTTGTTGATAAAAGCGAACCTAAAATTGCCCCAGCCAAAGCTAGAGGTTTGTTAGGTGTAATAGGCTTCTCAGACAAACTAGGTTCGGTAATTACTTGAACTAACGGGTAAGAACCAACTATATTTGATTTGTTAATATCTAATTTAGTTAAATTGGCAGAAAAGATGGCTTCGGCAACTTGGGTATTGCGCTTGAGATTGCTTAAAGTTGCATCCTGCTTTGCCATATTTTTTAGTCGAGTTTCAAACAACAGGATTTGTCTATCTAGTTCTTGGGTTTGAACTTTAAGCCCTTGTTGGTCTACTTGAGCGGTAATTACCTGCTGGGATAAATCTTCCCTCGCCGAAGCGTAGCCCCCACTGCCAAGGCTAAATTGTTGTAGATTTGTTAGACTAATGGGTCGTCCTAATATGGATTTACTGCGGGCTAACAAGGCGTTTCTAGCTGCGTCTCGTTTAGCTCTTTCTGCAACCATTGTGGGGTGACTAGGCAGAAATTTGGCTCCTAAGACTTCCAAATTAACGCTGGTTTCACTATAATTTTTTAAGTTTTGCTGAAATTGTTGATCGCTTTGTAAAGCAAAAGCTTCGGTTGCTTGATTTGAGGATATTTTTAAATTACCTGATAGTTCTCGCGAACGACCATCTGCTTGCTGTTGTTGCGCTATTAATTCGGCGCGTTGCTTGCGTAATTGCTCTACATTGCTCGTTAGCTCTTTGATTTGCTCGTCTGAAGTTAAGCCAGATTCGGCTCTGTAATTGGAAAGTCGCTCTTGAGCAATCTCTAATTTTTTTTGGGAAGAATTTAGGGCGGTTTTTACCCCTACATCTCGTCTAATAGCTTCTTGTATTCTTAATTCATCGAGCTTTTCTTCAAAGGCTTGATAGAAAACTAAGGATTTATTGCGTGCCTCTTCTGGAGTAGAACCTTTGAGTCTAATTTCGATAATAGTTGTGTTGTCTAAAATCTTGATCTGCGGCTTATCAAACTCCCCTAAAGGGATATTCATTTTGGTGGCGGCGGCTTTTAATACGGGTTCGCTTAAACCCAAAAATTTATAATTTTCTCTAGGGTCACGCGTGGTACTATCATAAGGAGATGAATCTTGAAAACTTGCTTCCCCAATTCCGGGAAGGTTTACTTTGCCTGTTGATGTCAAACTAGGTAAACTGATTGCTGATTCGCTTACATAAGTAGGCACAACAAACTTTAAGTATAAGAAAGCTATACCCCATATACTTAGGTTGGCTAGTAATCCCAATAATAAATAAAGTTGTCCGTGTTCTTGGTCTACTTCAGATTTTCGCAAGACTTTTGGAATATTCATGCTATCGGTCATTTCGTTACTCCTCAAACTACATAAAAAAAGACAACGATCTTGGGGTAAAAATTACTGTACTAAATTGTTTAATTACTTAAGTAATCTATAAAACTTTGTTTATTCAAACAAAAAACGGGCTTTATTAACGATTAATGTTAGGGGCGAGTTTTCCGTGATTATCAAGTACTATTTTATACTCATAAAAATCCGATGTCAAATCAGAGATAGGGTTTCTCAATAAACGAGCAACATCTATCTTAAGAGAGAATTACTACGAACCTAGAGCGATTACCCTAGGTTTGTAATGGGCGATTACTGTTTTACTTAGCTAATTTAGCTTTTTTAGGTAGGCTAACAGGGATATGGCGATTAAAGGTCAAACTACTGTCAGTATAATCTACAAGAATAGTATCGCCCTCAGTAAAGGTATTTTCCAAAAGCTTAGTAGCTAGAGGGTTTTCAATTTGCTTTTGAATTGCTCTTTTTAGGGGACGAGCGCCATAAACGGGGTCATAACCCGCTTCAGCTAAGAAGTCTAAAGCGGTGGAGGATAATTCTAGGCTGATTTTTTGGTCGGCTAAAAGATTCATTACGCGCTTGATTTGGATAGCGACAATTTGCCTGAGTTCGCTGCGGTTGAGGGTATGAAACAGAATAATATCATCAACACGATTAAGAAATTCAGGGCGAAAATGCGATCGCAAGGCTTCTAATACTTTGGTCTGCATTTGGTCATATTTGCGATCGTCTCCTGCTACATCTAAGATATGTTCGCTACCGATATTGCTAGTCATCACAATTACAGAGTTGCGAAAATCTACCGTCCTACCTTGAGAATCTGTAATCCGTCCATCGTCTAACACTTGCAATAAAATGTTGAAGACATCGGGATGGGCTTTTTCTACTTCGTCTAATAACACGACAGAATAAGGACGACGGCGTACCGCTTCGGATAATTGACCGCCTTCTTCGTAGCCTACATATCCTGGAGGCGCTCCGACTAAGCGCGATACGGAGTGTTTCTCCATGTATTCGGACATATCTAAACGCACTAAAGCATCGTCAGCATCAAATAAAAATTGTGCCAAAGCGCGGGCTAACTCAGTTTTACCTACTCCTGTAGGGCCCATAAAGAGGAATGAACCAATGGGGCGACCGGGATCTTTCATCCCGGCACGGGCGCGGCGGATGGCGGCGGCAACGGCTTCTACAGCCTCTGTTTGACCAATTACTCGTTGATGTAAATGGCTTTCTAGTTGGAGGAGTTTTTGGCGCTCGGATTCTAACAGGCGATTTACAGGTATACCTGTCCATTTGGCGACAATTTCTGCGATGTCTGCTTCGGTGACTTCTTCGCGCAGCAGGGTAGCACCTTGGGTTTGAATTTCTAATAACTTCGCTTCAGTAGCTTCGCGCTCGTGTTGGACTCCTTCTAATTGCCCATACTTTAACTGAGCGGCAGTATTTAAGTCGTAGGCGCGTTCGGCTTGCTCAATTTGAACTCGCAAAGAATCTTCTTCTTTTTTCAAGGTGCTAATAGCATCTAATATCTGTTTTTCGCCTTGCCATTGATTGTTAAATTCCTGCTGTTTTTCGCTTAAACTAGCGATTTCTTGCTGGATTCGATCTAATCTCTCTTTGGTAGTGACGGCGCGTTGATCTTCTCCAGCTAATGATAGTTTTTCCATTTCTAGCTGCATAATCCGCCGATCAATTGCTTCTAATTCTGAGGGTTTAGAAGTAATTTCCATTTTTAGTTGGGCGGCGGCTTCGTCTACTAAGTCTATTGCTTTATCGGGCAAAAAGCGATCGCTAATATAACGATTAGATAGGGTAGCGGCTGCTACTAGAGAGGAATCGGTAATTTTGACACTATGATGCACTTCGTAGCGTTGTTTTAAGCCGCGCAAAATAGAAATTGTTGTTTCAACTGTTGGTTCTTTGACAAATACTTGCTGAAATCGGCGCTCTAAAGCGGCATCTTTTTCAATATACTTACGGTACTCGTCTAAGGTTGTTGCACCAATACAACGTAATTCTCCCCGCGCCAGCATGGGTTTAAGCAAGTTTCCCGCGTCCATTGTCCCTTGACCTGCTCCCGCACCTACAACGGTGTGTAATTCGTCGATAAATAGGACAATTTGCCCATTAGATTCGGTAACTTCTTTGAGTACCGATCGCAAACGATCTTCAAATTCTCCGCGATATTTAGCCCCAGCAATTAAGCTACCCATCTCTAGAGAAATTAGTTGCCGATTTTTGAGATTTTCGGGAACATCACCATTAATTATCCTTTGGGCTAACCCTTCGGCGATCGCAGTTTTACCAACCCCAGGTTCGCCAATTAATACAGGATTATTCTTACTACGCCTTGACAATACTTGAATTACCCGTCTAATTTCTTCATCTCTACCAATTACGGGGTCAAGTTTGCCACTTTTTGCTTGTTCTGTTAAATCTTGCCCAAACTTTTCTAAAGCTTGGTAGCGCGATTCAGGAGTTTGATCGGTAACTTTTTGGCTACCTCGGACAGATTTAATTGCGGATTCTAATTTTGCCGTGTCGAGGTTGAAAGTTTTATACAAACGGCGACCAATGCGATCGTCTTGAACTAAGCCTAAAAGTATGTGTTCGATGGAGATAAATTCGTCTTCCATCTTCGCTCTAGCTGCCTCTGCGCGGTCGAGCAATAGGTCTAAACTCCGCCCTAGGAAAAGTTGTTCGCTTTTGCCAATTTTGGGCTGGCGCTGGGTGAAAGCATCAAGTTGTTGTTGAAAGCGGCTAAGTTCGATCCCAGCCTTAGTTAATATGCGATCGCCCAATTCGTTCGGTTCTAACAGTGCCAATATTAAATGTTCTACATCTAGCTGCTGTTGCAAAAAACTTCGGGCTATATCTTGGGACTTGACAATTGCGTCCCAAGCTTTGTCTGTGAACTTGTTAGGATCGGTAGGCTGCATTTGGAAATATTCTTAAGTTGGCGATAGTAATTTGTTTAAAAATTGCCTGTACATCAACAGTTTAATCTTTATTGTTTAGTAACGATACACAAGTATGGATGTACTAGATTAAGAAGCACTAAACTAAAAGTGTCTATCAAACTGGCTATTTTTGGCATCTAACCTGACGTGAATTAAGTTTTTATGCTTTTATCCCTTTTAATTGAAAATTTTGCTTTGATTGATCGGCTGAATCTGGAGTTTGGCGCGGGTTTAAACGTGCTGACGGGAGAGACAGGGGCGGGAAAATCAATTATTTTAGATGCGATTGATGCAGCTTTAGGGGGTAAAGTTTCTAGCCGCGTTATCCGTACAGGCTCAAATCGGTCAATGGTAGAGGCTACGTTTAAGTTAAACCGCTCTTTGGCGGCTTGGTTAGTAGAGCAAGAAATTGAGCTAATTGATGAAGAAACGCTAGTTTGCAGTCGAGAAATGAATGCTAGTAGTGGTAGTCTTCGCAGTCGCACGCGAGTAAACGGTGTATTAGTCAATCGTCAGGTAATGACGCAGTTGCGCGGCTTATTGGTTGAAATTACCGCCCAAGGACAAACTGTACAAGTCGGACAATCAGCGCAAGTTAGGCAATGGTTGGATCTTTACGGTGGCGAAGCGCATTTTAAAGAGCGGGAAATTGTATCGAAGCTGTTTGCAGAGTATCAAGAAGCAAAAACAAACTTAGAAAAACGCCGCCAGTGCGATCGCCAGCGTTTGCAGCAATTAGACTTGCTTAAGTATCAATTCCAAGAATTAGGGGCGGCAAATTTAAGCGCTCCTGATGAAGTTGAACTTTTAGAACAAGAAAGCCAGCGTCTTAGTCATGTAGTGGAATTACAACAATTGAGCTACAAGGTTTATCAGGCGGTGTACCAAAACGATAACGATGGTTTAGCGGCGGCAGATTTGCTAGGAAATGCTGAATCAGTTTTAATAGACATGGTTCAGTACGATTCTCAGTTGCAGCCGTTGTTAGAGGCAATTTCCGAAGCTTTGGCTACTGTCGGGGAAGTAGGAAGACAAATCCACGTTTATGGAGATGCTTTAGAAGCCGATCCGCAGCGCTTAGAGGAAGTTGAGGAGCGAATTCGTGAATTAAAACAAATTTGCCGCAAGTACGGGCCCACCCTAGTAGAAGTCATCGCTTATTACGACCGCGTCCAGGGGGAATTAGCAGAAATCGACGGTGGCGAACACTCGATTGAAGCAATGGAACAACGCGAACAACTTTGTTACGCCAAGCTGATGCAAACAGTAGATAAATTAACTAAACTGCGCCAAACTACCGCCGCTCGAATGGAAGAAAAGCTACTAATTCAGCTTAAACCCTTGGCAATGGATAAAGTAAAGTTTCAAGTTGCTATTGAACAAACTACAGTTTCAGCGATGGGAGGTGATCGCGTTATGTTTTTATTTAGCGCCAACCCTGGCGAACCTTTGCAACCGCTTACGGAAGTTGCTTCCGGGGGCGAAATGAGCCGTTTTTTATTAGCTCTCAAGTCTTGCTTTTCTAGCTCCGATCCCGTAGGAACTTTGATTTTTGATGAAATTGATGTTGGTGTATCGGGAAAAGTGGCAAATGCGATCGCCGAAAAATTGCATCAACTAAGCGATCGCCAACAAGTATTATGCGTCACTCACCAGCCTTTAATTGCAGCAATGGCTGATCGGCATTTTCGCGTTGACAAACAAGCTCTTGATGCCTCTACAGATGCGGATATTCGCACAGTGGTGCGCGTCAAAGCCTTAGATAATTTTTCTACGCGCCGAGAAGAATTAGCCACCTTAGCTAGTGGACAATCTCAAACGGAAGCGATCGCGTTTGCGGATTCTTTGTTAGCTCAAGCTGCCCATTTACGCCAAGCTAAGTTAATCAAATAAATCGCCGTAAAATTGCAGCCGTCCATAACCCATAAATTGTCCAGCCGTTTTTGCTCCTACAGGAAAAGCTTTGACACCAAACAAGTAAACTCCTGACGAAAAAGGATTTTGCACCGGACGCAGACCAATTGTAATTGTCTTTCCTGGAGTGACTGGCGGATTAAATAGTACAGTAACAGTCCGCGTTTCTTTATCTCTAGTGACTGCGCCCAAACTAATATTTTCCCCTCGGCGGCGGCGCGTTCCTACAAAAGCACGGGTATCTTTAAGGTCGAAACGAATATTATCTACCCCTTCATGCTGGTTAAACGTAACTGTTTGCAAGGGTTCTCCAGCATTTTGCGGTAAGTCAATGGTGAAGTAGTAAGTTGAACCCCAAGCATTTGTATCTTGTATTGACGTTGCGGTTGCTACCAAACGGGGCTGTTGAACAAAAGATACGGTTCCATCTCTTAACTGTACTGATCGCGCAATTTCAGGCGCAATTACTGAAATACTTACAATTGCTACTATTGCGGCTAAATTTGGGCGGATTAGCATAGAAAATACTTACTTTAAAAACTGCGATCTCTTACTAGGTTCAATCCTAACAATTGTGATTAATCTTGGTTATAGTTCACAAAACTTAGAGCGTGTTTGTAAGGTATTTTAGGTAAGAGGACAGGTTTGCTCCGTTTGATGCCAAGGCGGTTAGCATCAAACGGAGCATGGCAGCGTAAATTATGCTTTCACTAGCGACCTAACCAAGCAACCGTTCGTTCTACTACCCAACGATGGGGCAGCACTTTAAACCCCTGAACGTTGTCAGA
>NZ_PVWN01000031.1 GCF_003003885.1 Chlorogloea sp. CCALA 695 | reverse complement strand
CCGAATGCGGGTTGATCCACAGTCAGGGCATTGCATGGTCTGTTCCCTCAATATCATTCTTCAATTATGCAACGCCTATTTTCCCTAGCCTACCAGTGTAAGTGTTATTTGAAAGTGCAAATAAGCGATCGCACTTACCTCGCCAATCAATCAAATTGGGCTTGCTTGTAGAAAGTGCGATCACAGCTAATAGAGCTAATTCTAATTTGCAAAAGTCAAATGTAGATGGTAGCGGACACAATTATTGGGTAGATCGTCGCGCTGGATACAGCAAGTAAGAGCAAAAATTTAATTCAATATTTCTTATCTTTGGATGATGAGCCAGAAGTTTTAAGTAATGCAGATTAGTCTTTTGTTGACTTACCGCTCAGACTTCATGAATAGATACCCTATATATCGGCGTGTATAAAAGATTGTTATGCAGTTGTCTAGTTGCATGAGATAGCTCAACAAGCTCAAAACTAAACTTTAAAAGACCAATCTGTACTACCTGTTAAGTTTGCAGCGATCGCACAAATTGCTGTAACTGGCGACTTTCTAACTCCAACACCCGACGGGCAAAATCAGGATCGCGATCAAGTAAGTTGTCGAAGCTATCGACGGGGATGGTGAGAATGCGCGTATTTTGGCTATCTGCGATAATGGTATTTTCTGATGTACTATGGGCTAAAACTTCAAGCTCATCTAGTGTTTGTCCGGGATGGATGTACTTAACTTGAATCCCCGTCTCAGTTTGATAGTGAATCTTAGCATTGCCTTCAATTAACAGCAACAATTCGCGACAAGTATCGCCTGCTTCTGTAATCGTCTCACCACTAGAATAATTTTTCACTTCAGCTAGATTAGCAAGTGCTATTAACGTTTCACTCTGCACGCGGTGGAAGAAATCACTATTAAATAAATAAACTAATTTTTCTAAAGTCGGAAATGCTGTTAGGGGTGGGTGTGGAGTTGACAACAGCAGCAATTGGGTAGTTTCCTGCACCAAAAGATGTGGTGACTCATAATGTATATTTTGGGCGATCGCCTGAGCGCGTTCGGAGTCCAGCCATGCGATCGCGTAAATTGCAGCCGATTGAATCAGGGGGTTTTGCTCTTTTATCAAGGTTTCTAAACGCTCTATAATCTCTCGCTCGGAAAATTCCAAAGAACAACTAACGGGATCTCCTAACTGAGTTAGAGTTTGCATAATCTCAAGGGAGAGGCGATCGCGCCAATTTTCACGCTCTAAAATTTCCCTCAAAATCATTGACGAAGACTGTTGCAAAGACTGTGCTATTGTCAAAGCATTTGGCTCATTTTGCACAGTTTCCAGAGTTTCTAAAAGCGATCGCACTATGAGTTCTTTTTTATGCGCTACGTGCGACTTTAGCAGCGTTAATACCGCTTGCTGCTCGTGGAGCAGAGGTTGATTTAAAGCGTAGTGACAACTAATCAATTCGGGTAATTGAGCCACAAGAAACTCTGCCTTACTGACGCTGCTTGCATTTGCTGAAAACCCCCTCAAAATCCAATCTTCTTCTTGGGGTGAGATCGAATATTGGCGGCGCAAGGAACGAATTGCGGCTGAATCTGGCAGAGTCACGCGATCACTCTGTTTTCTTTGCAAAGCCATCAACCGCTCAAGGGATTTACGGTAGCCACTCAAGCGAATCTGATTTTCTAAGCTGCGTTGACGATTGGGGTTGAGTAACTCAGGATCTTCAATGCCCAACTCTTCCAGCACTTGACGATGTTCGTCGTCGGTAATACCTACCTCTTGGCGCATTTGCTGCAAAATTTCTAAACTACTGGAGTAGTTAACATAGCCTTCCTCTAACGCTTCTTGAACGACTCCCTTGTATGCTTGGTGTCGCTTCTCGCGAGTGAAGCCAGGTAGGACTTTGGCTAATACATACACTTCGTGCGTATTGAGGTCACTAAGCGCGCGTCCTTCTAAAAACTGCGAAACATTTAGCTGCAACTTTTCCAATTGCTTACGGAATCGACTAGCTAGATTTTCACGAGCATAAAAATCAGGGCTGCGTCGCCAAGTTTTATAAAGCCAAAGGGTACTTAGCAAAACCAAACCCAAGTCGTAGATATATTGCACCGACAAAGGTAAAAGCTGAACTAAAGGACGACCCCCAAAGATAAAGAAAAAGTTGAAAATTCCAAAAGTACAAAGGGTAAAAATACGATGTCGAATCGTCTCAACCGCCAGATTTGGATAATGTCGCCGACTGTAAGATTTTGCGCGTTTTTCGATCGCACGTCCTAACCAATAAGCGATCGCCGTACAGCCGCCTAGCACCAGGGGAACGGCAACTATTTTGGGAATATTAATAGATTGTCCAAAAAGATAGAGTCCAGGGCTAAACAGGGATGCTAGTTGGTCGATTTGCCTGAGCCACGCCCCGGAAAAGTAATAATTCCAGTTGCCTGCATATAAATAGTAATAAATAAAATAGCCAACTACTAAGCCTACGTAGCTATAGCGCAGAAACGAAGTTTCGGGCTTATTTAAGCTGTCCCAATAGGTGCGTTCAGAGTCAATATCAATGCAAGGATTTTGGCAAGCCACACAAGCACTTTGTTCTTGACCATCGGGTAGTACAGTGCGACACATAGATTGAGTAATAGTGCGATCGCTCATGTGGGCTTTGCTACTCAACAAGCCTCCTGGTTTGCTGTAAATGCTTTGCACCGGAGCCATTGGGCAGAAGTATTGACACCAAGACTTACCCCCGTACAAATAGCCTACGGCGATCGCTGCCACAATTGTAAATAGCAACCAACCTGCTAATACTAAGCGATCAGCATTAAAAAATAAAATTCGCCCACATAACCCTGCAAACAGCCACCCAAACTGCACGTAATGATAGTTTTTGCCCAGCCAAGAATCAGAGTTAACCTTTGCCAATTCATAGCGTACTTTGCCAGTCTTTTTATTTTCTCGTTTAAATTGTCGTTGCCAACCCAGGGCGCGAGGAATTTGGGATAAAAATGATAAGGGGCAAATCCGCCGCCATAGCTCGTGTCCAAACACCAACAAAATAAAGATTGCCGAGGGGACAATAGCTCCCCAAAATAGAGTTGTCCCCAAGGGGTAAGGTTGCTCGGATAAACATTGGCCTTGGACTTGAACGCAGGCGTTAGGTAGCCGCAATGGACTCCAGGTACGATCTGGTTCGGTTAATACTGATGTCCAAGGGTCGTAGAATAGAGAAGCGATCACTAAAAGCCACCCGATAGTTAATATCCAGCGAACCCAGTGCATTCGCTGCTCTAGCAATTGTGCGAACATATACCAATTTATTTACTCTGCTATCATTATGTGCTGAAGATAGCTAAGTTCTGTCATTGATTTTCTTTCGGGTATTGCATCATAAAAAATGATGATTCAATCGCTTGAAATAGCAGTTCCGCATCTTGAAAAAACGGCGAAGCGCTGCGAGCGCGCTGGCGCTATCGCTACAATAGATTTTCTATTGCAACATTATTATTAATTAAAATCACTATAGGTACTTTATCTACCCGCCCTTCTTCTAGCATTGCAGCCACTTCTTTGTCTGTAGGTGCGCTCTACTCTATTTCTAATAAGCTTCGCCTTCGTCTAATTGCACTATTGAAACTTTTAAGTTGGAGTTCTATTGTGATCGCCCTAAGCTGTCAATCAAGTCGGTTAATTATATTTTGCATTTTGTCTCGCAATTCTTGGGCTTGCTGGTAGAAAGTGCGATCGCACTTTGTTGGGTAAAAATGGGTTCAGATACATTGGGATTGCCACATAGCTGAAAAAACTTAGGGCATTGTCTCAATCAACGCTCTAAGAACTTTGTTGACAGCTTCCGGGGTAGAGAAAACTTGAGCAACATCTTCATCTAAAACAACTACTGTCATTTTTCGTCCTTTAGCTTGTGCAGCAAATCGGTTAGGCTTTGCTTTCTTGTAATCAAAGGTGTACCCTATTGCTAAATCATCGTCATCAGGCTGAGTTTCATCAGAATGCGTTATTTTCATAATCTTCACGTTCTCTTTGAGTTACGATACGAGCGCTGATAATGCGGATTGCCTGGGGACGTTCTGTAAAACTGACTAGCAGTAACCGATTTCGTTGGGAATGACCGATAATAATTTCCCGGTACTCTTGTTCTGACTGTGGTTCATCCTCAAAAATTAGTGCAAGTGGATTGTTGAAAACGGTGTGAGCCTCCTCAAAGCTCACACCATGCTTTTTGATATTGGTAGCTGCTTTAGCGGTGTCCTATTCGTAATCCATCCCCGAATTGTAACTGACTCAATCGGGGGAGCGATCGCCCTAACCTGTCAATCAACTTGGTTAATTATATTTTGCATTTTCTCTCGCAATTCTTGGGCTTGCTGGTAAAAACGCGATCGCACTTTTCCGGGCGAACTTTCCGTTACAGGCGCAGCTTTATACAATGGTTGAATGTAGTAATCTAACTTACTTCTAGCAGCCCAAACTCCCATTGAAGGAAAAAGCAGAAAAACAAATATTAGCGGCGATATTGGTAAAAAAGGTAACTGTAACCGTTTAGCCAACCTTTTGATATTAAAAGCCCAAGAATGCAAATATTCATTGCCCATGCAAACCACAGGCAAAATTGGGATAGATGAAACTTCGCTTAAACGCATAAAACTAAGGTCAAAGGTTTCTAATTGATGGCGTTTTTGCCAACCTTTACTTGGCCCTCGTAAACCTTCTGGGGCGTAAAGTAAGATAGTTTTTTGCTCTACTGCTTGCTCAAAATCATCCATCTCGGCACGAACTCCACCCATTACTTTTGCCCAACCAGGCGGTAGCCACCAAATTAACCAAGGATGTTCAAATAAAGACACATCTGCTAATGGTTGCAGTACCCAACCTGGTTGAGTATTACTTAATAGATAACCCAAACTCAAAAAGTCCCAAGGGAAACACATCCCGGCGTGATTCATCGCCACGATAAAAGATTCTGTGGTGGGTAAATTCTCTGTTTGGTGTAATTGGGCGCGAAAATAATGCTTAATGATAGGGGCAAGAATTTCCTCGCTAAAATGTTGCTGATAACTCAAGTCAAATTGTTCATTTTGAGGACGTGGTAAACGGCAACCCAAACGCAACCAGCGAATTAATAAAGCTACATAAAATCCCCCAGGGATGAGAAATAGTAAGTATTCTAGCCAATTCCAGCCATCAGGATCGCCTTTGTAGCGTTGCCAATGACGGTTAAATAAAATTAGCCACCCTGGAGGATACCAAAGACAAAACCAATCGAACCAAGTAAATTGATATACCTGCTTTAGTGGCTCGATTGTGTCAACGTCGCGCAATTGTTCCATTTTAGGCAATAGTTACATCTGGAGATAAATAAACATCCTGAATAGCGTTAAACAGCTTTACGCCATCTTCAAAAGGACGCTGGAAAGTCTTGCGCCCCGAAATTAAACCAGAACCACCAGCACGTTTATTTATTACGGCGGTACGAATTGCCTCCGCAAAGTCATTTTTGCCTGAAGCACCACCAGAATTAATTAATCCCGCCCGTCCAGAGTAGCAATTTAGCAACTGATAGCGAGTTAAATCGATGGGGTGATCTGTTACTAAATCTGTGTATACGCGATCATTTGTTTTGCCGTAACTTTTCCCTGTAGCCTTCTCTACGGCGGCGTAACCGTGATTGTATTCGGGTAACTTTTGCTTGATAATGTCCGCTTCAATGGTTACGCCTAAGTGATTTGCTTGTCCAGTAAGATCCCCTGCTAGGTGATAGTCTTTATCTTGCTTAAAGGCGTTATTACGGAGGTAACACCACAAAATTGTTGCCATTCCTAGTTCGTGGGCGCGGGCGAAAGCTTTGCTTACTTCTTGAATTTGCCGCGTCGATTGATCTGAACCAAAGTAAATTGTTGCGCCTACAGCTACCGCTCCCAAGTTCCAAGCTTGTTCTACGGAGGCGAACATTATTTGATCGGCTTGGTTGGGGAAAGTCAGCAATTCGTTGTGGTTGATTTTGGCAATAAAGGGGATTTTGTGGGCATATTTGCGAGAAACGCTGCCTAAAACGCCTAAAGTTGTAGCTACTGCATTACAACCAGATGCGATCGCCAACTTTACTATATTTTCTGGGTCAAAGTACATTGGATTAGGTGCAAAAGAAGCTCCCGCCGAGTGTTCAATCCCTTGATCTACGGGCAAAATTGATAAGTAACCAGTGTTTCCTAACCGACCAAAGGAATATAGTTGCTGTAAACTGCGTAATACTTGGGGAGAGCGATCGCTAATTGTAAATATTCGCTCGATAAAGTCCGCTCCTGGTAGATGCAGTAAGTCTTTAGATACTTTAGCTTTGTGGGTAAGTAAGTCTTCAGCCTCCTTACCTAGCAAGGATTCAATCGATTGAGGTGCAGTAAGAGTTGCAGTCATGGCAGTTATTTCTCAAATATTTATGCCGTCATTGTATTCCCAGGCATTATCAATAAACATCACTCTCTTGGAAACATTTATGGACGGATCATCCGCCCCCAAAACTTTTCGCTCCCGCGTCTATTGCTTCAGCTTTGGTTTTTACCTTACCAATATAATATTTACCTAAAGCTAGGGCAGATACTTCAATATTAGCGCGTCGATATTTGCGCTTTGGCACTATGCCAGAGGTTACAAGGACAAATGCGATTACCTTATCATTAGCAGGTTGAACAAATATAGGTTTTATATGCTTTCTAATTGCACGGCTGCGTTTGTAACTTTGGCAACGAGCAACTTCGATAAGTTAGTGTCATTTTATACAGAGTTTTGGCAACAAAAACCGCAGATTTATCGGCAAAATGTGTATGCTGAGTTTCAAATTGCTGGTTTGCGCTTAGGTATTTTTCAGCCAGATAAAAGCAACAATGCAGAGTTTGCTAACAGTCGCAATAGCAGTATAAGCTTGTGTTTAGAGGTGGAAGACTTGAATAGTGCGATCGCGCATCTAACTAATATAAGCTATCCGCCGTCGGGGGAGATTGTTACAGCTTCTCACGGTAAAGAAGTTTATGCCTACGATCCCGATGGGAATCGATTAATATTACACCAGTCTTAAAGGCGATCGCTTTCCCCTAGTGTTGAGAGGTGTTGGGATGCAAGACATGACTGAAGAAGAGTTGTTGGAGAGATATATTGCTGGGAGAGAGACTTTCAAGGTGTCATATTGTCTGACATCCTTTTGGGGCGTGGATGTGGAGATAGCGTAAATTTGGAAAGGGTCGATTTCTCTGGAGCTATTTTTAAGAAAATTCTTATTGAACGTTACCCAACTACTAATGTCACTATTGGAAGCAAATTCACCAACTGCAATTTCTCTCGTAGTAAATGGGAGTTTTATCAAATACCAGCCCTGATTGGGTGCAATTTGCAATATTCCGTCATGGAAGGATGTTTCTTTAGTGGAAAATTTGTTGACTGTAATTGGAGGTACGGTCAAATTATTGGTCAATATGTTGATGAATTCATTTTTGAGCGATGTGATTTGAGAGGATTGAGAAGGAGTGATGGAGCCTCTATCGGACAAATTGGAAATTATATCCGCAACGCTGGCTTCTATGGGAATGGTTACGTGAATACTATCGATCCTGATGGTGTCTTCCACTCTGGGATTTATTGGGACTTGGCTAGACCCGATCCTGAAGAAATTCCCTTCTGATGTGTCTGCTAGCAGTGGAACCAAGTTACTAGCATCACTTGGAGTATATTGACCTAACGTTAATAAATTGTTACAACCAGTATTAAAATTAATTTTAGGTAAATCAGATCAGATTGCTAATTTCAGATATTTTGTAGTTTTAACAAATTATTTCACCAAGTATTAGTTTTTCTCCAATTAAGCGCCGTTTTAATTTTGATAATCATTTAGCAATTGCCTCAACCCAAATATACCACTTATCCTTTATTATGAGCGCTACCAGTAATTGCTATACCGTTAGCTGTTGCGTAGTTAATAGTAATTGTTTTAAGCGAATTTGTTCCTCAAATTACAATCTATACTTTTTTATAATGCAACACTGAGGATGAAAAGAAAAGAGGTTGAGAAAAGAACTATTTTTGTGGGTTTAGCTGGTAGTCATGCTTACTCTTTGAATCATTCTAAGTCAGATTATGACTATCGTGGAGTATTTATTGCACCAAAAGAATACTATTTAGGATTTAATTCTATAGAACAAAAAGATAGCGGATGGAATGAAGAAGGGATATTTACTTTCATAGATGGTAATGAAGATACTGTTATCTACGAACTAAAAAAAGTAGTTCAATTACTATCTGCTGCCAATCCTAATGTATTAGAGTTGTTATGGTTAGAAAACTATCCTTTTCTCACAGAAGTAGGTGAGTATTTAATCGAGCATCGGCAATTGTTTTTGAGTAAAAAAGTTAAACATACTTATTCTGGTTATGCTTTTGCTCAAATAAAAAAGATAGAAACTCATCGAAAATGGTTGCTACAACCTCCACAAAGCAAACCTTTACCCACAGATTTCGGAATTGAAAATGAAGCGCCCTTGACAAAAGATGAATTAAACGCTTTCTTAGAATATTTGTATAACTTAGTTAGAGAACGAATTGAGTTTTTAGAAGAAGCCGAAGAATTATATCAATTACTCACGGCGGATATTGATTTTAAAGGAATGTTGAAACAGCATACTTTACCAGATGAAACTTTGGTATATACGCAACAATTAACTAATGGTCGTTCGGACTTTATTCGCCTATTGCAAAAAAGCCAAAAGTATCAAGGCGCAATGCGAGAATGGAAAGCTTATTTATCATGGCAGCAAAATAGAAATCCAGCTAGGGCAGAAATGGAAAGAAAATCGGGTTATGATTTAAAACATGGAATGCACTGTATTAGATTGTTGCGTTGTGGCTTAGAAATATTGCGTGAAGGTAAAGTAATTGTTAATCGCAGAGTGGCTGGAGATGTAGATGAATTAAAAGCTATTTTGCAAGGCGCGTATTCTTACGAACAAGTAATGAAAATGGCAGAAGATTTAATCGCTCAAATGGATGAAGCTATGCAACAATCAACTCTACCTCCTAGCCCCGATTTAAAAACAATTAATCAGCTATGTATAGAATTAGTAGAAAGGCAAGGGTGGTAAACAATAGGGGTAATTGGTAATTGGTAATTGGTAATTGTATAGAATTAGTAGAAATGTAAGGATGGTAAACAATTCTTATCTTAAAAATAGCTTGTAAGCCAAATTTTTATTCTCATCCCAGTACTGATAGCCTAGATTGTCAAGAAAAGCTTGCCACTGTTGCATCTCATCGGGGGGAACTTGTACCCCTACAACAATTCGCCCGTAGTCTGCGCCGTTGTTGCGGTAGTGAAATAAGCTAATATTCCAGTCAGGACTCATGGAACCTACAAATTTCATCAATGCGCCGGGACGTTCGGGGAACTCGAAGCGATATAGTAATTCATGATCAGCTAAATGCGATCGCCCTCCTACCATATGCCGTAAATGCAACTTTGTTAATTCGTCATCGGTAAGATCGATAGTTTTGAACCCGTGCGCCTCAAAGTTTTCTACCATCAAAGCAGCATCGGCGCGGTTTTGAATCTGTACGCCGACAAAAATATGTGCTTCTTTTTCGTCCGCAATTCGATAGCTAAATTCCGTCAAGTTACGTCTACCCAAACATTCGCAAAACTTACGCAGACTTCCCCGCGCTTCAGGAATCGCCACCGCAAAAATAGCTTCTCGACGTTCTCCTAATTCTGCTCTTTCTGCTACAAAGCGCAGACGGTCAAAATTCATGTTTGCACCGCAAGCAACCGCAACTAAAGTTTGGTTTTCAATTTGCTCTCGTTCGACATAAAGTTTAGCCCCTGCGATCGCTAATGCCCCCGCAGGTTCTAAAATTGAGCGTGTATCCTCAAATACGTCTTTAATTGCCGCACAAGTAGCGTCAGTATTAACTAAAATAATCTCATCTACATATTGCTGGCATAGTCTAAAAGTTTCTTCCCCAACTTCTCGTACCGCCACCCCATCTGCAAACAAGCCAACTTGAGACAATCTCACCCGTTTACCTGCTTTTAGCGATTGATTCATCGCATCAGAATCGACAGGTTCAACACCGATAATTTTAATTTCTGGGCGTAACCTTTTTACATACGCCGCAATACCAGAAATTAGCCCACCGCCCCCAATTGCCACAAAAATCGCGTGAATAGGTTGCTGATATTGGCGCAAAATTTCCATCCCGATTGTTCCCTGTCCAGCAATTACTTCAGGATCGTCAAAAGGATGAATAAAAGTTAAACCTTTTTCTGCTTCTACCTGACGGGCATAAGTATAAGCATCGTCATAGGTATCGCCGTGTAATACTACCTCACCGCCTCGCGCTTTGACAGCATTTACTTTAACTTGGGGAGTGGTTACGGGCATAACAATAATAGCTTTAGTGCCTAGCTGACGAGCTGCTAACGCGACTCCCTGGGCATGGTTTCCGGCGGAGGCGGCAATTACTCCCTGGGCTAGTTTCTCTGGCGACAGTCCTACCATTTTGTTGTAAGCACCCCGCAATTTAAAAGAGAAGACAGATTGCATATCTTCCCGCTTAAGCAAAAGTTTGTTATTTAATCGCGCCGATAGGTTGGGGGCGTATTCTAGAGGCGTTTCTTGGGCAACATCATAAACACGGGCGGTGAGAATCTGTACTAGGTAGTCGCAAAGCATGAATTTAGTAAATGCAAGGTGGGAGATAATCTTACTTTATTGATATGTGCGATCGCTGTGTGCTTCTATCGGTTGTAAGTTTTGTCCTCAACTCAAAATTAAACAGAGATTTTGTATGAATCTAATTTATCTGCAAAATGTACAAATCTATAGTTTTTCGCTGTTATTGTAAGTAAATGTAAAGGATTATTGAAATCAAAATGACAACTACTACCGTGAGCAAAGCCCGCCAGCATTTCCCCGATTTATTAAATCGTGCAAGTTATGGTAAAGAGCGGATTGTGATTGAAAAACATGGGAAACCTATTGCCGTAATTATTAGCCCAGAAGATTTACAGCGATTAGAAGCCTTTGAAGATGCCGTAGACTCAGCACTCCTTAAGCGTGCTATGGCGCAAAGCACTGGATTTGTGACCGCAGAAGAACTTTTAAGTATGCGCCCAATTGATTGATGAAAGAACAGCATTTTCTGCTAATTGACCAAGCGGTAGCCAAAATTTTTAAAGATTTTGCACCCAAACAATATAAGCAGATTATGACAAAAATTGTTGCTCTTGCTTCAAATCCCAAGCCCCAAGACTGTGTAGAATTACGAGGTCATACCGATGGCTATCGAGTAGATCAAGGTGAGTATAGAATCCTTTACTACCTAGTTGCTCCCTCAGAAAATCTACCAGGAGAGGTGCAAATTTTTAGGGTAGGTAAGCGTAATGATGGTGAGGTATATCGCAACTTGTAAGCTTATTTGTATTGTAGTTCTAATACACGCCGTTATTAAAGACTAACTTACTGGCGATTGACCGTAAAAAGGTATTGCATCTATCCAGTTAGGACGATCACCTTTTTGCCACGCTAAATAAGCAATTTCCAAAACACTCGTAACTGTTGCCCCTATACCATTTTCACCTTTAATTAATTGATAAGGTGTCTGCCAATTTTCTAAAGTTTTCTCCCAAACTTCCATAGTCATCAAACTATCTGATAATAGGGCTGTTGCACCACTATAAATAGCTGTATATACAAGGTTGGTTTGCGCGGGCATTTGGACAGCGATCGCATTGTCTCCCCCTTTTTCTGCCCATGCGAGTACTTCCAAGCTAGATATAGCAAATAAAGGTATATCTAACTGTTGTGCCAAAGTCCGCGCTGTAACTACTCCAACTCGCGTGCTAGTAAAGCTTCCTGGCCCTTTGGCTACAGCAATAAAGCCTAAATCTGCCCAAGTTTGCGGCTGGATATATTCAGCCAAATGATAATGTAAATGAGTAGAAAGACTCCGCCCTAAATCCCATACTTGAGAGCGTGAATCACCCTCTCTCTTGAAAAACTCTGTGGAAGGAAACCTCCCCCACAGATTTTCCGCAAAGTTACTTACGGCTAAACCAAGTTCTGAACTTGTGGTATGAATTGCTAAACCGTATTTCACGTTGGTACTAATTCGCCTGGTCGTAGTTTTGCCCATTTGCCATTCTCTTGCTTAAAGCTTAAGCAACCGACAACATCCCACTCCATTTGAATTTCCTCATCAGTAGTGCGAATATTCACATTAATAGAGGGTTCGTTTGGTTCAAAATCAGGTGATTCGGTCAAATGTGGCTGTTGATGCTGATATTCTACGGCATTATAGGTAATGCAACGATCTACATAATGGCAATTTATACAAACACACATAATCCAACTCCAGAGGATTTTTCTGTTAATCTGTTTCAAGCCCTAACGGGATTTTAACTTAACCAAAACCCCGCCCGATCTGGATCTTAACATTTCGCTTCGGGACTGTTGGACATCAATATCTAGCTTTTGCGTCCTATGTCTTCTGCATTGTCTCCCGATTCTTGGTGTTTTGACTTAGCGTGGATACCCCAAAATGCCTACTTAGTAGGCGGTGCGGTACGCGATGCTTTGCTAAAAAGAGAATCAGAGTATCTAGATTTAGACTTTGTATTGCTAGACGCGGTAAATATAGCGCGAAAAATGGCGAGTCATTACAAAGCTGGGTTTGTGTTGCTTGACAGAAGTCGCCAAATTGCTAGAGTTGTATTTAAACAAGCTACTGTAGATTTTGCCCAGCAGCAAGGAAAGACGTTAGAAGAAGACTTGTATAGGCGCGATTTTACTGTAAATGCGATCGCTTACAATCCTTATACCCAAGAAATCATCGATCCGTTGCATGGTCACGAAGACTTACAAAACCGTGTAATGCGAATGGTGTCAAAAGCTAACTTACAAGACGACCCTTTACGACTATTACGAGCTTACCGCCAAGCGGCTCAATTGGGTTTTGCGATCGCCCCAGAAACTCAAGCCACTATTCGCAGTTTATCACTGCTACTAAGTAACATTGCTCCTGAAAGAGTACGAGTAGAGCTTAACTATCTTTTAAATAGTCCTTCTGGTACTCCTTGGTTAAAAACTGCTTGGGAAGATGGATTAATTGATAATTGGTTGTCTCACACTACCCAAAAAAGTTATGAAACTATAGCGCTGGTAGATTCCGCCGCCCTTTCCTTCCCTCAACTCCCTTTATCTCAAGCTTTAAGCGATACAGTTAAAACTACTTGGTTAGGAATTGCCAAAATAGCCTCTTTGGTTAGTAATAATCCCGAAATAGCAGAAATTGAACTACAGCAATTGACTTATAGCCGTGCAGAAATTCGCGCAGTCACAACGGCACTTAAATTATTACCGCAATTGCCAGCAAAAGTTGACAATCTCAGCTTAAAAGAGCAATATTTATTGTTTCGTCAGGCGGGGGTAGTTTTCCCAGTCTTAGTGGTTCTAGCAGTGGCAAAGGGGGCGCAAATAAATACCTTAATTCCCTTAGTTAATCGCTATCTTACGCCCAACGATCCAGTTGCTCATCTTGTGTTACTGGTTAATGGCAAAGACTTAATGCAAGCTTTGAAAATAGCGCCTAGTCCCATTGTTGGGGAGTTATTAAATGAAATTGCGATCGCCCAAATTGAGGGCAAAATCTCTACACCCACCCAGGCTATAGAATTAGCAGCAAATTTACTTAACGCTTTTAGTTAAAGTAAAGATATACCTAGTAAACTCTTGATACCTAAAAACACTTTCTGTTAACAACAATGACAATAGAGCTTAATGTTACTTCTACTACAAACTTAAACTTGACAGACATAGATCGGCAAAAGTGGCACAACAATATTATTTTTGGCAACTGTTTAGAAGTTTTGCAATCAATGCCATCTAATTTAGTCGATTTAGTTATTACATCTCCACCTTATGCTGACAGTAGAAAAAGTACCTATGGCGGTATTCATCCTGAGAGTTATGTCGATTGGTTCTTACCAATTGGTCAAGAATTAAAGCGGGTATTAAAAGATGATGGAACTTTTATTTTAAATATTAAAGAAAAGGCTGTTAACGGCGAACGACATACCTATGTAATCGAGCTTATTCTTGCTTTAAAAAAACAAGGTTGGCTGTGGACTGAAGAATATATTTGGCACAAAAAAAATTGTGTACCGGGTAAATGGTCTAATCGATTTCGTGATTCTTGGGAGCGTTGTTTACAGTTTAATAAACAAAAAAAGTTTAATATGTATCAAGACGCTGTTATGGTTCCGACTGGTGATTGGGCTAAGTCAAGACTAAAAAAATTGAGTGAAACTGATACTCGGCGAGATACTTCAAAAGTTGGTAGTGGCTTTGGGAAAAACATTTCAAATTGGTTAGGACGGGAAATGGCTTATCCAACAAATGTTTTACATTTAGCTACAGAATGCAGTAATAAAAAACATAGCGCCGCTTTTCCTAAAGAACTTCCATCATGGTTTATTAAGTTATTTACTAAAGAAGGTGATTTAGTCCTCGATCCCTTTCTTGGTTCGGGTACAACTAACATTGCTGCTAAAGATTTAGAGAGAAAATATTTAGGGATAGAAATCAACGATGAATACTATCAATTGGCATTATCAAGAGTAAAGGATTTAAAATTAAATAATACTCAGTTAACTTTACTATGATTTTGGATTATCAAGCTCATTATAACTATCTTACAGAGGAAGTTTTAACACCTTTTTATGAAAATAGGCTCAAAAGTTTAAATGCCCTTTGTCTCAGCAATATTCTTAAAAGAAAAAATTCCTATCTATTTAAAGCTAAAAATATTGAGCTTGCTGGAGACTTTGTAAAAAGTATTGTTGACGCTTTTCTATCTTCTCAGGAAGAAACTATTTTCGGTAATCTTCTTGAAGGGTTTGCTATTTATGTATCTCACCAATTACATCATGGCTTTAAGTCAGAGTTTAAAAGTATAGATTTAGAATTTGAACGCGATAATATTTACTACATTGTAGGTATAAAATCTGGTGTTAGTTGGGGCAATGCCGATCAAATTAATACAATGAAAAACAACTTTAAGATAGCAAAAGAAATTTTAAGGGCAAGAGGTATTATCCAGGAAATTATAGCTGTTAACGGTTGTATGTATGGAAAAGATCGAAATCCTTTAAAAGATAAATCAAGAACTAAAGCAATCCAAGATGTAGACAAAGTTTATTATAAATATGCTGGTCAAGATTTTTGGAAATTTGTTTCAGGTGACGATAATTTGTATTAACAGATAATTGTACCGATTGACCTAAAAGCCCAAGAAAAAGATGAGGTTTTTAAAAAGGCATATAGTGCTAAAATCAACGAAATGACATAAGAGTTTATTTTAAATTTTATGAATAAACATCAGATAGATTGGGTCAAGCTGATTAACTATGTATCAAAAAGAGAGGAAATAGAGTCACAGGGTAGTAGGCAAATAGAATTATTTTAATGATCGCTTACTTTACAACAGCACTTTTAGCGCGATCGCACTTATCTAGTAATTGATTATATTGGAACAATTTTATAAACTTTTTTGTCTAGTTAGCAAAATTTACTAGACGATAAAAATAAAATGTTTTTAGTTCTAAAATGCCTCGTTTTTACCCTGTTAAGTTTCAGCTTTTTACCATCGGCGATAGGGGAAACTGTAGCTAATCAAAGCATAACTCCGCAAAAACAAGCTAACTGGCAAGAGCGCCCTAATTTTGGCAAACACTTTCAGCAAGCGGGTGTTAAAGGCAGTTTTCTACTATACGACCTCAATAGAAATCAATATTTCGTCTACAACACTAAAAGAGCTAATACCCGTTATGTTCCCGCGTCTACTTTCAAGATTTTCAACTCCCTAGTGGCGCTGGAAACGGGTGTAGTTAAAGATGAAAATGAAGTTATTAAATGGGATGGGGTAAAAAGAGAGATTCCCCAGTGGAATCAAAACCACACGATGAAAACGGCAATCAAAGTCTCTGCTGTATGGTTTTATCAAGAGTTAGCTAGACGCATCGGCGAAAAACAGATGCAGAATTATATTAATTTAACTAACTATGGCAATCGAGACATTGGCGGGGGAATAGATAAGTTTTGGTTGCAAGGAGATTTACGAATCAGTCCCAAAGAGCAAATAGATTTTTTAGTAAAGCTACATACTAATAAGTTACCTTTTTCCCCTAGAGCGATCGCAATTGTCAAAAATGTTATCACCACTGAGAAAACAAACAACTATGTCTTACGAGGCAAAACAGGCTTAGAGTCAAAAGTAGGTTGGTACGTAGGTTATGTAGAACGTGATCGCAATACCTATTTTTTTGCAACGCAACTAGATATTATCGAAGAACAAGACATTAAAGCCAGAATCGAAATTACCAGAAGTATTTTAAAGGACATGGGATTGCTACCCCGAACCTCTTAAATCGGTCTAGGGTAGGCGCAAATGCTGATGTTAGAAGATTAATTATCTGTTTGCAGTTAGCGCCGCCTTAGCGGAAAACGTCAAAGGAGTATCAAACCTCCATTGCTTCCCCTGATAAAACAAACATTGGTAAACCTGCATTCCACCGTATCTAAACCCCCCCTCAAAAGATTGCAAATAAAGATCCCACATTCGCAAAAACCGCTCGTCATAAATTGAGGAAAGTGCAGCAATTTTGCTTTTGTTGTCATTAAAATTATTTCTCCAATGTCTAAGAGTTTCCGCATAATGAGGCTTCAAGCTTTCACAATGGGCTACAGACAATTTTGCTGCCATTAATTCTCGCGTTATTTCATGGAGTTGGGGTACATACGCCCCTGGAAAAATATATTTATCAACCCAAGCGCCGTTTCTTTGGGTGCTATTTGTGCCAACCGTATGCAATAAGCCAACACCATGAGGTTTTAAAAACTTGGCTGTCGCTTGCATAAAGGTAGCAAAATTACCTTTACCAACGTGTTCAAACATCCCAATGCTGACAAACTTATCGTATTGCCCCTGCACTTCACGGTAATCTTTGACGATAATTTGGATGCGATCGCTAAATCCTTTTTGTTCAACTCTTTCAACAGCTAACTTTGCCTGTTCCTCACTCAGTGTAATTCCCGTACCCTTTACACCATAATGCTCTGCGGCATAAATTAACATTCCTCCCCAACCGCAACCAATATCAATTAATGATTCTCCCGGTTGCAAAGCAAGTTTGCGACAAATCAATTCGTACTTTTGAAGCTGCATCTGTTCTAAAGAGTCAGTTTCTTTCAGGCGATAACCGCAGGAATAAGTCAAAGTGGGATCGAGAAAATGCTGATAAAAATCGTTGCCTAAGTCGTAGTGGTGTTGGACGTTTTTGCGGCTGTTTTGAATCAAAATCGGCATTGTCCGCAGGCGTTGGGTGGCAACTTTGACAATTAAAGGCAGAGTTATTAGACTACGCGCTTTTGTATACACCCCATTAGTATGAAATAAGCCGATTAAATCACTAAGGCGATCGCATTCTTCATCCCACCAGCCCTCCATATAAGCTTCACAAAACCCCATCGCCCCAAAAGTCAACACGCGATCGTAAGTATTTTGGTTATGTACGATTAGATGTAGTGACGTTGAACTTTGATCACCAAAGTTAAATTCTTGCCCTTGGGGGTTAGTTACTTTGAGATGTCCAACTTTAATTAAGCTGAAAAGCTGATATAAATAGCGCTCCCCACTAGGTAGATTATCCATAAATCCCTCCTTTGCTAATTTTTAAGCGAAATTGATGCCACAATTGCCCTTTATCCTACAACAGCAAGGAATGCCGGATGTTAAATTGAACGTAAGTGCAGCATAAAGGACGCAATAAGTAATGACGTTTGATTACGATTTATTTGTAATTGGTGCAGGTTCCGGGGGGCTTGCTGCCTCTAAACGAGCCGCTAGTTACGGGGCAAAAGTAGCGATCGCCGAGCAAGATTTAGTCGGCGGTACTTGCGTGATTCGCGGCTGCATTCCCAAAAAACTCATGGTTTATAGTTCCCACTTTCCCCAATTATTCAATGCGGCGGCGGGTTATGGCTGGCAAGTGGGCGAAGTCAAATTGGATTGGCAACATCTAGTTAGCGTTGTTGATCGAGAAGTAAATCGTTTGTCTCACTTACATATCGGCTTTTTAGAAAAAGCAGGTGTAGAACTTATCCCCAGCCGCGCTACTATTATTGATCCTCACACCGTAGAAGTTGATGGGCGCAAAGTTACCACAGATAAAATTTTAATCGCAGTCGGTGGTCGTCCGGTAAAACCCAATTTACCAGGTATGGAACTTGCAGTTACGTCTAACGAAATGTTCCACCTCAAAGAACAACCAAAGCATATTGCAATTATAGGTGCTGGCTATATTGGGGTAGAATTTGCCTCAATTATGCGCGGACTAGGCTGCGAAGTTACGCAAATTATTCGTAAAGATTTAATTTTGCGCGGATTTGATAAAGACATTCGCCACGAAATTCAAAATGGCATGACTCATCACGGCATTAAATTTTTAACCAATACCGTAGTTAAACAGATAGAAAAAGTCGATGCAGGCTTAAAGTTAACTTTATCAGGCGCAGAAGAAGAATCAATAATTGCCGATGTTTTCCTGGCTGCAACTGGACGCGATCCTTACGTAGAGGGACTAGGCTTAGAAAATACTGGAGTTGATGTTATTTCTACTCCTGCTGATGGTTTAGGCTATAGTACCCGCAGCGCGATCGCCGTAAATGAATTTAGCCAAACATCTGAGCCGAATATCTTTGCCGTCGGCGATTGTACCGATAGAATAAACCTTACTCCTGTAGCTATTGGTGAAGGTAGAGCCTTTGCCGATACAGAGTTTGGCAACAACAAGCGCTCTCTTAGTCATGACAACGTAGCATCGGCGGTATTTTCCAACCCTGAAGCCGCTACGGTAGGAATGAGCGAAGAAGATGCCCAAGGAAAATATGGTGATGATGTAACTTGTTACCGCGCTCGTTTTCGTCCGCTATTTCACAGCCTTACCGGACACGATGAAAAAACTTTAGTCAAGCTAGTAGTGGACAACAAAACCGATAAAGTTTTAGGCGCTCATATGGTGGGCGAAAATTCTGCCGAGGTAATTCAAGGAATTGCGATCGCAATTAATATGGGGGCAACCAAAAAAGACTTTGATGCTACCGTTGGGATTCATCCCTCTACGGCGGAAGAATTCGTTACCCTGCGTTAAACATTGGATTACATCTATCTCCATGGCTTTGCGTCTAGTCCTAATTCTGCTAAGGCGCAGTATTTCCGCTCCGCTTTTGCAGAATTAGCCATTGATTTAAAAATCCCAGACTTAAATCAGGGTAATTTTTCTAAGTTGACAATAAAGCGCCAAATAGAGCAAGTATTGGCGCAATTTCCCCCATCTCCTACGCCTGTAACCTTAATTGGCTCAAGTTTGGGCGGTTTAACGGCGGCGCTAATAGCTGAAAAATCATTGCAAGTTCAAAGGTTGGTATTACTTGCGCCAGCCTTGGAATTTTTATCGCACTGGCTACCACAAATAGGAGAAGCCAAACTAAAACAATGGCAAGCCGAACAGCAATTAATGGTCTATCACTATGCTGAGAAGCGATCGCTGCCTTTAAATTACAATTTTGTCATTGATGCCGCCAATTATCAAGATAAACTGTTATTGCGCCCTGTTTCTACGTTAATTTTGCATGGTTGTCATGATGAAGTTATCCCCATCACCGCCAGCCGTAATTTTGCCTCCTCTCGCCCTTGGGTACAGCTAATTGAACTCAACAGCAATCATGCTTTAGCGGACGTAATCACCCAATGGCAGCAAATTAAAAGTTTTATCATTCCCTAAAAAATGTCTATGCTTCCTTTTCTTCGCTCCGACTTAGACTTAATTCGCGCCTACAAAGCCCATCCTGGTAGCAATACGAGTCAACCTGTAGCATCCACCATTGATCGCCTAGATACTAACGAATCGCCCTACAACTTGCCTAGCGAACTCAAGCAAAAACTAGCTTGGACTTACCAAGAAGTAATTGAAAGCAACCGCTATCCTGACGCGGGACACGAAGAACTAAAGGCAAAAATTGCCGAATATGTTAACGAATCAGCTAATACTAATATTACTGGTGCTAATATCTCCGTTGGCAATGGTTCCGATGAAATTATCCGCTCTATCCTTATAGCAACTTGTGTAGGAAATGAAGGATCAATTTTAGTTGCCAATCCTACTTTTGGAGTTTATGCAATTTTTGCTCAAACTTTGGGGATTCCTGTAATTAGTCTAGAGCGATCGCCCCTTAATTTTGAAATGGATTTAGCCGCCGCTCAATTGGCTATTACTCAAACCCAAAGCCCACCAATTAGAGTTGTTTTTGTTGTCCATCCCAATTCCCCCACTGGTAACGCTTTAACTACCAACGAATTAGCATGGCTACAAAGCTTACCAGCACATATTTTAGTAGTAGTAGACGAAGCTTACTTTGAATTTAGCCAAAACACCGTTGTTAACCAACTTGCACAGCGCCCCAATTGGTTAATATTAAGGACATTCTCTAAAGCGTTTAGATTAGCTGCTCATCGTGTCGGTTATGCGATCGCACACCCCGCAGTAATTTCTGCTCTAGAAAAAATCCGCTTACCGTACAATCTACCTACTTTTTCTATCGCCGCCGCTCTAGTCGCTCTCCAACATAGGCAACTATTATTAAATGTAATTCCCCAATTACTAGCAGAGCGGGTTAAATTAACTCATAATTTAGCTCAACACCCAGCTTTACAGGTTTGGGAAAGCGCCGCTAATTTCATTTATTTGCAACTTAAAACCAAATCTTCCTGCACTGAAGAACTTTTAAATCTGGTTAACGAGCAGTTAAAAGCCAAGGGAACTATAGTCCGTCATATTAGCGGTGGATTAAGAATTACTGTAGGTAGCCCAGACGAAAACCAGCGCACTTTAGACCGCCTCGAAGCCGCTTTATCCCTTCTTACGCCTATCTCTTTCTAGAATTTACTTTTTTGCCCATTAAAACTACTATAAGAACGGCGTACAGCACTTACTGTTTGCGGCAATACGCCGACTAATAAAGCAAAAGCTTCATCGGGCAGTTGTGCTACCGTTTCCGCATCAAAATACTGCTCAAATTGTTCTAAAATCTTTTGTACTCGCTGCTGCGGTGTTGGCTTTTCGGTAATTTGTTTCATTAAGCGAATCCACTGCCGCCTAATTAAGTACGCTTTTTGCCTTTCCTCGTGAGAATCGGGAGCTAACAAAGAGAGATTTCCCACAGGCAATGCTAACTGACAATCAAGGTCATGAATGCTTCCTACGGCTGCCCCCGGCCCTGCAAACTCAGCATGGAAACCTTTGTAGAGAATCAATCCGTTACGACGACGGCTATTGACCACTAGCACTTGTCCACTGTGAAGCATTTTTACTATTTCTGGGGCGTTTTTTTCTTCACTGGGATTTGTCATTTCACTAGCACCAAAAGAACTAGCGATACAAATACCTTGAGCAGCCAAATTATCCAGTGCCACCTTAGTTTGATGACGCTGATAGTTTTCGCTATTCATCTGGTTTCCTGTGAGTGTAGGCATGATGAACAGCCATAAAGAAAATCAAAACATTTAATTTTCTTCGCTCACCATAGACTATCTATTTATTAAAATAAATAAGCCGTTGAACGCAAGAATACTTCTATTTTATTGCATTTAATCAAACTAAATGGTTATAGTTTGAAGTCTTCATAAAGATTGGTTGTGAATAATGTAAACATTTTGTAAAGTTTCTAAATTTAGTCTAAGAACTGCGAGCGCAAAAAAGCTAATTAATTTAACTAACCCTGTTTTTGTAACATTAATCACTAAATATCTCTAACCAAATAGCAGTCATGTAAATAGATGACAGTTTAAGAAAGGCTACTAATGGAGTTACTTTTAAAGATAATGTGTAGAATTTTAGCCAGATAAAATAAAGGCAATTTTATCTAGGGCAAATGCTTAGATAACAATATTTGTTGCGGTCGTCCAAACATCCGGTTGCTCCAACTATTATCAACTCGATGCAATCGATAGCCTAGTTTGAAGTATAGCTGCCGGGCTTGATAGTTGTTTTCTAAGACATGGAGATAAATGTCATGGAATCCCCACTCTAAAACTGCTTGTTCGCAACTTAGCAGTAATTGTGCCGCAATCCCTTGACGACGACTTTTTGGGCGCACTGCCAAATTTGACAAATATGGATAGCGTAAATGACTATTGCCCCAAGGTATCGTACTGGGACGTACGGCTATTTCTAAAGTGCCAGCTAAAGTTTCTCCACCACTACAAAGATTTCCTGCGGTTTTTACTTTAACTGTACTATCGAGCGCCACTAAACACCTATGATGAGGAGCCTTAGTATGTAAGCGATTCCGCACATCTTCAGCTATTCCCAGGCGCAATAATGGGTAAGCCCAGCCTAGCAACCCGTCTTTAGTATGAAAACTATCGGCAAGAATTTCAGCAATGGCGCTTACATCTTCAAGTTCAGCCGCCCGAATTTGCAAGTAGTTGTGAGATTGACGATCTTCTGCTGGTTGATGATCGGTGGAAAAAGACAAAGTTTTGTAAAAATAATATCTATCGTAAATATCCTAAACGATTTTGGCAATAGCAACCGCAAGCTCTAGCTCGAAGCAAAAATCTCTTGTTAAATAGTTAAAGTTTTATAAAAGTATGTTACAGTAATAATTCTGCAACAATTGCAAAGCGAAATCGCGGGTGTAGTTTAGTGGTAAAACCTTAGCCTTCCAAGCTAATGATGCGAGTTCGATTCTCGCCACCCGCTTCTAAAAAACATCCCCACTGTTCTACAACAATGGGGATGTTTTAACAACTAACAAAAATTACTGGGCTGTTGGTTAAAACCTAGTTTTTGTCTTTTCTACCTGTAATTGCTTCTAGAAAATTCTTTGATTTGTCTTCCACAGAAATTGCACTTTGAGAATTGTCTGAACGGCTCATTTGGTCAAAGTCGGCAGATCCCTGGATTTCGTTTAAACCTTGATTGGCTTTATCCTTTGTTTCTTCCTGGGAATAGGGGTCTTTTAAAACTGCTTTTTGAGCTTCTTTTTCAATACTTTGAAGATTTGCTTCGCCTTGCTGGGGAGAAGACTTACTGCTAGTCGGATTTACAGGATCGGCAGATGCTGGAAAAGCATTTGAAAACAATAATAAGGCGCAAACACAAGCAGCTACTAAAAAACGAACTGGACGTAGTGCAGACATATTAAAACGGATACTCATACCAATTTCTCCTGGTGATAGCAATTATTATTTAGACCTTTATAGAGCTACTAATAAGTATTTGTTAACTTGGTAAAACTCAGTAAAAATCTAAACTATTATTTCTATTACACTAAAACGTTGCTTTTAATACATCTACATCAAGACAGATATTTTGCTGCCTATTTTTACAATTTAAGGAGAAAAATCTTAATTTTTCGCTAAAAAATCAATTTTTGGTAATAGAGGATCTTGAACAATTCCTACACCTTTAAATCCCCATCTTTGCAGCAGGTTTCCTAATTGATTGCCAGAAATAGATTCCACAACAAATTTTTCTCTAATATCAAAGCCGTGAGTGTTTAGATAACTTAGAGCATCAAAGCTTTCGTTGAAAATCAACAGGTATTGAGAATTTTTAACTGGGCTATCTTGATTATCTAAGTGAGCAACAAGGTAACTGCCATCAGCTTTAGAGCGAAGCAGATAATGGGATTGCGAAAGCATATCATACCAAAAATTAAATTACTTTTTGTGTCTAAAATTATTAATTAATGTTTTCTAGGCGAATCCGAGGATCGACAACTTTAAGTAGTAAATCAGCAAGTAAGTTACCAACAATTAACATTACAGCACCCATAACCAAGCTTGCCATCACAACATAAAGGTCTTGAGCCGTTACAGCTTGCAAAATCAATCTTCCTAAACCTGGCCAATTAAAGAAAAATTCGGCAATAAATGCCCCGCTTAACAAACTAGCTAATTCAAAACCCAACAGCGTAATCAAAGGATTGACTGCATTTCGCAACGCATGAACATAGATTACTCGATTTTCTGGCAATCCTTTAGCTCTAGCCGTTTGAATATAATCTTGGCGCAATACATCTAATAATTCACCGCGCGTAATTCGTTGCAACCCAGCAAAGCTAGTCACACTTAAAGCAATAGTTGGCAAAATCATATGCCAAACAATATCTAAAAACTTCCCCACAATCGATAAATCGTCATGATTAATGCTCGTCATATCTCCCACTGGAAATAATGGCGAAATATTTTGCGCCATTATTAGTAGCAATAAAGCTGTAATAAAGCTAGGGAAACCTTGCCCAGTGTAGCTAATAACTTGCAAAATGCGGTCTATGGGACGATTTTGTTTAACGGCGGCGACAATACCCAAAGGAATAGCGATCGCCCAAGTTACGATTAATGATGAAATGGCTAGTAACAATGTCGGCGGTATCCGTTCCCACAACAGCGATGCTACCGAGCGCTGATAGACGAAACTCTGTCCAAAATTACCTTTACTAACTACTTGCCATAGCCAGCGCTTGTACTGTTCTAGCCAAGGTAAACCCAAACCAAATTGTACGCGCAGTTCCTCAATTCGCTCTGGGGAAATCTTGGGATTTGTTTTCAACGTGCTTAAATAATCCCCTGGCGCTAATTGAATAATAAAAAACGACAATGCAGAAGCTAGTAATAATGTCAATAGCGCCTGCAATACTCGTTTAACGACATAAACAAAAGTTTCGCTAGTAAAAAACCTAGTTAACCAATTTCCCGCCGCCGTTAAAGAAACTTTACTAAAAGTCATATTTATCTCAGCGATTTTAGCTAGTATTCTATCAACGACACGATGGGAACTGAGGGCAAAACTTTTCGCCCGTGCAAATCTTTTAGCTCGATAATAAAGCCAAAACCCACCAATTCACAGCCGATTTTTTCGACTAGCTGCGCGGTGGCTTTAGCGGTTCCTCCCGTCGCAATCAAGTCGTCAATAATTAATACCTTGCTTCCTGGGGCTAAAGCATCTTGATGGACTTCTAAGCAGTCTGTACCGTACTCTAAATCGTACTCCACCGAATGCACCGCACCAGGCAATTTTCCACTCTTGCGGACAGGAATAAATCCTAGGGATAACTTGTAAGCCAAAGGCGCACCAATAATAAAGCCCCGTGACTCCATGCCAATAATATAATCAGCAGTTAAGCCAAGAAGAGCGGTTTTTTCGGCTAAACTATCGATGGTATAGCGCAATCCAACGTGATCGCTAAGTAGAGTAGTAATATCTCGGAACATAATTCCGGGTTTAGGAAAATCGGGAATATCGCGAACCAGTGATTTCAAATCCATAGCAGTTGTAGGCAGAATCAATAAATTGATCGCTTTAAAAATAGAGAGTATCGAAAAAATCGTACACTATCATAGTTAGATTGTTCTGATAATCGCATTTTTATTGATAATTCTCTCGCCCGTAGCAAAATCCGCAAACTTATTTTTTAGAGGAAAAAACCTTAAATACATTCAAGAAACTACCGTCGTTGAGCTAATTGAAGTAAAAATTAGTTAACTATCGCGCCAATGTTGGGAATAATAACTAAAGATTCAGCTTAAATATATTTGTTATTTGGCGAACAGCCCATGCACCCGCCCAGTTTGTAAGGAAAAATGCTTTTGTGAGCGTCCAGCCATTAGATACCCCCGTTGAATCACTGCCACTAATTTTAGACAGTTTACCAAATCCATCTGTCGAGGAAAGAGCGTGTCCGCAAAGAACTAGGTTACAACTTGACTTAATTTTACTAGCTATTGAGGCTTTGGAGCTTGGCGGCTCAGAAGCTATTTTAGGATTAGCGCGTGAATTAGAACTAACAGATATTATTAAAAATCGCGTAAATTTATGGCGGATGCGGAGTACAAACCCGCTCAGGAGAGCGCATACTCGTCGCCCTTTAAGCATAGTTGAGGCAAAAGCTTTAGCCGTTGTTGCGTGTTATTTGGCAAGACGGTTAACCGCAGTAATTCGTCAATTGCTAATTGTCGTTCAGCAGATGAGCGACAAACAAATTCCGTTGGAACAGAATTTACGACTAGCTAGTTATTTAGAGCGGTTTCAAGCTCATTTCAAAAGCCGGATGAATCCTCGAAGATCAGGAGCGATCATTTACCATAGCAAAGAAAAATCCGACGAACTAGCAATAAGCTTATTAGAACAATTGCTGTTTTGTACAGGAACATCGGGAATGCAAAGGTTTTGGATTAGTTTGTTTGATGGGGAAGTAGAATGACCATTCAACGCAAGTACAGCTTGCCAAGCTGCGTATTAGTGGTAGAGGGTTTGAATACTACGGAAACGAGCGCCTTACTTAGCGACGGTAGACCCGTATTATCGATGTTAGTCAACGTTGAATGTCATTTTCCCAACTCTGGGCAACCGCCGTTAAGCGGCGGACGAGAGTTTTTAGATAGTCTGGTAAAGTCTGCAAGTAGCTATACTCAGGAATTTTTGAGTAAAGTTGCCCTGCGTCCAGGATCAAAACAAGAGCCAGAATTGGTGCAGTTACACAGATTAGACAATCATCGGCATCAATTGATTGTCCGCGATACTCCACAAGTTGAGCCAGTTAAGATCGATTTAACGACGGTACAACTATTTGACTTGGTAGAAGCTGTAGATCAATTATTGGCAGATAGCCGCACTTTACCGGATTTGGCACTAAAAATTAAGCCGATTTCAAAGCGTAACGTTACTTCCCGCCAAGATGTAGCCAAACAAGCCGTCCCCGCCGCGTTGGGAGTATCAAGTTTAGCCTTAGCCGCGATCGCATTTTTCTTAGTCCCCATCCCCGAAGTCCAACCACCCAAACCTGTAACCCAGTCTAGCAGCCAGTCAAATTCAGCTAATCGAGTGCCAGAAATAAGCGATCCAGTGCAGTTATCAGCTTTAAGACAGCAACTATACAATCAGCTAGACTCCTCCTGGAAAACGCGGAATTTAACCCAAGACTTAAGTTATCAAGTAGTTGTATCTCCCCAAGGTGCGATCACAGGTTATAAAGGGCTTGACAATATCTCTAGCAACCAAATCGACCAAACACCGATAAAAAGCCTATTTAAGCCTAGCAGCGCTACGCCAAAACCCTCTCCTCAGCCTATAGCTCAGTACAAGGTAGTATTTGCTAAAGATAATAAGTTGCAAATTACTAATTGGACGGAAAATAAATAGGGTATTGCTGATTAGATGGATTTTGGCAAGGAGACGTTGCATTGCAACGTCTCTACAACAAGAATGTTGCAAATTTTTGGCATAGTTGGCAATTTATCGCTTTTTACTGCACAACTTTCCGCATATAACTACTCCATAAACGAGCAGCTTGAGCGCTACTACCGGAAGTTGGGGAATTATTATCATTTCCAAGCCAAACTCCCGTGACAATCTGCTGACTAGGCACAAAGCCAATAAACCACAAATCCACGTTGTTGTTAGTTGTACCTGTTTTACCCGCTTCTCCTAAACCAAGGGCTGCACTTCTCCCTGTACCGCGTTCTATCACACCCCGGAGCATACTCGTCATTGTATTGGCTATTTGGGGAGACAATACCTGAACGTTAGCGTTAGGGCTTTGGTCAAAACTATAAATCACCCGGCAAGTTTTTAAATCCTGCCGATTTGGGCAATCGCTGCTATCGAGAATGCGACTAATCAAATGAGCGCGATTCCACTTGCCATTATTAGAAATTGCTCCAAAAGCGCCAGTCATTTCTAATACATTTACTTCACTTTGCCCCAAAACCAACCCCGGTACAGGATTTAGCGGCGAAGTAACGCCTAATCGCGTTGCCATTTTGACTACTTTATCTAGCCCCACGTCTTGAGCTACTCGCAGGGCGATCGCATTTTCTGATAGTGCAAGCCCCGTTGCCATGTCTACACTACCGCTAGAACGTTCGCAACTGCGATATCCTTGCCCACTCCAACTTAAGGGCGCACAAGAATAAAATTTGCCTGGAGAAATGCCTTGCTCGATGGCGGAAGTATAAGTAAATAGCTTAAAAGTTGATCCGGGTTGACGCTTGGCTTGAATAGCGCGATTAAACTGACTTGCGCGATAACTTGTCCCACCTACTAGCGCCCTAACTCCCCCAGTGCTGGAATCGAGAGTAACCACCGCTCCTTGAGAAAAGCCATACCTACTACCAGTATTACTTACAGTATCACGCAAAGCTGATTCTGCTTGAGCTTGCATTTTGGGGTCTAACTGCGTCTCGATAATAAAATTGCCTTCGTTGGCTAAGTCTTTGCCTAACAAGCGTTGCAACTCTTGAAACACCGAAGCATAGAAATAGGGAGCAATAGTATTTGCTTGCTGTTCGCAGACTTTGCGGCTAATTTCAATCGGCGATCGCCTAGCCCTATTTGCTTCGTCTTGACTAACCAAGCCTTGCTCTGACATCCTGGCTATGACTCGATTGCGGTAATCAACTGCTTTTAGTCCATCACTATTACCACACAAATCAAAAGCGTTAGGAGCAGGTAAAATTCCCACCAAAGTAGCCGATTGTGCCAAGGTTAAATCTTTAGCCGCGCGATCGAAGTAGTAACGCGAAGCATCTTCAAAGCCGTAGGTATCTGAACCTACATAAATTCGATTTAAGTAAGTAAGTAACAAAAAATCTTTACTATAAAACGTCTCTAACTTCAGCGCTACTACCGCCTCTTTTAACTTGCGCCCCAAAGAATCTTCCGCCCCTACATAATCTCTAAACAAGCTACGAGCGACTTGTTGCGTAACGGTACTAGCTCCTTGCTGAAATCCTTTGCCCTGTACGTTGATTAGTACCGCCCGTAATATCCCAATGGGATCTACTCCTACGTGCCAATAAAAGCGGCTATCTTCCGATGCTACTACCGCCTTGGGTAAATAGGTTGAAAAGTCTGTTAAGAGCTTCATATCTACGTGGGCAGTAGTCCGGGGAGGACGTAACGGGGTTTCGCCATCGCGGGCATAAATAACTACAGGCCCTTGGGTGGGCGAAGGTAAAGGCAAAACAGAAAACTTTGTTGATTCTAAACCAATTGCTAAAGCTACTAAAGCTGTTACACCACTGACCCCGTAAGCTGCCCAGGTAGCAGCTTTAACATACAAAGGTGGCTTATCAACGTACTGTACTTTTACCGAGGCTGCAAGCTCTGGAGGGCCAAGGGTAAATACATCGCCGTGACGCAAAGCTAACTTATCAATCCGGCGCTTACCTTGATAGATGCCATTAGTAGAATTTTCGTCTTTAATGGCAAAAGGTGACTTGCGATTATTGACATCCCGCGACAAAGATAAATGTACTTGACTTACTACCGGGTTGCGGACAACAATATCGCAAGACTTTGAACTACGACCAAGTAAATAGCGATCGCCCAGCAATGGATAAACTTCTGCCTTATCTGCTCCTGCCTCCTGTATCCACAATTCCGGCACTCTAGCTTTAGGATTTAGTGATAAAGCCTGAAAATTTACCTTTGCTTGAATTGTTTGTACTGCTTGGGTTACTTGCCCGACAAATGTTTGCGGTTTTACAGGTGGCTGGGGAGGACTCATAATATGGCGACTTCTTTGGGATTACTTATACAACATTAAAATTGAGTATAGAAAATCTAAAAATTTTTCTTTAAATCTATTTTACTTGCAAGCTGTACAACCTGTTGCTCGTCTAAATTTCACCAATTTAATTGCTTTTGAAGCATACTAAGTTACTTTAGACATATACATCAAGGTAGATTTTTGCGACCCTATCCTTTGTTCTAATGTTCGGAAAGCTTAATTGAGGTTAATTGGTGTGAAGGCGAAATATTTAACCATCATTTGCACAGCATTTGCATTGGCAGTAACTGGTAGTGTTGCTCTAGCACAATCCGGTACTGAGACAAAAACTCCAGAAATTGAACTTTCCCCAGAAGGGTTCAAAATTCTGTGCGAGCGTTTTCCGCTCAATTCCCGTTGTCCTGGTGGTGCTAGCGTAACTACACCATCCACAGGAACAACCACAACTCCCGAAACACAACCATCTCCAACTCCCTCCGCGCCCGATCCGGGAACAACAGAGGTTCCACCTACAGATACACCATCCCCTGGCGGTGCTAGCGATCCTATGCCAATGCCGTCACCAGAGGGTACTCCGCCACCTACAGATACAACATCTCCTGGTGTTCCTGGCGGTGCTGGCGATACCATAAATAATCCATCAACGCCACCAGCCGACTCTGGCACTCCACCTACAGATACAACATCCCCTGGTGTTCCTGGCGGTGCTGGCGATACTATAAATAATCCATCAACGCCACCAGCCGACTCTGGCATTCCACCTACAGATACAACATCCCCTGGTGTTCCTGGCGGTGCTGGCGATACCATAAATAATCCATCAACGCCGCCAGCCGACTCTGGCACTCCGTCTACAGATACAACATCTCCTAGTAATCCTGGCGGTGCTGGCAATGGCACAATCCCCGAAGGAAGTCCACCCCCTACTACTCCCTAGTTGATTTAAAGTAAAACTAAGTTACAGTTTCTTAGTTTGGTTTACAAAGTTACTGTTTAGATAACGTGAGTTATCTAAACAGTAACTTTTTTTAATTAAGGGCGATTATTCTGGGAGCTTGGTTTTATGAAACTATCTACCAACCAACAAATAATTCCTAGGTTAATAGACACATCCGCTAAATTAAATACTGCAAATCGAATTAAGCGTAAATCTATGAAATCTACAACGCTACCAAAAATAAATCTATCAATTCCATTGCCCATTGCGCCGCCTAAAAGCAGCCCATAACTTATTTGTTCGAGCTTTTTTAATTTGCCGCCAAACAAGGCAAAGCTCATTAGACCTAAACTAACAAACAAAGATAGCCAGCGTAGTATAGAAGTATTGCCAGCAAGCAGGCTAAAAGCTGCTCCGGTGTTTCTAACATAAGTAAAATGAAATACGCCTGGTATTAATGGCTGGGTTTCTAATAAATTAAAGTTTTGAACTACCCAATACTTAGTAGCTTGGTCTAAGCACAGGCTAATACTAGCAATAATCCAAAATATCCTATTTTTTAAAACCATAATAATTTGCAAAAACCGCAGAAAAAGTTAAACTTTTGAACTGGAAGCAGCTATAAGTGAAAAATAAATTTAAGTGAGTTTTAATAAAACATCAAGTGTCTTAACCCGTAAGCTACAACTGTGACAGCACAAACTACTACTAACTGTCCTGGCAAAGGGTATAAAGAATATTTAAGAGCTAACTGTAATAAAGGTAATTGAGAATTGACCCAGTTGAAAGTATGACCAAAAATTAAATAACTTAATCCGGTCAGATGAACCGCCGCCAAGCCAAAAAAGCAACTAAAGGCAAGAGATTCTATTTTTGGCTGAGTTTTGAAAGCTAATAGACCACAAAGCCACGCACCGGGAATAAACCCCAATACATAACCAAAGTAAGGCTGTCTTAAATAGTCAACGCCACCACCTTGAGAAAATACAGGTAGCCAAGTTAAGCCAAGTAATAGATAAGCAATTTGAGAAATCGCTCCAGCATTCTTACCACCGACACAACCTATTAGTAGCACTGCGCCAATTTGATAGGTGACACCCAAGAAAAAAGTTTGCACCCCGCTATCATCCCAGTTCAAAGGTGAAGTGGTAATGTAAGCATCTAAAAAAGTACCGCCAATAGTTAAGAGTAAGCCGATAAAAGCCCACATTATTTGATTGGGAGCAGTCACGGTGAGGATACAAAGGGGATAAAATACAATCTCATCTTTTCATCTCCTCACGGAGCCGTTCGCCAGGGATTGGGGCTTCACCACCAATAAGGTCTAGACTTTTCAGCATAGCTTGGTCTTGCTCTGGGGGTTGTCCCATGGTCGTTAAGTAATGACCGACGAGCATAGCATTAATGCCAGCTTTTAAACCCATTGATTGAAGTTCGCCCATTACTGCCTCACGACCGCCAGCGTAACGTAAAATTTGCGTTGGTAGGATAAGACGAAAAATAGCGATCGCCTTTAGGGCTTCATAGGGGTCTAGTTTAGGGAGATTACTTAAGGGCGTTCCCTCACGGGGATTAAGTAAGTTTATGGGTACGGATTCAACTTCTAGTTCGCGCAAAGCTAAAGCCAAATCAACCCGGTCTTCCCAGCTTTCCCCCAATCCCATAATTCCCCCGGTGCAAGCTTGAATTCCGGCGGCTTTGAGGTTTTTGATGGTAGCTACGCGATCGCGCCAAGTATGAGTTGTAACTATATTCGGAAAAAAGCTTTCTGAAGCCTCTAAATTGTGGTTGTAGCGTGTTACCCCAGCTTCTTTTAAAGCTTGGGCTTGTCCGGGAGTAACTTCCCCTAACGCGCAACAGGGCTTGATATTCGTCTCGGCGATAATTTGCTCTACGGTGGCTAAAATCTGCTCAAATTCTGTAGATTTAGGGCTGCTGTATTTCGGCCCGCGTCCTTGACTTACCAGGCAAAAACGTTTTGCTCCGGCGGCTTCGGCGGCTTTAGCTTGCGCTAGAATTTCCTCGCTAGACTTTAAGCCGTACACGGGGGAATCATTGCCTTGATGGTGCGCCGACTGGGAGCAAAAGCCGCAGTTTTCCGAACAATTCCCTGATTTGACATTGATAATACTGCACAAATCTACGATATTGCCGCAACAAGCTTGACGAACGCGATCGGCGGCAGCACATAACAGTAAAATATTTTCTTGCCCCTCAATATTAGTAAGGGCGATCGCTATTTCTCGCTCAATTACTTCTCCACTGATTATTTGCTTTGCTAAAACATCGAGCCACTCTTTTAGTAACTCTTGATCGCTAGGCGAATCGGTATTCAATTTATTAAAGGCGGTTGACAAGGGTGCTTGAACCACTTTTTGACCCTATAATGCGTGACTTAAGTGTTGGCATTTTACCACTGGATCGCGCCTTTTACTTCGGTTTTTGCGATGGACATTTAATAAAACTTAGGACATAAATTGTAATATACGGTCATTTTATCTAAATAATCTTTTCACTACAGCTTTTAGTATTCTTAATTTTTTCTTAACCTTGTCTTTACAACAAAACGCTAAGGTCGATACGAATACTCGTAAAAATACGCAGAGCTTCCTATGTTTTCCCGGATTGATTCAAATCGCAGAGCTTTTTTATTGTCGCTGGTAGCCCTTTCCTTTGGAATTGCCTCCTGTGGGCCACAAACCCAAAATGCTCCTAGCATCGATACTAACGCTTCTGCTAGTCCTGCCGCCGATACCAGTGCTGCGGGTGCAACTCTAAATGGTGCAGGGGCTTCCTTTCCTGCGCCATTGTATCAGCGTTGGTTTTCTGAATACAACAAGACTAACCCCAACACCAAAATTAGTTATCAATCGGTAGGTAGTGGTGCGGGTGTAAAACAGTTTACCGCCGGAACTATAGACTTTGGCGGCAGTGACACTGGCATGACCAAAGAAGAAATTGCTAAAGTATCTCGCGGAGTGTTGTTAGTTCCGGCAACCGCCGGAAGCGTTGTCTTAGCTTACAATTTGCCTGGAGTAGAAGGAATAAAGTTATCAAGAGATGTCTATCCAGATATCCTACAGGGCAAAATTACCAACTGGAACGATCCCAGAATTGCCAAGATTAATCCAGACTTAAAGCTACCCGACCAACCAATTACAATTATTTATCGTTCTGATGGTAGTGGCACGACCGCCGTATTAACAAAACACCTTAGTACCGTTAGTCCAGCTTGGAAAAGTGGGCCAGGAGAAGGCAAGTCTGTTAGTTGGCCCGCAGGCACGGGAGCCAAAGGAAATGAAGGCGTAACGGCACAGATCCAACAAACTCAAGGTGCAATTGGTTACACTGAGTACGGATATGCTACGCAAAATAAAATTCCCTTCGCTATTTTAGAAAATAAAGCAGGTAAGTACGTAGCCGCAACACCAGAATCAGCTTCCGCCGCCCTAGCGTCAGTAACGCTACCCGAAGATTTTTTAGCATTTGCTCCTGATCCACCTAGTGCGGAATCGTACCCCATAGTTTCCTATTCTTGGATCATGGCTTACAAAACCTACGACGATCCAGCGAAAGCCCAGGCTGTAGAAAATATGCTCAAATGGAGCTTGACAGAAGGACAAAAGTTTAGCGGCGAATTAGGCTATGTACCTTTGCCAGAAAGCGTAGTCAGTAAAGTACAGCCAGCCGTTGATGCTATTAGTAATTAATAGCTTTGATAGCCAAAATTGCGAAGCCCGTAACCGGGCGCGCTTGCGCTATCGCCCTTGTTTATAGGAAAATAACTCATGAGTTCGCTTACCCCCCAAGCCCAAACAACCATCAAACCCCGCGCTAGTTGGGAAAAAAATCTCGACCTAGGCTTTGTTTGGCTAACGCGCCTACTAGCAATGGCGATCGCGGCGGTGTTACTTTGGATTGCTTTAGAAGTAGCAATTGAAGCAATGCCAGCAATTCAAAGATATGGTTTAGGATTTTTGACTTCTACAGCTTGGAATCCTGTAAAAGAGGAGTACGGCGCATTACCCCAAATTTACGGAACTATAGTTACGGCATTTATTGCTTTACTACTAGCTGTCCCTATTGGTGTAGGAACAGCTTTAGTAGTTAGCGAGAATTTTCTCCCCGTCTCGGTGCAAACTGTAGTTGTATTTCTTATTGAACTACTAGCAGCAATTCCTAGTGTAGTGTACGGCTTGTGGGGCATTTTTGTATTGATTCCCATACTTACACCTATTGGTCGTGTATTGCACTCATCTTTAGGTTGGCTACCAATATTTGGTACACCTCCTTCGGGCCCTGGTATATTCCCGGCGGGTATAGTTTTGACAATTATGATATTGCCAATTATTACGGCAATATCCCGCGATGCTTTGGTTTCATTACCGCCGGACTTGCGCCAAGCTGCCTATGGCTTAGGGGCGACGCGCTGGGAAACAATTTTTCGAGTTTTACTCCCGGCGGCAACTTCGGGGATTGTAGGGGCAACAATGTTGGGGCTAGGGAGGGCAATGGGTGAGACAATGGCGGTAACAATGATTATCGGCAACTCTAACCGCATTAGTCCATCTATTTTGACTACAGGAAATACCATTGCTTCGTTGCTGGCTAATCAATTTGCCGAAGCCGATGGTATTCAAACCGCCGCTTTGATGTACGCTGCTTTAGTTTTATTTGGACTAACTTTGGTCGTTAATGTTCTGGCAGAGCTAGTAGTGCGTAAAGTTGGGAGAATTTAAGTTGAAAAATTTACTGCCGTGAAGCTAGAAAAAAAGCACAAATTATGATACCTCAAAATCCAGAGCGATTTTCTAAAAGCACTGTAAACCGCAGCTTGAATCGTTCTCCTAACTCTCAAAGAGTCATCTTTGGTACAGTGATGACAACTTTGGCGTTTGCCTGTGCGATCGCTGCTTTAATTCCTCTAATTGCCGTACTTAGCTACGTTACAATCAAAGGTTTTAGCCGTCTCAACTTGGGCGTGTTTACCGAACTCCCGCCACCCCCGTTAGTAGAGGGTGGTGGCTTTGGCAGCGCCATTGTCGGGACTTTAATAATGGTAGGGATTGCAGCTTTAATTAGCATTCCTGTAGGGGTACTGGCAGCAATTTATTTAACGGAGTTTAGCAAAGGTAAAGTAGCTGATACTATCCGGTTTGCTACTAACGTTTTGAGCGGTGTTCCATCAATTATTGCTGGAGTGTTCGCCTACGGGGTTGTCGTGTTGACAATGGGCGGCTTCAGTGCGATCGCAGGTGGCATTGCTTTATCAATTTTGATGCTACCGATTATTGTCCGCACTACCGACGAATCGCTGCAATTAGTCTCCAGAGACTTGCGCCAAGCGGCGGTAGGAATTGGCGCAACTAAGTTTCAAACGGTAGTTCAAGTTGTTTTACCTGTAGCGATTCCAGCAATTGTTACCGGAACAACTCTAGCGATCGCTAGAGCGGCGGGAGAAACCGCACCATTACTATTTACAGCGCTGTTTACGCAGTTTTGGCCCACCAACTTAACGTCTCCTACGCCATCACTGGCGGTTTTAGTTTACAACTTTGCGATCGTCCCGTTTGACAATCAGCAAGAATTGGCTTGGGCGGCTTCTTTAGTTTTAGTATTTTTAGTTTTAATTACGAGCATTATTTCTCGGATAGCTACTCGCAAACGGGCTTGATGGTTTGAATTTAAACTTAACAATCAGAAATTTAACGTTTGACCTTCGCCCCAACACTTATCAACATACTCACTCCTAATTATGGCTACTGACAGTCTCACTCTCAATAAAACGCAGACCATTCTCCGCACAGAAAATCTTAATGTTTATTATGGAAATTTCTTAGCTCTAAAAAACATTTCTTTAAACATTCCCAAAAACCAGATTACTTCCTTTATTGGCCCCTCTGGTTGTGGAAAAAGTACCTTGCTGCGCTGTTACAACCGTCTTAATGACTTAGTTGATAGTTTTCGTTGCGAAGGAAAAGTTTTTTACTACGATCAAAACCTTTATGCGCCTTCTATAGATCCTGTAGAAGTACGGCGACAAGTGGGGATGGTATTTCAAAAACCTAACCCTTTCCCCAAATCAATTTACGACAATATTACCTTTGGCGCTAAAATTAACGGCTATCGCGGCGATATGGATGAATTGGTAGAGCAATCGCTTAGACAAGCGGCTTTATGGGATGAAGTCAAAGACAAACTCAAGCAAAGCGGTTTATCGCTTTCGGGAGGACAACAACAGCGTTTGTGTATTGCTCGTGCGGTAGCCGTTCAACCAGAAATTATTCTGATGGATGAGCCATGTTCGGCGCTCGATCCTATTTCAACAATCAAAATTGAAGAATTGCTGCAAGAACTTAAGCAAAAATACACTATTGTGATTGTTACCCACAATATGCAGCAAGCCTCTAGAGTATCCGATATGACGGCATTTTTTAACGTTGAGCCAACAGATAAAGGCGGAAGAATGGGCTATTTAGTAGAGCATGATAATACTGAAGTCATCTTCCAAAATCCTCAAGAGAAATCAACCCAGGCATATGTGAGCGGACGTTTTGGGTAAATGGCGATTATTTTACCTGCTCAAAATCAAACTTGGTTAGCATCTAGCAATTAGCTAAAGTGACAATAGCATTGCCTAGCGTGTTAACAACTACTTTTAATCGATGAGAAAAAATAATAAATTACTGCTACCGATATTAGCAACCAGTTTGCTAGTTGGTGGTGGAATCGCCGCTTACTGGCTGTTAATTCAACCCCAAAAATTAGCTCAATTGCCTCTTGGTGCTAATATCATTCCTCAAGAAGCTTTACTTACGGTTTCTGTGTCTACAGAGCCGAGCAAATGGCAGCAATTGCGGGAATTTGGTACACCCCAAACTCAAGCTATTCTAGATAATTATTTGGTGGAATGGCGCGATCGCACCCTTACTGACAATGGATACAACTATCAAAAAGATATCCAGCCTTGGGTAGGTAAAAAAGCAACTTTAGCTGTAATGTCTCTCCAAGCAGCGCCAGTAATGGTAATGGTACTACCGATTGCTAAACCCAACTTAGCAGCCTCATTGCTATCAAAACCCCTTGCTCAAAAATCGAAAAGTCGCACTTATAAAGGTATTGAAATAAAAGAAACTCCAAATTACTCTGCAACCGTAATAGATAATCGTTTTTTAGTTATTAGCGACAATCCCAAAGCTACGGAAAACGTAATTGATACCTATTTTGGGAAAAACTCTTTAGTAAAAATGCCTGGTTTTCAGGAAAAATTTGGAGAAATTGCCAAAGAAAATCATTTTGCTCAAGTGTACGTTAATATTCCTGCCGCCGCTCGGCTAGTAAATAGCAATCCCCAAAAACTGTCTCCTCAACTAGCCCAACTCCAAGAAAATCAAGGGTTAGCTACCACAATTAGTCTAGAGCCACAAGGGATTGGTTTAAGAAGTGTATCGTGGTTGAAGCCAGATAGCGATCGCGTTCATTTGGTGCAAAATAATGCTGGAAAAATGCAAAACCTTTTACCCGCCGAAACCTTGATGATGGTATCGGGGGGAAACTTACAGCAATTATGGCTTGATTATTTGCGATCAGTGAAAACTAATCCTCTTGCACCTATTCCCCCAGAAAATTTACGCGCGGGTGTTAAAAACACTACCGGATTAGATTTAGATGATGATTTGCTAAGTTGGATGGATGGCGAGTTTTCCTTAGCTGTAATTCCAGCAACAATAAAAGCTGGGGCTTCACCGAATGACTTTGCCTTGTCGTTGGCGTTTATGGTGCAAGCAAAAGACTCGGACAAAGCCAAAAAAGCCTTCCAGGAAATAGATAAAGTAATTAGCAGTCAGTATCAATTCAAAGTACAAGAAACCCAAGTTGCGGGAAAACCTGTTGTCAATTGGATTGCCCCCTACGGTACGCTGACGGCAACTCATGGCTGGTTAGATGAAAGCATCGCTTTTTTTACCCTCGGCGCACCTTTAGCAGAAAAAATTATTCCCCAACCTGCGGTCAATTTAGCTAGTACCGAGCAATTTCAAACAGCCGTCCCATCCCAACTTAGCCCTAATAATGGGCAGTTTTTCTTAAATATCAATCCAACGTTCAAAAACTTACCCTTACCGCAAATTATCCCCAATCAACAAATTGCTCTAGAGGCGGTACGCTCAATCGGAGTAACAACGGCGGTAAAAGATCGTCATAGTATTCGTTATGACATTTTTATGGCGCTTAATAAAACTGCACCTAAGCCTTTATCTACGTCTCCATCGCCGACACCCTAAAATTGCAGAACTTCAACTTTAAATAATAAAGTCTTTAAACTTACGTCAGCATTCAAGTAGCAGTTGCAGTTAGGATCGATGAGAGTAGAAATAAATTTTTAGCTTAAAACGACGTGGAGAACACTATATGAATTTGGTTTCACTCCAGAATTGGCTAGATAATGCTGCTTTTGCGGTGTTATTCGCCACTATGTTAATTTACTGGGTAGGGGCAGCTTTTCCCCAATTGCGTTATTTACCAGCAATGGGAACGGCGGGAATGGCGATCGCAAATTTGTGTATGGCGACTTTATTAGGCGCTAGATGGATTGAAGCGGGCTACTTTCCTTTAAGTAATTTGTACGAGTCGCTGTTTTTTCTAGCTTGGGGAATTACAACTATTCACTTTTTGGCAGAAAACAATAGCCGCAGTCGTTTAGTAGGGGTTGCCACTGCGCCTGTAGCTATGGCGATTGTTGCTTTTGCAACTTTAACTTTGCCTTCTAAAATGCAAAATTCTGAGCCTTTAGTCCCGGCGCTCAAGTCCAATTGGCTGATGATGCACGTCAGCGTGATGATGTTGAGCTATTCAGCTTTGATGGTGGGTTCGTTACTAGCGATCGCATTTTTAATTGTGACTCGTGGGGCAAATATCGAATTGCGGGGTAGCTCTGTCGGTACGGGTGGCTATCGCCTGCATCGGGCTACAGATTTGGCGGCGCAAAGATTGGCGATTACGACTACTGACTACAACAGTAATGGTAATACGGCGGTGCTTAACTTAACTACTGAAACTGTAGCCGAACCTCTTTCACCCCAGCGCCTCAGCCTTGCGGAAACTTTAGATAATATTAGTTACCGGATTATTGGGCTAGGATTTCCTTTACTTACTATCGGGATTATTGCCGGGGGAGTTTGGGCAAATGAAGCTTGGGGATCTTACTGGAGTTGGGATCCTAAAGAAACTTGGGCTTTGATTACTTGGCTAGTATTTGCAGCTTACCTCCACTCTCGAATTACTCGTGGTTGGCAAGGTCGCAGTCCGGCTATTTTAGCCTCGGCGGGGTTTGTGGTGGTCTGGGTTTGTTATTTGGGAGTCAATCTTTTAGGTAAAGGCTTGCATTCTTATGGCTGGTTTTTTTAGTCAATCAAAGGTCAAGTTTTAGCTATAAAATATAACTCGATATCAATTGCAGGTTAGCTAAAGCGTGAAGCTATTTATTTACCATACCCCTGAACTTACTCCCACTGATACTATCCCCGATTGCGCGATCGCTGTGGATGTACTCAGAGCTACAACAACGATGGCGACGGTCTTGGCGGCTGGTGGTGAGGCTATTCAAGTGTTTAGCGATTTGGATACGTTAAAGCTTGTTAGCGCTGATTGGGACGCAGATAAGCGCCTCCTCGCCGGAGAGCGGGGCGGCGCTAAGGTAGAGGGGTTCGATTTGGGTAATTCTCCTTTAGACTGCACTGAAAAGCTCGTCAAGGGACGGAGGTTGTTTATTAGTACGACTAATGGAACTCGCGCTTTACAACGAATACAAAGCGCTCCAACCGTCTTAGCTGCTGCTTTTGTTAACCGGGCGGCGGCGGTAAATTACCTTTTAGCTAAACAGCCCGAAATAGTTTGGATTGTCGGTTCGGGTTGGGAAGGTACTTATTCTTTAGAAGATACGGCTTGTGCTGGGGCGATCGCTCACAGTGTTTTACAACAAACAAATGTACCTCTAGAAGAACTTGCAGGTAATGATGAAGTTATTGGGGCGATTTCTCTTTACGAACAATGGCAAGATCGTTTAGTAGAATTATTCTACCAAGCTAGTCACGGTAAACGGTTGTTACGCCTCAACTGTCACGATGATATAAATTACTGCGCTCAGGCGGATATTTTAGATGTTTTGCCAATCCAGCAAGAGCCAGGGGTTTTGAAAATATCGACATAAAGTGTGTTTAGAGCAGCTAACGCGGTAGTTGCTAATGCCATCGCTCTCGTAAGTTACTTTAGGCAGCAAATGCGATACAGACCTTAGTCGGCTTTCAACTTGTTACCCTCATTATTTCAATACTCAGACAACTTGCAGACTTGATAGAAGTCAGAGCATTTCAGTCTTTATTAAAGAGTATCTCCACCGTAAAATTACGGGCTTGAAATTTAGTTAACTGAACACAAATAAGTAAAATCACGGATTTCAGAGCCAGTTAACTGAGCTTAGTATAAAACGAATTATGTAGCTGTTGTGAGATTAAAAGTCTTGCACAGCTTGCATTTGATTACAAATACTACCCTTTTAGCTTGGCAACTAAGTAACTTTTTGCAAAGTGCGATCAGGGTAAGTAAATCCTCTAGATCAGAGCAACCATTGTGAACTACCAACAAGTAACCCAATAAATGCGTAATATTTTAGTTGATATCAAAACGAACGAATCAAAGGCAGATTTTACCTCGCGGCGGAATCTGCTCAAATGGGGTCTTGTTAGTCTTGGCACCTTAGCATTAACTACTGTACCAACAATAGTAACGGCGCAGTCCAGAAGCAGAATTAAAACTTTGTCGTTTAATGCTAATGACATTGGTATTCTCAACTTTGCTCTATTACTAGAAGAATTAGAAGCCGCATTTTATGCAGGCGTAGTAAATTCTAGAAAGATTAGTAATGGTAAAGAACTCGAATACATGAGAGCTTTAGGCGCTCAAGAAGCTGCTCATGTCAAATTCCTGCGTGAAGTTTTGGGCAGAAATGCTCTATTTAAGACCTCAGATTTGAGCTTTAATAGTTCGGGGCTAGCTGCCTTAATGACTGATCGCAACACTATACTTAATACGGCTATCGCCTTAGAAGATGTGGGTGTACACGCTTACAATGGCGCGGGTACAAGCCTCACAAATCCAACTTACCTCTTAGCTGCGGGTTCAATTGTATCTGTGGAAGCTCGTCACGCCGCAGGTGTACGCGCATTATTGGGGCGTTCAACTACGGAACTTGATAGTGAGCGTTCTGTTAGTGATGCTGACTTGGTAGCCTCCCTTAATCCTGTTAAAGGACGTGCTTACGATGAATTGTACACGCCAGAGCAAATCATCGAAATTGTCGGCTCTTTGAAAATATTAAATAATCCCATTGATGGAGCGCTTGTCGCTTAATTCAAAGGGCAAGTAAACTTAGAAATTTCCTTTAAATTCAGCTACGCATCAAACTACTAAAACTATGAAAAGACCTATCTCCAAATTTGCTTGGCTTACTTTTGGCGACTATTTGCAACAAATTACTCACTCTCTGGGCAAATTACTGATTTTGCCATTAGTGCTACTGATAATATTTGCTACCTCAATTCCCTCCGCTTATGCTCAAAGCGCGAGACTAACACCTAGGCAGGTTGTGGAATATGCCCTGACTTTAGAAAAGCTAGAAAGTGACTTTTATACAAAAGCGATCGCTGCGGCTCAAAGTGGTGGTTTAGCAAATGCCCCACGCATAGCTAAAGACGCAATCCAGGCTTATGGTGCAGATGAAGCCCAGCACGTAACTGACCTCTCTGCCGTATTATCTTCTCTAGGCGGCGATCCAGAGGCGATCACTATCCCCGCAAACCCTAACTACAGCGCGATCTTGAAACGAGATCCTTTTGCTAATCCCCAAGATTTTCTCTTAGCAGGGCAGTATGTTGAGGATTTAGGAGTAGCTGCTTATAAAGGGCAGGTGCAGAATTTGTTGGCTGCGGGGGAAGCGGGTAAACCTGTCTTAGCTGCTGCTTTGGCAATTCATAGCGTAGAAGCTCGTCATGCTGCGGGTATCCGCAGTTTACGTCAAAACCTCCTTGGCGCTAACGTGCGACCCTGGATTAGAAACGCAAGTGAAGTAATTTATCAAGAAAACCGCAGTAATTCGCCGATTCCATTCAACTCTGATGCCTTCGATGGTTATGCTACAAGAGACGAGGTACTAGCTTTAGTCGCACCTATTTTGACGACACGTCAGTCCTCTACTACGACACGTCAGCCCTCTACTAATAGGGATAATATGAATCGTCCAGTTAGGGCATTATGGTAATGTTCTAAATTTACAAAGCAAAAAGCCCCGCTCCCAATGGGAGCGGGATTTAGGATGAAGGTGATGATTTTGTGCCGGATATCTAATCTTTCAATTTCTGTAAGTCTCCGCCTAAATAACCAGCAAAATTCTGTTGCTGCTTGGCTGTAGGATTGCTAACAGGTTTTACGCCGTAGCTACTGGGACGCGGAGCCGCTAAAGTTACTTGGTATTGACGCAACTGTTCTTGATGGAAAACTGCAACTTCTATCGTGTCTCCTTGTTGATAATCTTGCAGGCGATCGCTCATCCCTGTTGCTGTTACTCTAATACCGTCAATTGCTAACAATTCATCCCCTGGATCGATTCCCGCTATAGCCGCAGGCGCTCCCGTTTCTACAAATTTAACTACTTCTCTCCCCTGCTCAGAATTTACTTTTATTCCTAAATAAGGTATAGATTCTTTGTCTTCACTGACTATCTGTAAGCCAAATGGCTCTAAATATTGATTGAAAGGTAACTCCTCTGTCCCATCAACGTATTTAGCGAAAAAGTCTGCTAAGTCTATCCCCGCTACTGATCCCATAACTTCTTGCAACTGCTGAGGTGTAAACCCTATTTCCTCTATCCCAAATTGCTGCCACATGATCAGCATTACGTCATCTAGGGACTTCTGATTATCATGTCTTTCTCTAATCAGTAGGTCTAATAATAGCGATACCATTTCCCCTTTTAAATAGTAGGAAATTTGAGAGTTATTACTGTTAGCTTCAGGTCTATACAGCTTAATCCAAGCATCTAAACTTGACTCGCTCACTGGTTGCACCCATCGCCCCGGTGTTAACTCGTAACGGGTAATTTCTTTACCTAAATTCTGTAAAAAAGTTTTAATGTCATAAATTCCCGCCCGTACAGGAATTGTTAAGTCATAATAACTTGTCGTTCCTTCACTAAACCACAGCGAAGGTGTGTAGTTTTCCCCGTCGTAATCAAATACTTCTAAGGCTTTGGGGCGAATGCGTTTGACGTTCCACAAGTGAAAAAACTCGTGGGCTACCAATTGCATAAAACGATTGTATTTATCTGAGGCGCGAAACCCAAAACGCGGATAGTTCAATGAGCAAGCATACTTATGTTCTAACCCGCCGTTGCCTTGGGTTGATAAATGTAATAAAAATATATAGCGCTCGTAGGGCAATCCTCCAAAGATTTTAGCCTCTACTTCAATAATTTTCTGAGTGTCAGCTATTACTTTCTCTGGGGCAATATTACTTTCTCCACCCCAAATCGCCAACTCGTGCGCTTTTCCCAATACCTCAAATTTGTAGATTTGCTGCGTACCAATTTCAAAGGGGCTATCTACTAAAGTGTCAAAATCTGCGGCGATAAAAGTATTAGTTTGTCCCGCAACTTCTGGTAATGGTGTGGTAACTTGCCAATCATCTTGCGGTAACGCGATCGCAATCTCTATGGGTTGCTTGTCTAATCCAGGTATCCTGAAAAATATTGCCGCACCATTAAAATAACCGTGAGTTGCATCTAAATGATTTGTCCTTACTGATAGCTCATTAGCAAAAATTCGATAACGAATCTCAATAGTTTGATTATCTAAACTAGATGTTTCAACTTGCCAATGATTTTTAGCTATTTTGCGCCACTGTAAAGGATGTTCCCCAGATTTTGCCCCGAAGTCTTGCAGGTGTTTTGCATATTCCCTTACTAAATAAGATCCCGGTGTCCATACAGGTAGTTTTAAATCTAGTAATGGCAATGAGTAACCTTGCACTAACAACACTACTTCAAATAAGTGCGATGCTGGCTGAGGCATGGCGACGCGATAAGTAATTTTTGGTGCGTTTTCGCCTTGAAGCTGGCTAAATTGAGATAAGGTTGCTTGAGTCATGGTGAGGTGTTAGGTTTCCTATCCATACTAAATACTTAACTAAATAGTTCGCAGCGATCGCCCCTAAGTTATTTAAGCTTGACTACGTAGAGCTTGGGCTGCTAAATAAATTTTCCCCCACTCACTAATCACTTGATGAGTTTTAAGTTTTAATTCTAGGGCGATTTCTTCAATATCTTTCCCGGCTTTTTTAAATTCCACTAGCTGACGCTGATTTTGGCTCAATTCTGTCCACAATTTTGTCCATTGCTGGGGTAATAAACCAAAATTGTTTTCCTCTAACGAAGTCTCTAACCACTCATCCACCATTGGCGAATGTCCTTTAATCGCAAAGACTTGAACCGCGTGATAACTAACTTTTTCCCGCAATCTATAAACTTTTTTGATGTCTAAATTCAAACTTTGGGCGATTGCTTCAGGGCTTTTTCCTTGTAAATATAATTGCAACCACTGGGCGGCATTTGTCCCTAATTTTTCAGTTAGGTAGTCGCAAAATTCTTTTTTTACGCGGCTTCGTGCTGCTTGCTGTGCTTCTATTATTCGTTCGTTTTCATACTCTGTGATCGCATTATTATCTAACAAGTTAACGGGGTTGTCGCTTTCCTCTGTCAACACTTCTTGGGACACTAACCTTACTAAATCTTTTACCGGGACATTAGTTATTCCCCCCCTTTGGCTGCGTCGCAAATAATTGACGAATCTGTGAGCTAATAAAGGTTGATTGTGTACTGGACGCAAGCAGTATTCTTCGGTGGTTGCAAATAATAACGCATTTTGCAATCTTCGCTCTTTTGTAAACTGAGCAATAGATGTCATTTGCTGCTGCATATAACGATCGCTTTGCAGTAATTCTTGGATTACTTCTTGTAATACATCGGCTACCCCTCGATGACGATCTCGGCTTAAAGCTACCCCGGTACTAATCTTACTTCGCAGCAATACCAGGCTTCCTAGCCTTTTAATCAAATTACTATAAGCTCTTTCTGGCGCTATACCTAAATAACGCTCTTTTAAAATTCGGTAGCGATAAGCGATCGCAGTTCTGGCAATTTCTAGCTGATGGGTGTCCAAGTTCTCAAATCGCTCTACGTCTGTACCTATTAGCCAGCTAAGGATACTCTCCCTTGTGGTAGTGCTTTGTTCTATACATTCTTTATTTAATTGCGATCGCCATTGCTGCTCTATTTCTTGAGCTAACTTGCCCATGAGATTGTTTTCCTCTCAACCCTAATTTTAAGGTTCATAACAAACATTTTCTTGAAAAACCTTGGAGAAGGATGAAACGCCCCTAAGCTTTCCGCTTTTATTGCACTTTTTATCTAAAATTTAGCATTTATAATCATTTTGCCTTTTTGTTACCCGATTTCAACTTTTATTATCAACTTCCAACTATATATTTTTTATATACATATAAACTACTCTTGCTTCTATAAAGATTTTACTTTTTCTTGTAAACTTATTATGAAGTTTAAGGTTTGTTTGCCTAATAAAGTTGAGCAATAAACAAAAATTTCGCTTAGCGCTTGCATTTTAAGTTACAGGTTACATCTGTTCATTTATCTTAAGTAATAAGGTAGATGTCATCATTTAAGGCATTGAATTTGTGTAACCAGTTTAAGCAAAATCCTCTAATTTTAAACGCTCTTAAAATCTTTTTTCTAATCTTTAGTGCCTGCAACTAAGTAATCTCACGGAAACTGATATATTTTTTGTCTCGATATTTTCATACATATCAGGTAGCTTTAGGGTCAAGATTTTACGAGCGCTCAACTCAAATACTTTTCATTCGTATTAAGTGATATTACCGTTGTATCCTAACTTTGCAGCTAATATCATTTAGATATACCTACATGGTTAACAAGGCTAAATTAACTGGATAGAAACAAGCTAACAAACGGTAGAAAAATATTAAGGAGTTAATATAAATATGCGGAAATCGCTCGGAATATCTCAAACTAATTTGTATTTATATTCAGCATTATCTAAGATTCCTTACCTAAATAGCTACAAAGGCAAAATTATGTTAGTTGCTTTTCTAGGTACACACGTGCCATTACTATCACTACTAATTTATTTTGTAATTTCCGCATCCTTTCCTATAGATATCAAAGTAAGGGTAATTGCGATCGCCTTAATCGCTACTTTAATTGGTACAGCCTTAACTCTTTATGCTTTACATAACTTACTAGCTCCAGTAACTTTAACATTTTTGGCAATGCGCCATTATCTTACTAATCGTCAATTATCATCTTTACCTACCAACTTTACCGATGAAGCTGGTATGTTGATGGCAGACACTTTTCACACTCTAAAAAAGTTAGATGAAGTTATTGAGCATATTGCTAGCTATGATGATTTAACAGGATTACCTAATCGAATTTTGTTTGACGATCGCCTCCAGCAAGTTATATCTCAAAACAAAAATAATCAACTATTTGCAGTAATTTATTTAAGCTTAGATCGCCTAAAAAATATTAACAATCTTCTAGGCTATGAAGTAGGTAATTTAGTTCTTAGAAATGCGGCTCAAAAACTAACTAGCTGTCTAAGCCATCGTGATATACTGGCACGCCATGAAAGCAATAAGTTTGCAATTATTCAAACAAACATCAAATCCGTAGATGAGGTAGTTGAGCTAGCAGAAAAAATTATTAAGGAGTTAACAAAATCTATATCAATAAATAATAATGAAGTTTTTAATAGTATCAGTATTGGGATTAGTATTTATCCAAGTGAGCCTACAGAAGTAGATAGTATTTTGGGTAATGCTGTTAGGGCAATGGATCGAGCTAAAGCGCAAGGACAAAATAAATATCAATTTTATTGCCGCGAATTAAACAACAAATTACAAGAGCGGTTGATGTTAGAAAAAGATTTACATAATGCCATTAACAATGGAGAAATGCTGTTGCATTATCAACCCCAAGTTTGTCTGCGTACTGGGAAAATTATGGGGGTAGAAGCTTTATTGCGCTGGTATAGTCCAATTCATGGTTTTGTTTCTCCAGCGAAATTCATTCCCATTGCCGAAGAAACTGGTTTAATTATTTCTATAGGTGAATGGGTATTGCGTACTGCTTGCGCCCAAAATTGTAGCTGGCAATTAGCAGGATTCCCACTAATTAAAGTGGCAGTCAACATATCATCAAGGCAATTTAAAGAGCAAAATTTAGTAGAGATCGTTACTCAAGTTTTGCAAGAGACAGGCTTAAAAGCTAATTATTTAGAATTAGAAATAACTGAGAGCTTAATTATCGACAATATTCAACAAGCAATTACTACGATGAATCAATTGCACGATATGGGTATTAGTTTATCGTTAGATGATTTTGGCACAGGTTATTCCTCGTTAAATCATTTAAAAAGGTTGCCAATTGACCTACTCAAGATAGACCAGTCTTTTGTCCGCGAACTAACAATTGGTTCCGATGACGCAGCGATTGTTAAAGCAATTATTTCTTTAGCCCACAACTTGCAATTAAGTGTCATTGCTGAGGGGGTAGAAACTGAAGCGCAACTAGAATATTTACGAAGAAATGGCTGCGATGAAATTCAAGGCTATTATATTAGTCGTCCTGTGCCTGCGGAAGTATTAGCCAAACAGTTGCAGCAAGAAAAAGAAGTAAGCTGTAGTATTAATAATTTAGCTATGGCAGCTTAAGAATTGCATCAATTTTTAGCCAAAAGAACAAGTTTGACGATCGCAATTTGCTGACGACTAAAAGCAGCTTTTTGGAGATGTTCTAGAAAAACAACGTTATTGTAGCTAGGATCTAAATTTAAGGCTTGACGATAAGTTAGTTTTGCCGAAGTGAAATCACCTAAATTCCAGTAAGCGATCGCTTTAGCAACCAAAGGATGAGGATTACTAGGTTCGAGTTTTACTGCCTTTGTAGCCGCCGCAACCGCCAAACTATACAGTTTTAATTGATGTAGAGATAAACTTAAGTTGTAGTAAGCAATCTCATTATTTGGTTTTACCATTGCTGCCCAAGTATGAGTAGCTACTGCCGCCGTGACATCACCATTTACTAAATACACAATTCCTAAAGCATTAAGGGCGGGAACGTATTGCGGATCGTTATAAATTACTGGTAATAAAGACTCGGCGGCGGCTTTTTCTTGTCCTGCTAGATGTTGAGTCCAACCTAACAGCACGCGCCCAGAAGCATTTTTCGGTTCAAGTTGAACGGATTTTTTAAAAGCTGCGATCGCATCGTCGTAACGTCCGTTAGCCCGGTAAGATAAACCAATAGAGCGGTATTCACCAGCCGAAGTAGCAGCAAAAACTGGTTCAAACCCAAGCATTGCAACAGTCAAAATAGGAATACAAATACTTTTCCAGTAGTTAAACATAAAACTTGAACACTCATAGATAAAATTTTTTATAGGGGGTCTGCCCCCGAAGTTTTTGTTCTTATAAAAGCAACCCCTTAGTACACAGCATAAGCATTAAGCCTACTGCCTAAAAACTTCAACACCTAAAGACAAGACCCTTTTGCAGGGGGTTTGGGGGAGGCAACTCGTCCCCCAATGGGGGGT